>JAQTPY010000014.1 GCA_028712445.1 Minisyncoccota bacterium | reverse complement strand
TTCAGGCTCAGGGAAATCTTCTTTAGCTTTTGACACTCTTTATGCCGAAGGTCAAAGAAGATACGTTGAATCTCTTTCGGCCTACGCCCGTCAGTTTCTGGGAATAATGGGAAAGCCCGACGTAGATAAGATCGAAGGAATTTCTCCGGCAATCTCGATTGACCAGAGAAAATCGGGCCGCAATCCGCGCTCCACGGTAGGAACTATTACAGAGATATATGATTATCTCCGTCTTTTGTTTGCCCGGATCGGAACTCCCCACTGCCCCAAATGCGGAAAGGAAGTGGCCAGGCAGACCATAGACCAGATGGTTCTTCAAATTTTAAGACTGAAACCCGAAACAGAGATTGTTATTTTCGGCCCTGTGATTCGGGGGAAAAAGGGAGAGCATGAGGGGGTGCTGCAGGAAATTAAAAAAGCGGGCTTTGTCAGAGTCAGGATTGACGGAATTATTTACAAACTGGAAGAGGTTTTAGACAGGCCCCTAGATAAACAGAAAAAGCATAATATCGAAGTTGTTGTCGACAGGCTGATTCTGGGCGGAGATCTGGATAAATCCCGTTTAATTGATTCTTTGGAAACAGCCTTGAAGCTCGGCAAGGGATTGGTAATGGTTAATGATTTGCTGTTTTCAGAAAGGTTCGCCTGTGAATTCTGCGGAGTTTCTCTTCCCGAACTTGAACCTCGGCTTTTTTCATTCAATAGCCCTTTCGGCGCCTGTCCTTCCTGCCAGGGATTGGGCCAGAAACTTGAAGTTGATCCCAAACTGGTGATTCCTAATTTGAATTTGACTTTAGCTGAGGGGGCTGTTTTTCCCTGGGCTCACGCTTCCCATAAGGTTGGCAGGCAGGGATATTATTTCTACCAGCTTCAGGATTTAGCTGACAGCAACGGTTTTTCTGTAGATGATCCTTTAAAAGATCTTTCTCAGAAAACAATCGACTTGATCCTTTACGGAGACAAGAAATTCGAAGGAGTGATTCCTAATTTGGAAAGAAGATATCACGAAACCGAATCTGAATACACCCGACAGGAAATAGAGCAGTATATGGTAGAGAAAATCTGCGAGTATTGCCAGGGGAAAAGGCTGAAGCCCGAAGCTCTGGCTGTGAAGGTTGGCGAAAAATCAATAGATGAGGTGACCCATCTTCCCATAAGCAGGACCAAAGAGTTTTTTGAAAATCTGGCAATCAAACCAGATGAAGTTAAAATTGCACAGCCCGTAATCAAAGAAATAATTGACCGCCTCCAATTCTTATTCGATGTGGGTTTGGATTATCTGACTTTAGAGAGAAGGGCCGACACTCTTTCCGGGGGAGAGGAGCAGAGGATAAGACTTGCCACCCAGATCGGATCCAAATTGACAGGCGTTCTTTATATATTAGACGAGCCCTCTATCGGTCTTCACGCCAGAGACCAGAAAAAATTGATTGAAACCTTAAAAAGATTGAGAGATCTGGGGAATTCAGTGATAGTTGTTGAGCACGATTCTCAGACCATAATGGCTTCAGACTGGGTAATTGATGTGGGCCCCAAGGCGGGAAAGGGAGGCGGCAAGATTATGTTTGAAGGAACCCCGAAGCAGCTTCTTAAATCGAATACTCTGACCGGAGAATATTTATCGGGCAGGAAAAAAGTAGAAGCTCTTTCGTATTTGAAATCAAAATCAGAAAATCAAAACCACTTGGTCGTCAAAGGTGCCAAAGAACATAATTTAAAGAACGTTGATGCAAAAATTCCGTTGGGAAAATTCGTTTGCATTACCGGAGTTTCAGGCTCAGGGAAAAGCTCTTTAATGAACGATATTTTAGCTAGAGCCCTTTTAAAGAAATTCTACGGAGCCAAAGAAGAACCGGGAGAGCATAAAGAGATTTCCGGAATAGATAAATTAAATAAAGTGGTTTTAGTTGATCAGTCCCCGATAGGAAGAACCCCGAGAAGCAATCCGGCAACTTATACAGGAGCTTTCTCGTATATCAGAGATCTTTTTACCCGGACTCGTGAAGCCAGGATTAGGGGATATCAGCCGGGCCGTTTTTCGTTCAACGTTAAGGGAGGCAGGTGTGAAGCCTGCGAGGGGCAGGGAGTCAAAAAGATAGAGATGTATTTCTTGCCTGACATTTATGTTCAATGTTCCGAATGCAACGGAAAAAGGTTTAATAAGGAAACACTTTCGATTGAGTATAAAGGAAAAAACATTGCTGATGTTTTAGAAATGACGGTGGAGGAAGCCATGGAATTTTTTAAGAATGTTCCCGGACTTTACGAGAGGCTAAAAGCTTTGAACGATGTGGGCGTAGGATATATTCAATTGGGGCAGGCGGCCACTTCTCTTTCAGGAGGGGAGGCGCAGAGAGTAAAATTAGCTACAGAGCTTGCCAGGAAGGCAACGGGTAAGACTCTTTATATTTTAGATGAGCCCACAACCGGATTGCATTTTGAAGATATAAACAAACTGGTCCAGATTTTAAAGGGTCTGGTTGATAAGGGAAATACGGTTTTGGTGATAGAGCATAATTTGGATGTGATAAGAAACGCAGATTGGATTTTGGATTTAGGTCCCGAAGGAGGAGAGAAGGGAGGATATATTGTCGCTCAGGGATCTCCTAAGGATATTGCCCGGGTTAAAAAAAGCTACACTGGCCAGTTTTTAAAGAAGGCGATCTAGATTTGCTTGATTTTTAAAAAACAAAGTTTTATTATTAAACAAAATTAAATATTTTATCGAGAGGCGGCGAGAGAACTGGCTTTAAGACCCGCCGGCAACCCCTTTGATTCGTCAGAATCAGAGAAGGTGCCAAATCCAGCCCGCAAAGGGAAGATAAATGTCGGTCTACTCTTTTCTTTTGCGGAAAGAGTTTTTGTTTACAATTAACCAGTTTCAAAATGCATTACAATCAAAAAACATACACAGTTGAAAGCGTGACATCGGGCCACCCAGACAAGGTCTGCGATCAGATTTCAGATGCCATTCTGGATGAATGTTTAAAACAGGATTCCAAAAGCAGAGTGGCCATAAACACCATGGGCAGCCATGGCTCATTGTTCATCGGGGGAGAACTTACCACATTAGCCCAAGTGGATTTCAAAGATCTGGCTGAAAAAGTTTACTGTGACATTGGATATAAAGATAATCTGAAAATATTCACCAATATAATAAAACAATCCCCGGACATTGCTTTGGGGGTTGATAACGGAGGAGCCGGAGATCAGGGAATAATGTATGGGTTTGCCACTAACGAAACTCAGGAATATTTGCCCAAAGCCCTTGTTCTGGTTCATAAACTGGCTGAAAAATTGGAGGAATTAAGGAGAAAGGAAAAAGATTTTGATTGGTTAAAGCCCGACGGGAAAACTCAGGTGACAGTGGAAAACGGAACCATAAGAAATATTTTGGTCAGCTGCCAGCATGACGAGAAGGCGGATCAGCCCTTCATTCTCAGAACGCTGAAGGAAAAACTGATAAGACCCCTTGTCGGAAATATATCTTCTGTTCAAATTTTTGTTAATCCGACAGGCAAATTCGTTCAGGGAGGATTCTACGGAGACACCGGCCTTACCGGAAGAAAAATAATGGTTGATACTTACGGAGGACTTATTCCTCACGGCGGTGGAGCTTTTTCAGGAAAGGACCCGACCAAAGTGGATAGATCGGCAACCTACATGGCCCGCTTTGCAGCCAAAAATATCGTTGCCAACAAGCTTGCTGAAAAATGTTTGGTCTCGGTGGCTTATGCTATAGGGAAAGCAGAGCCTTTAATGATCGAGGCAATAAACGAGAAAGGGGAGAGTTTGAAGGAATTTGTCGAGAAGAATTTTGATTTCAGGCCGAGAGCCATCATTGAAAGACTGGATTTGTTGAAACCTATTTATAAGCAGACAGCAACCTATGGCCATTTCGGAAAAAGCAATCTTCCCTGGGAAAAGGTGATTTCCTTATAGCTTGACAGTTTTTCTGATTCAGCTATATTTTATTATTAGCAGTCAAACCCTTCGATTGCTACTCAGGGTTTATCCTGAGGGATTCGAAGGACAAAGGTTCCAAGTGACAACTTAGTTATTAACCAATAAAACAATGAACATAAAACCTTTAGCAGATCATATTCTTATTGAACCGATAAAAGAGGCAGAGAAAACAAAGACCGGTATTCTTTTGCCAGACACAGCTGAAAAGGAAAGACCCGAACAGGGCAAGGTAATCGCTGTGGGGCCGGGCAGAAAGGACAAAAGCGGAGTTTATATTCCTCTTGAAGTAAAAGTGGGAGACAAGGTTCTTTTCACAAAATATGGTCCAAGCGAAATTAAGGTTGAGAACAAAGAGTATTTGATTGCCAAAGAAGAAGACATTTTGGCAATTCTTGAATAATTTTCCAAAAACTAAAGTTATGGCAAAACAAATTAAATTTGGCGAGGATGCCAGAAAGAAAATAAAAATGGGGGTAGATAAATTAGCTGACACGGTCAAGGTGACTTTGGGTCCCAGAGGAAGAAACGTAATTTTAGACAAAGGTTTCGGTTCTCCCGTTATTACGAATGACGGCGTGACAATCGCCAAGGAAATAGAACTTGAAGACAAGATTGAAAATTTGGGAGCAGAAATCGTGAAGGAAGTAGCTGAGAAGGCAAATGACGTTGCCGGAGACGGAACAACAACCGCCGTGGTTTTGGCCCAGGCAATAATTTCAGAAGGTTTAAAGAATGTGGCAGCCGGAGCGAATCCTTTAGATATTAAAAGAGGAGTGGAGAGAGGGGTTGAACAGGTGGTTTCTTCTTTAAAATCAATGGCAAAAAAAATCACTACAAAAGAAGAAATATCCCAGGTCGCCACCATTTCAGCTGAAGACAAGGAATTGGGAAATCTGATTGCCGAAATAATGACAGAAGTCGGCAAAGACGGAGTGGTGACAGTGGAAGAGTCAAAAACTTTCGGAATTCAAAAAGAGATCGTAAAAGGTCTTCAGTTTGACAGAGGATATGTGTCTCCTTACATGGTGACTGATGCTGAAAGAATGGAGGCGGTTTTGGAAGATCCATACATATTAGTGACAGACAAAAAGATTTCTTCAATCCAGGAAATTCTTCCTATTCTGGAAAAAGTGGCCCAGACAGGAAAGAAGGAACTGGTGATTATTGCCGATGACGTTGAGGGAGATGCTTTGGCTACCTTGATAGTGAACAAGCTCAGGGGGATATTCAGCGCTTTGGCAATCAAAGCCCCAGGTTTCGGAGACAGAAGAAAGGAAATGCTTCAGGATATAGCAATCGTCACTGGAGCAGAGGTTATTTCTGAAGAGTTGGGATTAAAGCTGGAAAATATTGATTTAAAACAGCTGGGTTCAGCCAGAAGAGTTATTTCTAAAAAAGAAAACACTACTGTTGTTGAAGGAAAGGGAGAAAAAGAAAAGATTGATGCCAGAGTAAAGCAGATCAAAAAGGAAATAGAAATTGCCGAATCATCCTTTGATAAAGAAAAGCTTCAGGAGAGATTGGCGAAATTAGCCGGAGGCGTAGCTGTAATCAAAGTCGGCGCCGCCACCGAGATAGAGCAGAAAGCAAAACAGCACAAGACCGAGGATTCTCTTTGCGCAGCCAGGGCTGCAGTTGAGGAAGGAATTGTTCCCGGAGGAGGAGTGGCTTTATTGAGAACGATAGATTCTCTGGATTCTTTGGAAGTTGAGGGAGACGAAAGAACAGGAGTCAATATTTTAAAGAAAGCTTTGGAAGCCCCTATTCGCCAGATTGCCCAAAACGCCGGCATTGACGGAGCAGTGGTTTTAGACAGAGTAAGAAAGGAAACAGGAAACTTCGGATTCAATGCCCAGACCCTGGAATATCAGGATCTTTTGGAAGCCGGGATTGTGGATCCCGCAAAGGTAGTCAGATCATCTTTGCAGAATGCCGCTTCAGCCGCTTCAATGTTCCTGACCATGGAAGCTGTGGTTGCTGAAAAGCCCGAAGAAAATCCGCCAACAGGTGGAAAAAACATGATGCCTCCGATGGGCGGAATGGGATACTAAGTGAAACCTTAGACATCAAAATTTAAACTATAGACGCTAAAAATTCCCTTGATATCAGGGGAATTTTTAGTTATGATAGATGAAGTCGGAATCGTTTTATTTTTTAACTGCGTTCAAAATTATGAACACTCAAACAATCGTTCTAGCGGCGGCAGCTGTCCTGGTTTTATGGCTGATAGCTACCTATAATCGTTTAATTGCCCTTAAAAACAGGACTCAAGAAGCGTGGTCTGACATAGACGTTCAGCTGAAAAGAAGATATGATCTTATTCCCAATTTAATTGAAACAGTCAAGGGTTACGCAGTCCACGAAAGAGAACTTTTTGAAAAAGTGACCCAGGCCAGATCTCAAGCTATGCAGGCTCAGGGAATCAAAGAAAAAGGGGAAGCAGAAAATGTTTTAACTTCCACCTTAAAATCCCTGTTTGCCGTGGCGGAGAATTATCCTGACCTAAAGGCTTCAACCAATTTCCTTGAACTGCAGAGGGAGTTGAGAGACACTGAAGATAAAATCCAGGCCTCAAGAAGATTTTATAATACCAATGTCCGCGATATGAATATCTCAATTGAGAGTTTTCCGACAAACATGCTGGCTAATCTTATGGGATTTAAAAAGAGAGATTTCTTTGAAGTTCAAGAGGGCGAGAAAGCTGTTCCCAAAGTTAATTTCTAATGAACCTATATACCCAAGCTGAAGTAAATATTCGCAAGACTTGGTTTTATTTGTTTTTCTTTCTGATTTTAATCATAGCTTTCGGCTGGGCTTTGTCCTATTACCTAAACGCTCCGGATATACTTTATTTTGCTGTTATCCTGAGTATTGTGATGAATTTTTCTGCGTACTGGTTTTCAGATAAAATAGTTCTTTCAATGAGCCATGCCAAACCCGTGGAAAAAAGGGATAATCCTGAACTCTACAGGTTGGTTGAAAATCTTTGCATTACAGCCGGCCTTCCTTTGCCCAGGATATATGTTATTGATTCTGATCAGCCAAATGCTTTTGCCACAGGCAGGAATTCAAAGAATGCGGTGGTGGCCGTCACCCGGGGTTTGCTCTCCAAGCTGGAAAGAGTGGAACTGGAGGGAGTAATAGCCCATGAATTGTCCCACATTGGCAACAAGGATATTCTTTTGCAGACAGTAATAGTTGTTCTGGTTGGAATAATAGTGATGGCAGCAGATCTTTTTTTCAGAATGAGTTTTTGGGGAGGCAGAAGGAGAGACAACAGGGAAGGAGGGGGCCAGGCCCAGTTGATTTTACTGGTCGTATCTTTGGCCTTAGCAATTCTGGCCCCTATTCTGGCTCAACTGATAAAACTTGCCATTTCCAGAAAAAGAGAACTTTTGGCTGACGCTTCAGGGGCTCTTTTAACCAGATATCCTGAAGGGCTGGCCCGCGCTTTAGAAAAGATTTCCAATGATACCAATGAGCTTCGGGGAGCCAATGACGCCACAGCCCATTTATATATTTTAGACCCCTTCAGGGGCAAGGCCAAAACTTCCTGGCTCCATAAATTATTCTTAACCCATCCTCCTGCCGAAGAGAGGATAAGCTTATTAAGAGGAATGAAGATTTAAAATATGAAAAAAATAAGAGTAGGCATAATCGGAGTAGGCAATTGCTTTGCCGGTTTAATCCAGGGAATCGAATATTATAGAAAGAATAAGAATAAAAAACCCATAGGGCTCATGCATCCTAAAATGGGTTCGTATGATTTTAAAGACATTGAATTTGTTTCCGCTTTCGATGTTGGAGCAAATAAAATCGGCAAAAGTTTAGATAAAGCGGTTTATGCCTTTCCTAATCTGGTGAATTGGGTTAAGATTCCAAAGAGCAAGGTGGTAGTCACAGAGTCTCCTGTTTTAGACGGTGTGGGAATTTATGTTGAAAACAAGATAAAGCCTTTAAAGAATCCCACTCCTCTTGAAAAGCTAAGAAAAGAGATTGAAAAAGAATTAAAAAGAATAAAAACAGAGGTTTTGGTAAATTATCTGCCTGTGGGGAGCCAGAAGGCGACTGAATTCTGGGCGGAAATGGCTTTGAAAAATAAAATAGGTTTTGTTAACTGTCTTCCGGTTTTTATCGCTTCAAAGCAGGAATGGGCAGAGAAATTTAAGAAAGCCAGAGTTCCCATTGTTGGAGATGATATTAAGGGGCAGGTGGGAGCCACCATTGTTCACCGTGTTTTAGCCCGGCTTTGCGATGACAGAGGAACTTCCATTGATAAGACATACCAGATAAATGTCGGAGGAAATACTGATTTCCTGAACATGCTCGAAAGGACTCGTTTGGAGTCAAAGAAAATAAGCAAGACCCAGGCTGTCACGAGTCAGATTACAAAAGACATGAATGCAGAGAAGGTTTATATCGGCCCCTCAGACTTCATTCCTTTTTTGGGAAACACCAAGCTGGCCTTTATCAGGATTGAGGGAAGAATGTTTGCCGATGTTCCTTTCTCTATTGAATTGAGGCTTGATGTTGACGATAAGGCCAACAGCGCAGGAGTGGTGATTGATGCTGTCAGATGCGCAAAGATTGCTTTAGATAGAAAGCAGGGAGGATATTTGGAAGTCAGTTCTTATTTCATGAAGCATCCTTTGGTTCAGAAGACAGACAGCGAAGCCAGAAAAGCAGTGGAGGAGTTCATTAAATAAACAAGGAGAGGTCGCATAGTTGGTCTAGTGCGCACGCTTGGAAAGCGTGTAAGGGTAACACCTTCGAGGGTTCGAATCCCTCCCTCTCCGCCACGATAAATTATTAACTTCTAAAGTAAATGTATGGGAGAGCAAACAGTAAAGTTAACTGGCTGTTGTGAGCCATTTAATCCTGATCCTTGGCAGGATAAAGAGATTATTTGGAAAGATAGAATATTTGTTAAGGACCATGTAACAAGTTTTTTCCATATTCCTCTGAACATGGGAAAAAAAGTGATAAAGAACATGGGATTAATAGAAAGGGCTGGAGCCAAAGCTCCCTATCAATTAATGCTGACTGATGAAAAGTCTCTTTGGGGCTCAGATATTTATATCGATGTTATAAAAGAAGTTCCTGGAGCTAAAATGACTAAGCTTTCAGGGACGTTTTTAACTAAAGTTTTTGAGGGCCCCTATCAAAACGCAGGGAAGTGGGCTTTGGAAATGAAAGAATACGTAAAAAGCAAGGGAAAAGAATTAAAGAAGCTCTTCTTTTCTTACACTACCTGTCCGGCTTGCGCTAAAGCATACGGTAAGAATTATGTTGTTCTTTTTGCTGAGATAGATTAAGTTTCTCAATTTTATGTTTATTTTAATTAGCTTTATTATGCTAAGAGGAAGCATATTGGGAGTCAAGGTTTAAATTTATGGAAAATCAAATCCAATGATAAAGTCTCAGACAATCATTGTTTTATCCTCTTTTTAAACTCAGTGAGAAAATAATTAAAAACTATTTTTCAAAAAATTTTTATCAGGACGACTAATTATTGACAGGTGTCCTTAACTTGGCTATGATGAAATTGTAATACAATTTATTACAATAAAACCATGAGACAAATAATAAACATATCTTTGTCTAAAGAATTGGATGCCGCCGTCGAGTGGATTGTAAAGAGAGGGAGATATTCTACGAAGAGCGAATTTTTGAGAGAGCTTATCAGAGAAAGGATAGCAGAGGAGGATTTGTTAGTTAGAATCAGAAAAAGCGAGGCGGAATTTCGATCTGGCAAAGGTAAAATTCTGCGTTCACTTAGGGATTTGAGCTAAGCTGACCCCATTTGATTTATGGAAATTCTTTACTCTCCTCAATTTGCGCGGGAATATAGAAAATTTTCAGAAGAGATTAAAAGGAAAGCAGAAAAACAAGAAAAAATATTTCGGGATAATCCCTTTGATGCGCGACTCAAAACCCATAAATTAGAGGGAAGATTAAGCGAATTCTGGGCTTTTTCCATAGATTTCCATCATCGAGTAATTTTCAGATTCCAAGAGGACGATAAAGTTAGATTCTATGCGATAGGAGACCACTCTTTGTATAGGAAATTATAAACATGGAAACAAATGTTGCTAACGCAATAAAAGACAAAGAGCTCCACAGGGTGACTTCTACTGCCATTATTTATAAAGATGGCAAATTTTTATTGACCCAGAGAAGCTTTGATAAAAAAGTATTCCCTGGGAAATGGACGGTTCCGGGAGGTGGTCTTGAAGTTGATGATTACATCAATTTGCCTGCTGACGGAGAAGGGCAATGGTATCATGCAATAGAAAAATCTTTGAGAAGAGAAATAAAAGAGGAGACGGGGCTTGAGGTTGGTATTTTGAATTTCTTGGTTGACATAGCCTTTATTAAACCCGATGGCATGCCTGTTGTGGTTTTAAGTTATTGGACAGATTACAAATCAGGAGAAGTGAAGCTTGATAAAGACAGCGCGGATTATGCGTGGGTCACTTATGAGGAGGCAAAAAAATACGATTTAATCAAAGGCATCTTGGGAGAAATTGAAATTGTTGATAAAATTAAAAGTAGGACCGTATGATTCCAATTGTCTCTCTTTTTAACCTGGTTTCCGCCTTATTTTTCGGCGGGATTTCAGTTAAACTCTATTCTTCCTACAAAAAAAGCAATGATGAAAATCTGAAGGATTTTTTCTACACCTTCCTTTATTCTTCAATAATGTTCATCATAATGGCTCTGCCTGGCACCGTAAGCCGTGACCTTGTTTTTGTAGGTTTAATCTATGCGGTTTACCCCCTTTTCTCTTTCTTGTCGCTTTCGTATTTCGGTCAGATACCTTTAAGGATTCTCAGTTGGCAAAAAGTAAGAAAATTGTTTTCTGTCAGCATGAAGGCGCTGGGATTTCTGGTGGTTTTCATTGATATCCTGAATTGGGGGCCAGCCGTTTTTCATCAGCAGCAGCCCTTCGCCTATTGGGAGGACAGCAGAGGAGAGGCCATGAATATATTCGTAGGATCCGTTTTAGGGCTGAGCTTTTTGTTGATTTTCATATTTTTCATTATTCAGGGAATGAAATCCTCTGAAAGGTATTTGAAAATAAGAGCTTTTCTGATTGCAGGAGGAGTGGTTTTTATCATTCTGGGGTCTTTGATAAACTTTGTTTTCGGGGCTTCAGCTTTAGAGTACATCGACACTTTGATATCTTCTCTTTTTATCGTTTTTTCCACCATCCTGATATCCGCAGGAGTTTATTATAAACCTAAAAGCGTATCTTAAAATGGTTTTTTCTCCAATAGATGAAATTAAAAACCGCTTGGACATAGTCGAGGTTGTGGGTTCTTATGTCAAGCTTCAGAAAACAGGCATCAATTACCGGGCATGCTGCCCTTTTCATTCAGAGAAGAAACCCTCATTCTTTGTTTCTCCTGCAAGGCAGATATTTCATTGTTTCGGCTGCGGAGCCGGAGGAGGAATGTTTGATTTTGTAATGAAAATTGAAGGGGTGGAATTCGGGGATGCCCTAAGGATTCTTGCTAAGAAAGTGGGAGTGGAGTTAAAGAAACAATCCCCCGAATATGCTGCCCTAAGAACAGAGAAAGAGAAATTATATGAGATATGCGAGTTGGCAACAAGATTTTTTGAAAAACAGCTCAACGAAAGCGCTGTAGGAAAAGAGGCCAAAGCATATCTTCTAAACAGGAAAATAAACGAAGAAAGCATTAAGAAGTGGAGAATAGGATATGCTCCCGATGTTTGGCAGGGCCTTTCTGATTTTTTGGATAAAAGAGGATATAAAAAGGCAGAGATTGAAAAAGCGGGCTTGGCCTTAACTTCAGAAAAAGGGTCTTTTTATGACAGGTTCAGAGGAAGAATCATTTTCCCTGTTTTCGATATTAATTCCCAGGTCGTGGGTTTTGGCGGCAGGGTTTTTAAAGACAGGGATAAGAATGAAATAGCAAAATATATCAATACTCCCCAAACCGTCCTTTATGATAAAGGCAGGATATTGTACGGTTTAGATAAAGCCAAGGTGGCCATAAGAAGAGAGAATTACTGTATTCTGGTTGAAGGGTATGTGGATTTGATTATGATCTGCCAGGCTGGATTTGAGAACGTGGTGGCCACTTCAGGAACTGCCCTGACCTTCTCGCAGCTGAAACTTTTAAAGAGATACAGCGACAATCTTCATATTTCCTTTGATATGGATGTGGCCGGAGACACTGCGACCAAAAGAGGAATTGAATTGGCCCAGGCCCAGGAATTCAACATTAAAGTGATTACTTATCCTGAAGGCAAGGACCCAGCAGATCTTATAGCCGAGAATTCCAAAATATGGGAAGAGAGCGTTAAGGGAGCAAAATCAATCCTGGATTTCTATTTTGAATCGACTTTCGCCAGGTTTAATAAAGACGATCCTGAAGGAAAGAGGGAGATTTCAAAAATCCTGCTCCCTCCGATAAAAAGGATTTCAAGCAAAATAGTCCAATCCTACTGGATAGGGGAATTGGCAAAGAAATTGAGCGTCAAGGAAGACGATATCAGAGAAGAATTAAAAAAAGTTAAGTTGGAAAACTATTCAGAATCTCTTGGTTTGGAGCCTGAGGAGATAAAAAACATGCCGTCTAAAACAAGAAGAGAATTGCTTGAGGAGAGAGTGATAATCCTGCTTGTAAAATCTCCGAAGAATATGAATATTGTCAAAGAGAAAGAAAACATTGCTTTTATTTCTCCTTTAAAAGACATATTCGCCAAACTGAAAGAAAAGCCTGATTTAAAAGGAGAGGATTTGGATCCTGAGATGGCAGGATTGTTTAACCCCCTGGCCCTAAGAGCTGAAATCGAGGAAATACAGGAAAAGGAATTGGTTCCGGAGCTTGAATGTTGCTTAAAGGAGATTTTTCAGCTAGATTTAAAAGACAAGCTGGACCAGATTACAAGGGAGTTAAGAAAGGCAGAAGGAGAAAAAGACCCGGCCAGAATAGAAGAGCTTACCAAAAAATTCAATCAGTTAATGAGAACTAATTTTTAAAATTATTTCGTAATCAAAAGAAAATGCCAAAACTAAAGAAGGCGAAAAAAACAGCAAAGAAAAAAACTGCGAAAGTTCAAATTAAGAAAAAAGCTTCCAAGAAGAAGACTGCAGCCAAAAAAACAAAGAGCGTTTCTAAAACAAAGGCTAAAACCAGAGGTCAAAAGGTAATCCAGAAGAGCAGGGGCAAGGTTTTCTTTAAAGATAAACTTCAGGAACTGAAGGAAAAAGGAAAAATCAGAGGATTCATCACCTATTCTGAAATTCTCTTTTATTTTCCCGACATCGAAAGAGATGTTGAGGGTCTGGACAATCTTTACGAGGAATTTGAAAAAGAAGGGATAGAAATCAAGGAATCCTCAGGATTTTTGGAAGTCCAGGAAAAGCCGGTCAAAAAGATGAAAGAGAGTGAGGCGGGAATTGATCCTGTCCAAATGTATTTGAAAGAAATAGGAAAGATATCGTTTGTGACGGCGGCAGAAGAAAAGGAACTGGCAAAAAAGATTGAAAAGGGAGACCTTGAGGCAAAAAAGAAGCTGGCCAGAGCCAATTTGAGACTGGTTGTTTCAATTGCCAAAAAATACGTTGGCCGCTCTCCCAATCTGAGTTTATTGGACCTGATTCAGGAAGGCAATTTGGGCTTATTCAGGGCAGTGGAGAAATTTGATTGGAGGAGAGGTTATAAATTCTCAACTTACGCCACCTGGTGGATCAGGCAGGCAATCACCAGGGCTTTAGCTGATCAGGCCAGGACTATTCGTATTCCTGTCCATATGGTAGAAACCATATCAAAATATACCCAGGTAAGAAGAAGGCTTCTGCAGGATTTAGGCAGAGAGCCCTTGCCCGAAGAGATAGCAGCTGAAATGGGGCTTGATGTGAGTAAAATATATAATATAATGAAAATTTCCCAGGAACCTGTTTCTTTGGAAACTCCTGTTGGTGAAGACGAAGAAGATTCAGTTTTGGCTGAATTCATCCGGGATGAAAAGTCCATTCCGCCTAATGTTGAAGCAGCCAGGATTCTGTTAAGGGAAAGATTGAAGGAAATTTTGCAGGATTTAACTCCCAGAGAGCAGAAGATTCTTTCAATGAGATTCGGTCTGGAAGACGGCGTCACTCATACTCTGGAAGAAGTAGGGAAGGAGTTTGGGGTCACCAGAGAAAGAATACGTCAGATTGAAGCTAAAGCTTTAGAGAGAATCAGAGAGCACAGATCTTTGAAAAAGTTGAAAGGTTATTAAAATTGTAGTATAATAGTTATCGTAAAACTAAACATATTCCCCTGTAGCTCAATGGTAGAGCGACTCCCTGTGGCATAACGCAGCCTTCCGAAGTAATTCGGAACGGAAAAACGAGGTGAACTCGGTGAAGTCCCGTTGAAAGCGGGATAATACCGAACCAAGTCCCGAAAGGGAAAGGTGTAGAGACTATCCTGAAAAGGAGTACCCCGCTGACGGCGGGGGAAGCGCCTCGCCACCATATTTGGCGGATGATATAGTCCATCCCTGGAAGCAATTCTAGGATAAATGTAAGGAGTGGGTTGGGGGTTCGAGTCCCTCCGGGGGAGCATGGCGGACATTTCGGTCCGAACAGAGGCCAAAACCTCTGTTTTCCCTCTTAACTTCGCATTTTCCTTAAGTTCGAAAGTGCTATTTATCTTTGGCATCCATTCTGCCAAAAACTCG
>JAQTPY010000002.1 GCA_028712445.1 Minisyncoccota bacterium | reverse complement strand
TCCGATCTAGTGGGAGCTCAGCCTTCAGCAACAGTCTATAATTTGTTAGTTTCAGAGAAATTAATCGAGGGGAAAAAAATAGATGTTCACAAAAAGGCAAAGAAAAAAGAAGGGGAGGCAGCAGCGCCTGCCGGAGGAACCGCGCCTGCGCCAGCATCTCCAATAGAGCAAAAACCAGCGGAACCTAAAACCGAAGCTCCTCAGTCTGCGCCAGAGGTTCCTAAGGCGGAATAGGAGATTGACAGATTGTAATTTTGGGATATAATAATATATATTTAGCGGGGAGAGGGTGGACTTTCAAAATCTTTATTACGCTTATTTTATGAGAGATAAGCTTAATAATAAATTTTAAGGAAAAGGAGGAAATTATGACAATAAGCACAGGGGAAAGAGTTCTGGCTGCATTCAGGTGGTTGCCTAAAGGAAATTTCCGGCGCGAGTTGATATCTTTCGTAGAGGGTAGGGGAAGAATGGATGAAATTCCTGAAAAGGTGACCAAACTGGGAGTGAAATACGGTTTTGCTCCCAACGAACCAATCCTAAGCGAACTGGTTATGGATGTGGAATGGCTTATCCGGATACATAACCGGGATCTCAAAGATTTCCAGAAAGTCGTAGAACTCTGCGCTCAGCCGGAGGACGATACTCTGGTTGAGGAGGGTATCGAGTGTATGCATCGAGCAATGCATGAAGCACATGGAGATCTTCGAATCCTCAATTATATCTTCAACAACAGAGCCCTCTACCTTCCCGGCTTTTGCTAAATGTCTCAAACTGGGAGAGCTCCTCTATGCTCTCCCTCACTTCTTAGTCCGTAATTATTTATAGATTAAGAAGTGAAGATCGGGTTTAGAATCGCTCTCGTAAGCGGATCTCTCCCCCATCCTTCCCTTCGGGGAAGGGTAACCGCCTTGCGAGAGCGACTCTAAATCCGATCCATTAGCGCGCAGTTATTTTTGACAAAAATGGGAAAAAGATTTACGTTTAAATTGTAGCGAAACGTTTATGTAGTAGCAGATTTAAAGGTTGGGCTACTAGTATGATAAATTACCAGTAAAGTTACTTCTGAACGCTATGGCTGAAAAGAAAACATTAGACCAGGAATTGCTAGAATACATTGTCAAAGCTCTAGTTGATCATCCCGATGATGTCGAAATTGGCAGAAAGGTGGATGAAATGGGAGTTTTGCTCACTCTGAAGGTAAATCCCGAAGATATGGGACAGATTATCGGAAGAGCAGGAACTACTGCTAGAGCAATAAGAAATTTGGTGAGAATTGTCGGTCTAAAGAATCACGCTAGAGTGAACCTGAAGATCGAAGAACCAGAAGGCGGCAGATTGCCTCCCAAACCAAGGAGCGTAGCTGCTGAAACTGAAGGTCTTGAAGATCTCAGAATCTAATCGAAGTTTAAAGAAAGTCCCGCTGCAAAGCGGGATTTTCGTTTGCAGAAAATAAAATTTATGGTATAATCAATTCAGATTCAATTTAAAAACATGAGGAGGGAAATGTGAGCAGCAAGCTTCTGGAAGCTGAACGTAAAAAGCTGAAAATTACTCCCGGAACCCCGGAAGATCTCCAGCTGACATATCCTCTTTCCATGGATTTCAGAAGGAGATGCCGGTCAGAGATTATACTGGATATCAATAAGCCGGAGGAAAATCATTTTTTGAAAAAGTAGAAGCAACACCAAGATAATTCCAATGCAGTGCGAAAGCGCTGCCTTTTTATTAATTCTGTAATCATTGACAAATCAATAAATTATTAGTAAAATATTATATTTAAAATGTCCATTGTAAACTGAATATCGGTGGAGATAATTATCGCAAAATGCGGTATTGATATAAGGAAAATAACGATAGGAGTGAATAAATGAAAAAGATAATTACAGGCTTTCTGCTGGGTTTATTGGCGCTAGGGGTTTTCCCCGTGCCTGCCTTGGCAGGGATTCCATATATTTCTCTCAAGGAGGGGAATATAATACTTCCTGGCTCCGATGTGGAGCTGGTCTCTTCAGCAAATGACGGGACCCTCTATAGTCTGGTCAACATTAATGGCGAACGATTTTTATACGTCTCGCGTGACGCTGGCCTGACGTGGAAAGAATTTTCCAAAAAGCTGGTTTTGACGGGAAAGCCGCTTTCTCTGAAAGCGTCGCCATCAGACCAGACTCTCTTGGGATTGGCCACTTCGGGGGAGGTATGTATTTTTCGCAATAGCGGCCAAATATTTTTGAACTTGGGAGTGCCTGCGGGGATGAAGGAAAGGGGAGAGGAGATAACTTCTTTTGATATTTCAGGAAGCTCTTCCTCTTATGCTATTGTCGTCGGGGTTTGGAATCCGGGCGAGAAATATCCCGAAGACGGGATATATGCTTGGGGATTTTCCGGCAAAGACGAATGGCGTCCTCAAGGAATGAGGCAATCGTTCTTCCAGAAGGGTTATTCCGCAGATGTATTAGCAGTGGTTTTCGGACCCGAGAAATCAGTTCTATTTTTGGCTTCAGGTGATCCGGACGGTTCCGGTTCCAGGAGTGAAGGATTGTTCCTTAATATGGGTATGCTAAACTCCGGCAGTGAATCGTCTTTGTGGAATTGGTATTCACGCTGGCCTGTGGAGTTGGCTGAAAACCCGGGAACCCCGCCTAAAAGCAGTGAAATCCTGTCAGCCCAAATTAAGTATGATTCCAAGGGACTGAGAGTCTTTGCTTTCTACAATACCCAGCAAGGGGCGGGAGACAGCGTTTTCCTTATCGATCTTGATAGTGGTGATTATTCTCCTGCCAAAGGAAGAAAGATATCTGTTCCTGGCGGAAAAGACAACTTAATGTTCGACAGCATGGACTACGATCATAAGAATGCGAGTCTGTCGGTAGGCGTGACGCGCGATCAAGGGCCAGCCGTATTGAATCTCAATTCCAAGAACGATTGGTCTTTAAGTCAGGTCCGGCTTCCGGGTATTCGAAAATGCCAGGTAACTTCTTCCTCAGGAATGACTTTCATTGGCGTTTCCGGTGAAGGCAGTTTCTTTGGGAGGACTGAGGGAGAGTTTGTTATTCCGATATCCTTATTGGACGATTCTCTTTATCTAGAGGAAGTATTCCCTTCGCCCGATTTTGCCAAGGATCAAACCCTGTACGTCCGCAACAGAGAGAGTATTTTGAAGGTTAAACTGAAGGACGGATCTGTTCTTGCAGGCGCAGAAAGGATTCTTTACTGTCCAGAGGGAATCGAAAAGGTGAGAGTGGAGGCGTTGCAGCCGGGCCTAATCCTTGTGAAAAGATATAATAATTCTTTACTGATTACGCGCAACGGAGGGCTCAAATGGAACGAAACCGCTAATGCTTTCAGGGACACATCTTTTCTTAATGGACAGCTCTGGGGGATAAGGGAGGATGGCATCTATCAATTGAATGACTACGGTTTTCCTTCCGGCCCTGTTCTTACTTCAGGATTCTCCTGGGTGGAAAAGTTTGAAAATGGCCCTCAAGGAAAATTACTGGTAATAGGAGGGGATGAACAGGGCGAAGCCGAAAGGATTGCTCTGTTTGACGGCAAAACCTTCACTATTCTCCCGTCCTTACCTAAAGAGTTTGCTTACCCTTTGGAAGATTGGCAGTTTGTTTATTCTTCAGACGACCTCATCTATAGGATTCTCGGAGCGGAGCTCTATTGCCTCAGGGTTGGCGGCGAGTGGGAGAAGATTCTTGAGTTTCCCTGGAAACCCGACCACATATCCATTTTCCATCGAGGCGTCTATGCTTCTTTAGGCAGAGACATCTATTGGGCTTTGTTTGAGACAAAGAAGCTAAACCCGGTAGAAGGATTGAAAGACAGCGATTGGGACGGATTTGAAGTTGCGGTTGACGGTAAAGTAAGCTTGGTTGTGCTGTGGAATTCAGAAAGGATATCTTTTCTCGTCCACGATCCCTTTGTCTTGCCGGTTCCGGTTGCTGTCGCTCCTTTGACTGTCACTCCTGCTCCAACTCCTACTCCTGCTGATTCTCTCGAGCCCTCTGTTGCTTCATCGCCCCTTGTTTCGCCCAAGCCAGTCCCGTCGCCAAATCGTATTTTCATCCAGACCATGCGTCCTCCGCCAACAACGATCGCGGTAAAACCTCCCGCGGTCCCTGCTAAAGGAGACGATTCTCCGCAGGGAATTGAACCGTGGATAATCGGATTTCAAACATTTACCATTTTACTCTTGGCCACCCTGGGAGTAAAAAAGCTCTTTAAAAGACCAAAGCGGTCTGACTCATAATCAGGCCGCCTTTTTATTTGATGAAGAATAAATACTTGACAAATTCAAAGTAATATGCTATACTATTAGTACAATACAAACAATAAAAGGAGGGAGAGATGGCGTACATTGTATACAAGGGCATCGTGTTCAAGAGCCTCATGGAAGCAATTGAATATAAAAAAGATGCCAAATAGGGGGCCTCCGAAAGGGTAATTCACATAAGGGTTCAAGCTTTTGTGAATTACCCGATCTCTCAAGTTCGAGATTGTAATCGCG
This sequence comes from Minisyncoccota bacterium, assembly GCA_028712445.1. GTDB lineage: Bacteria > Patescibacteriota > Minisyncoccia > Minisyncoccales > RBG-13-42-11 > JAQTPY01. The sequence goes on along the minus strand of JAQTPY010000002.1, from coordinate 57,758 downwards.
GACTTAAGAGATTCTGATAAGAAAGAGCTACCATTAATGCGAAAACAGTTCCGGTTCAAGGGACTGTTTTCGTTCCAATTTACGTGTTAAAATAGTTTTATCATGATTAAATTTGATATTATTACAATCTTTCCTGAGATTTTTGATTCTTATTTGAAAGAATCTTTTATTAAAAAATCCCAAGAAAAAAAACTGATCGGAATCAAAATCCATAACTTAAGGGATTTTACAAAGAACAAACACAGAAGTGTGGATGACAGGCCTTTTGGCGGGGGATTGGGAATGGTTTATATGGTAGAGCCCATTTATCGGGCAATTAGAAAGATAAAATTGAAAACCTTAAGCCGTAAACTTAAAACCAAAGTAATTCTGTTTACTCCAAGAGGAAGGAAATTCAATCAGAAATTTGCTTATCAGCTTTCAAAGCTGGATCAAATTATTATGATTTGCGGCAGATATGAGGGGGTGGATGAAAGAGTGGCAAAACATATTGCAGATGTTGAACTGTCGATAGGAGATTACGATCTGATGGGCGGGGAACTGCCGGCAATGGTGGTGACAGAGAGCGTCACCCGGCTTATTCCTCAAGCCATAGGAAAACCCGAATTTCTTAAAGAGAGGATAACCAAAGATAAAGGATTTTTGGAATACCCCCAATATACGCGACCTGAGGTTTTTACTGTGCCCGCCGAAGCTTCAGCGAAGGCGGGAACCGGAAAAAAGAAAATTTATTGGCAGGTTCCCAAGGTGCTTTTATCAGGCAATCACAAAAAGATCGGAGATTGGAGGGCAAAATACGGAAAAGAAGTTGGCAAAAACGATAAAATTTGCTAGAATATTTCTAGTTCCGAGAACAGGATTTAAGGATTAGGCTCCAATATTCGGTTAAACCAGGTTTAACCGAAAGATATTATCTGCGGGTAGGTGGCAGAGCGGTCAATTGCTTCAGACTGTAAATCTGACGCCTTCGGGCTACGGGGGTTCGAATCCCTCCCTACCCACCGTTTTGCCTGAATAGCTCAGGTAGCAGAGCACGTCTTTGGTAAAGACGAGGTCAGCAGTGCAAATCTGCTTTCAGGCTCCAGAATTATTAATTAGGTACTACAAATATGGCAGTTAAAAAGAAACCAGCGGTCAAACTTCAATGTCAGGAATGCAAGAGGGTGAATTATTTTACCAAAAAGTCCGGCAAGCCGACAGATCCAACTGTCCGCAAGTTGGAGTTGAAGAAATTCTGCAAGTGGGATAGAAAACACACGCTTCATAAAGAAGCCAAAAAATAAATCCAGGGGGTTTGGTTCAACGGCAGAACAAAGGTCTCCAAAACCTTTGATGGGGGTTCAATTCCCTCAACCCCCGCAGTAAAACCATGAGAAAGCCAGGAAAAAATAAAATTTTTTGGGGCTTGCCGATAGCAATGTTCTCAGTAGAGGTTTATCTTGGCGTGATTTTTGGATATTTTCTCGCAGATTTCTTTTCAGGAAAGGAAACAGGCGTTCCTGGAAAGATAAAATTCAACGTTTTCAAGATAGGGAAATACAAGGTGCACCTTCACCATTGGATTTTATCTTTGGCCTTCCTCCCCTTGGTCGTAGCTTATAATATTTCACCTCTTTTTTCGGTTCAGTTTACCTCGGGGATCTTAGGGGGAGCCCTTTTCCAGGGAATCTACTGCTACAGAGATTGGCATAACATCATAAAAAGGCATGAAAAAATTATTGAATAATTTAACCAAATGGAAGGTGATTACAGTCTTTGCCGCGATTTTTGTTTTGTCAATGGTCATTTCTCAATCATTTTTCAAAAACGATAAGAATGGCAGCAATTCCTTTAAGGTAGAGCTTGGGACCATCAAGGAGGAGATTTTTGAAACCGGGAAAGTAAATAGGGGAGAGAAAATAAAGCTGGGATTCGAAGAATCCGGGAAAATTGAAAAAATTTATGTTCAAGTGGGAGATACGGTTAAAAAAGGAAATCTTTTGGCGGAACTTGACGCAGAAGAGTTAAAAATTCAATTGACCAATGCTAAATCCTCGCTGATTGTAGCTGAGGCAAAATTCTCCAAACTTCTGGCGGGCGCCACAGAGGCGGAAAAAAAGGTGTCTCAAACTGCTGTCGCTAACGCCAAGATCAATCTAGATAATGCCAAGATCGATCTTGCTGATGCTGAAATCCAGGCAGACGAAGATTTAAAATCATCTTACGAAGATTCTTTGAACGTTCTTAGTAATGCTTACCTCAAGTCCTATAATGTTCAGGCGGCTGTGGGTTTGATTCAAAGAGCTTATTTTGGAGGAAATGATATTGAAGGATTAAAGGTAAAACAAGCTAAAAGCGAAATAGACAGATTGGTTTTAGAAATTAAAACCTACTTGGACGAAGCAAAAGAAGACGATCTGTTCGAAAAAATTGACGAAAATTTATCGCAAACAAAAACTGATTTGTCTGACATCTCTGAAAACTTAAAAAAAATAAGAGAAAATTGCGAAACAGATTATTATCGGAACATAGTTTCTTCTGCAGATAAAACTTCTTTAGATACGCATAGATCAAACATATCTGTTGCAATTACCGACATTACTGATTCTCAGCAAGATATCTCTTCTTCAAAATTAAGCAACACTTCTAGTGTCAACACGGCTAAGGCCGCGGTCGCCGTTGCCGAAGGGGCCCATATTAAAGCGCAAGACGAATTGAATCTTTTGATAGCTCCGCCTCGTCAGGAAGATATCGATTTGAATCAAGCGCAGATAAGTCAGGCTGAAGCAGAGGTCAGGGCTTTAGAGAATAAAATGAGAAAATCCAAGCTTTACAGCCCGATTGACGGACAGATTGCCGATGTTGGGAAAAGGGCAGGAGAAATGGCGCAGGCAGCTTTGCAGGAAGCAGTTTTCGTATTAATTCCTGCCGAACCCTACGCAATAGAAGTGGATATTTATGAAGAGGATATTATAAAAATAAGCATTGGAAATACGGTGGACATATCTTTGGTGGCTTTCCCTGGAAGAACGTTTGAGGGGAAAGTTATTTCTATTGATCCTGGCGAAAAATTAGTTGAAGGAATTGTTTATTATAGTGCCAAAATAGCTTTCGAAGAACCGCCCGAAGGTATAAAGCCCGGCATGAGCGCCGATCTCACCATTTTAACCAATTTGAAAGAAAATGTGCTGGTTGTTCCTGAAGACGCAATAAGAAAGGCAGGGGGTAAGGCATTTGTTGAAGTTTTTCAGAATGGAAGCGGAACAGAGAGAGAAATAGAAGAGGGAATTAGGGGCAGTGACGATATGGTTGAAGTGATTTTTGGTTTAAGCGAGGGGGAAAAGATAATATTGCGATAATCATGAACGTAGAACCGGTTATTAAATTAGAAGATGTTTGGAAAATCTATAGTCTGGGCAAAACCGAGGTATCGGCTCTTAGGGGCTTGAGTCTAATAATTGAAAGGGGAGTATTTTTGGTGATAATGGGGTCCTCGGGATCCGGAAAGTCCACCCTGCTGAATATGGTGGGCTGTTTGGATTTTCCTACACGGGGGAAGGTTTTTCTCCAGGAAAAGAACATCCTGACTTTATCGGAAAGCCAGCTTTCTCAGTTCAGAGGAAAAATGATAGGATTCATTTTTCAAGAATTTAATTTGTTGAATCATTTGAATTCTCTTGAGAATGTCATGCTGCCCATGGTTTTCCAAAAAGTGCCACTGGAAAAACGTTTAGAAAAAGCAAAGGAGCTTTTAGCAAGGGTTGGCTTGGAAAACAGGATATATCACCAGCCGACAGAGCTTTCCGGAGGGGAGCGCCAAAGAGTAGCCATTGCCAGAGCTTTTGCCAATGATCCTGAAGTGGTGATTGCCGATGAACCGACAGGGAATCTCGATTCTGTTAATGGCAGGAAAATAATGGAGATTCTTTCTGATTTCCACAAAAATCAGAAGAAAACTGTCATTGTAGTCACTCATGATCCTGAGGTGGCGAAATTTGCAGATAAGATTGTTAAAATCCGGGACGGGCAAATCGTGAACTCTTAATCTATGGATAATTTCAAGGAGTATTTCAATCTTTCAATAAAAAATATTCTTAACAGGCGGTTAAGGAGCTGGCTGACAGTTTTGGGAATAGTTGTAGGCGTTTTTCTTATAATCAGCCTGCTTTCTTTAAGCGAAGGTTTGAAGTCCACTATTAACCGCCAGCTTCAGGCCCTAGGAGGGGAGATGGTGATGGTAATGCCCGGAGGAGACGAAGATATTTTCGCCAGCATGATGTTCGGCGGCGCCAAACTCCAGCAAGAAGACATTGAAGCAATCAAGAAAGTAAAAACCGTAGAAAGCGTTTTGGGTTTTTCCTACACAGGAACCCCGGCCCGTTATAGAGATGAATCAAAGCAGGTTGCCATAGCCGGATATGATCCGTGGAAAGAGGGAATTGACATTCTAAGCAGATTTCAGGGATGGAGTTTGACTGAGGGAAGGTGGCCGTCCAAAGGAAATGAGGTTTTGGTGGGAAGCTATATTGCAAACGAAACATTTTCCAAAAAGATAAGTTCAGGGTCAGAAATAACTATTAAAGGAAAGAAATTCGAAGTGATGGGAATCCTTAATTCTTTGGGGAATAAACAGGATGACAGCATGGTTTACATGGATATGAAAATCTACCAGGATCTAACGGGAGAAAAACGCGGAACAGCTTCTTACGCCATGGTAAAATTAAATGAGGGTGTAGATGATAAAAAGGCAGCTGATGAAATAGAAGAAGCTTTGCGACAGACAAGAAAAAGAAGGTCGGGTACAGACGAAGAGGATTTTTCGGTAATCACTTCGGAGAAAATGGGGGACATTGCCGGAAATATCCTGAATATAATACAAGCAGTGATCATTGGTTTTGCATCCATAGCTATTTTTGTAGGAGGCATCGGAATTACAAATTCCATGTTTACTTCAGTGAGGGAGAGAACAAGGGAAATAGGAGTTATGAAAGCTATCGGCGCCAAAAATTCGGCTATTCTTTCAATCTTTTTGATTGAATCGGGAATAATTGGAGTTTTGGGAGGAGTCGGGGGAGTGGCTCTCGGTTCAATTTTGGCTAAAGCAATAGGTTATTGGGGAGCAAACAACACTTCTTTTCATCTCGAAACCACAATCACTTTCGGAATGATTATTTTTGCTTTATGCTTTTCTTTTCTGGTTGGCTGCCTGGCGGGGGTTTTTCCAGCAAGGGCAGCTGCCAAGCTCAAGCCAGTAGAAGCTTTAAGACGATACGAATAAATGATATTATTTTAAAGTAATTAACATGGAAACGAATTCCATTCATACAATTAAAAAATATCCCGATCCTGTTTTAAAGAAGAGGTCAGAGGAAATAAAAGCGATCGATGATGAAATTAAGTCTCTTACCAAAGAGATGGTTTTGCTGATGGAGAAGGAAAAAGGAGTTGGATTGGCCGCTCCTCAGGTGGGTGTCTTAAGGCGTCTCATTGTTTTTGAAAGCGGTAAAGGGGTCATCGCTTTGATTAATCCCAAGATTGCCCAAAAAAGCAAAGAAAAGTTTTCGGACCTTGAGGGTTGTCTAAGTTTTCCTGATCTTTGGGTAAAGATCAGAAGACCCAAAAAGATATTGCTTGAAGCTCTAAATCTCGAAGGCCAAACAGTTCAAATTGAGGCTGAAGGAATGGCTGCCAGGGTTATCCAGCACGAAATAGATCATTTGAACGGCACTTTGCTTTTAGACAAAATGAATCTGATCCAGCGCTGGAAGGCAAGAAATATTATTGGGAAGATGAAAAGGAATTATGGATCTTGTTAGTGAATTAATCAGAGAAGGATGGTTAAAGACGCCAAGAATAATAGAGGCATTTAAAAAAATAAAAAGAGAAGATTTCGTTCCAGATGATTTAAAGGAGGCCGCCCGGGAAAATATTGCTCTTCCAACTATGGCTGAGCAGACAATTTCCCAGCCCCTGGTCGTGGCTTTGATGATTGAAGAACTGCAGCCTGAAAAAGGAAACAAAATTCTAGACATAGGATCAGGTTCCGGTTGGACAACAGCCATTCTTTCCTGCATCGCGGGAGATAAAGGAAGAGTGATAGGGTTGGAAATAATCCCTGAACTTGTTGGATTCGGCAGCAAGAATGTGTCCAAATATAATTTTATTGAGAAGGGGAGAGTTAAAATGATCCGGGCTGACGGAAGGGAGGGATATCCAAAGGAAGCCCCTTATGACAGAATTTTGATCTCAGCTGCTTCAGATGATTTTCTCCAACCCTGGAAGGAACAGTTGAGGGTGGGCGGAAGGATTGTTTTTCCACAGGGATCGTCAATTTTAAGATATGTTAAAAAATCAGAAAAATATTTTGAGCGGCAAGAGTTTCGGGGGTTTGTTTTTGTTCCGCTGGTAAAAAGATGGAAATAAAAAAGAAAATTTTAATTGCGCTTTGTTTGCTGTTTTTATTTTCTTCGGTCCATTTGCCCAAAGATCCTTTTTCAGAAAATGAGAAGGTTTTCATTATCCGTTCGGGGGAAGGTTCCAAGGAGATAGCTCAAAACCTTGAAAAAGAAGGGATAATAAGATGGTCTTTGGTTTTCAGAGCTTATGTTTTGGCAACCGGAATTTCGGATAATCTTCAAGCCGGAAGCTACTCTTTATCTTCCTCAAAGAGTGTTTTTCAAATAGCTCGTAAATTAAAAAAAGGGGAAATTGTGCAGAAAAAAATTACAATACCAGAGGGCTGGAGTTTGAGAGATATAGGAAATTATTTTGAGGAAAAAGAGATTGCAAAATCTCAAGAATTATGGGATGTCACCGGTATTCCAGCTCAGGATTATTCAAAATCAGAAAAATTGATTCCTCCTAAAGATTTTTCCGCCGAATTTGAATTTTTAAAAGATAAGTCCAAGAGCGTGGGGCTGGAGGGTTATCTGTTTCCGGATACCTATGTGGTCATTCCCGGAGAGGGTAATGTGGAGATCGTAAGAAAAATGCTTTCTAATTTTGATAAAAAACTAACTCCCGAATTGCGAGCGGAAATAGCCAGACAGCAAAAGAGCATTTTTGACATAATCACTATGGCTTCGATTATAGAAAAAGAAGTCATGAATGATGAAGACAGAAAGACGGTTTCAGGTATCTTTTGGAAAAGACTCAGTGCGGGCATGCCTCTTCAGGCTTGCCCTAGCGTGAATTACGTCACTGGAAAAAAATCAACCCAGATCACAAAGGAAGAGATGGAAATAGATTCTCCCTTTAATACTTATAAATATGCGGGGCTTCCCTTGGGACCCATTTCAAACCCCGGATTAAAAAGTATAGAAGCTGCTATCTATCCCACAAAAAGTTCCTACTGGTATTTTTTAAACAGGCAGGATACAGGAGAAACTGTTTTCAGCAAAAACTTGACCGAGCACAATATAGCTACAGCCAAATATTTAAGATAGGGATGTGCTTAGCCCGACCCCGCACATCCCTGTTGACAAAATTCAAGGCTTGCTATATACTTTGAACATATCATTCATTCCGCAGACAGCGGGCAAACAATAAGCCCCGCCGAGGAGATATTCTAACTGAGGTTCGACCTCGGAGTTTGTCTGCGAAAAGCAGATTTTTTATTTATTAAAATTTGAATTACCAATATGCCATTATCAAAAGAAAAAAAGAGTAAGAGAATAGAAGAATTGAAAGACAGGATTTTACGCCAAAAATCAATGGTTCTTCTTGGAATTACCGGTTTGAAAGTAAAAGATATGACTGAACTGAGAAAAAGGCTGAAAAAGAGCGGAGGTGAGTTAAAAGTAATTAAGAAGAGTTTGGCTAATATTGTTCTGCAAGAGAATAAAATTTCCTTTGACAAGAAAAAGCATAAAACTGAAGTAGCTCTGGTTCTAGGATATGAAGATGAAATCATGCCGGCAAAAACTGTTTACCAGTTTTCCAAAGAAAACGATAAGGTCCAGATCCTGGGCGGGTTTTTGACCAACGAAGAAAAAAGTGTTGAAGAAGTGATCGCTTTGGCCCAGCTTCCGACCAAACCCGAGCTTTTATCCAAAGTTGTGGGTTCAATTTCGGCTCCTGTTTCAGGTTTTGTTAATGTCTTGCAAGGAAATATTAAAGGTCTGATTCGTGTTTTAGGTCAAATTAAAACACAGAATATTTAAGAATTTAAATTAATAAATAAATTAGCATAAAAGATAAAAATATGGCAGAAGAAATAAAAAAAGAAGAAATTGAAGTTCCTGAAAAGTTTCAGAAACTAGTCAGTGAAATTGAAAAGATGAGTGTTCTGGATTTAGCTGATTTGGTTAAAGTTCTGGAAAAGAAGTTCGGGGTTTCGGCTTCCGCTCCGGTAATGGCAGTTGCAGCTCCCGCTGCAGGCGCCGCTCCTGAAGCTGAAGAAAAAACATCCTTCAATGTCCAGCTCACATCTGTGGGAGATAAAAAGATTGAAGTAATAAAGATTGTGAGAGACGCTACTGGAAAAGGATTGAAAGAAGCCAAGGACCTGGTTGACGCCGCCGCAGCCGCCCCTCAGATTGTAAAAGAAAATGCAAAGAAAGAGGAGGCAGAAGATTTAAAGAAGAAATTCGAAGCAGCTGGAGCTAAGATTGAATTGAAATAAACTATATACAAAAAACAAGGCATTTGACAGACGGCCTTGTTTTTTGTTATCTTGAAATTGAGAGAACAATTTAATAGCTCAATTCTAATTTTTGAATGAGCATAACAATATACGTCCTTGTTAATAGGGAGAGAGGGGACGTAGGGGGAGGGAGAATAATTATAAGATGTGTTCACAGGTCTTTTTGACCTGTTTTGTTTTTTTCCAAACAAAAATTGAAAGAAAGAAGGAGGTAAAAATTGTAAGAAAAGATAATGTGTTTAATAGTCAGGGGTCTGGCAACGAAACTAAAGTTTGCAAGGAAGGAAATCAAAAGGAGGAAATGAAATGCAAAACCCAGAAGAGAGAGAGGAAAGGGCAGTCGAACGGACGGCGCCCGTACCGGGAGGTATACCTACTGAAGTAAGGAGCACTGCGCGGAAGGTGGGAGATTGGTTCAAAAATAACTGGCGGAACATTTCTATCGCGGTTTTGGCCATAGCCATTATTGTGATGGCTCCCATGCTGGCCTCAGCCCGGGCAAATACCAGCTCTGAAGTGGCAGCGCTGCGATCCACGGTCAATGATTACCAGGCAAAAAACACGGCTTTACTCCAGCAAGTAGCTGCAAAAGAGGGGATCATTGCCAGTCAGCAGAGCAAGATAGACAGTTTGCAGAGCTTGCTTGGCAAGGGAGCTCCGGCAGCAGCAGCCGCAGTCACCCAGTCAACAGCTGTCACTACGGCTACAACTTCAGCTCCGAGCATATCTAAGATGGTTAACCAGGCCGATGTGATGAACGTTCTTCGCCAGACATTCCCAGAGTGCCGGATCAGGGGGCCGGAGAGGAAGCAATACGGCGTAATCTCGCTTTCAGAAGTTCAGCGTTTTCTGAATTCAGACCAGGGTGATAAACTGGCTCTAGGTGAAGATTCCGATTACGTGGCTTATCTTCAGGGCGCCATTAAATCTCAGCCAGGTTGGGATACTATTCCGGTCGGTTTCGTCAAACCTACTCGCACCAATCCTGTCTTCTCCATCATTCTTGCCGAATCAGGCGGTGTGGTCAAGGTCTACGGCGTGGATGTTAGAGCGGACAGAGTATGGCCCATCGAAAATGACCCGTCAGCAGAATTCATAGTAGTGCTCTTCTAGTCAATTCCGTGGTCCTGAACTTAATAAAATAAAAGGGGGAAACTCCCATCCCCCCTTTTTTTAATCAGTCAGATTTGTTATAAGGGAGCCGATAAAAAGGACGATTATAAAAAGGAGAACCAGACACCAGTTTTTATTCTTAGTCAAAAAAGTATTGAAATTCAAACGGGAAGATTTTTTGCATTTTCCGCGCAGGTTTGAAATTAGGCGGATCGAGGTGAATAGGAGGCGCGTAATATTTAAAAAAATCAAATTTAAATAGATTCTTATCCTTTTTATTTTTTCAAGAAGAGTAAAAGAAAAAACAGGTTTTTTAATGGTTGCAATGGTTTTGGGCATCGCGGGAGGTTTCAGGAAGGAGGCGACGTTTTTTGCAAAGTTGAGTTTCTTTTTTCCGGCAGCCACGATTTCTTTTTCCTTCGGCAACGATTCTTTGCTGAGGCCGACAAAAAGACAAACGCCGGAAATAAGACCGAGTCTTTCTTTTTTGTTTTCAAAAACCTTCTTAACCGCGCTTAAATTTCTTTTTTCCGGACAATCGGAAATGGACAGAGAGATTTTTGAGAATTCATTCATGAGATTGTCCTGGATAAAGAAATCAGAAATTTCCTTGGTCGCAATCAAAATTACATCGTCTTCATTTAGAGTCCCCGAGACGATGTTGCCAAAGATCTTCAGCGGATAGGGTTCAATTTCTTCAAATTTAAGTTTCTGATCGATGTCTATGATCTGCCCCTTTCTTATCAGATAGATTTTCAGGTCACCGACCTTAGTGAAATTAAGTTCGTAGTTTTTTAGCGAAAGGACGGTAAAATTTAAGTTCCCCAGCCAGCTTACGTCTCCACTTTTTGCCACCTTTTCAAGATAATCATTAACTTTCCTCAAGGTCTCTTTCAGCGATTTCTCAGGCGTAGCAGAAATTGTTTTATAATATCTTTCTCTGATTGCTTTAGCTAAATTATTCAGGAAATAAAGGTTTTGAGGCAGGACATTCTTTAATGATCCTGCCATATAAAGACTTCCCATCCTTTTTTCGTAGATGTTTTGAGGATCGTAGCAAAAACTATCAAAAACTAAATTGTCTTTGATTTTGGGATTAAAAAGAAATTCAAAAACCTGCATTGCTACATTTTAACAAAATTTTGCTATAATAAAAATAGGATGAGGGGAGAGAATAGAGAGAAAAAGTTTAAACATATTTCTTCTTGCGCGAGCAATGTTTCTTTTGTAGGCAAAATCTGGAAGTATTTTGCTGTTTTTTTTGCGATTTCTTTTATTTCCCTCAATTTTGACACTTACGGCTGGGTTTTCAATTATCGAGTGATTTCGGGAATGGTAGAGAATTTGTTTCGAAAGAGTGAAAGTCAAATAATTTTGAGTGGAGCTGAATTGGAAAGTCTTGTTCCGGAAATTGAAGAAGAGGTGATTTTGGAGAAGGAGGGATCGATTAAAATTCCAAAGATCGGCATTGAAGCTCCTATAATATTTTTTGATAATCCCGATGAGAACGAGACGATTCTTCACAAGTCGCTTAATAAGGGTGTAATTCATTATCCTAAATCAGTTCTTCCCGGGAGGGTTGGACAAACTATAATTTTGGGGCACAGCGCGCCTCCTGGCTGGCCAAAGATAAAGTTTGACTGGGTTTTCAGCAAACTTAACGATCTTGCCGAAGGAGATGAAATACTAATTATTTTTAATGAAAAAGAATACAAATATATTTTCAGCCAAAAATTCATCATAAACAGGGGAGAGGAACCGGCTAAAAATGAGCTGGTTGATTCAAAAAATATACTTTTGCTCATAAGCTGCTGGCCTCCGGGGAAAAATATTCAAAGAATTTTTATAGAAGCAGTTTTATCATCGGAAGATTCCTGATATTGACACGTCTCCTCAATTTTTATATTCTAAAAGTAGAGGAAACAATTTAATAGTTTAATGCTAAACTTTCTAAGCGTCCTTATTAATAGGGAGAGAGGGGACGTAAAGGGGGAGAAGGGAAGTGAAAGTTTGATGGTTTTTGGACAGGTTTTTGACCTGTTTTTGTTTTATCGATTACTTTCAGGTGCAAGAAAATCTGTGGGTAAACCCATAGATATTCTTTTAAGATTAAAGGTCGAAAAGATATTAATAAATGGGGGAAAATTATGTTAAAAATCTTCTTAACACTCGGTTTGATTCTTTTTCAGATCGCTCCTGCCGGTGTGGTAAGCGCCGATTGGGACTATATTGCTGATGCCGGCGATCAATCGGCAAGGAACAATACAGTTTCAGAAGTAACTTCAGAACCGACTGTTCTCAACGATATAGCTTGGGATGATCAAGAGGAGGATCAGGGAACCACCACGGATCCCGGAGCAAGTCAGACATTGGTTTTGACTCAAAACCCGGTAAGCGAATTGCCCTGGGATGACGAAATGGAAACAGAAACACCGTGGGATTTCAATGATACCGGAGGCGAGAGCGTCATAGGAGATGGCAGCGAGTCTCCTTGGGACTACGATGTGGAAACTGAACAAATTCCTTGGGACGACACAGAGGATAAAACCGGAACTTCGCAAGTGGCCACAGCGTCAATAAATATCACCAGTTTGGTTGGTCTTATTGCAAATCCCAATGTTTTTGCCGATTCTGTCACTGCCAAACCCGGAGATCTTCTGGCTTTCAAAATTCAGGTTAAAGCCGGAGGGACGGATTTAAGCGGCGTGACGGTCAAGAATGCTTTACCAGACAAGCTTACATATATTGGCAATTTGAGCATGAATGGAGTCAGTCTGAGCGGTGATATTACCAAGGGGGTAAATATAGGTAATATTGCTGCCAATCAGACAAAAACCATAGTCTTTCATGCCAGGGTGGCTGAGGCGGGAAAGTTCAGTTTCGGAAAAACAAAATTGACCAATACGGCAATGGCCTACAACGATAAGGTCAAGAGTTCGGATGCGTCCCAGGTGACTGTCAATAAGGAGGGTACCGTCAGCGGAGCAACCAACATTCCTACCGGCTTCACAAACAACATCTTCTTTGATTCTTTCTTCCTTCCATTGCTTTTAACCTTAATGATGATCTGGATCTTCAAGTCTAACATTCTTAGATTGGAAGAGTGGATGGATGAAAGGAAAAAGCAACTTCGGGAATATAAGAACAGAAAGATGTTGCAGGCAAAGATAGCCAAGATAAGAATCCGGGAGGTTTTGAATAGATAGAATGGCCTTTAATCTTAAGAAGTAAGAATAGTTTTGAACGCTGGGCAGAAACATGAAAAGGGGCAATTGCCCCTTTTCATGCGCTATGATATTCTATTATTGCAAGAAAGGTTTTAGGGACGGTTGGCTCAGAGGTAGAGCGCTTCGTTCACATCGAAGAGGCCACAGGTCCGAATCCTGTACCGTCCACCATGAATAAAATAGAAATATTAGCCATAATTTTATTGACAGTGTTTGCTGTCTATTACGTTTTTACTCAAATCATCCCCAATATCTCCAAATGAGGAATGGAAAATTTTAATTTTGAAAACAGGATTCTTGTCAGTATCACCGGAGAAACGAGCCTCGATTGGAAAGAGAAGTTGGATGAAATCAATAAGCTCGGTTTAAAATCCGTGGCTGTTTTTTTGGAGAGGTTTGACAAGAAAGAGAGGGATAATTTTTATCGTTTGCTCAGAAAGTCTTCAATCACCAGCGTTCCTTTTATTCACCTGAGAGACGATATTGAAAAAGATGAAATTGAATTTTTCATAAACGAATACGGCACACGCCATTTTAACATTCATGAGGATCATTTCGATACTTTGGAGGAAAAATGGAGAGGGTGCTGGGATAAAATTTATCTTGAGATGAACTTTGATAATCAGATAGATAAAGCTGTCAGGGTAAAGAAAATAGGGGGATTCTGCATCGATCTGTCACACTTTAAGGCAGCCATTTCCCGGGGAACGGAAGAGGCCTATTACGTTTTTTTGAATTCTTCTGGTTCAGGCAAAGGGGAGTCTGTGATCGGCTGCAATCATCTTGCTGGTTATAATTCAGGAAAACGGCAGGACAAACACATTGTGAGCGGGATCAAGGACTTTGATTATCTTGTCACTCTGCCCAAATACGTTTTCAGTAAGATAATCGCCATCGAAGTTGATAATTCTATTTCAGAGCAGCTGATGTTTAAAGATCATCTGGTGAAAATCTTGAACGATTACTTTTTGGAAAGATGATTAATTTTCTGAAAACGAGAGCTCATATTTTCATTTCAGGCAGGGTCCAGGGTGTTTTTTTCAGAGAAACTGCAAAAAAGAAAGCAGATAGGTTTGGAGTTTCGGGCTGGGTAAAGAATTTAAAGGATGGAAGAGTGGAGGCGGTTTTAGAAGGAGATGAAGAAAAAGTTGGAAGTTTGGTGAAATGGGCTAAAAGAGGACCGTTTTTCGCCAAAGTAAATAATCTCGAATTTTTCAAAGAAGACTACAAAGGAGAGTTTTCTAGCTTTGAAATAAGATACGACCTCTAATTATTGACTTTATTTAAAAGAAGATTTATAATTTTAAAAACTTGTGAACGAGGAGGTTAAAAGTGATAGCTTCAACGTCAGAGTGCTCAATAAATTATGGAGAGGTTTGGCGCAAGGGAGTGCCTTTCATCCAAGACTGCGTAATCAACGGTTCCCCCCGTCTCACAATTTTCATCCCAGAAGGGGAGTACGTTTTCTCCTTTTCTGAAACAGCAAAGAGGTTGGACTTCGGAAGGGGGTCAGAGAACGTTATTGATCCTTTCGGATGCAGGAGGGGAGAGATACAAGCTCCTTATCCAATGAAGAGAAGGGCCTTTAACAGGGCTTATGCTACTTGGAAGAGATGGACAGAGTTAAAAAAGATAGCAGAAGCCAAAACAGTAGCGGCCTTGAAAGCGCCGGTAAAGCGGAGTTATGCACCTGAAGCGCAACCCTGGTGGATGAAATACTAGGGTAGCGCTTTTTTTTCCCTGTGTGTAACTTTTTATGGCTTTGTTCGTAATGGTGATATAATAAAAAAAGATTAAAATAACCAAATTAATATGCCGCAAAAACATAGTTTAGTCAGAGCCATATATCTTTATTTATTCACCATAATCGGCCTGGTCCTTGTGGTGACGGGATCTGTTAAATTCATCGACATGGGACTGAAGGCTTTCGTTTTTACTAAAGCTGAGGAACCTGAAAAAATACAAAACAGATATTATTATCCTGCGCCTTATCCGATTGAAAAAATAGAAAGTTTGCAAGACAATGAAGCTTTGACCGAAGATGAGGTGGCAAATTTAAAGCAATTCATCAAAAATTACAAAGAGTGGCAGGACAGGGAAGGGAAGATAGATTATCTGGCTTCTTCCAGACAGAGGGAAGCATCAAATAATCTTGCTATGATTTTCGTCGGATTGCCGCTTTATCTTTACCACTGGGGGATAATACGAAGAGAAACCAAAAAATCGGAAATCTAACAATTCCTTTTCCATGGGATTTTTTGCCAAAAAAGAAATTCTGCCTCTTTCTCTGATTTTTACCGTTATCTTAGTTACGGCAATTTTTTATCCGGTTCTGCCTGAAAAAGTTCCTTCTCATTGGAATATTGAGGGTGAAGTCGATTCCTGGTCAAGTAAAAATTTTACAGTTTTGTTCTTTCCTTCTTTGGTTTTAGGATTATATCTTCTGATGACGCTTCTGCCTAAAATCGATCCCTTGAAGGAAAATTATCTTAAATTTATTGGATCTTTTTTCTGGCTCAAAGTTATCTTTGTGGCGTTTTTTTCGCTGCTTTATTTCTATACCCTTTGGGCCGCATCAGGAAACGCTTTCAGCATAAACAATTTAATCATCCCAGCAGTCTCATTCTTGTTCGTCACTTTGGGATTTTTCCTTCCCAAAACAAAAAGAAATTATTTTGTGGGCATAAGGACCCCTTGGACTTTGAGTTCGGATGAAGTTTGGGATAAAACTCATAGATTTTCCAGAAAAGTTTTTATTGCAGGAGGGCTGACTATTTTTTTGGGAGTGTTTTTCAAAGATTTGACGCCCTGGTTTTTCCTGGCAACAATTTTGTTAGCAGTACTTTTTCCGATCATTTACTCCTATCTTGTCTTCCATAAAATCGGGGGTAAAGACAAGAAAGGAATAATTTAAAAGGTCGAAGAATTTTAAATTATAATTTAAAAATAATTTTATGTGTGCAGATGAAAAAATGTTTCCTATGGTGGAGGCGCAAAATCCTCAAACCCAAGCGAGAGAAGAAATAAAGCGCAATCAATTCTGGCCAGTTTTGTTTCCAGTTATAGTTTTAGTGGGCGCATTTCTGACAGTTTTGATTGTTTCAAACGTAATCAAAATAAAAAACGAATTGTCTCAGGGAGAAAACACTTTTACCGTCACTGGCAGCGGTGAAATTTACGCTACGCCAGATATTGCAATGGTGAATTTCGGCATAGTCACTGAATCTCCCAGCGTGGTGGAGGCGATGAGTAAAAATACTAATTCCATGAACACCTTGATTGCCTCATTAAAGGAGCAGGGTGTTGAAGAAAAAGACCTGAAAACGACCAGTTTCACTATTTATCCCAGGTATGAATGGGAAGAAAAAACTGTTCTTTATCCTGGCGGAAAGAGGACACTGGCAGGGTATGAAGTAAGGCAGACTCTTCAGACAAAAATAAGAAACATGGACAATGTTGGAAATATTGTCCTGAGGGGCACCAAAGCTGGAGCCAATGAAGTAAGCGAACTGCAGTTTTTAATCGACAAGGAAGACGAATTAAAGAAACAGGCCCGAGAAAAGGCCATTGAATCTGCAAAAGCTAAAGCTTCGGAATTGGCTTCTCAGCTGGGTTTTAAATTGCTGAGGGTAAGTAATTTCAGCGAGAACGGCACAATTCCTTATTTCTACGGCTACCGATCTTCAGTTGAAGCTGATACGAGCGGAGTGGTTCCTGAAATTGCCACGGGGGAGAACAAGGTGGAGGTCAACGTCACTATCACTTATGAAATAAAGTAAGGTTTTTAGTGAATGGTTTTTATTAACCCCTTAAAAGAAGAAAAAGTATTTTGGACAACCCATTCAAGGTTTAAATTGAGGCAGTACCGATTTTCAGAAAAAAGAGTGCTGACTATCCTGCGGAGGCCGGTGAGAAGAGAAGAGGGTATAGCTCCCCAGACTATTGCTGCCATGCAAATCACCGGCACAAAGAAGCATCCTACAGAAGCGTGGGTTATGTATCAGGTATTGAAAAAACCAAAGGGTTTAAAAATCATTTCAGCCTGGAGATATCCTGGAAGAACTCCGGCGGGCTCCAGGCCTCTGATTCCGGAGGATACGATAGAAGAATTATATAGAATGACAAATTAATAAAAAAGCCATCGGCTTAATTCGATGGCTCAAAGCAGGTCGGTTTTAGATTCCTTTCCGTTCCACGTGCGGATTATGTTTTTTCTGTGGTTTAGGATGACGAGGAGCGCTGTTGCGCATATTCCGAGAGTCACAGAAAAGTAATAGCTGAAAGAAGTGAAAAGGGAAAGAAGTACGAAATAGATGAAGATACCGCTTACTGCAGCCATACTGGCCAGCCCCATTAAATGCAGCTTCTTAAGGATCCATACCCAAACTGCGATAAGTCCGAGAAAGTAAAAAAGAGTCATGATGCCGTAATCAGAATAAGTTACGCCGCAGAAGGCAATAATGGGAAGGAGCACTCCGATGAAGCAAGCGACTCCGCTGCCACCCTCAAATTTCGCCCAGAAGCCGGGCTTTGGGGAGGGGAAGAAAGCTAGCCAGGGAGAAACTCTGTGCCCCAGGACTGCCAGAAAAACAGAAAGGCCGATGATGAGAGGGCTACCTCTAAAAAAGTTCATGGCTATTGCCGAGATGGCAAATCCTTTCAAGGCGTCTATGACGATTACCAGCCATGCCCATTCTCTGGGATGTGTGCAGCCGGCCTTAGCCAAGGCTCTTCTGACATTAGTCCCGCCGGTTTTTCCGCTTCCTACGGTTCTCACATCAATTTTTGCTAGCTTTTTAACGAGCAGAAATCCGGTGGGAATGGCGCCTATAAGATAAGATGCCACAACCATTGCTATTTCCAGGATGTTCATCTAAGACACCTCCCTTTATATTTGTTTTAAACTGTATAAATATGTTATTCTAATAAAATAAAGGAGTCAAGGATTAATTTTAAAACATATGGGCTTAAATAAAATCGTAGGTTGGGGGTTATTGACGATAGGAGTGATTATTATTGGCTGGACGCTTTTATTTTCCTACAACATATTTACCTCTAAAAGCAATTTGCCTGCTTTTTTCGAAACTCCTCCCAGTTCTTTAACTGCGCAAAAAACGAATTTAACAAGCTCCGGCATTGAGGGGCAGATAAGTCAGATGATAGGGGAGCAGTTAAAAGGGATTATCCCTATGGATTCAATTTTTGATTTTCTGAATTTGACAGTCTGGTCAATTTTGGCTTTCCTTTTGATCTTCGGCGGATTTCATATTTCTAACCTTGGTGTTAAACTATTGAAATAAGCAATGATAATGATTTTTCAATGGATTTCTTGGCACTTTTCAGAGATGCCAAGAGAAATCCTGGAAGGATGGAAAAACTTTCTTAAATTTAATCTGAACTATTTTTCAGTCGGTCTTTTAGTTAAAACTTTTTTTTATCCCTGGAGAAAATACAAAATGTCTTATGGAAAGGGATTGGATTTTCAAAAAAACATTGAAGTTTTTTTCTCTAATCTGATCTTCAGACTGCTGGGGGCCATAATCAGAAGCGGATTGATTGCAGCAGGTCTTATCGCAGAGGTGTTTGTCTTTTTTGGGGGTTTAATTTGGCTTGTTTTATGGGTATTCTCTCCCATAATTCTGCTCTGGGGCTTGTATTTTGGATTTAAAGTTTTGTTTTAATAAATGTTCAATTTCAATATTAAAGGAACAACGATTGAAAATTCTGTCAAATGGGGTGATTGTCTGATTTTTAAATTTTCTTGGCTGGCAAGGAAGGCATTTTTTGCATTCTTTACGTTTTTCTTTGTGTTTTTTCTTTTCGGATTTTTCAGTGGCGTTGCTTCTCAGGACGCAAATTCATTCTTCTTGGGATTCTCGATAGTCTTCCTCGTTTTATTTTTCTATTTTTATTCAATCAGCCTATTCAGGGCCACATATTTAAAGAAACCAAAACCCAAAATTTCTTTGAAAGAAGCCATGGAGAATCCTGGAAATTTCAATCTGGCTGAATTCTTGAGCTATGAGGCGGCCCGCGCCGTTTTGGCATCGATAAAATTCACCAAGGAGAATAAATTTCCCGTCGTTGATTCGACGATTCTTTTTTACACCCTTCTTTGCCAGAATAGGAACTTCAATTTCATTTTTTCCCGTCTGCTCATTAACTTTAAGGATTTAAAGAAAACTTTAAAAAAACAGCTGATAGGTTTAAGAAAAGAATATTTAGGAGGGGTAAGCGGAAAGGAATACGCAGAAAGTTTCCAGTTGGCTATTCTTGAATCAGTCAAGGCCGCCCACGCAAGGAAACATTTAGTTGCTGAAAAAGGGGATCTCCTGATTGCTCTTTCCAAAACAGATCCTGTTTTCAAGGGTCTTTTGGTGAGCTGTGATTTGAAACCGGATGATGTGGAAAATCTTGTTTTTTGGCTTGAATCCCTCGAATCCCAGATTGCTTTAAGAAAAAGGTTTTGGGACAGAAAGAATCTGCTTAAAAAAGGAAGTTTGGCTAAACATTGGTCTTCAGGATTTACTAATTTATTAGACAAGTTTTCCATTGATTTGTCGGAAATTTACAGATTGCAGGGCTTTCCCGAAACAGTTGGTCATCAAAAAGAGCTCGGGTCAATTGAAAGAATTTTATCCCGGCAGGAGAGCAACAATAACGTTCTTCTTGTCGGAGAGGCGGGATCAGGAAGAAAAAGCATTGTCCAGGCTTTGGCTGTCAGATCAGCTGCCGGAGAAAGTTTGCCGGAAGTTAATTTTAAAAGAGTCGTCCAGCTTGATTTGATGTCTCTGCTGGCCCAAATTAACGATATTGAGGAGGCCGAACAGGTTTTGGATTCTATTTTCCAGGAAGTGATCCATGCCGGGAATGTGGTTTTAGTAATAGATGAATTTCATAATTATGTTGGCAAACAATCAGCTTCCCTGGGAACAATAGACATCTCAGGCGTCCTTTCAAGTTATTTGCCTTTAATTTCTTTTCAGATTGTGGCTATTACCACTTTTGAGGGATTGCACAGAAATATTGAACAAAATTCATCGGTTCTGGGCCTTTTTGAAAAAGTAGACGTTTCTGAAATTTCAGATCATGAAACTCTGCTTCTGCTTGAAAAATTGGCCTTGAATTTGGAAGCAAAATACAAAAAATTTGTTTCTTATCCTGCCCTGAGGAATATAATCGATTACTGCTCAAAATATCTGCCCGGAACCCCTTTTCCGGAAAAGGCAATGGAATTGCTTGATGAATTGATGATTTTCCTGGTCCAGAGAAGAGAAAATACTCTTCTGCCAAGTCATGTGGCCAAGATTGTTTCTGAGAAAACGGAGATACCTGTCGGAGAAATTGAATCTAAGGAAAGGGAGATTCTGCTTAATCTGGAAAACCTGATTCATCAGAAGATTATAAACCAGGAAGAAGCGGTCAGAGAAGTTTCTGCTGCTTTAAGGCGATCCCGGGCTGAAGTGACTGTTAGAAAGGGACCCATGGGTTGTTTTCTGTTTTTGGGTCCCACCGGTGTTGGAAAAACTGAAACTTCCAAAGTCTTGGCTGAAATCTATTTTGGGTCTGAATCCAGAATGATCAGACTGGATATGTCTGAATTTCAGTCGGTCGCCGACATTAAACGTTTGATCGGTTCCCCCGGAGAGGAAGGTCTTTTGACGACAAAAATCAGAGAATGCCCTTTTTCCCTGGTTCTTTTAGACGAGATAGAGAAAGCTCATCCAAACATTCTCAATCTTTTTCTGCAGGTTTTAGACGAAGGGTTTTTGACAGACGGAGTGGGAAGAAAAGTGGATTTCAGGAATTCAATAATAATCGCCACTTCCAATGCAGGGTATCAGGTAATCTTGGAAGCCATTAAACAGAATAAGGCCATGGGTGAGATAAAGGCGGAACTTCTGGATTTTCTTTTTAAAGAGGGAGTTTTCAGGCCCGAGTTTATAAACCGTTTTGACTCAGTTGTTGTTTATAAAAACTTAACCAAAGAAAATACTTCTGATATTGCCCAGCTTCTTTTGCAGAAACTAAAAAAGAATCTTAAAGAAAAGAACATAGATTTTATAATTACCGATTCTTTGAAAGAAAAAATAGTTGAACTGGGATACAATCCGACTTTCGGAGCAAGGGAAATGAGAAGGGTTATTCAAGACAAAGTTGAAAATGTTTTGGCTTCAGGGATTTTATCCGGAAGAATAAAAAGAGGAGACAGAGTTGAGGTGGATTCTAACAATTTTGAACTGATAGTGAATAAATAATTTATCAATTGATCTTCAGACCCTGTTTGAGGGTCTTTTTTTATTTTCTTTTGACTGTGGAAAAGTAATGGTATAGGGTGGTTGACTAGATGTCTTGGGTGGGTTAAAATGGACATGCAGTGGGAGATTGTGGATAAATCTGTTAATAACTATTCAATTCTGTGGATAAGCTAATGTTTATAGGAGAGTATTCATATTCGATTGATGAGAAGAAAAGATTGGCATTGCCTCCTAAGTTCAGGCAAATTTTAGGCAGGAAAGCCATAATAACAAGAGGGCTTGATCAGTGCCTTTTTCTTTATCAATCAAAGGATTGGGAAGTGCTGATTGGAAAATTAGCTAAGCTTCCTTTATCTCAGGCTGATGCGAGGGGATTTGCCAGACTGATGCTGGCAGGAGCCATGGAGGTGAATATCGACAACTTAGGAAGAATTCTGATTCCTGATTATTTAAAAGAATATGCTTTTTTAAAAAAGAAAATAGTTGTTGCGGGAGTTTTGAATAGAATTGAAATTTGGGATGACAAGAAATGGGATGATTACAAAAAGAAAACAGAAGCTGCAGTGGGAGACATTGCTGAAAGATTAAAGGAATTAGGAGTGTAAAGAATGCCCCATATACCTGTTCTTCAAAGGGAAATAATTGAGTGTCTAAAGCCCGGAAAAGATGAGAATTTCATTGACTG
This sequence comes from Minisyncoccota bacterium, assembly GCA_028712445.1. GTDB lineage: Bacteria > Patescibacteriota > Minisyncoccia > Minisyncoccales > RBG-13-42-11 > JAQTPY01. The sequence continues at coordinate 35,852 of JAQTPY010000002.1, read as the reverse complement.
CACGATGGGTGACGGCGGCCATGCTCAACTGATACTGGAAAAAAACGCCCCGAAAGGGAAAGTTCTGGGAATCGATTGGGATGAAGAAAATATCATTAGACTCAAGGAAAGATTCAAAAAGGAAATCTCAGAGAAAAGAGTGATATTGGTTAATGATAATTTTGCTAATTTAAAGGAAATAAAAGAAAGGGAGAATTTCCAGGAAGTGTCCGGCATAATGTTGGACCTAGGCATGTCGAGCAGGCATCTGGAAAGCAAGAGAGGGTTTACTTTTTTGAGGAATGAGCCCTTAGACATGAGGTTTAATTCTTCAATTCCCATTACTGCCGCAAAGATCCTGAATTTCTGGTCAATGGTGGAAATAGAAAGAATACTGAGGGAATATGGGGAGGAAAAGTTTTCAAAGAAGATAGCTCAGGAGATCGTTTCTCAAAGGAACAAGAAGCAGATTGAGACAACCCAGGATTTGATCAAAATTTTGAGCAGAGCGATTCCTAAATCAATTCAGCGCCAGAAAATTCATTTTGCGACCAGAACCTTTCAAGCTTTAAGAATTGCGGTTAATGATGAGTTAAACAACCTTCAGAGAGCTCTTGGTCAGGCATTTGAGATTCTAAGACCGGGCGGGAGACTGGCAGTCATTTCCTTTCATTCTTTGGAAGACGGAATAGTAAAGAATTTTTTTCGAGACAAAGTAAGGGAAAATAGTTTAGAATTAATAACTAAAAAACCAATCAGGCCGAACCAAGACGAAATTAAAATTAATCCGCGCTCAAGGTCAAGCAGGCTTAGAGCAGCAGTTAGATCAATAAGTCAAACCAAATAAACATATGCAAAAGTCACAGATTATTTTACAAAACGGATTCAGTTATAAGTTTTGGCTTGTCTTATTGTTTCTTGCCGCTTTCATTCTTTTTATTTTTTCAATAATTCACGTCAATGTTTATACAGGATCTCTTTACTCTATCCAAACCTTCGAAGACAGAATCAATCAGTTGAATGAAGAGAACAGGACTTTGGAGATCAATTTTACAAAAGCCAATTCTTTGAATAATCTTACTTCTTACGTTCAAAATCAGACTTTTCAAAAAATTTCAAACATCAAATACGTTCGCGTTTTAGAGAGCACGGCCTTGGCAAAGTAATATAATCTTGAAATGAAAAATTGGAGGGTTAATATTGTTTTATGCTTTTTCTTCTTTTTGGGCGCCGGCATTTTGGCTAAACTTTACGACATTCAAATTCTAAAAGCTGGTTACTATGGAGCGCTGGCCCAGGGCCAGATTTTCTATAATATCGAAGAAAGAATAAAGAACAGCCGGGGGGAGATTTTTTTTAAGGATGGAGAGCCTTTGGCTGTTAATGCTGAATGGCCCCTGGTTGTTGTTTCTCCCAGGGAAATTACCGAAAAAGACAGAACAGCGGAGGATCTGGCTTTGTTTTTAAATTTAGACAGAGATTCGGTTTTAGAGAAACTGGCTACAAATGATATTTATACCATTCTAAAGAAGCGTATAGATCAGGATGAAGCAAAAAAAATAAAGGAGGCCTGTCTTAAGGGTGTGTATTTGAAAAAGGAAGCAGGAAGATATTATCCGCACGAAGAGCTTGCGTCCCAGGTGGTCGGATTTCTTAATGCTGAAAAAGAAGGACAATACGGGCTTGAAGAGTATTATGACGGTATTTTATCTGAAGACAGAAAAAAATCAGGGGACGACATCACTCTGACTTTAGATTACGCGGTTCAATTTACCGCCGAAAAGCTGCTGAAAGATGCCAAGACAAATCTAAATATTGAAGGAGGGCAGGTGATTGTTATGGAGGCTGAAACGGGTAAGATAAGAGCTTTGGCTAACTATCCAAATTTTAACCCGAATCAGTATTCCAAGGTATCGGATCTAAATGTTTTTCAGAATGGGGCCACTCAGAAAATATTTGAGCCAGGTTCCATTTTTAAACCCATTACCATGGTTTCAGCGTTGGACCAGGGCGTGATCACGCCCCTGACAACATACGAAGATTCAGGAGTTATTAAAATAGGGAAGTGGTCAATATATAATTATGAGCAGAGAGTTTATCCCGGCAAACTGACCATGACCAATGTTCTTGAAAAATCAATCAACACGGGAGCGGTTTTTGCCGAACAGAAATTGGGACACGTCAATTTCATGAAATACATTGAGAATTTCGGGGTGTTTGAGCCCACAGGCATAGATTTAAAAGAAGTATATTCGGAAAACAAAGAATTAAAAAAAGGGTACGAGGTGAATTATGCCACAGCGGCCTTCGGGCAGGGGCTTGAAATGACTCCGCTTCAACTGGTAAGGGCATTCTCGGCTATCACCAACAGCGGAAAACTGGTGACGCCTTATCTGGTAGAAAAAGTTTCCAATGGTATGGAGGAAAAAATTATTGATCCCAAGGTTTCGCTAAAAGAGATAGTTTCCCCGAAAGCCGCTTCCCAATTAGCGTCAATGATGGTCAGCGTGATCGAGAACGGCTACGGAAAACCCGCAAAGATCGCCAATTATTATATTGCCGGGAAAACTGGAACTTCCCAGGTTCCCTGGTCTTCCCTGAACGTTAACAGAACCGGTTATTCAGAAAAGACATGGCAAAGCTTTATAGGTTTTGCTCCGGCTTTCAGCCCTCAATTCATCATTTTAGTCAAATTGGACAATCCTCAAACCAAAAGCGCTGAATTTTCAGCGGTTCCTCTTTTCAAACAAATGGCAAAATATATAATCGATTACTATCAAATTCCTCCCGATTATGAGTAATATGCTGTCTTTAATCATGAAATTTTTAAACCGTTTTAATCTTTTTCAAAAAAAGCCAAAGATAATTATGATTTCGGGCGAGCAAAAAAGCCTGACTAAGGAGTTTGTCGGGCAGGTTTTGGGTCAGCGTTTTGAGATAGGAAAAGATGTTATGCTTTATGATGTTGATTTAAATGACTCGTCTCAATTAAAATCCCTGGTCAATGCATCTGAGGTGGCAATTTTAGTGGCAGACCGTCCTGATGGGTTAGATCCCTTGCCCTTTACGAAGGGCTTCATAATCTATAAAGAAAAGAAATCTATCAAAGTTTTGGCTTTGGATTCCGGAAAGGAATTTAATCTTGAAGCCAGCAATGTCATGGATGGAGAAAAATTGAATTTTAAAATAAAATATGCGGGCAGCCTGGTGCCGGTCTGGATTGGAGAGGAGTTCAGCGACGACAAAATTTCTGCAGTTTTATTGGCGGCAGGAGTGGGATTAAGTTTAGGATTGAATTTGGTTGAAGTTTCTCAGGCATTAAAGCCTGCGGAAGCAAGAAATGCAGTTTGATTTATTGCCTTCTTGTCGAGGCGGTTTTGATAAAATAATGTAATCGTTTTTAAAGGTCGGAACAATTATCATATTTAAATAAAATAGAGAAAACATGATGGACTATGGAATGATGGGCGGAGCGGGGGGCGGTGGGATGATGTTTTTTGCCTGGACATCCTACCTCTTGGTCACGATTTTACTCATCCTCGGTGTCGTCGCTCTCTGGAAATACATCAACAAAAAATAGTGTTTGTTTCCGGAAGAATAAAAGCTCGGCAAAAACTGGGCTTTTATTTTTTTTGGGGATGTGCGGGGTCGGGCTAAGCACATCCTTTAACATTGAAATTTCATCATTTTATGATAGACTATTAGAGAAAGAAAGTTAATTCGTGGCTTGCCCTCATCGTCTAGCCCGGTCCAGGACGCCAGGTTCTCATCCTGGTAACACCAGTTCAAATCTGGTTGAGGGCGCATTCGGTAAATAGGCAAATGAAGGAGGTAATGAGTTTTGAAGAATAAATTATCAGTCCCTATTTATCTTCTGGTCTTGATTGGTGTATTGATATTGGGAGGAGGAGCGCTGTCAGGCGCGCTTGTTAAAGGAGCTATTGTAAAAACAAATTTAACTCCCGTTCCTCAATTAGCTGAGGAAAAAGAAGGATATTTCAGCAAATTCATCTCTCGCCAGTATGCTGGCAAGCCGACCTTTGAGGATTATTTGGATCAGGGGAATGCCCGCGGTTGGTGGTATTTGGCATTACTGGACCAGGGATTTATTCAGGCCCAGGAAGTGCTTAAAAACCAAAAGTTCTCTTCAGACCAGGAAATCAAAGACTATCTCGACAAAGCAGACTTAGGGGTTTGTCGCCATCGTTCAGTTCTAGCTTTTTGGTTGCTGAAGCTTAAGAATCCGCAGGACAGGATAGATTTGGTCGGAGGCGACGTCGAAGGCGTGCCCAATAATTTAATAGACAAATATAGTCAGCTTGATGTGGCTCACGTCTGGCTGGAAAGGGATGGTCGAGTAATTGAGCTTATGCCCATTTCTCCTTCCAGATATATTCCTTACATCTACATTGAAATGGGGGAGGATAAAAGTAATCTCGCCGGCTTGGGTCCCTATGATTTGGGTTATTGGCAGCCTTCAATCAAACTGAATAACGAGATGATACGGCTTCAGTTCGAGAAAGATCTCACTTTGGAAGCCCAGAAATAGTTCTTTTAACATTTAATATGTTTAATTATAAGGCCCGAATAAAAAAATCTTATTTGGGCTCTTTTCTTTTGTATGATATAATTTCAGGAATTAGCATTAAGTAAACAATATGGAGCCAACAAAAAGACTTTCATTAGCTTTGCTTCCCGGAAAATTGGGAATTTGCCATCTGAATAAAAATAGCGAAATTCCTGAATGGGCGCAAAAAGAAGGTATTTTCTCATCCGTCTCAAGGACTCAGGATGAACTGTCTATAATTTGCCCCCAGGAAAATATTCCCGCAGGTGTCTTATTTGAGGGTGAATGGAGGGTTTTTAAGATTTTAGGTCCCTTAGGCTTCACCTTGACTGGCGTGGTTTCAGCGCTGTCTAAGCCATTGTCTGATGAAGAAATAAGCATATTTTATATCTCCACTTACGAGACAGATTATCTGATGGTTGAAGAAGAAAATGTGGAAGGGGCAAAGAAGATTCTGGGAAAATTTTGCGATATTAAATAAGCAAGACAATCGAATCAAACAGAGACAATGACCAATTTCTTTTGGCATAATCTTACTATAGAGGATACTCTCAAACTTTTAGGGAGTGATTTTAAGAAAGGTTTGAGCGCAAGAGAAGTGGTCGGTCTCCAGGAAAAATTCGGCAAGAATAGGATTTCTGAAGAAAGAAAACAGCCCCAGCTGAGGATTCTGTTGAACCAGTTCAATAATCCCTTAATCTATATTTTAATTTTATCTGGTTTTATCACTCTTCTTTTAAAAGACTATTCAGACAGTGTTGTAATCTTTTGCGCGGTAATTTTAAACACTCTTTTAGGGTTTTTTCAGGAAAGCAAAGCTTCCAGGACCTTAGATGAGCTAAGAAAAATAATCAAAAAAGAGGCTAAGGTAATAAGGGAGGGAGGCATAAAATTCATTGATTCCCTTAATATGGTTCCGGGCGACATTTTTATATTGGATCCCGGAGATAAGGTTCCGGCGGACGGCAGAGTTATTGAAAGCCATAATTTAAAAATGAATGAAATGATTTTGAGCGGTGAATGGCTGCCGGCGAAAAAGAAAACAGGGGTTTTAGCCAAAGAAACCCGGCTGGCTGACAGAGATAATATGGTTTATATGGGAACTATTGTTGAAGACGGCAAGGGAAGGGTTGTGGCTACGGAAACCGGAAAAGAAACAGAGTTAGGGCGGTTGGCTGAAATAATAAAAGAAACAAAAGAAGAAGAAACTCCGCTCCAAAAAAAGTTTGCCAATCTAAGCAAAATAATAGGGTTTTCGGTGGTCTGCATCGCCTTTTTGATTTTCATTGAAGGGCTAGTTACCAGAAATACTTTTCTTGAGATGTTTACCACGTCTGTTGCCATTGCTGTGGCTTCAATTCCTGAAGGGTTGCCCATGGCCCTTACCATAATTCTGGCCTTAGGGATGCGAAGAATTTTAAAAAGACAAGGTTTGGTCAGGAAGCTCTTGGCTGCAGAAACTTTGGGAGGAGCCACCGTTATTGCAGCAGACAAAACCTGCACCTTAACTCAGGGAAAAATGAGGGTTGAGGAAGTGCTGGCTCAGGACAATAAGAGTTCGACCAGGAAGCTGATACTTAAAATTGCAGCTCTCTGCAATGAAGCTTATATTGAAAATCCAAGAGATGTCTCAGACAAATGGAGAATCAAAGGGAGACCGACAGATAAAGCGCTTTTGGAAGCTTCTCTTATGGCAGGCATTTTGAAAGAAGATATTTTAAAGAAAGAAGAAGAGATAGATGAAATTCCTTTTGATGGTGTAAGAAAATATGCTGCCAGTCTAACTTTGGCTTCAGTGAACAAATTCAACCTTTACGTTTTGGGCGCTCCGGAAAAGATGTTTTCTTTTTCAAAAATGAGCGACCAGGAAAAAGAAAGCGCAAAAAAAACCTTAAGACGGCTGACTGAGAACGGTCAGAGGGTGGTGGCCGCCGCTTTCAAAAAGATTTCAAAATTCAAGCCGGGTTCCTCTGTTTTGGAAGGAGAAATGAAGGAGCTTGATTTTCTGGGTTTCATTTCTTTGGAGGATCCTTTGAGGCCGGATGCTCGGGCTTCTTTGGATGCATGCGCCAAGGCAGGATTAAGACCTTTGATTATTACCGGTGACCATAAGCTGACAGCCCGGAGTCTGGCTTTAAAAATGGGATATAAAGTTGGTGAAGAAAACATACTTGAGGGAAAAGATTTAGAATTGCTTTCTGATAAAGAACTGGAAAAGAAAATGGATAAGATCATGATTTATGCTAGAGTAGAGCCCAAACATAAAATGAGAATAGTTTCGGCGTGGCAGAGGATGGGAGCTGTGGTGGCCATGACCGGAGACGGGATTAACGATGCCCCGGCATTAAAAAAAGCTGATATAGGGATCGCTTTAGGGTCAGGCACCGAGGTGGCTAAAGAAACCGCGGATTTAGTGCTTTTAGATGACAATTTCAGTATTATTGTGGCTGCAGTCGAAGAGGGAAGAGCAATAATGGACAATATTAGAAAGGTAATCACCTACGTTCTTTCAAACAGTTTTTCGGAAGTGATTTTAATTGGCGGCGCTTTGGCTTTAGGGTTTCCTTTGCCCATCCTTCCTGCCCAGATTTTATGGATCAATTTGGTTGAAGACGGCCTTCCCGATACAGCTTTGGCTTTTGAACCCAAAGAAGATGATTTGATGAAGAGAAGGCCCGCAGAGAAAGATGTCCCTCTTTTTACCAAGGAAATGAAAATAATCATATTTGCCATAGGGATAATTACTGATCTGATGTTGCTGGGTCTCTTCCTGTGGTTATGGAAAGCAGGATATGATATTGCCCATATCAGGACGATGATCTTCTCATGCCTTGCCATTCAGTCCCTTTTTTATGTATTTTCCTGCAAGAGTTTGAGAAAAAATATCTGGCAGATGAACATATTTTCAAATAAATTTTTAGTGGGAGCGGTTCTGATAGGAATGTTAATGCTCCTTTCGGCTGTTTACCTTCCGCCTTTACAAAACTTGCTCAGAACAGTTTCTTTAGATCAGTCAGACTGGCTGATCGTGATTTCTATGGGCATAGCAGAGCTGATTTTTGTGGAAGCAACGAAATGGTTTTTCATTTCACGGGAAAAAATTAAGTTTAACAGCCAAAAATCATGATTTCATTTATTTTTATTTTTATTATTTCCTGCACCCTTTTGTTTTTCAGCGGCCAATTGCTGATCGGGTCTCTTATTAAAATCGCCAGATTTTTAGGGTGGAAAGAATTTGTTGTGGCCTTCATTATGGTGGCCTTAGCCACTTCAGTGCCCAACCTTTTTGTCGGCATCACTGCGGCGCTGCACAGGGTTCCTCAATTGTCTTTCGGGGAAGTGGTTGGAGGAAATTTATTTGAAATGACCGTGCTCGTTGCTTTAACCACGCTGGTAGCTAAAGGATTGCCCGCTCAAAGCAAAATAGTCCAATCTTCAGCCATTTTTACCATGGCCTGCGCCCTTTTGCCTCTGATTTTAATATTAGACGGAAGCTTAGGGAGAGGAGATGGATTAGTCCTTCTTTCTGTTTTTCTCTTTTATCTTTTCTGGCTTTTTTCAAAGAAAGAAAGATTCTGCAAAACCTACGAGGAGGATAAGAAAGAGTCTCCGATCAAAGGGTTTAAATCCTTCATCGGCAGCTTTGGAAAAATATTGATAGGACTTTCTTTCATGGTTTTAGCTGCCGAGGGAATAGTCAGATCTGCCACTTTTTTTGCTGAAGCTTTGGGCTTTACTGTGGGGCTGGTCGGTATTTTGATCGTCGGGATATCCAATGCCCTTCCTGAGGCCTATTTCATGACTCTGGCGGCCAAAAGAGGGCAGACCTGGATGATTCTGGGGAATATGATGGGGTCGGTCATCATAATATCGACTTTGGTTCTGGGGATAGTGGCCTTGATCTATCCTATTGAGATTGTTGATTTCTCGCCATTTGCTGTAGCCAGGCTGTTTTTGATAACAGTGGCAGTTTTCTTTTTCCTTTTTGTAAGATCAGACAGAAAGATATCAATCAGGGAATCTCTGATTCTCTTGGCAGCTTACGCTTTGTTTTTCTTAATCGAAATTTTGATTCGCAAATAACTGAAAATGAAAGTTTTGCTGCTTTATCCTAAATTTCCCAAAACTTTCTGGAGTTTCAAATACGCTCTTTATTTTATCGATAAAAAAGCGGCTTTTCCGCCCTTAGGTTTGCTGACCGTGGCTTCTTTGCTCCCTCCGGGCTGGGAAAAGAAATTAATCGATCTGAATGTCAGGAGTTTGGATGAAAAGTCCATTGAGTGGGCTGATTTCGTTTTTATTTCAGCAATGGATATTCAAAAAGAATCGGCATTAGAGATTATAAAAAAGTCCAGGAAGATGGGCAAAAGGGTTGTTGTTGGTGGACCGCTTTTTACCACAAATTATGAGGAATTTTTAGGTAAAGTTGACTGCTTTATTTTGGGTGAGGCTGAAACTGCTCTACCTGGCTTTTTGTCTGATTTGAAAAAGGGGATTTTGAATAATATTTATAAATGCGATTCGTGGCCGAACATAAACGAGATCCCCATTCCTTCTTGGGATTTGATTAGAATCAAGGACTACGCTTCGCTTTGTGTTCAATTTTCCAGAGGATGCCCCTTCAATTGCGAGTTCTGTGACATCGTAATTTTAAATGGCAGGGTTCCAAGAATGAAGGACAAAGAAAAGATTTTAATTGAACTTGAAATTTTGTATCGGAAGGGTTGGAGAGGAAACGTTTTCTTTGTTGACGATAATTTTATAGGAAATAAAGCCAAGCTAAAAAATGAAGTTCTCCCTGCGCTGATTGAATGGATGAAGGAAAAGAAGTATCCATTTACTTTTAATACTCAGGTTTCCGTAAACTTGGCCGATGATAAGGAGCTCGTGGAAATGATGGTAAGGGCTGGTTTTACTACGGTATTTGTCGGAATCGAAACTCCCGGAGAAGAAAGCCTGAGGGGTTGTGGAAAAATGCAGAATGTTAATCGGAATTTGTTGGAATCAGTCAAATTTCTCCAGAACTGCGGCCTGGAAGTTCAGGCAGGTTTTATCGTAGGTTTTGACCAGGATACATCCACCATTTTTGACAGAATGATACGCTTTATTCAAGGAAGCGGAATCACCACAGCCATGGTGGGGCTTTTGCAGGCTCCGGCCAAAACCAGGCTTTGGCAGAGGTTGAAAAAAGAGGGGAGGCTGACTTCTCAAACATCGGGAGATAATACGGACTGCACCATGAATTTTATTCCCAAAATGGATCAAAAATCCTTGATTACGGGCTACAAAAAAATCTTAAACAATATCTATTCTCCGAAAGATTACTACAATCGCTTGATTAATTTTTTAAAGGAATACAGGCCAAAAAAGAAGAGAAGGTATAAGCCGAGTTTTGCCGACTTTAGGACATTTTGGCGGGCTTTCTGGATTTTAGGAATCAGAGAAAAAGAAAGAAATTATTACTGGAGATTGCTTTTCTGGGGTCTTTTTAGGAGACCGAAGCTTCTTCCCGCCTTAATTGAAATGGCCATAAAGGGTTTTCATTTAAGGAAAGTTTCAGAAAAATATCTTCACTAAAGGGATGTGCGGGGCCATCCTCGCCGGCTAGGCGGGTCGGACCCAGCACATCTTTGTTTTGACTAGCTTATCTTAAAAATGATAGAATTTTTTAATGGATAAAATTTTTTTAATCGTGATAGTCGCAGGATTGTTGTTTGTTATTTTTCTGTTGCTGAGAAGGAAAGGAAACGGTGAAGATAATTTGATGCTAATGCAGAGATTAAACGAGATAACCCAGGTAATGGGCAACTTCACTCAAGCCGTAGATAATAAACTTTCCGACTCAGCTAAAATGCTTCAGGTCCAGCTTTCGGAGAGTTCCAAAATAATCCAGAATGTGACCGAGAAGCTGACAAGTTTGGACAAGACCAATCAGCAGGTAATTGGTTTTTCTGAACAACTCAATAATTTAAGCAAAATTTTAACCAACCAGAAGCAAAGAGGAAATTTAGGTGAAGCTGGCTTGCAGTTGGTTTTAGAAAATATCCTTCCGCCAACTTCCTTTTCTCTGCAGTATCAATTCAAGGACGGAGACAAGGTTGATGCCGTAATAATCACCAAAGAAGGACTTATCCCGGTTGATGCCAAATTTTCCCTGGATAACTACCAAAAGCTGGTGGACTGCGAGAATAAAAGCGAGAGAGAGATTTTAGAAAGCGAGTTTAAGAATGATTTAAAAAAGAGAATAGATGAAACTTCAAAATACATAAAACCAAGAGAGGGGACTTTGGAGTTTGCTTTCATGTTTATTCCAAACGAAGCCGTTTATTATGACCTTTTGATAAACGAAATAGGGGCGGTAAAAGTTAACACCAGAAACCTTATTGATTATGCTTTCAACGACAAGAAGGTTATTATAATCTCTCCAACCACCTTTTCTGCCTATTTATTGACGGTTTTGTATGGTCTTAGAGCTTTCAAAATAGAAGAGTCGGCAAAGAGCATTAGAAAGAACGTGGAATCTTTAGGAAAACACATCAAAGCTTACGAGGATTTCATGCAGAAGCTAGGGACAAGTCTGTGCAATACAGTAAGCCACTACAATAATGCTTACAAGGAATTGGGCAAAATAGACAAGGACGTGGTCAGGGTTTCTAAAGCTGAACCCTCTATTGAAGTAATGGAATTAGAAAAGCCTAAAACCGAAATAGACGCTGATTAAATCAATCCTCTTGCAAATTCCGGCAAAAGTAGTAACATAATAAACGTTTAATCTTGAATTACCAATATGTTAGCTGTAATCAAAACAGGCGGAAAGCAGTATCTGGTTTCCCCCGGTGAAAAAATAAAAGTAGAGAAACTTGATAAAGAGGAAGGAGCGGAAGTGGCCTTCAAGGAAGTTTTGCTGGTGGAGAAGAACAGGAGCGTTCAGATAGGCACTCCTTTGGTTTCAGGCGCTCAAGTGACTGGAAAGGTTACAAAAAACGGCAAAGGAAAGAAAGTAATCATCTTTAAATACAGAGCCAAAGACAGGTTCAGACAGAAGAAAGGACACCGTCAAACCTTCACAGAGGTGGAGATTAAAGAAATTCAAACTAAGTAAAATTTGAGACCCGGTTAATCCCCGGGTTTTTCATTTGCGTCCTTCCAGGGCAGAGGATAAAGTTTCTTCGTCTGCATATTCGAGTTCACCTCCGACAGGCAATCCGCGACCAAGCTTAGTTACTTTTTTGTTGAGAGGTTTTAATAATCTTTCAATATATAAAGTCGTGGCCTCTCCCTCAGTGGTGGGATTTAAAGCCAGGATTATTTCATTTACCTGGGGGTCTTGAGCTCTTTTGAGCAAAGCATCACTCCTTATTGCAGTTTCCTTTTTCCTTACGGGAGAAACATTCCCTCCCAGAATGAAATAAAGTCCCTTGTATTTGTTGGTTTTTTCGATTGAGTCTAAATCAGGTTCCTTCTCAACCACACAAAGCGTGCTTCTATCACGCGTCTTATCTGAGCAAATAGGACACATTGTTCCTTCTCCTTCAAACGGAAGAAAACAAAGGACACAGTTTTTAATGATTTCTTTCAAATGGGCCAGTTCCATGGATATCTCTTCAACCTGCTCTCTTGGAAGTTTGAGTAAATAGAAAACAAAGCGGGCAGCTGTTTTCGGACCCACTGTCGGGAACTTGGAGAATAAACTGATTAGTTTTTGAATTGAATTAGAATACATTGTTATCTGAATAGCCCTTCTCGAGATTCCTGAAACACACTCTGGTTTCATCAAAATACAATTCAATTTTTCCTACCGGTCCATTGCGGTGCTTAGCTACTATAATATCGGCAATTCCTTTTCTGGGAGTGTCGGGCCTGTATCTGTCTTCCCTGTAAATAAAGAGAACAACATCGGCATCCTGTTCAATGGCGCCGGTTTCCCTTAAGTCAGATAAGCGGGGAATCTGAGGAGTTCTTTGTTCAACAGCTCTGGAAAGCTGGGAAAGAGCCAAAACAGGAACATTGATTTCCTTGGCTAAAGCTTTAAGGGAGCGGGAAATTTCAGTCATTTGCTGAACTATGCTGGCCAGGGTGTTTCTGGGTTCCATTAACTGCAAATAGTCCACAATTATCAGTCCCAAACCTTTATCTGCCTGAAGTCTTCTGGCTAAAGCTCTCATTTGAAGAATGTTAGAGGAACCTGAATCGTCAATGTATATGGGGGCTTCAGAAAGAATTCCTAAAGCATGCTGTATGCGGGAAAAATCATTTTCATCTCCTTCTGCAGAAAGCTTTCCTGTCCTTATCTTCCACATGTCGATTCCGGACTGATCGGCAATCAATCTGTCCACAAGCTGATCTTTTGACATTTCCAGGCTGAATATTCCGACAGGTTTCTTTTCATTAATGGCAATGTGGCTGGCTATGTTCATGGCCAAAGCTGATTTTCCTATGGAAGGCCTGGCAGCCAGAATAATAAGATCTGAGGGTTGGAATCCTGAAAGCATATTGTCTAACTGAGTGAATCCAGAAGGAACACCTCTTAATCCTCCGGTATTTTTTGAAAGGCGGTCTATTCTTTCAAATGCTTCTCCCAAAGTTGATTTAATGGGCAAGAAAACCTGAGAAAGCCCCTTCTGAGCTATGCTGAATATCTTTTTTTCAGCGCTATCCATTAAGACTTCGGGATCCTCAGCTTCGTCATATCCTAGAGCAGCCACTTCGGTGCCGGCATTGATCAAATCTCGCAGAATCCTTTTCTTTTGGACTATTTTAGCGTAGTTAAAGATATTGGTTGCGGTAGGAACGCAATTGATGAGTTCGGTCAAGTAGCTGTTTCCTCCCACTTCTTCAAGTTTTTCCTTGTCTTTCAGCCTGTTAGCCACGCTTAGAAGGTCAATGGGATCGTTTCTTTCAAAAAGTTCTCTGCAAGCAAAATATATTTCCTTATGAGTGTTTCTGTAGAAATCTTCAGGCGCAATAAAATCAACGACTTTAATTAAAGAGTTTTTGTCCAGCATTATACATCCTAGAAGAGATTTTTCAGCCTCTATCGATTGAGGCGGTAGTTTTTCCGGAAGCTCGTTGGGCATATTAATTTTATATATTCCAATCTAGCATGGCCAGGGGGGAGTTGGCAAGACGGCAAAATCTTAGTAGAATTAATAAAAATTATGAAAGTAGGATTGATTTCGTTCCACAGTTTTTTGCAGCCAGGCGGAGTTAAACGCCACATTTTAGGGTTGCACGATGAATTCAAAAAGAGGGGAATCAAGGTAAAGATAATAGTCCCCAGAAGAGAGGAGGAAGAGAATTACGGAAAAGACGTTATCTTACTGGGAACTTCTTTTTCTTTGCCTGTAATCGGGACTCAGGCGGATTTTTGCATTAATTTCAACCCCTTTGCCATAAAGGATGTTTTGGAAAAAGAGAAATTTGATGTTCTTCATTTTCACAACATCGGTTTTCCCTCCTCCTTCCAGATTTTGGACGCTTCCGAATCATTGAATGTTCTGACTTTCCACGCAAACCTGGAGAAGGTAACAATTTTAAAAACTTTCCCGAGCTTTGCCTCTTTCGTTAGTAAAGCAATAGGAAGGAAGATGGACGGCATAATAGGCGTAGCTCCTCTGAACCTGAAATTGTTTAAAAACTACAAGGGGCCAAAAAGAGTGATTCCAAACGGAATCAATTTGAACGAATTCAAACCTCAGGGACCAAAAATAGAAAAATATCTTGACGGGAAGATAAACATTCTCTTTTTAGGGAGGATTGAAGAAAGGAAGGGTTTAATTTATTTAATTCGGGCTTTAAAGATTTTAAATAAAAAGCATTCTAATTTGCGTTTAATCGTGGCAGGAGAGGGACCTTTAAAAGAAGAGTGCCGGGAATGGGCTCAAAATAACGGATTAAACAATGTAGTTTTCGAAACTCCGAAAGGAGAAAAAGAAGCATCTGCCTATTATCGCACTTGCGACATTTACTGCAGTCCTGCAATTTACGGGGAGAGCTTTGGGATAGTTTTGATAGAAGCTATGGCGACAAAAAAACCTGTGGTTGCCTTTGCCAACAAAGGATATCAGGGAGTTTTGGGAGAAGGAATGGGCGGAAGGTTTTTAGCCAGGCCCAAGGATTACAAAACTTTGGCTGAAAAACTTGATATTCTAATTGAAAGCAAAAGCTTGAGAGAAGAAATGGGGGAATGGGGAAGACAGGAAGCTGAAAAGTATTCCTGGGAAAAGATTGCAGATCAGGTTCTGGAGTTTTATGAAATTTGCAGAAAGAAAAAAGAAGAGGGCAAATAATTGACAAAATCTCTAAAATATTGTATTTTATTTTCAGCAAAGAAACCAATCAAGGTTTCTTTTTTAGAATCTGGGATTAAGGAGCAGGATAAATGAAAATCGAGTATACACCGCACGAGAGATTCCTTTTGGCTATTCTGAATCGCGAGGATCAGGTTGGTGAAGTACTTTTCTATTCGCACATTACAGATGCAGAAAAGACTAAAACCCTGGAAGAAGCAATGGCAGAAATCTTCGATCATCTGCAGTTTCTAAACGAAAAAGAAAAAAGGCAATGGAGAAGATGGTGGAAGATTTTGGATCTTCGCTTTGGCCTAAGCGAGGGGAAACAGCGAACATTCAAAGATATTGGCCAGTGTCCGGAATTCAGCGTGACCGTAGAGGCAATAAGAGGATCGTATCTTAAAGCGATCCGCGCTCTCAGATCGTACCGTTATTCCGACCCGAATCTCTTTAAAACTCTGGAAGAATTCCTTATATTGCCCCACGTGGAAGCAAAAACTTTAAGGGACCAGTGTCAGAATGAAAAAAAGAATCTCCGAGCCCGCCTTTCTTTATTAATGGAACGCCAGGGCCTCACCGAAAAGGATCTTGAGGGTCTGAGCAGGGAAGTAATTGCGGAGGAATCCGGGAAGCTAAAAATCCAGAATAAAAAAAAGAAAATCCTGGAAGAACTTGGCTATCTGGCTGAAAAATTCCCCAACAAGCGGGTTTGGAATAAGATTAACCATCATTTCACAACTTTCTTGGATGACAAGGATTCAGAGAAGATGGGCAGTATGGTCGAATATCTGACAATGATTAAAAAAGGGATTTTCTCTGTCAAAGGCCTGGGAACTGAGGGGATAAAGTTCCTGGATGACGTGCTGTGGCAGTTTGATCAAAAAGCGCCTCCTTAAGAAAGAGGTGCTTTTTTAATTGCGAAGAAATCAAGGTTCTTACCGACGATTCGGCAAGGTTCTTATTTTTGGCCCTTCTTCGGTATCTTCGACCAAATATCCTGAATCCTTTATTTTTTCCCTTATTTCATCAGCTTTTTGCCATTCCTGGTTCTTTCTGCATTCTTCTCTTTCTTTGACTAAATTCTGCACCTCCTGGGGAATTATTTCTTTGGGTCTGTCAGTCAATATAAAACAGAAGGACTTGTCGATCAGTTTGAAAAAATTGAGGATGTTTTTTGCGTCTTTTTTAAAAAGTTCATCTTTGTCAATAAGGCCATTTGCTTTGCTTATTAAATCAAAAATGACGGCAATGGCTTTAGGGGTGTTGAAATCGTCTTCCATGGCCTCTTGGAATCGTTTTTCGAACCCCGGCAAATCCATTCTGGAAATTCTTTTTTCTCTCTTATCCATAAGCAGAGGTTCTTTGAAAATTTTGATTTTGTCTGTGAATTCATCTATTCTCGATAACTCGTTTTTGGTTTGGAAAATCAGGTTTTGACTGAAATCGAGAGGGGAGCGGTAGTGGCTTTTTACAATCAAAAGCCTTAAGAGACGAGAAGAGTTTTCGCCTAAAAAGTTGTTTATCGTAATGAAGTTTCCCAAAGATTTTGACATCTTCTGCCCTTCTACGGTTAGAAAGCCGGTATGCATCCAATATTTTACCAAGGGAGATTTTCCCGAAATGGCTTCCATTTGGGCGATTTCAGCTTCATGATGGGGGAAGATCAAATCCTTTGCTCCTCCGTGGATGTCGTATTGGGGCCCGAAGAATTTTTCGGTAATTGCCGTATCTTCAATGTGCCAGCCCGGTCTTCCTTTGCCCCAAGGAGATTTCCATTGGGGGTCTTCGGGTTTTGAAAATTTCCATAAGCAGAAATCTCCTTTGTTTCTTTTTTCCAAATTCTCGTCAATTCTGGAAACGGCATCTTCTGCTTGAAGGGAAGTTCTTCTGGAAAGCTTGCCGTAATCTTTAAACCTTGAAATATCATAGTAAATCCCATCATTCAATTGATAGGCGTATCCTTTTTTAAGCAATCTCTCAACTTGTTTTATTATTTCCTTAATATGCAAAGTGGCTTTAGCATATCTTGTCACGCTGTTTACGGACAACTCTTTCATGT
Organism: Minisyncoccota bacterium; assembly: GCA_028712445.1. Lineage (GTDB taxonomy): Bacteria > Patescibacteriota > Minisyncoccia > Minisyncoccales > RBG-13-42-11 > JAQTPY01. The sequence goes on along the minus strand of JAQTPY010000002.1, from coordinate 18,955 downwards.
TCTTTTTGTATTCTTTTTCGAATTCTTTCGCCAAAAGCTTCGAAGTCGTGTTTTTTTCTTTTGCTCTGGCGATTATTTTGTCATCAATGTCGGTTATATTTTGCAGATAAAAGACCCTAAAGCCCATCTGTTTTAAGTACTTTACTATGACGTCAAAAATGACATATGTTCTGGCATGCCCCACGTGCGAGTAATCATAAACCGTGGGTCCGCAGACAAAAAGATTGACTTTCTTTCCTCCGCGGTTTTTAAAGTTTTCTTTATTTCCAGATAAAGTATTGTAGATTTTCAGCATATTCCAATATTCTATCACCTAATTCATTTTTGCAGAAGTTCATTTGACTCATTTTTCAGATAAAATAAAATCGGAAATAGTTTATCTTGAAAAGTTAAGAAGGATGGAGGACGGAAAGATGTCAGACAGATGGAAGGATTCGGACGAACTCAGAATATTGTTGGTGGACTTTTTTAAAAATAATCCCTTAAAAACTTTCACAATCAAAGAAGTGGAAGAAAAAACCGATTTCGCCAAAAAATACTTTGATCGGCTCAGCATGAACGGAAGGATAAAATGGTCGCAATCGGCAATGAAGCGGAGCGGTTTGGAGGGGCGACTAAAGGCTTTAAGCAAAGAAGGTTTGATAAAGGAGGTTTGTGAAAACGAAACGATTTGCTATAGGTGGAGAGTAATATAGTGCAAAATATCGCACAGGGGAAAAGGGGCGCTTTTTGACGCTCCTTTTTCTTTGATTTTTGAGCAAATATGTGACAAAATGGACGAATGATATATGATTTTTTTGCCTGGATTAGCGCTTTTGCGATTAACGTAATCTCAGATACGGGTTATTTTGGAATAGCGTTTTTAATGGCGTTAGAATCAGCCTGCATTCCCATACCCTCTGAAATAATAATGCCTTTTTCAGGATATCTTGTCTGGCTGGGGAAATTCAATCTGCTTCAGGTGGCATTATGGGGAGCTATTGGAAATGTGATTGGTTCGGTAGTTGCTTATATCGTCGGTTTCTACGGAGGCAGACCCTTGTTGGACAGATATGGAAAATATTTGCTTATTTCCAATGAAGAGATTAACAGAGCTCAGGAATGGTTTGCAAAATATGGAAGCGCAAGCATATTCTTTTCAAGGCTTTTGCCCGTTGTAAGAACCTTTATTTCTTTTCCCGCAGGTATTGCCAGAATGAATTTCGGAAAATTTCTGATCTATACCTTTTTAGGATGCCTTCCCTGGGCTTTCATTCTTACCTATGCAGGAGTTATAATGGGGGAAAATTGGAAGGATTTGGAAATATATTTCAAAAGATTCGATTGGCTGATATTGATTTTATTTGTTGCTTCCGTAAGCTGGTGGTTTATTAAAAAGTTTAAAAACAAATGACAAATTTAGTTTTATATAGAAAATACAGGCCTCAAACTTTTTCTGAAGTGGTGGGGCAGGAGCATGTGGTTAAAACCTTGACTAATGCTTTGGCTTCAGGAATCATTTCCCATGCATATTTGTTTTCAGGGCAAAGAGGTTCGGGGAAAACCACGATAGCCAGACTTCTGGCTAAGGCCTTGAATTGTTCAAGCAGGAAAGAGAGCGAATTTGAACCCTGCAACAAGTGCAATTCATGCCTTGAAATAAAAGAGAACAGGTCAATGGATTTGATTGAAATTGATGCTGCATCCCACAGGGGGATAGATGAAATGAAGGAGTTAATTGAAGGAATCAAATTTTCTCCGACCAAATCAAAGTACAAAGTATTTATCATTGACGAATCCCACCAGTTGACCAAAGAGGCAGCAAACGCCTTATTAAAAACTTTAGAGGAGCCCCCGAGCCATGCTGTATTTATTCTGGCCACTACCGAGATCCATAAAATGATTCCGACCATAGTTTCCCGATGCCAAAGGTTTGATTTTAGGAAGCTTACTCATCAGGAAATAATAGGAAGACTTGAGACTTTAACTAAAAATGAGAAAGTAAAGGTAGAGAGGCCCGCATTGGAATTGATCGCCCTGAACGCAGGCGGGTCAATCAGAGATGCAGAAAGCTTGCTGGGCCAGGTCCTGTCTTTCGGATCAGGGCCGGATAATAAGCCCGGAATCAGCGCAGAAGATGTGAAAGTTTTGCTGGGGCTGGTGGAAACCGCTCAATTGGGCAGGTTCTGCGATTATCTGGTTAAAAAGGACGCCTCATCTTCTGTTAAGTTTTTAAACGAAATAGGGGAAGGAGGTTCCGATTTGCAGGAGTTCGCCAGAGCTTTGGTCAATTATTTAAGGCATGTCCTAATTTTAAAGATTACCGGACCTGAAATTGCTTCCTTAATAGTGGCGGGATTAACCAAGGAGGAATTTGAAAAAATGTCATCTCAGGCCGACGCTTTAAAGGAAGATGAAATACGCAAGTTCCTAAATTTGTTTCTTGAGGCTGAGAATAAAATGAAATATTCTCCAATACCTCAGCTTCCTCTGGAGTTAGCCATAGTGGAAGGACTTGCCCTGAGCGATTCGAAGGGTTGAATTTTGAGTCAAAATAAGTTATAATATTAAGCATTGCGGGGTCGTCTAATGGCAGGACACCTCCCTTTGAAGGAGGCTATTGTAGGTTCGAGTCCTACCCCCGCAGCAGTCTCGTGCGCGGTTCGAGAGACCGAGACACATAAGCGGGACATTGAACATCTTAAGTTAAAACAAAAAAATACCTCTTGGGTATTCTAAATAGTTTGGTGGAGCAGAGAAAATTTCTCTGCTCCACCCTTTAGTTTGAGGCCTACAATTGCGGTTCCGACGGTACTAGCGACTGGCACAGTTCTTGAAGTTTTGCCTGCCGCTTTTTGTTATTCTCCAGTGCTCGGTCTGTGAACGCCCGCAGCTGACAGAATGCTTTTACGAGAAGATCGGTGAGAATAAATCCCTCTTTATCGAGAAAGAAATTTCTCAAGGTTTCATCTACCTCGCGCCAGTCATATCCTTCCGGGCCCGTGATAAAGTTTCCCCCATAAGAGTTAGTCCATTCTCCGAGGCTCACCTGGCCTCTTCTTGAGACAAGCATATATCTGTTCAGAATACCAAGGATCACACCTCTTACCATACCGTTTTCAGCATGATGACCATTCTTGCGGATCTGCACAGTGACTTCTCCGTCGATCAGTTTGAGTCCAGGGACTACCTTCTTCAGGGACCTTATGAAGGATTGAAGAATAAACTCTTCCCTTTTGTCGATTTCCTCAAACTCCTCGTGCGCGGCTTCGAAAGCAGCCCGCAAAAGAGTTTGCGCCTTCGTCTCTTCCTCTTGATTTCCGGTCGTAGTCGTAACCACTTTTGACCTCCCTTTTCTTTGCCCTTAATTTTTTGACGATAGCGTAACGGGCAATTACGCGTACCGATTTGCTAACATAAATTATAGCACAACTATATTTTTTGTCAATAATAGATGCTATTCTCGTTTTGTAACTTGGGGGATGTGCGGGTCGGATCTAGCACATCCCCAGATTGATTTTTTTCTCAGGATATTGTATAAAAAGAAAAAATGAGATAGGGAGGTAGCAAGTTTACAATGGAAGAAAAGGAAAAAATCCTAACGAAGTCTAACAGGGAAGTGGCTCTCGATGTTCTTGCAAAGCGGCCTGATGGATGGAAGTGCACCTTCGGTGGCAAGGTAAGCACTAAGGAAGAAATAATGGCAGCTATCGCCGCAGTGGATAGTATGGAGGCGGTGTTGGCCAAATTGACGCAGGAGTACGGCGGTGGAAACCAGCTCGGCAAGAGGTATCGCTGCATGGTATGCGGTACTGAGGCGCTGGCGACAAAGGCTGGCCCGGGCAGAGCAGAGTGTTGCGGCCAGTTTATGGAAACAGTAGAGCCCAAGCCCATACCTTCGTCTGATTAAACCCCTTCATTTTATACGGTAATAAGCAGAGAGATAGCATCAATCTGCTTTTTTATTGAAGTTGACTTCTGAAGGATCTAAGTATTTGCCATAAATCCTTGACGAATAATAAAAGATATGTTATACTTATGTTGTTAGTAAAAAGCAGGTTTTAAGCAGCGAAGTGGTTACAATAGATATATTATTATATATAGATTAGACAGTTAGTGTTAATTAAGTAAATTGTAGCCAGTTCGCTTCTTAAAAAATATCTTGGAAAATCGCCTTAAGGGCGTTTTTTAATTAATCGCTATTTTAGCGATTTTTTGCTAGAATAGATTAATTATAAGTCATTAAAAGCTTCACAATGTCACTATTTTCAATAATCCTATCTTTAATCATAGCTATTTTAACCCTTATATTCGATATTCAGAATACCAACCAAGTTTCAGTAAGATTCCTTGTCTGGAGGGTTGAGGGTTCCTTTGCCTTAATTTTATTATCGTCATTTATTTCCGGATTCACGGTTAGTTTGTTGGTTTTATTGCCCAAAATGATAAGAAAAAGTCTTCTTATTTCCAAACAGAAAAAGGATAATGAGGTGCTTGAGAGGAAACTGGTAGAGGAAGTAAAAAACAATCTCCCAAAGGATGATAACCTGCCCAAAGAGAATAATATAATTTAGAGGTTCAATTGAGCTTCTATTATTGACAATAATGCAAAAATGTATTATTGTTTTTTTAGCTATTTTATTTTTAAAGACGGAGGAGATGATAATGGAAACTTCATTAAAGGCACCCTTACCGGCAACGTACCTGGAGACGTTAAAGAAACTTCTGGGAAAAGCCTATTGGGTAGGCCTACTCATTCTGGCAGGATACTTTGTTTACATTCTCTTCGGAAATTGGAGCGGAAAGGAGATGCTCCAAGCCATCGCATACTGGCTTCCGGCAATTGGAATGCTCAGCGTGATTTCTGGTCAGCTTGACCTTCTCGGTTCTATCCAGAGAAGAGAACTCGTAAACATCAAAGCCAGGCTCTATGATTTTATCCATTGGTTTATGCTTATCGGTATGAATATAGGGGCCTGGATGATTGGAGGAGTGACCATAGGTTGGTTTATTCTGAAAATAATTTTACTGGCAGTGATCGCTTGGCAGATAGGAATCGGTTTGAAAACCAGATGGAAGCTGTCTCTGAGCGAAAGAGTTGCAGGAGCGATTGCGGCATTTGTCGCCATTTCTTTAGGCCTTACTAGTGGATATATAAGGGCTCTTGATATCAGTGATTTCGGATGGGGATGGGGAATTGAGCTCGTGACAGCCGTGATAGCCACAATGATTGTCTTTTACTGGATATCTCTTGATATCAAGGTTATCAGTAAAAAAGCTTCCGGCTATCCGAGATCATTTTTCCTGAAAGGGATATTCTCCAATTTTCTGGTACTCATCTTTTGGGTGAGCATAATGTCTCAAGAGGGAATGGGAAGCTTGCACTGGTGGGGTAGGAATGCCGCCTTGTCTTTCAATGTCCTCATTGGTAATCTCCTTTATCTTGCTTATTACTGTCTTTACGAATTTCATCGTAAAAGACAGTAAATAATGGGAAGTTAAAAATTTAGAGCTATTCGAAAGGGTAGCTCTTTTTTTTTTCAGCCAAAGAGTCGCCTTTTTGACAGTTTTTTGTTAAAGTGAACTATTAAATAAAAATATGTTAATTGACGATATAGCAATCAGGGTTAAAGCCGGCGATGGGGGAAAAGGAGCGGTGGCTTTCAATAAGACCAAAATGAATCGCGGTCCTGCCGGCGCCAATGGGGGCAAAGGAGGGAGCGTTTACTTAGAAGGAGTGTCTGATATTGGCGCTCTGAATCAGTTCCGTTATCAAAAAGAGATAGCCGCAGAAGACGGTGAAAATGGAAAATCTCAGTTTAATGACGGCGCCAACGCAAAAGATCTCATATTGAAAGTGCCGGTCGGAACCCTGGTTCACAATCTAACAACGGGAGAGGATTTAGAGGTTGTTTCCTTAGGCCAGCGCCTGCTTTTGGCCAGGGGAGGCAAGGGCGGCAGAGGAAATTTTCATTTCCGTTCTTCCACTAATACCACTCCTCTTAACTTTGAAGAAGGAACGAAAGGCGAGATGTACAAAATAAGGATGGAGCTTAAGCTTATTGCCGATGTCGGTTTTATAGGTTTGCCCAACGTCGGCAAGTCAAGCCTTTTGAACGAACTGACTCACGCTAAAAGCAGAGTGGCGAATTATCCGTTCACCACGCTTAATCCCAGTCTTGGCGTATATTACGAATTGATCCTGGTCGATATTCCGGGGTTGGTTCAGGGAGCTTCTGCGGGCAAGGGGCTTGGTATTAAATTCCTGCGCCACATTGAGAGGACCAGGACTCTTTTTCATCTCATTTCCGCAGAATCAGAAGACCCAATAAAGGATTACAGGACCATTAGAAGTGAATTAGGAAAATACAAAGAGGATTTATTGCAGAAAGACGAATATGTCTTCCTGACTAAGGCCGATTTATTAAAGCCCGATGATCTTAAAGAAAAACTCAGCCAGTTAAAAAAAATAGGAAAAGAAGTAATTCCTATTTCCATAATTGACGAAAAATCCATTAAGAAGGTTGAGGAGGTTTTGCGCAAGATAATAAAGAGGCGATTATGCTGAATATCTTCTTGGCCTTGAGTTAAAAACTCTTCTGCGGCCAAAGTAATTTCCCGAAGATCGATTATTTGAAAATCTTCCTCTGCGCGCAAATTGATTGGAATTCGAAAAACCAGTTTGTCTTTTTGGCAATTCTGGAAGCTCGGAAACCGTTAAATGCTTTTTAATTAATCTTTCTATGGAGCTTATCTCAAATCTTTGGTCAGGCGTGGCAAAAGATATGGCATGCCCTGAACGGCCTGCTCTTCCTGTCCTTCCTATTCTGTGCACATAATCATCCGGAGTTCCTGGTAAATCATAGTTTACTACCAGTTCAATATTAGACACATCTATGCCTCTGGCAGCAATATCTGTGGCAACCATTATTCGGTAAAGACCGGACTTGAATCCCGAAAGCGCGCTTAGACGCTGGTTTAGGGACTTGTTGGAATGAATTTCAGTGGCTGAATGGCCCTTTTCCTTGATGGTTAAAGCAACTTTCTTTGCATTATGTTTTGTTCGGGAAAAGACAAGAATGTTTCCCTTGCGATTTTCCAAAATATTTTCAAGCAGATCTATTTTAGATCTTTGATCAACAAAGAAAACTTCGTGGGTGACGTTTTCAGCAGCGGTTCCCGAAGGAGTCACTTCCACTCTTACGGGGGATTTCATGTACGAATTTATAATCTTCAAAATTTGAGGCGGCATTGTTGCGCTAAAAAGCATAGTTTGTTTCTTTTCAGGCACACTCTGAAGTATCTGTTTGATCTGGGGTTCAAAGCCCATATCAAGCATTCTGTCTGCCTCATCTAAAATCAATACAGAAACTCTATTTAAGCTGACAGTTTTTCTTCTCAGATGATCTATAAGTCTGCCCGGAGTGGCAACGATAACATGATAATTTGAGCGCAAATCGCGGATCTGGCGACTCATGTTTTCTCCACCGATAAGTATCACGGTTTTTAATCCCAGAGCTCCCCCCATTCTGTTTAAGGCATTGCCTACCTGCAGTGCCAGTTCCCTGGTCGGAAGAAGTATGAGACCGTTGCTTTTTGTTTCTGCCACCCTCTGGATAAGAGGTATGCCAAAAGCCAGAGTCTTTCCGGTTCCGGTTTGAGCTATCCCTATCAAATCTTTCCCTTGAATCGCAGAGGGAATGGACTGATGCTGTATTGGTGTTGGGACCTTAAAGTTAAGCTTCCCCAGATTTTCTAATATCTTTGGAGCAATACCCAGGCCGTTGAATGTCATTTGTGTCATATTAGGAATGCGCTTTTAATTAAAAATCTGACCCAGGCGTCTCAAGGTCAGATTATAAAACTGAAGAAGAAAAGCGGGTAGATTTATTGCAAAGCAACAAATTTTCTAAACTTTATTATATTAAAATTATATCACAATTAAATAATTTGTCAATGGAAAGAGAGAAAAGGATTTATCGAAGAGCTCTTGATGCTCTTCTTCTGTCAATTTCGGTCAGATATTTTTTTCTCAGCCGTATGTTTCGGGGTGTGATTTCCAGGTACTCATCTTCCTTCATAATTCCCAGACCGTTCTCAAGAGTGATTTTCAGCGGGGGAGTGAGCTGAATGCACATTTCTCCTTTGCCGGTCCTCACATTGTTCAATTCTTTTCCCTTTATTGGATTTACGGTCATATCATTTCCCCTGGCAACATTTCCAACCACCATGCCCTCATATACATCATCCCCGGCGCCGATATATAAACTTCCTCTTATCTGAAGATTATCGAGAGAAAACCCGGAAGCTTTTCCGGTTGCCATCGAAATCATGGAACCCAATTCATCCTTTTTAATTTCACCAGCATATGGCTTGAACCCTATTACGCGGCTATATAATATTCCTTCTCCTTTTGTGTCCACCACAAGCTCATTTCTGTATCCCAAGAGTCCTCGGGTGGGTATTTCAAAAACCAGTTTCGTATTGGGTCCTTCAATCTTCATTTCCAACAGTGTCCCTGAGCGGGCTCCCATTTTTTCGATTATTTTTCCCGACATCTCGCTTGGCACATTGATGGTCACTTCCTCAAAGGGTTCGTACTTTTGTCCACCCTCTTCTTTAATGATTACCTGCGGCTGCGAAACCTGGACCTCATATCCTTCGCGGCGGATATTTTCAAGCAATATGGCAATATGGAGCTCGCCCCTTCCGCAGACTTTAAAGAATTCATTTGATGAAAAATCAATTTTTAAACCTACATTCACTTCAAGCTCTTTTTCCAATCTTTCTTTTATCTGCTGATTGGTGACAAATTTTCCATCTCTGCCTGAAAAAGGAGAATTGTTTACGAGGAAATCCAGAGAGATCGTCGGCTCGTCAATGTCAATGGCAGGAAGCGGTTTCTGGTTTTCGTTCTCGCAAACGGTTTCTCCGATAAAAATATCAGGCAATCCTGAAACCATGACGATGTCACCGGCTGAAGCGCTTTCCACTGTTTTTCGGTTCAGTCCCTCGAAAGTAAAGAGTTTTGTAATTATTCCTTTTCTCGTTTCATCTTTTGAATTTTTAACAAAGACGTTTTGGCCATTTTTTATCTGCCCCTCATAGATTCTGCCTATGGCCAGTCTTCCTAAAAAGTTGTCGTATCCAAGATTGAATGGCTGCATGAGCAGGGGTTTGCTGTTTGCCTCATTGCTTGAAGCAACAGGAACTTTTTCTAAAATGGTATCTAAAAGCGGAGTCAGATCCTTAGACTCCCCATTGAGCGTTTTTTTTGCCAAACCTTCTCGCGCAATTGCGTAAAGAGTTGCAAAGTCGAGTTGTTCATCATTTGCGCCTAAATTCAGGAATAGCTCGAAAATCATTTCGCAAACTTCTTTTGGTCGGGCAGTGGGTTTGTCAATTTTATTTATTACGACAATGGGTTTTAATCCCAGAGCCAGAGACTTTTTCAAAACGAATTTTGTTTGAGGCATGGGGCCGTCCTGGGCGTCCACCACCAGCACTACAGAATCAATAGATCTTATAACTCGTTCCACTTCCGAACCGAAATCAGCGTGGCCAGGCGTGTCCACGATGTTTATTTTGGTTCCCTTGTAATAAACTGAAGTGTTTTTGGAATAAATCGTAATGCCTCTTTCTTTTTCCAAAGCATTACTGTCCATGCTTACCCCTTCTTCGGTCATTTCAGTCTGACGCATCAGGGCATCTGTCAGGGAAGTTTTTCCATGATCAACATGAGCTACGATCGCGATATTTCTGATGTCCATGTAAAATTAAAACCGCTTAAGAAAGCGGACAAATCAAAAACTTATTTGTTTGCCTATTTAATTAATACTACATTTTTAAGGAAACGTCAAATCATTTTTAAAATAAAAAGTCGTCGTTTTATTTTTTTGTTAAGATGGGTATAATATAGGATTAAGGGTAAAAAAGTATTTTGAATTTAAAATTATGAATAAGAAAATTTCAGCAATTCTACTTATTGTTTCAGCAATAGCCATCGGTTTTTATTTCTGGCGTCAGTCAGATGTCAGAAAAAGCGAACAAGCCGATGAAAGAGATGTGCGGAATACTGTTGAGAATTTCGGTAAAGTTTTAAAAAATGTCTCTTTGCTTTCATCGACCGCAAGCCAGGATATTGAACAAAACTACAAAGATTTTCTCGATCAATTTTTACTTTTACAGTGGAAGAATGATCCGTCAAAAGCGCCAGGGAGACTAACTTCAAGCCCTTGGCCGGACGGAATAGAGATCTTAAGTCTCAGAAAATTCGGATCGGGAGCGTATGAGGTGAGGGGAAATATTGTTGAAATAACAAGCGTTGAGCAGATTGGGGGAGGCATTGCAGTCACTCGTCCCGTTGATCTGGGTCTTGTAAAGTTTAACAATCAATGGCTCATAGCCAGTGTGAATTTGGGGGAATATTCAGACAATGACATAAAAACCCAACTTAGGGAGTGTTTGCCCAAAAGCGATATGGCCAGTTTGGAGAAATGCAGCCAATTGTTAAAAACAATCAGGAATTTTGATGATTGCATCCTGGCTGGGTTTTCCTCAATGGAGTCTAATCCGCCTCAGTGCGCCTTGCCTGATGGCAGAATTTTTTTCCAGGAGACAAATAGCACATGGGAAGCGGCCCTTCAATCAATCAATAATTGTGAAATAGAAAAAGTTTTTCAGACACACAGCAGAATTGTCACTTTAATGCTCAAGAATGGAAATAGATTAATTGCTACTGAGCCCAATATTGACGACGTAATAAAAGTTGTCGACGGAGCTGCAGCTAGATGCGGCGAAGTCCCGATTGGGACTGAGTGACAGAAATTTGGCAGGGTAAAGCAAAATTATGGAGGAATTGTATGTAATAAATTCGTTGGGTGAACGCGAAATATTTTCAAAAAGGAAAATATATACAGCCTGCAGAAATGCAGGACTGGATGATTTTTCAGCGCAGGAAATTGCCGATAAGATTGAAAAAGAAGCTTATCCCGGAATCACAACCTTAAAAATCTCCCAGAAAATAAGCGGATTCTTAAGGAAGGAATCCTTAAGGTCTGCAATGAAGTTTTCCTTGAAGAGGGCTATGGCCAAATTAGGTCCTGCAGGATTTTTGTTCGAAAAGTATGTGGGAGAAATTCTTGCAAAAAACGGATATAAAATTAAATTAAACCAGCAATTGATTGGTTTTTCAAAATGCGTGTACGAAATAGATTTTTTGGCTGAGAAGGATAATCTGATCTACCTTGGAGAATGCAAATATCACAATAAAGCCGGAGAGAGGGTTGATCTGAAAATTGCATTGGCGAATCATGCCCGATTTTTGGATATTCAAAAAAATCACCCCCAATCTGGAAAATTAAGATCAATTTTGGTAACTAACACAAAATTTACCAGTCAAGCCATACGGTATTCAGAATGTGCAGGAGTAAATGTTTTGGGATGGAAATATCCCGAAGGAAGGGGACTGGAAATCCTAATTGAAACAAAAAATCTTTATCCGATCACCATCCTTCCATCTTTCAAGGGTTATCTTGCCGATGTGTTTGCCGAAAAAGGGATAATGCTGGCTTCAGATCTCATTGGAATTTCCTCGGGGAAGCTTAGCCGTAATTTAGGAATTAACGAAAAAGAAATCAAAAATCTGACTAACGAAGCCAGGATTTTATTGGAATAAAAACCCATGTTTCCATGGGTTCTTTATTATTTTTTTATTGTTACGCTGATAGTTGTTCCTTTGCCGTTCGCGGAGTCAATCCGCAAATCAGCATTTAATAAACGCGCCCGCTCCCGGATGATTCTTAATCCAAGGTTTCCGCTGCTTTTTACATTTGTATCAAAACCTTTTCCGTCGTCGGAAATACTCATGAATATTCTGTTTTTTTCGTAAGCAATTTTTAGTGTAGCTTTCTTTGCTTCAGCGTGTTTCCAGATATTATTTAGACTTTCTTGAGCTATTCTAAACAGGGCTTGTTCAGTTTCTTTGGGCAATTTTCTATGATTACCTTCAATATTGAGAGTAATTATGGTTTGGCCCCTTTTCCTCATGCTTCCGACGAGTGTTGTGAGGGTGTCAATTAAACCAAGATCTATCATGAGACCGGGTCCTACTCCCGTGCAAATGCACCGTATTTCCCTTAGCGCTCCAGAGACGGTTTCTTCTACATCTCTCAATTCGGAAGCGACATTTTCAGGAAAGTCATTATTTTTCATCAAGTGATTGATCTTGATTGGCACCGGAACCAAGGTTTGAGCTACGCCGTCGTGCAGGTCTCTTGCAATTCTTTTTCTTTCCTCCTCTTGCGCTTCGGCAACCTGTTTTAACATGTAAATTCTTTTCACCCCTTTTTGCCTCTTTACAGTATTCAGGTATAAAGGTTCTCCTTTTATTTTATCTTCGGAAAATTAAACTACAATGAAGTTTTTTGATTTTTTTTACAATTCAGCAGTTGACAACATGCCTTCGATTTTCTATTGTTAAAGTGTGGGGAGAGTAACAGCGAAAATAGCAAGGATTATTCAGTTTAACAGGTGTTTTCACCTGTTTTGTTTTTTTACAATTAGATAAAGTGAAGAAATATTAAACATAGGAGGAGTAAATGAAAGCATTTTTACTGGCAGGGATGTTACTTTTGGGCATGGTTCTTTTGATTTTTGGGATAGTGTATATTATTGCTCCTGATAAAATGCAGTCCTGGCAAGAAAATTTTGAGTCATCCCGGAATCAAACAATGACAAAACCGCCAACTGATCCGGGAAATTCAGAAATTCCCTGGTTTGAGGAGCCGAAAGACACACCCACGCCGACGCCAAAAAGCAACGGCGAAAACACGCCAGGTCTGGGCAGCGATCTTATAGTTCAAATTTCAACCAGGGATGCCACTATTGCCGATCTGACAAAGAGAAACGATGATTTGCTCAAGGCGATACGGCAAAAAGAAGACGCCATAGTCGAGCAAGAACAGGCTTTAGAGAAAGCGAGTACGGAAGTAAACAAGGTTAAAGTTGCCCTGGAAAATCAGACAAAGCAGATAACTGATTTGAAAACAACCCTGGCAAAGAGTAATGGCTCTTCCTCTTTCAGCGCTATTCCGGAGCCCAAAATAACCAGGGCAATGAGTCAGACTGAAGTCATGGAACTGCTCCGCGCCACTTTTCCCAACGCCCGCATCCGCGGTCCTGAAAGAGAAAAATACTCGCTGGTCAATTTTACAGAGGTTCAGCGCTTTCTCAAGACAGATGCAGGCAGCGAACTGGATCTGGGAGAAGATTCAGATTATGTAATCAATCTGATGGGAGCTTTTAAACAGCCCAATTGGAGCACAGTTCCGGTAGGTTATGTAAAAAAGACCACTTCTCATCCCGTTTTCCCCATCGTCATAGCCGAGGAATCGGGGAAAGCCAAGATCTACGCTATCGATATTCTCGAAGACGAGATTCTGCCAGTTGAGACGGATAAGTCCATAGAGTTTATCGCAGCACTTTTCTAAGGGAAATTTTCTTAAAGAGCTAAAGGAGGCCGATCCTCCTTTTTTTCATCTGCCGTTAATCTTTCCGATAAATAATATAGTTATATGGAAGAATTATTGGGGAAACATGAATCTTTATGGGAAGGAACAAGCTCGGATACTAATTTCCCGGCCTGGAAAGGGGAGGGGCCTTTCGACGCGGCTATTCTGGGTGGAGGAATAGCAGGGCTTACGGTAGCTTTTTATTTAAAAAATGCGGGTCTCAAGGTTGCGGTCCTTGACATGAGAAGGATTTTAAAAGGGGTCACGGCGAATACAACCGCCAAAATCACTTCAGCTCATGGTTTAATTTACAATTATCTTTTGTCGAATATCAAATCAAGGAAAGCCAGATTATATGCTGAAGCCAACCAGTGAGCAATTGAGGAAATAGCCCAAAATATTGAAAGAAATTCGATTGATTGTGAATTTCAGAGAACAGAAGCGTATACTTATACTGAAAATAAAGAAAATGTAGGAAAAATCGAAGACGAGGTGAGAGCTGCAAAAAAAATGGGTTTGCTGGTCTCATTTGTTAAGGAATCACCCCTGCCTTTTCCGATCAAAGGAGCCATTCGTTATGAAAACCAGGCCCTCTTTCATCCCAAAAAATATCTTTTGCATATGGCAAAAAAAATACAGGGAGACGGAAGCTTCATTTTTGAAAACACCAGATTTTTTGACATAAACGAAGGAAAACCCAATACGGTAATTGTTGAAGGGGGGCAGTTGAAAGCAAAGAACATCGTTATTGCCAGTAATTATCCTTTCGGTACAAGAGGAGCTTATTTTTCCAGACTCTTTCCTAAAAGGTCGTATGCGCTGGCTGCAAAATTGAAGGGACCCGTTCCCCGAGGCATGTTTATTACAGTTGAGGACCCCTTCAATTCAATTCGCCATCACACATCAAAGGAAGAAGGAGATGTAATCATTATAGGCGGACAGAATCATCGCGCGGGTGTTGGCGAAGACGCCCTGGAACATTACAGGAAACTCCAAGAATACGCATTTGAACGTTTTGATATAGAATCAATACTTTACCGCTGGTCTACTCACGACAGTGTTTCTGTGGATCGGGTGCCATACATTGGGAAGCTGACTTCAAGGTCAAACAATATATTTGTTGCAACCGGCTTCGGCGGGTGGGGGATGACTAACGCCACGGTTTCAGGAAAGATATTGTCTGATCTTGTTTTGGGCAAACCGAATCCCTGGGCTTTGCTTTATTCTCCTTCCAGAATGATAAGCGCCAAAGCGGGCCAAAAATTTCTTCTTCACAATGTGCAGGCAAGCATTAGCTTGCTAAAAGGCAGGTTTAAAAAGTTTCCTCATCTTGAAGTTCAGAGTTTAAGCTTGGGACAGGCCATGATTTTTGAACTTGAAGGCAGAAAAGTAGGGGTTTTTAAAGACCAGCAGGGGAAAATTCACGCGGTTTCCACCACCTGTACTCACATGGGCTGCACTTTAAACTGGAATAATGCTGAAGAATCGTGGGATTGTCCCTGTCATGGTTCGAGTTTTTCCTGTGACGGGAAATTAATTCATGGGCCAGCCGCCATAGATCTGGAAAAAATAGATGTCCTATAAAAAACAATCAATATCTGATAAAATAAAAAAAGAAAGGTCAAAATATTAACTAAAAAAAAGTATGAAAGGATTTATAACCAACATTGAAAAAGACACCTTAGATAATGAATTTTTCAGAAAAGTGATTTTCACAGCCAGCCGGAGCCAGGTGGTATTGATGAGTTTGAAGCCCGGCGAGGAAATAGGATCGGAAGTGCATGAAAATATAGACCAATTTTTCCGATTTGAAAAAGGGGAGGGAAAAGCAGTGATTGAGGGTGAAGAATTTTTTATTAAGGACGGTACAGCGGTTGTGATACCGGCAGGAACCGAACATAATATTATAAACATATCTGCCACCGAACCTTTGAAATTATATACAATTTATTCTCCACCCAACCACCAGAATGGCATTGTTCATGCGACAAAAGAGGAGGCGGAAAAGTCAGAGGAACACTTTGACGGAAAAACGAGTTTTTAGTTCTTTTTATTGAATTTGTCGAATTTGATATAATTTAAGTGTAGCATCAAGGTCGACAAGTACCCTCGGGGAATTTTATCCCTTAGGGAAATTATAGCTCAAGAAAAAATATATGAGCAAAAAAACGCTTAACGCAATTAAACGCAATGCCGGGGCTCTGTTTGTAATTGCAGTTTTTGCTGCTTCATCCTTTCTTCCTCAGATTTCATTTGCTAACGACAGCGATATGATCAGGGTAAAAAATCCTGAAGAAAACGAAGTGATCAGAAGCCCGTATGTGGTCAAGGGAGAAGCCAGAGGTTTCTGGTTTTACGAGGGAACTTTTCCTGTAAAGGTTTATGACATGCACGGAAGACTTATCGGCTCCTCAAACGCTCAGGCCAAGGGCGATTGGCAGACAAACAGCTTTGTTCCTTTTGAAGCAGAAGTGGATTTTGAAATACCGTCCAGTGATTTGGGAGATTTGATTCTGGAAAAAGGAGGCACATCCGCAATACTTGGGAACTTAAAAACAGTTGTTATTCCTGTTTATTTCTACAAACCGATCAAAGAGGGTGGAATAAGTTTTTGGGGGAGAATCGGGTCAGTCTTTACCACCTTAGCGGGAGCAATAGGCACCGGATTTAACCGGGTTGGTTCCGCCACTGTGGCCGCGAGCAGGGGCTTTTGGGACGGAATACGAGGAATCTAATATTTATTTTGATTTTCATGTCTAATGGATTTATTTCAAAAACAGCATTAATTATAATTTTGATCGCAGTATTTGGGGGATTATTCATTTATCGATATTTATCCAGTAAAGAGCCTTTGGTCAAGGAAAACGATCAAAGCAATCAAAAAGAAGACCTTATAAGGGTTACAAATCCGAAACCAAACGAAATAATCAAAAGCCCTTATTCGGTCAGAGGGGAGGCCAGGGGAAATTGGTTTTTTGAAGCTTCTTTCCCTGTGAGACTGGTTGATTCCAACGGAAAAATTCTTATTTTGACTTTTGCTCAGGCGCAGGGCGAGTGGATGACAACCGATTTTGTCCCTTTTGAGTCAAGTTTATCATTCGAGATTCCTGAGACTGAAGCAGGAGAGCTTATTCTCCAAAAAGATAATCCTTCAGGGTTGCCTGAATATGACGATGAAATAGTGATACCTGTAAGGTTCAGATAGATTCAAACAAGAAAAAAGCACGGAGGTCAGACTTCCGTGCTTTTTATTTAGCTGATTTACTTTTCCACTCTCCTGACGTACTCACCAGTTTCCGTGTTTATTTCAAGCGTGTCTCCTGTTTCAATAAACAAGGGGGCTTCAACTGTGGCCCCGCTTTCCAAGGTGACGGTTTTTGTTCCACCCTGAGCCCTGTCTCCTTTGATGCCGATTGGGGCATCTTTGACCTTCAGATAAATTTTAATGGGAAGAGAAATATTTATAATCTCTCCGTTAGACAGGAGGCCGTCTACGATTTGGTTCGGGGTTAAATATTTGATTAAATTTCCGATAATTTCCTGGGGTAATTCAAAACGCACTGACGGATTGTCCGCTTTTGTAAAAACATATTTGTCGCGATGAGAATAAAGGAATTTGGCTTTTGTTTTCTCAATATTGGCTTCCTCAAAATGTTCGCCTGATTTGAAAGTTTTTTCAACTACGTTCCCGCTTTTAAGATTCTTTAATTTTGTCCTATAAAAAGCAGACCCTTTGCCGGGGCTTACGAATTGAACTTCGACAACCATCCACGGTTGAGAATCCATTATCAAATATAGATCTTTTTTTAAGTCAGCTGAACTAATCATGATTTTGAAATAATTGACTGCTTGGAAAAATCAGCAGATCGTCAACGTCTTTAAGGTTTAATAATAGCATTTGAAGTCTCTCGAGTCCCAACGCAATACCGCCTGAAGGCGGCATCCCTAATCTTAATGCATAAATGAATTTTTCGTCAATAGGAACGAAATTTTTCCCCATTTTTTTTCTCAATTTTTGTTCCTCGACAAATCGCAACATCTGTTTTCCAGGATCATTTAATTCCGAAAATGCATTCGCCAGTTCCATGCCTCCGATATAGACCTCAAAGCGCTCAGCGTAGAAACTTTTACCCTTCCTTTTTGATAAAGAGGCCTGAGGCAAAGGATAGTCGTATATTATTTGCGGGCGATCTTTGGGAAGATTGGGTTCAATTTCATTAAGAAAGACACTGTAAAAAATATTATTCCAGTCACTAGAAAGGTATTCTTTTTTTGTAATTTGTTTAGAAAAGGATTTTATTGTATGCGCTTTATCTAAATTAATTTTGGCATATTTCAGAAAAGCTTCCTTAACGCTGATCTTGGGCCATGGGGGAGTGAGGTTGATCTTTTGGCCCTGAAAATTCAGATATTTGGAATGGTTTATTTTTTTATTGAGAAAAAGCACAAGATTTTCGACATCCTTCATTATCTGTCTATAGTCTGAATGCGCACGATACCATTCAAGCATTGTAAATTCCGGGTTATGTAAGCCGCCGAATTTTTCGTCAGAACGAAAGACTTTGGCAAGTTCGAAAACTTTTTTGAATCCCGCAGAAAGAATTTTTTTTAGCGAATATTCGGGAGAGGTGACTAAAAAACCTTTAAATTCCTTGCCGCGGTTATCTTTAAAGCAAACTTCCAGCGGGGTTAGATAGGGCTCCTGACCGGCGCATTTGACAATTGCGGGTGTCTGCATCTCAAGAAATCCGTCATTTTTAAAAAAATCGCGGATCAATTCGCAGATTTTACTTCTTTTGACCTGAATTTCCTTTAATCCGGGATTCTTTTTTATTTTTTCCCAATTATCCATATGACTCAATCTAACACTGTTCCGATGAAATCGGAATGGCCCCGTAAAAAGTCTTCAGCCAGAGTTTCTTTTTTTCCTTCCATTTGAAGTTTTTCTACTACCAGGAAGTTCCCATCACCGCATTGAACTCCAATTTCATTTTGGGGGACAACCAGAACCTTACCCACTTCATATCTTTTGTTCTCGGGTGATATTAAAACCCTGCTTTTTAAAACTTTGATTTTTATTTTCTTGCCGTCTTTTTTCCAGAGAGTGTAACTGCCAGGCCAGGGATCAAAAGCTCTTATCTGTCTTTCTATTTCCTCGGCTTTCTTTTTCCAATCGATTCTACCCGATTCTCTTTTTAGTATTTCAGAAAAGGTGGCTTCTTTTTCGTTTTGGGATACTGGCTTAATTTTTCCATTAATCCAGTCGGGGATTGTTTTTAAGAGCAAGTCGGCGCCAAGATGAGCCAGTTTATCATGAAGGATTTTTGCTGTTTCTTTTTCTCCAAAGCTCAATCTTGTTTGTTTTAAAATGGGGCCGTGATCCATTTTTTCATCCACGAGCATTATAGTCACCCCTGTCTCTTTTTCACCTTTCAAAATGGGCCACTGAATTGGCGAGGAGCCCC
>JAQTPY010000013.1 GCA_028712445.1 Minisyncoccota bacterium | reverse complement strand
AGGAATATTGAGCAGACCGAAACTCAAAATTCCCGTCCATACAGCTTTCATGATCTCATTTTAAATAAAGATGATGAAAACCGGATTAACCTATTAACCTGGCTCAGGATTTTTCGCCCAAGGTGACAGGTACCACTTCTTCTTTTCCTCCCCTCAAGATTTTGAGATTTATTTTATCTCCTGGATTGTATTTTTGAATAAGGGGAGTTAAGGGGTTGTCAACTGTAATCTTTTCTCCGTTTATTTCCAAAATTATATCTTTTATTTTTAAACCAGCATTCTCAGCGGCAGATCCCTTAACTACCGCTTCCTCGCCTTCTAAACCATTATCTATTAAAGCTCCATAGTTTACATCCAAATTGTTTTTTTCCTGAATCTGTTCATTTATCAGCACATATCTTACTCCCAAAAAAGGATAAACTATTTTCCCGATTTTCTTTATCTGCTCCAAATCCTTTTTCGCTTTATTGATAGGAATGGCAAAACCAATGCTCTGAGCTTCCTGAACCATGGCTGTATTAATGCCGATTACCTCTCCTCTGAGATTTAAAAGAGGGCCGCCGGAATTCCCCTTATTTATTGCAGCATCTGTCTGAATCACATCTTCCAATGTCTCAGACAGCCCGCCGCCAGAAGCCGTAATCGTTCTTTTTAATCCCGAAACAACACCGGCCGACACCGTATTTCTGAATTCACCCAAAGCGTTGCCTATAGCAACTACTGTCTGGCCAATCTGGAGGGTTTCGGAATCTCCAAGCTTTACTTTAGGGAAAGACTGGATAATAAATTGCCCGCTCTCGTCAACAACTTTTGCAGGTTCAATCTTGATCACTGCCAGGTCCTGAAAAGGATCGCGGGCCAAAACTTTAGCCGGGTGCTTTTTTCCGTCGTTGGTAAAAACGGTGTAATTTGCTTCCTCGTCAGTGACAACATGCTTGTTGGTTAAAATCATTCCGTCTTCAGAAACAATGAATCCCGTGCCCCCTCCAATCTCTTTTTCCTCCGTTCCATTCTGCCTGTACTGGGGGACTTGAAGCTGGAAATCCTGACCGAAGAATTCTTCAAAATTTTCGAAAGGATTGTAATAATATCTCTCCATGACAGGAATATTTTTCGTAATAATAATACTTACCACGGCTGGAGAATTTTCCTTAACAGCGCTTATTATTGATTCCTCCTGTGTGGTCTGCGGAACATATTCTGCATTCAACGCCGAATCTGCCTGAGGCAAGTCTATGTTGAGTTCAGACAGATAATCCCTGACTTCGAGATAAAAAAAGCTGCCCGAAAAAGCTCCGGCAAGAAAACCGAACAAAGAAGAGATAAAAATAGTCGAAAATACAAACCAAAAAATCCTGCTTTTTAAAACATTGGGAGATTTAAAGCGCGGCATTTTGCAATTTGGAAGCTCGTAAAGGTCCATATGCTTTAATTATATATCACTTTATCGGTTTTGACACTTCGTTAGAAGCTCATCTTATTCGCTTTTGATAATGATTGAATTCGTACTTAAAAACGGTGTCTTTCTTCATTGGTTTGCCCAATAGCATATAAAAATTGCAAATCAAATATTTCAACAAAGTGGGCAGATAGCCGTCTGCTTCAAACCTCCTCATGGTTATCAGCAATTTGCCTGAACGTATTATGCCAAATTTTTCAATTTTGGCGGCTTGCCTCAAAAAATAAAAATCTTCTGCAAAAACTTCCTCATTGAACCCTCCCACTCTTTCAAAAATCTCCTTTTTTACCAAAATACCCATTGCCCCGTTGGCTATGAATTTTTCAGCAACAGTAATCGGTTTATTGTAAAAATACTCCATTGCGGTCTTAACTATTCTTTTTTTAGTCAGAGGAATCAAACGGAAAGAAGCTGCTCCCAGTTTTCTTCTCTTAAACTCCTTTAAGGAATTCTCCAAAAATTCCTCAGATAAAATAACATCTGCGTCCAAAAAAAGAAGCAGGTCTCCTTTTGACGCTTTAGCTCCCTCATTTCTTCCTTTAGCCGGCAAACCTCCTTTTATTATTCTGCATCCTAAGTTTTTAGCAATCTCTATGGTTTTGTCTTTTGAATCTGCGTCAGCGATGATTATTTCAAAATCTTTAAAAGACTGCCTTTTTATCGACCTTAACAGGCCAGGAAGATATTTTTCTTCATTCAAAGATGGAACAATGATGGACAACATGATAAGTAAATTCTATCAGAAAATTAAAGTAAAAAAAGGGGGCTCGCGATATTATGCGCAAGCCCTTGTGATTACTTTATAAAATCAAGCCCAGAGGCCCAATCTTTGGAAGATATGAGGCGGACAGACTATATCGGGAGGCAGACCGTTCTTAGCCGCCCTTATCTCATCAAAAATGATATGTTCGGCATCATCCCTTGATGATGATTTGACGGCAAATCGGAATTCAACAGACCTTTTTGCCATCCATGTAGAGACAACCACGTAATAGTCGTCTCCCTCCTTCCGGCTCTTTCCGTACCCGAACCAATCGGTACCGCCGAAAGGAAATTTAAAACCAATGAGAACTTCGAATGGCGCCTCGCCGCGAATGATTATCCGCTCCATCGCGCCCTTTTTTCCTCCTGCATAAGGGTACGTCATCTTGCGGACATACCCATCTGTCTTTTCGAAGATCTCCTGGAATTTAAATTTCTTCCTGAGCTCCGTCCAAAGGGTTAAGCTGATGAAGAAAACGATCACCGCCACCACCCATCCTGCAATCAAGAGTGCGATCATTTCGCACCTCCTTTCTAAAAATCTACTTAAATTATAACTAAAATATAATAAAAGTCAATCAGATTGGGATGTGCGGGGTCGGACCTAGCACATCTCTAATCAGCAAACAGTTTTCTGGCTTCTTCCCAGATTTCAAGTTTTCCCTGCTTCTCTTTCATCCAATACCACCATTCTCCTCCCCATAAATAGCATTTTTCAATTCCGGTCCCTCTTGCAAATTCGATATTTTTCCTGAATTGTTCCAAGTTCATCGTCTTTTCCTGCTCTTCCAAGGGGCTGTTGTAAAGCAATTCCGGCCCCCAGGGTTCAGCCTGGAGCTCAACGCAAATCACCTCTTTGTTGAACAATTTTTCTATGACTTCCGACTTAATCCAGTAAAAAGCCAAAGGAAAGGGATAGGAAATATAGGTTTTTAACTGCCAGACCCAGACCTTCCTGTACAAAGTGGTTCCAACAACATCTCCTGAGGAAGCCGCCTTAAACCAGAAAGAACCCTCTCCGCTGTCTGAAATTAAAACCGGTCTCTTTTTGTAATCCAAAGACTTAACGAGAGCGACTTCTTCTTTAAGAAAATCGCTGTCAACCCATTTGCATTCGCCGAAAGGAAAGAAAGGTTCGTTCTCAACCTGCCACATTTTAATGTTTTCAGAATCCCTGTATCTTAGAATCACTGCTTCGAGAAGTTTTGAAATTCTGGTTTGCTGTTCCTCTTTGTTCAAATTACTCGCCCATTCCGGCACATGGCACTCAGGCCAGCGAGGAGTTTTTCTCCCCAAAACAAAGAGGATATTAACCCCTTTTTCTTCCGCCTCCTTTATTTGCCAATCCAAATCCTTAAAATCGTATTCTCCTTCCCGAGGCTCAACCAAATCCCAATAAGTGGCAAGCTTTATTTCTTTTACTCCAAGATCGTCAATTAGGGCTGTATAGTTTTTCTTCCAGTCCAACCCCAAGTCTTGAGAATGTTTCTGAGAAAAATTAACTCCCCAGACAACACTGCCTTCTTTTGGGGATAAGGTAAAAAATAAAATTCCCAGAACAACGATCAAAAGAATTGATAAAATTCTGATTTTAAAATATTTCATATTCAAACGTTCAATAAAAACAGGCCGCCAATTATCAATAAAATACCTATTGATTTCTGGAAAACTGTCTTTCTGTCCAGTTCTTCCTTTAAAATGCCTGGCAGCTTAAAAGAAATTAAAACAGAAAAAACAAGAAGCAAAATATATTGAAAACCAGCCAGAGCATTAATAAAGGGCAAATAGATTATGGGAGACAAGGCGATTGCCCAATTCTGTATTATCGTAGCGGTTCCCCCCAAGACCTGATTCGCAAGAAGAGCTGTTATTTTCTTTTTAGGAAACTGATTTTTATTGAAAAAGATTGCCTTCCTCACATCTTTAAAGGAAAGCAAAATCAGGGCTGCGGGAATTCCACCCAAACTCTTCCAGATCATGCCCGTCCAAAAAGGCAACGATGAAAAGATTTCTTTAGACAGGATAAAAACCAAGGAAGTGAGGAAAGCTGCTATTGTTGAATATTTTAAACTTTGAATGCTTATTCTTTTCTTTAAATTCAAAGAGACAATAACGCTTCCTATAATCAAAACCAAGAAAGCGATCATTCCCGATAAAGACATTTCTTCCTGCTGGGGATAAAAAAGGCGGGATAATCCGAAAGTAAAAAGAGGGACCAGCCCGCCTATTGCCGGAACTACCCTGGAAACTTCAAATTGCATTTCAGCCCGATAAAGCCAGTAAAGGAAAAATATGAAGATCATCCCTGTAGCCAAACACAAAAAAAGAAGTTTAAGAGAGGGAACAAAAAAAGCAACAAAAGGAGCGGCCGCCAACACAAGGGTGCTTAACAGCGCAACATAAAAAGCATAGACTTTGGGTGGAGTTGAAAGTTTGGTTAAAATATATCTGTCAATCAGAGCCGTAAAGGCAAACAGAGAATATGAGATTAAAGTCGCAGCCAGCCAATTCATTTTTTCAGAATTTCTTCAATATTAAAGGTTCCTAATTTTTCCCCCTCAACGAATCCCTGCATGGCATCCTCAGCAAGATATCCCCGCTTCAGCCAGTCAAAAAGCCATTGATCAAGATGCTTGGGATCTTCCTGCAAACTTCCGAATCCTGATTTTAGAAGCCATCTCTTGTTAAATTCCTCCTGAGATCCGATACAAGGGGCAATTATTAAGGGCAATCCCAGGGCAGAATAAAAGGAAAGTTCTGAGGGCTTTGTCCAGAGAATATCAGTTTCTCTTAAAGCCAGATCGAATTTTAAAAAATATTCCTCAATGTTTTTGCCGAACAAAACCTGGACATATTTACTTCTGGCTAAACCCAGTTTCTTTAAATTGCTTTCAAAATAATTTTTAATTTTTTCTTTGTTTCCCGCCACAAGAAAAACCCTTATCTTTCTTTTCTTAATATCAGAACAAAGATTTTTTAAAATATTGACTCCTGTTTCTTTTTGAGCCCCAGCTCCGCCCACAGCGAATGTTATGGTTAGAGGATGATTTGGTTTTTTGGGCAAATCACCGAGGTAATATTTTATTAAGGGGGCGTAATATTCCCTGTACTTTTCCTGCGGATCCAGATTAAGAAGCCTGTATTTTAAATCTTCTTTCAGCAAGTCCATCCTTCTACCCCCGATATTTTCTTTAGGTAAGGGATATCCCGTAAACAGAATGTTCTCCTCTTTTACTCCGTACAACTTCAGCCTCTCTGCCACTCTTGAGGTCGGAGCAAAATATTTGATTCTGCTTTTTTGAGGACAAAAGGGAGCCCAGGCCCGCGAGATATCCGCATCGCAGACCACGCAGTAAATATTCCCCGGATAGCCGAAATATTCTGCCATGAAAGCCGGAGTAAAGAAGGTTGAAACAAAAGGCAGGTTTTTCCCCAATTTCAAATTTTTAGCTTTCAGTTTTTCAACAATATCTTTGCCCCAGCCCCTTTTAATAAGAGAAAATGTCTGTTTTAACTGAAGACTGGGTTTAGATAAATTTCTTTTAGGGTAAAAATCAAGAATTCTTTGAAATTTGTCAAAAAAAGAGAATGTGCACTCTCCCAGCAAGGGAATTCTTTTGAATCTGGAAATTAATTCATATCCCCTTCTTGTTGTTTCCCAAATCCTTTTGTCGCTTTCGGGAATTCCCTCGTAATCATTTACATTTATAGCCAATCCGCCCACCGCCAGCTCCTTTAGGGGAAAAGCTGTGCGCTGATGGCCGTATCCCATATTAACAGTAAGCAACCAAAAATTATTCATTATCTGATTCTATCATTAAATATGCATTAATGAGAAGGATAAAGAAGAAGCTAATTCGACGATTTTAATGAGATAGGAAAGCAGAAACCAAAGAGGGAGAGAGAATATCCAGCCCAAAGGAAACCAGATTGTTCCCGCTAAAATAAAGAGGAAACCCAATCCCATAATCCAAGATAAAACAGGAACAACCAAAACATTGGAAATAGGAGAAACCAGAGAGATATATCCAAAGTTATAAATCAGAACAGGAATGGTAAAAACCTGGGCAGAAAGAGTCATGGTCAAACTCTCTTTCAGTTGGAAAGAATTTGGCAAAAAATTAAGAAACTTTTTGAAATGCGGCATCAAATAAATTATTCCTAGCATTGCCAAAAACGATAATTGAAAACCGATGTCGTTCTTTAAAAGAAACGGGTTCTGAATCAGCATCAAAAGCGCGGCAAAAACTATGGATCTTGAAGATCTGCTTTCTCTCCCTAAAGCGCGTCCTAAAATGTAAAATCCACCCATGATTCCGGCCCTAATGGCTGAGGCATGGAGACCGGTCAAAATTACGAAAAGAACCATCAAAACCAATGTTGCCAAAAATGATTGTCTTTGCCTTAACCCTAAACCCAAAAGAACCGACATAAATAAAGCCGTCAGTATGGCCACGTGCATTCCGGAAACCGCAGTCAGATGGCGAAGGCCGGCATAGCTTAATTTTAAATTCCAATCCTGTCCTATTTTGCTCTGGTCTCCTATTAAAAGAGCTGTTAGGAAAGAGGAGTGGGGAGGAGAAAAACTCCTAAAAATCAGCTCCTCTATTCTTTTCTTTGCTCCCAAAATTTTAGCTAAAATAAAATTTCCCTTATCCTTTCCGATTAATGTAATCTCAGGATGATACATCAAAGAATAAATGCTGTCCTTCAAAAGATAATTTCTGTAGTTGAATTCCGGAAATACAGGAGGAGAAACCAACTTTCCTTTAAATTCAATTTCGTCCCCATAATTCCAGGAGGAATATTTTTCTGTTGTAATCAGAACATGCCCCACAACAGATTCCTCTCTGACTCTGATCTTCCCGACAGTAATTTGTCTGCTTTGTTCCCTCATCTCGGATTCCCTGATTACTATCCCCCGGAGAATAATTTCTTCCGACAAATCATTTTCTTTTATCAGATAGCTCCTTTCTGCTTTATCTTCGGCAAGTTGAAAATGGAAAACTCCGCCTGCAAAAGCTAAAACGCAAAGCCCTAAAAGAACCATTCTTTTTCTGGCCCAAAATGTGGAAATTAAAGAAATGGATAAAACCAGAAAAACTAAAATAATCGACAGAGAGAAGTTGAAAAAAGAGCTTAGGAACAATCCTGCCAGAAAAGAGAGGCAGAGATAAAAAAAGAGTCTGGAGAATGGCATAGAATCAGGAAGACCAAATTTTGCTCAGCATGGTCAAAATTCCTTTCAAGCCGATTAGAACGGCAAAAATAATTGTTATTGAAAAATGAATCGGATAAAAAAGGCTTATTATAAGCAAAATTCCGCCCACCAGGTCTATTAAACTTCCGACATCAGCGATAAAAATAATTGCTTTCAATGATAAATAAGCTGCCAAACCGATTATTACTCCGTTCGGAATTAAAAAAGGCAACTCGTATAAATTTCTAATCAAAAGAAGAGCAGAAACAGTATCTAAAATTCCCAAGATAAGCATAAAAAAGTAGATCCTTGATTGTCAAAATTAAAAAAAGCCGCAGGAAAAAATTTAATCAACTGATCTAAAATCCCGTGGCTATTGCCGTTACTTTAATCTCCCCTTTTTTGAGTTTTTCGTCTTGGATTGCGCCAAATATTATTCTGGCTCCTGGATTTATTTCCTGAGTAATTACTTTAGCCAGTTCATCTATCTCAACCAAGCTTATGTCCTTGCCTCCAGAAATATTAAACAAAATCCCCTTGGCTCCCTTAATTGAAATATCCAACAAAGGAGAATTGATAGCTGCCATGGCTGCTTTTTTTGCTCTGCCTTCTCCTTGAGCCCGCCCGACACCGAAAAGAGCTGTGCCGGAATCTGACATTATTGCTTTAACATCGGCAAAATCAATATTGATTATGCCAGGCAGAGAAATCAAATCGGATATTCCCTGAACTGCCTGTTTCAAAGTATCATCGCAAATCCAGAAAGCGTTTATCAGCGGGATGTCGGGATCCAAAATCGAAAGAAGCTTGTCGTTTGAGATTGAAATTAAGGTATCTACTTTTTCCTTTAACTTCTGATAACCCTCCTCGGCAATCCTTTGCCTGACCTGACCCTCGAAAGAAAAGGGCTTTGTCACAACAGCCAGAACCAAGGCTCCCGTTTCTTTGGCGACTTCAGCCACAATAGGTGAAGCCCCTGTTCCGGTTCCTCCTCCCAATCCGCAGGTAATAAAAATCATATCAGCTCCCTGAAGAGCTTTGGCAATTTCTTCCCTGCTTTCCAGGGCAGATTTTTTACCGATTTCAGGATTCATGCCCGCCCCCAATCCCTGAGTCAGTTTTCCGCCTATTCTTATTTTCACATCAGCGTCTATCTTGCTCAAATCCTGGGCATCGGTATTCAACGCAATAAGTTCAACTCCCTGAATTTTGCATTTTTTCATCCGGGAAACAGCATTGCCTCCCGATCCTCCGATCCCGACCACTTTTAATTTGATTGCAGATGTCATGGTATAAAAATCTTCAAAAACTTTTTTACTCTTTCTCCGAAATTGGAGACGGAAGGTCTTCTGTCGATACTTCCCAAATCTTCTCCTTTAACTATCAAACCACAAGCTGAAGCAAAAGACAAATCATCGTCAAGATTAAGGAAATCCAGCGGCTTTCCTATGCGGCAAGGGAGTTTCAATTCTTTCTTTGCCAATTCAACAATTCCAGGCATTTTAGCCCCGCCTCCGCTCAATACCATCCCTGCAGGCAAGAGCCCGTCTCTTGATATTTTTTTTAACTCCTTCTGGACTTCTCCGAATATTTCTGAAACCCTGGCTCCGATTATTTTTGCCAGCATCTTTTGGGAGAAAACTACGGGTGATTCCCCTTCGACTTCGATCTTCTCTTTTTTTTCACTTCCTTTACAAAAGCAGGTTCCCCGCTCGGTTTTGATTATTTCAGCCGTATCAATATCTATTTTCAGTCCGATGGCAATATCATTGGTGATATTCGAAGAACCCATAGGAAAAATTGCGAGATGAATCAATTCTCCTTCCTCGAAAACTGCCAGTTCCGAAGTTCCCGCCCCAATATCCAAAAGCGCCACTCCCAATTCTTTCTGCTTTGGCGACAAAACAGCCAGCGAAGTGGCTGTGACAGAAGGAACTATGTCTAGAATACGGATATCTGAATTCAAAACGGCCTGAGTCAAATTATTCACATAAGGAGAAAAGGCGGCTAGAATCAAGGCCTCCACCTCCACTCTTCCTCCCTGCATCCCTATCACTTCTTTGATTCCCCGTTCATTATCCACAATAAATTCCCTTGGAAAAACTTCCAGTATTTCATTGTTTGAAGGAAGAGAGACTGTTCTGGCAGATTCAATCACCCGATTGACATCCAGTTCAGATATTCTCTGATCAGCCCGTGATACCGCCACCATTCCCTTTGAAGTTGAACAAAAAAGATGGCACCCTCCTATATTGACGAAAACCGATTCAATCTTCTGGCCCGTCTGCTCTCTTACCTTATTCAAAAGAATTTGGATGATGCGAGTGACTTTATTGATATCAATAACAACCCCTCTTCTGACTCCGAAAGAAGGTTCTTTAAATTGAGCGACTACCTCAAAACCAGTCGCATCCTCATTTTTTGAGGCTACCAATATTTTAATGAAACCTGTCCCTATATCTAAGCCGGCGATGATGTTGTTGGGCTTGAACATTCTTAATTTAACGCATTAAATTGCTTTCCGAATACGGACGAATAATATTCTTCCTTTTTTCTCATTATCTCTGCCTCTCTTTTGCTTTTTTCGTGATCGTGCCCTAAAACGTGCAAAACCCCATGTATTAAAATATGGATTAGCTCTCTTTGGGAGCTAATTCCAGATTTCTTTGCGTTTTTTTTAACTTCCGAAAGACAAATAACTATTTCGCCTGCCTCGCTCACAGGGCTATGGCCGAGGGAATCATAATACGAGAAAGATAAAACATCTGTCGGCTTGTCTTTCTTCCTATATATTTTATTTAACTCTTTTATTCTGGATTGTCCAACAAGGGCAATGGATAAATCCAAACCCGATTTCTTTTCTTTTTTCAAAACTCCTTCTGCTGCCTTAATTAAAGCTTTCTTATCAATCCTTTCTTTGGTTAAATTATTTATTTCAATCATTCTCGTTCCAAACAAAATTAAACCTTCACTAATTTTATCAAATATGCAATCCAAAAACAAATAGCAGCCATTTTTAATGACGCTATCAAAATAAATTACTGAAATTACAACAACTAAACTAGAAATTCTTTGACTATTTTCCCCGCCAAACTATTATCAGCTTTCCCTTTTGTCTTGGGCATTAAGACAGCCATGACTTTTCCCATATCTTTAATGCTGGATGCTCCCGTTTCTTTTATTGTTTCCTCGACAATTTTTCTTAATTCCCCTTCAGAAAGCTGGGCAGGAAGATATTTTTGAAGCACTTCTATTTCTTTCTTTTCCTTGTTGGCCAACTCCGGCCTGTTTCCTTTTTCATACAACTCAACAGCCTCTCGTCTCTTTTTAATTTCAGATGAAATCACGTCCATTACCTCCTCATCAACCAGAGTGCTTTCTTTTTCAAGCCCTTCTTCAGACAGATCCGGCTTTTCCTTACTGAGATTGAACCTCTTTGCTTTCTCTTTATTCAAAAAAGCAGCTAAAAGCTGCCTTAAAACAGAAACCTCAATTTCTTTCCTTTCTTTTAATGACGAATTTAAATTTTGTTTAATTTGATCTTTTATCGCCATGAAGGTCTGCCCCGACGAGACTTTTCCTTAAGAAGACCCATTTTTTCCAATTTGCCTCTTTCGATCCTGCTCTCTTCCTTTCTCAATGCGCTCCTTTTTTTCATATCTTTTGATTTCACTCTGCTGTGAAATCTTTTCTTTCTCGCTTCAATCAAAATACCGCTTTTTTGAATCCTTTTAGTAAAGCGTCTGATTAATCCTTGGGTAGTTTCTCTTTCTTGTTTTTTTACTTCAACTGCCATATTTTTATGCGAATAGTAATTTTTTTCCTCCCATTAAATGCAAGTGAATATGATCGACCGTTTGTCCGGCATCTTTCCCGGTATTGAAGGTTAACCTGTATCCAGTTTCAAAAATATTCCTTTCTTTTGCTAAATCTCTGGCGACTAAAACCATCTTGCCAATTAATTCCTTATCTTCGTCTTTGAGAACGTTTACAGATTGGATGTGCTTTTTAGGGACCACCAATATGTGAACAGGCGACTTAGGATATATGTCGTTAAAACCAATTACTTCTTCGTCTTCATAGACCAAATCTGACTTTACCTCTTTTTTAATAATTTTGCAAAATATACAATTATTCATACTTCTAATCTAATTTTGAGAAAATTTCAAGCTCTGCTTATAATTTTGCAAAAAATACAATCTTCCATGTCACTTTTTCAGTCTTTTTTTCACCTCCTCCATCACCTTATTCAGTTTGACAGTGTCCTGCTTTCCTGACTTCATGTCTCTGATAATTACCGTCCCCTCCAACACTTCTTTTTGTCCGAGAAGAAGGGTATAACCGGCTCCAAGCTTGTCTGCCATTTTGAACTGAACTTTCAGTGAATCTTTGCCAAACGATTCAGCAACCAAAATTTTAGCTCTTCTGAATTCCTCCATCAGTCTCAATCCTTTTCTTTTGGCCAGATTCCCCAACTGAGCGATAAAAACCTGGGGATTTGGATTTTCCTGCCATTTAACTTCCTGGGATTTCATCAAAGAAATAATTCTTTCAACGCCAATGGCTCCGCCCACCGCCCCCGCACCCTCGCCTCCCAGCAGTTTCAGCAAGCCATCGTATCTTCCACCGGCAGCCAAAGCAATTTTAGGTTGAAACTCTTCTCCTTCCTTTTTTTGATTATCTTCGCAAAAAATTTCAAAAACAGTTTTAGTGTAATAATCCAGTCCTCTGACTAAATGAGGATTAAGCCTGTAAGGAACTTCTATTTCATCTAAAAATTCCAAAACACTTTTAAAATGCGTGTGACATTCGTCGCAAAGATGATCTATTGTCTGAGGAGCCTGACTGACAATCCTCTGACACTTTTCCTCTTTGCAGTCTAAAACCCGCAAAGGATTCTCTCTCACCCTTCTTCGGCAATCGGCGCACAAGGAAGCAGCTCTCGATCTGAAATAATTGGTTAAAAGCTTCTTGTAGTAGGGCCTGCATTGATGATCTCCTATGCTGTTTATCTCAACGATCAGATTTTTTAATTTTAATTCGCTTAAAATGTTATAAAAAATTTGGATTAATTGAGCGTCCAAGACGGCGCTGGAATCTCCAATTATTTCGAGATTGAATTGATTGAACTGACGGTATCTGCCGGCCTGAGGGCTCTCGTATCTGAAAAGAGGGCCTGACGAATAAAGTTTGACCGGCTGAGGCCACGTGTACATTCCGTGATCAAGAAAAGCCCTGGCTATCCCGGGAGTGAATTCGGGCCTTAGAGCCAAAACATCGCCGCCTTTTGTTTTTAAAGTATACATCTGCTTCTGGACGATATCCGTATTGCTTCCTGTTCCTTTGGAATAAAGCTCGGCCTCTTCAAGTATGGGAGTATCTATCTTGCTGAACCCATAAAATTCAACCAAACTCTTAGCTATGCTGCAAACCCTTTCAAAATACTTCTGATCATCAGGCAGAACATCGTGCATTCCCGTTACTCTTTGAATTCTTGTTTTCTTTGCCATAAAAATAAACTATCTTTTCTAATATATCGGCGCGCTTATCTTCGCCAATGAATTTAAAGGCCACGCTCGGAAAAAAACTTGGCCTATAATATTTTCTCTGGGCAATACCCCCCAGCGCCTTGAATCTGAAGAAGCTGATCTGTTGTCTCCCAAAACAAAATATTCATTTTCTCCCAAAGCTACCCTAGTGTCTCCTAGAGTGAAAACCGAAGGCAAATAAGAAGACTCATCTAATACCGACTCTCCGGATTGGTTCAAAACAATTACGGTCCCGCTTTGAATCTCTACGGTTTCTCCCGGCAAACCAATGATTCTTTTGATATATTTTTGCGTTTCATCGTAAGGATACTTAAAAACCACAACTTCTCCTCTTTGCGGGCTTCTGATCCTGTAGCTTAATTCGTCGATTATGAGATAATCACCATTTTCGAAGTTCGGTTCCATTGATTGCCCCTTAACGAAAAACGGCTGAAACAAAAAATAACGGATAGGCAGAACTATCAAAAGAGCAATGATTATTATTTTTACCATCTCCCAGACAAACACGAGGAAGTTTTTAGTCATATATCTGAATTATACCAATATTTTTCAGTTTCGCAAGTATCTGTTAAAATAAAGAAACCTATGATTTTAATTGCAGGACTGGGCAATCCCGGAGAAAAATATAAGGAGACTTGGCACAATTTGGGTTTTAAAACAATAGATGAAATTGCTGCTATTTTAAAATTCCCTGATTTTGAATTGCAATCGATTTCTGACGCTGAAATTT
Organism: Minisyncoccota bacterium; assembly: GCA_028712445.1. Taxonomy (GTDB): domain Bacteria; phylum Patescibacteriota; class Minisyncoccia; order Minisyncoccales; family RBG-13-42-11; genus JAQTPY01. The sequence continues at coordinate 4,359 of JAQTPY010000013.1, read as the reverse complement.
CGAAAGGAAAAATTGGCAGCAAAGAAGTGGTCCTTGTTAAGCCCCAGACATTCATGAACAATTCCGGGGAGGCAATAAGAAAACTGTTTAAAAACTACAAACTGAAGGCCTCGGATTTAATCGTTATTCATGATGACATTGATCTACCACTGGGAAAAATCAAGATAGTTTCAGACAGAGGCGCCGCCGGTCACAAAGGAGTGGAGTCGATAATAAACCATTTAGGGACTCAAAAATTCGTCAGGATAAGGATGGGAATGCAACCCGAAAAAGGAAAACCAAGAAACGCAGAGAATTTCGTCTTAAGAAAATTCAAGAAAAAAGAGGTCAAAGACATTATAAAGAAAGCATCTGAAGCAATCAGGGACATATTAGCTCGAGGACTGGAAAAAGCAATGAATAGCCATAATAAAGATTGTCTTTAACGAACAAAGCTGGGCTTATTAATAAACCCAGCTTTTTTTCGATTCTTCTTTTTTATTTTCCCTCCACCTCCTCGCGTCCTCCACCCAGTTAAACAAAACTATCATGGAGGTTAGATATATTGTGAAACCCAGAAAAATCCAGTAAATCATCTCAACCATTTTGTCCACCGTTTAAGTCCCCTATTTCTTTTATTGCCGCCTCTTCGGCTTTGGTTTTTTGGATAGACAGACATTTGTCGCAGTCCAAACCAACACTTAGGCATATTCCGGCCGGACCTCCACACCAATCGGCTAATCTTGCACCCTGTAGTGGCATGTCTTACTCCTTTCTGAAAATATTTTATCCTCCGGCCTACCTGCGAGTACTAGAATTCAAAAAGATAACTCTTCAAACTCTAAATTTATTTTTTCTGCGCTAAAGGAGGGATTGTGCAGAAAAACTGCTCGCAGATAGACCGGAAGATGAAAAGAAAATTGTGCTTCGACGGGCTCAGCGCAAACCTGAGCAGAGTCGAAGGTTTGACAAACAGTCTATGTGATATTATACTTAAATAGATGAATTTGTCAAGTAATCTAGACAAAATCCTTATCTGCAGCATTATTCCCTACTTTTTGGAGAAAGAAAATTCCTGGACAGAAGAGAACTTGGGTAAAATTTTGGAAGCAAGAAAAACGCAATCTTTTTTCGAGGATAACATTCTCTATTTAGAAAAAGACCAAAAATACAATCTATCTCAACTTCTGAGACAACTCGACGAAATGGGATACGAGAAAGTTTTAGAAGTGGCAGATCCGGGAGAATTTTCCCAACGAGGCGGGGTTATTGATGTTTTTCCGCTGAATTTATCTCATGCGGTGCGTTTTGATTTTTTGGGAAATAGAATTGAAAACATTGAAAAACTTCCGATCGAAATCGAAGACGAAAAGAAAAATAAAGAATTCCTGAAGAAAAAATTAAAATCTCAAAAAATATATTCCGATCTAAAGGGTTTAAAGCCCGGGGATTATCTTGTTCATTTAGATCACGGAATAGGAAAATTTTCATCTATAGAAAAAGTTTTCTTTCCGGAATTGAAGTTTAAGTCTCCCTCTCAATCTCAGACTGAAAAAGAGTACTATGTTTTAGATTATGCCGAAGGAGACAAGCTGTATGTCCCCCTGGGACTGGAAAGAAAGCTTTCACGCTATGTTGGATTTATTGAACCTAAAATATCAAGACTGGGGTCCTTGCTTTGGCAGAAAACCAAGAAAAAAATAAGGGAAGAAGCTGAAAAATTCGCAAGAGAGCTTCTGGAAATTTATGCCAAACGGGAAATTGCCCATCGTCCCCCTTATTTAGCTGACAGCGAGATAGAAAAGCAGGTGGCTTCCACTTTCCCCTACGAAGAGACCCCCGATCAGATTAAGGCTTTAGAAGAAATAAACCATGATTTGGAAAACGATGAACCGATGGATAGAATCGTCTGCGGAGATGTGGGCTTTGGAAAAACCGAAATCGCATTAAGGACAATAGTTAAAGCGGTGAGATCGGGATATCAAACAGCAATGATCTGCCCGACCACTATTTTAGCCAGCCAGCATTTCCAGAACTTCAAAGCGCGTTTAGACAGTCTGCCTGTAAGATTGGCAATTCTTTCAAGAATTCAATCAGAAAAAGAGCAAAAGGAAATTATTGAAAATCTGAAGTCAGGAAAAATAGATATAGTAGTGGGAACTCATAGAATTCTTTCTAATGATGTGGAGTTCAAAAATTTAGGACTTCTAGTGATTGATGATGAACAAAGATTCGGAGTTAAACAAAAAGAGAAACTGAAGACATTAAGAGTTTCTCTGGATATCTTATCTCTTTCCGCGACTCCCATACCCCGCACAATGTATCTGGCAATGTCCTCATTGAAGGCCATAAGCTTAATCCACATTCCGCCCGCAGGAAGAATGGCGATAAAAACGGAAATTCGTCCCTGGTCAACAAAAACAGTGAAAGAGGCCATTGAAAATGAATTAGCCAGGGGCGGTCAAGTTTACTATCTTTACAATAAGGTGGAAACAATAAGCATAGTTAAGAATAATTTAGAAAAGCTTGTGCCTGAAGCAAGAATTTCTTACGCTCACGGAAGAATGAGAGAAAAAGAATTGATCAAAGTCATGGAAAATTTCCAAAACAAAAAAATTGACGTTTTGGTCGCAACGACTATTATTGAGAACGGAATTGATCTGCCCAACGTCAATACTCTGATAGTTGCTGAATCGACAAAATTAGGACTGTCTCAGGCCTATCAATTGAGAGGACGAGTCGGACGGTCAAATACCCAGGGGTTCGCTTTCTTTCTGCATTCAAACAAAATGAAAGATAAAGCCAAGCTAAGATTGAAAGCATTGAAAGAAGCCGAAGAGCTTGGTTCGGGCTACAGAATAGCTTTAAGAGATCTGGAAATAAGAGGGGCAGGAAACATTCTCGGCAAAGAACAGGCAGGAAGCGTAAACAGAGTGGGGCTGAACCTTTACTGCCAAATGCTGACTGAAGCAATTGAGAAATTAAAGAATACTGCTATAGTTTAATTAATTGTTTAATTTTTAGAAATCAATTTTTAGCAAAAAATCATGAAACTTATAGTCGTGGAAAGTCCCACAAAGGCGAACACCATAAAACGCTTTTTAGGGAAGGACTACGAGGTTCTTTCTTCTTACGGACACGTCAGAGACTTGCCTGCCAGCGAACTTGGTGTTGATATTGAAAAAAACTTTGAACCAAAATATGTAATTCCAACTAAGGCCAGAAAAAATGTAACTCTTTTAAAGAAAGAGTCTCAAAAAGCAGACTCTATTGTTTTAGCTACCGATGAGGACAGAGAAGGAGAAGCTATCGCTTATCATTTAGCTATTATCCTGGGCTTAGATAAAAAGGAAAATTACCAGAGAATCGCCTTTCATGAAATTACGAAAGAAGCAATTGAGGAGGCGTTAAAAAATCCTAGAAAATTAGATATTGATTTAGTTGATTCCCAACAAGCCAGAAGGGTTCTGGACAGAATCGTGGGATATAAACTCTCTCCTTTTTTATGGAAAAAAGTGTCTCGAGGGCTTTCTGCCGGAAGAGTCCAATCGGTAGCCGTAAGACTGGTAGCAGAAAGAGAAAAAGAAATACAAAATTTTAACCCTCAAGAATATTGGATAATATCTGCTCTTCTTAAAAAAGCTGCGGGAGATAGCCAGGAATTTGAAGCCTTCTTAATTAAAAAAGAAGATAAGATTTTAGATAAGTTGGAAATCAAGAACCAAAAAGAGGCAGATAAAATAATTAAAGATCTGGAGGAAGCTAAATATAAAATAAGTAATATTGAAGAAAAGGAAACAGGAAAAAATCCTCTGCCGCCTTTTACAACTTCAACTTTGCAGCAGGAAGCCTGGAAGAAATTCAGGTCTCCGGCAAAGCTTACTATGAGAATAGCTCAGAATCTTTATGAAAGAGGTTTTATTACCTACCACAGAACAGACTCATTAAATATCTCAAATTTAGCTTTGGGAGCAGCAAAAAATTACATCACCCAAAACTACGGAGAAAAATACTATCAGTTCAGAAAGTTTAAAACTAAAGCCAAAGGAGCCCAGGAAGCTCATGAGGCAATCAGACCCAGCTACGCCCAGGAAGATCCCTCAAAGATTAATCTTGAACCCCAGCCGAAAAAACTCTATGAATTAATCTGGAGAAGATTTATTGCCTGCCAAATGAGCCCTGCCGTTTTTAACGCAAAAGCAATAGACATTGAAGCTAAAAACTACACATTCAGAACAAATGGCCAGACTTTAAAATTTGACGGATTTTTGAAAATATACCCCATGAAGTTTGAAGAAAAAGAATTGCCCACCTTAGAAAAAGACGAATTATTAGATTTAATAAAACTAAATCCCTCTCAGCACTTCACTCAACCCCCTG
>JAQTPY010000012.1 GCA_028712445.1 Minisyncoccota bacterium | reverse complement strand
GTATCCTGAGACGTACGCTTAAGTGCGACAACGAGCGCAACCCTTATCGCATGTTTTATATGTCATGCGAAACTGCCCCGGACGACGGGGAGGAAGGTGAGGATGACGCCAAATCAGCATGGCCCTTCGATGTCCTGGGCCGCACACGTGGTACAATGGAGCCGACAATGGGTCGCTAAGCCGCAAGGCGGAGCTAATCCCAACAAACGGCCCCTCAGTTCGGATTGAGGTCTGCAACTCGACCTCATGAAGCCGGAATCGCTAGTAATCGCGTATCAGCTACGGCGCGATGAATACGTTCCTGAATCTTGTACTCACCGCCCGTCACGTTAGGCGAGCCGGGAATACCCGAAGTCCCTGTTTATCAGGGCCTAAGGTAGGCTCGGTGAGAAGAACGAAGTCGTAACAAGGCACGGGTAGGGGAACCTGTCCGTGGATCATTTCATTTCTAACTTTTATAGTTAGATAAGAAGTGTCGATTATTGTTGAAAATTGAGAATTCTATTTTCAACATTAGGGTGTTGACCGATAACCATTTAAATGTCGGTCTTCGGAGCAACTTCAAGCTACTAACAAGCAAAAAGCAATCTCGACAGGGATTGCTTTTTGTGTTAAGATTCTTCTTGTCAGCGCGTGTAGTTCACCGGTAGAACGCCTCTCTGATAAAGAGGAAGTAGAAGGTCCGATTCCTTCCACGCGCACCAGAGTTATTAAACTGACCAGTTCGGTTAAACCTGGTTTAACCGAATGAGGTCAAATTCAAGAGGGTGTTTTTATTTGACAAATACCTTTTTTAATTTTATAATTTAAATAGATCTCTAAATTTAATTAAGGAGGAGTCCTGATGTGAAAGACAAAGTGGCGGTAATGATGTTGGGCTATAACACGGAAAAACCTAATTTTCGAAAAGTGGCATGGGGGTCACCACCGGATAAACCGGGTCGGCTCGTAACGAGCGTGGCGGTGGCATTGAGAGAGGAAGCTGAACGTTTAATTATTGCAATGGGGGCGAAAGGGAAAGATGGAAGACCGGGATCGGTAATCACCGAAGATCTGTTGTTTGAAAATATCTGGCAACTGTCAGAGTTCAATATCATGCGCCGGATCTTGAAGGAAATCTCGGTATCCCAAATAGAAAAATCTCTACAGAAGATAGTTGAACCTTTTGTCAGCAGAGTCGGGACGCGCTTCAAATTTCGTGATAGCGCCAAATCCTTATATGAAGAAGGGTTTAGTAGAATTATTATCGTTACCAGTCCGGATCATATGTCGCGCGCTGTTCGTGATTCTTTCACTGAATGGCTAAATCCGCCTTTCAGTCTGGAATTCGTTCCTTCGTCAACTCTTTACTCTTGTGAAGATGGCGAAACGCCGCCCGAAAGAGCATCGATGGAAAATGTAGTGGTGATAGAACCACCTTCGCCGGTGGGTGCGTTGGCAAAAAAGATGCTTTCTGCCGGACCGGAGGTGTTGACAAAGATAAGGGAGATTCTCGAATAATCAAAGAGGCAGTAAGGATAAAACCTTATTGCCTCATTTTATTGGAGCTTGTAAAATCAATGAATTATTGATAATTTAAAGGAGTAATTGGGCCCGTAGCTTAGCTGGTAGAGCGCTTCATTTGCAATGAAGAGGTCAGCGGTTCGAATCCGCTCGGGTCCACATCCTAAGCAAGTGTTCAGAAGGAAGATTTATTTAGGACAAGAAATCAGCTTATTAGCTGGTTTTTTGTTTTAAAATTTCTTTTAATATAATGTTTTTAACTTCCCGCACACATTCTTTTAATTTATCGTTGATGACCTGGTAGTCTGAGATTTTTGCATTTTTTATTTCAAAATCGATGCGGCTAAATCTTTCTTTGATTTGTTGATCAGAAAGTCCGCCGCGTTTTTTGATGCGATTCTTCAGCTCTCTTTCATTGGGTGGTTTAATAAAAACAATAACAGATTTGTCTTTAAATATTTTCTTTAAAGTTTTAGCTCCGAGAATATCTATGGATTTAATAAGATTAGATTTTTTCAGAAGGTTTTCAACTTTTCTCGGAGTTCCGTAAAGAAGTCCTGGATGAACTTCTTCCCACTCGAGTAATTCTTCTCGATCTATTAATTTATGGAATTCTTTTTCAGTCACAAAAAAATATTCCCGGCCGTTTTTTTCTCTCATCCGCGGAAGTCTCGTTGTAAAACTCGGAAATGTTTTTATTTCGCCCAAAGATTTGATTACACCCCTTAACACAGAATCCTTGCCTACGCCGGAAGGACCCACGAGGAGAAATAATTCATAATTTCCCATTTTTATACTATGTATTTTAATATTTTAATAATCATAAGGCCTGGAGGCAACAAGGTCAACCGCCTTGAAAAGACTATCGGGGTTTACCTTCTTAATTAAATTTTGTATCATTGAGTAATGATATTTTTATGAACAAGAAAGGGTTTACTTTAATTGAACTTTTGGTTGTCATTTCCATTATCGGGCTTTTGTCGAGTCTTGTTTTAACAAGCGTTGCAGGTTCGCGAGAAAAAGCAAGAGATGCAAAAAGAAAGCAAGATGTGGCTCAGATGGAAAAAGGCCTTTTGATGTATTGGGAAAAGAACGGGCAGTTTCCGCGAGAACGATATTGCGACAGCAGTATCGGGAGCAATGATACGGGCTGCCCCATTAACCCGGCCCAAAGCAATTGGGATTCGGCAAGCGCAATCTGGCAGGATTTGACTGCGGGAGGTTTCTTGACTCTGCCTAAAGATCCGGTAAACAATTCAACTTACTACTATTATTACGAACCATGCTGCGATCAGGATTGCGGAGGGGGGCGCAATTGCACAGGTAAAGGTTGCTGCGAATATACTATAGGAGCCAGCAGACTGGAAACCACAGGATCAGACTATAGTCGCTGGGGAAGGTGGTAATTCTATGGAGAATCAAAATTATCAGAAAAATAATAAGGGGCTGATTGATTTTAGTAAATCTTTGGATTTAAAAAAGGGAGCGGATTCAGGCAGCCAATCTTTTCCGGAAAACAGTAAGCAAAAAGAACCAAAAAAACTTTTATTTTTAGGAATCCTTTTTGTTTTTCTGCTTTCCACGATCCTTATTTTTGTTTTTTGGACTCAGGGGAACAATAAAAAATTATATTCAAATCCAAACCGTTACAATCTGCCTGAGAATTATAAACTTGCTCCAGGAGAAGAATATGCTCCTCCTCTTCCTTAGATCATTAAGAATAGGCAATTCTGAAAAAATATAAAAAATATGATTTTAAACATTTTACAAAACATTACACCATGGTTTTTAAGTCACGGCTTAAAGATTATTTTAATCATTTTTATCGCTTTTCTTATCCGTAAATTCGGAAGGGTTTGCATTGATAAAATTTTAAGAAAAGTTGTTGTTTCCGATCATTTTTTAACCAAAGAATCAGAAAGAAAAAGAGAAGACACCCTTATACGTATTTTTGACACTTCGCTGGGGGTGTCTGTCTGGCTGTTAGCTTCTTTGATGGTTTTTCAAGAGGTGGGTATCGCCATAGGTCCGCTTTTGGCAGCTGCAGGCATTGCCGGTTTGGCTTTTGGGTTCGGAGGGCAGTATCTTATAAGGGACCTCATTAGCGGGTTATTTATCATCATGGAAAATCAGTATCGCATCGGAGATGTGGTTTGTTTTGACGGAACTTGCGGTCTGGTTGAGGACATCAGTATGAGGATGACGACCTTGCGGGACTTAGATGGTGTTGTTCATCACGTGCCTCACGGGGAGATTAAAAAGGTATCGAATTTATCAAAATATTTTGCTCGAGTGAATCTTAATGTCAGGATCTCTTACAAATCAAATCTTGAAAAAGTGATTGATGTAGTTAATAAGGTTGGCGAAGAATTGGCAAATGATCCTGATTGGAAAGAATCTATTTTGAAAGCGCCTCAGTTTTTAAGGGTTGATGATTTCGGTCAATCGGAAATCATCATTAAGATTTTAGGAGAAACAAAGCCTCTCAAACAGTGGGACGTGGCAGGGGAGTTGCGCAAAAGGATTAAAATCGCTTTTGACAGGGAGGGTATTGAAATGCCTTTTCCTCAAATGGTTATCCATCAAAAATAAAATAGAAGTTCCGATGGTTTCAATAAATAAAAACAATGATTAGGATTTATCAGAAAAAGATAAATAATTCTGCAGTAAAGGAAATAAGTGAATTTCGGCCCGGTTCCTGGATTTATGTTCAGGACGCAAGCGAAGAAGATTTATCTTTTTTGCAGGAAAAATTTTCCTTGGATCCCGACATATTAAAAGATGCGCTTGATCCTTATGAGTTTCCGCGCGTAGAAAAAGACAAGGAGATAGTTTACATATTTACAAGATTTCCTCAGGCGTTGGGAGACAGGATTATTACAGCCCCTTTGCTCATAGCGGCAGGGCCTGATTTTGTAATGACTTTTTCGAAAATGGAAAATGCAATTTTGGACAAATTCTTGAAGAACGGACTTTGCTGCGCCACTACTCAAAAAACCAGGCTGGTTCTTTATCTTATTTCGGAAATAATCAAAAGCTACAATATGTTTCTGGCCAATATAAGCAGAGATGTGAGAGGAGCTCTCGACATTAAGGCGGTGAATGAGAAAGTGATAATAAATTTTGTTAAGTTTGAAGAAGTGTTAAATGATTTTTTCTCAGCCCTTACTCCTACGAATCTTGCTTTGCAAAATATTTTGAATGGCAAGCTTGTCCATTTATACAAAGAAGATCAGGATTTAATGAAGGATTTGCTCATAAGCGTAAACCAGCTCCTTGAATTGTGCAAATCTACTTTAAAAAATATAGTCAATGTCCGGGAGGCATATTCGGCAATAGTAACCAATGATCTTAATAGGGTAATAAAACTGCTTACATCTTTAACGGTAATCCTTACCATTCCGACCATAATTGCCAGTTTTTACGGAATGAATATAAAACTTCCTTTTGAAAATCATCCCTATGCTTTTTTGGGAATCGTTGGGATTGTGGCTTTGACCTCGGTCTCTATTTTCATATATTTCAATAAAAATAAATGGCTTTAGCCCCTTTGAGTTATCCACAAGCAGACTTCACTCTCTTTTGTCATTTTTTTGGTATAATATATTAACGCTTAAAAAGGTCGAGTTCTCGCTTTAGAAAACAAAGTAGAATCAATTTAATTAGTATTAATTAATAAATATATGGTATTCGATTGGTATTCGGTAACCGTCCAGGCCCTTCAAAATCTTTGGCAGGGATTCTTGGGCTTTCTTCCTGTTCTCGTCGGAGCTATTATTGTCTTTATAATCGGTTGGTTTATCTCAATAGGAGTTGGGAAATTAGTGACCGAAATCCTAAAGAGAGTAAGGTTCAATAATATCTTTCAGAGAGAAGGATGGAAGAGCGCCTTGGCTAGAGCCGACATCAAAGTTGATCCAGCGGGCTTTATCGGAGCAATTATCAAATGGATTTTGGTAATTGTTTTTCTTTTGGCCGCCGTTGAGATCTTGGGATTAAACCAATTTGCCGGCTTTATAAAAGCCATTTTGGCCTATTTGCCAAACGTTATTGTCGCAGCTTTGATCTTCGTTGTCACAGTAATTGTTGTTGATATCGTTGAAAAGGTAGTTAGAGCGACAGTGGAAAGCATCAAGGTTGGTTACGGACAAGTGGTAAGCGCTGTTATCAAATGGTCAATGTGGATATTTGCCATTTTGGCCATACTGTTTCAGCTCGGCATCGCCCGACCATTTATGGAAACCATGTTTATGGGTTTCGTAGGTATGCTAACCATAGCTTTTGGTTTAGCTTTCGGGTTAGGGGGAAAAGATGTTGCTTCTGAAATGCTCCAGGATCTAAAAAGAAAACTTAAAGAATAAGCATAAAAAGTTTTATTCTTTCAAACGGATCCGCCCTCGGTTTATATCGGGGGCGTTTCGTTTAAAAGATGCTTGACACTGTTTTTCTATTCTGCTAAACTAATTCTACAAATGTTAAGATTAATGATTTTATCAAAGAAAAGAAAGCGATTAATTCTCTGAGTTTTTGTTGCTTAAAAAGCAATTCTCAGAATCGCTTTCCCAAAAGCGATTTTTGATTGGAAGATTGGAAGGAAAGAACTTTAAAACTGAATAGTCTTCTACGGATGCCAATCCGTAAAAGATATCATCTAATTCACCAGAATTCAGCAAAAAAGATTTAATCCTTTAAGCTGGATTTTGTAAAATTTTGGTGCAAATAATTTATGTGCAGATGGTGGATGCCTTGGGAGATTGAGGCGATGAAGGACGTGGCGTGTCTGCGATAAGCCTCGGGGAGGTGACTAGCAACCTTTGATCCGGGGACTTCCGAATAGGGAAACCTGGTACCGCGAAAACGGTATCGTTCTGCAGCAATGCAGAAAGCAAACCCGCTGAAGTGAATCATCCCAGTAAGCGGAGGAAAAGAGAACAATTAGTTTATTCCTTTAGTAGCGGCGAGCGAAAAAGGAAGAGCCCAAACCTTGTTTTTACAAGGGGTTGCAAGGGGATAACGTCGGGGGCATCCCGTTCTCAATAAGTTCTGGAGGACGGGATACCAATCCGAGGGAGAATAAGTCGAAGGTTGATTAGACGAAACTTTCTGGAAAGAAAGTGCCATAGAGGGTAATAGCCCCGTAGGCGAAAATTACTTCGTGCTCCTTGTTGTCTTTCTTAAGTACCATGGGAAACGAAAACCCTGTGGGAATCTGGCCGGACTAACCGGCTAAGGCTAAATACTCAATCTCACCGATAGTGAACAAGTACCGTGAGGGAAAGGTGAAAAGTAGGGAGGTAATCCCGGTGAAATAGAAACTGAAATCATCTGCTCACAAAAAGTCGGAGCCCTGAGAGCAATCGAAGGGTGACGGCGGACTTTTTGGAGAACGAGCCAACGAGTGTCCTGCGTTACTTATCTAAGCCCTTATGGGGCGGAGGTAAAGTGAAAGCAAGCGTTAATAGCGCGACTAAAAAGTGGCGCGGGACGACCCGAAGCCAGGGCGAGTTTGCCATGATCAGGGTGAATCCCACAGAAATGCGGGAGGAGGCCCGAACCCGTGAGATGTGCAATACTCTGGGACGAATTGTGGCAAGAAGTGAAAAGCTAATCGAGCCTGGTGATAGCTGGTTCTCTCCGAAATAGCTTTAGGGCTAGCGTCCTGCGTGTGAATTTCTGCAGGTAGAGCACTGGATGGAGTATCGTGGCGTGAGCTAGATACTCCTACCAAACTCCGAATGGCGGAAATTTTGCAGGGCAGTAGGACTGTGGGGGCTAAGCTTCATAGTCTAAAGGGAAAAAGCCCAGACCTTCATCTAAGGTCCCTAAACTGAACTAAGTGTACTCAAGGAAGTGAGATTCCACAGATAGTTAGGAGGTTAGCTCAGAAGCAGCTATCCTTTAAAAAGTGCGTAATAGCTTACTAACTAAGGAGTCTTGCGCCAAAGATTTACGGGACTAAGTTCAGTACCGAAGATAAGGATTCTTCCGATTTATCGGAAGGATGGTAGGAGAGCGTTCTCAGCGCTGCGAAGCCGAAGGGAAACCGACGGTGGAGTGCTGAGAAGTGAGAATGTTGGCATGAGTAACCACAATGCGCCTGAAAACGGCGCACACCGAAAACCCAAGGATTCCTTGGCAACGATAATCAACCAAGGGTTAGGCGCGCCTTAGTCTTTGGCCGAAAGGCCAGGATGATGGACAGCCGGTTAATATTCCGGCCCTTCCATTCTTTTTCGAAGGGTGACGCAGTTTCTGAGTTTGAGGGGATAATCGGATTTCCTCAGGGGAGCAATCCCCGTCTCAGGCAAAGAAGCTGCCCAGAAAAACCTCTAGAGTTAAGGGAATGGAATACGTACCGCAAACTGACACAGGTGGGGTGGTGTGAATGCACCAAGGTGAACGGGTGAAACCTCGTTAAGGAACTAGGCAATTCAACGGCCGTAACTTCGGAATAAGGCCTACCCTGAGAGAAATCGAAGGGTCGCAGCTAAAGACCTCTAGCGACTGTTTGTCAAAAACACAGGTCCCTGCTCAATTTAAAAAAGATGTATAGGGGCTGAAGCCTGACCAGTGCTGGAACGTTAAAGGTGGCGGTCTTGCAGCAATGCAAGGCTGACTGCTCTAAGCGCCAGTGAACGTCCGCGGTAACTATAACCGTGTTAAAGTAGCGTAACCCCTTGCCAGGTAAGTTCTGGCCCGCATGAAAGGTATAACGACTGGAGGACTGTCTCAACGAGGAGCCCGGTGAAAACGCAATGACGGTGAAGATGCCGTCAACCTGCGGCTAGACGGAAAGACCCCGGGAGCTTTACTGTATTTAAGTATTGAGTATTGGTTTCGGATGCGTAGTGTAGTGGGTAGGATTTGAAGTCCTGTTTCCGGACAGGATGGATCCGACAATGAAACACCCATCTTTCGGAATTAATATTCTAATTTCGCCAAAAGCGGATGACAGTTCTTAATTGACAGTTTAAGTGGGGCGCTTGCCTCCTAAAAGGTAACGGAGGCGTTTAAAGGTTGGCTAGCTCCGGATGGAAATCGGAGTGGTCCTGCAAAGGGAAAAGCCAGCTTTACTGCAAGAAGGATATTTCGCGCAGTTGCGAAAGCAGAACTTAGTGAACCGACTCTGGTTATTAGAACCGGAGAAGATCATCAGACAAAAGCTACCCCGGGGATAACAGGCTGGTAGAGCCCGCGAGTCCATATCAACGGCTCTGTTCGGCACCTTAACATATCGGGGTGCTGCATCAGCAATGATGTATTTCGTAACAAACCAGCAATAGACCAAAAAACGAAAATAGTGGCTTATAACGGTGGACTCCACAAAGTGATGAGTGGATAATACCGCGGGAAGTTTGATTCGGTTTAAACCGGATTATAACCCTGTAGAGACTTGTCCCAAAAGGACAGAGTTCGCCATTATGGCGAGCTAATACGCCACCTCCCGCTTTAAGCGGGATGAAGATATAGTCCAAACCATTAGTAATAGTGGATCAATTTACGATGTCGGCTCATCTCATCCTGGAGGTGAAGTAGCTTCCAAGGGTCCGGCTGTTCGCCGGTTAAAGAGGTACGTGAGCTGGGTTCAAATCGTCGTGAGACAGGTTGGTCCCTATCTACCGCAGGCGCCGAGTCTTGAGGGGAGTTCTTCACAGTACGAGAGGACCTGAAGGAACTGACCTCTGGTGTGCCAGCTGTTCTGCCAAGAGCATTGCTGGGTAGCTATGTCGGGAACTGATAAGCGCTGAAAGCATCTAAGCGCGAAGCAAACCCCAAGATTAGGACTCATAGATCACCTGGAGACTACAGGTTTAATAGGCTGTAGGTGGACGCCCCGTGAGGGGTTAAGCCGAGCAGTACTAATCGATCATTTTTATTTGCTCAAAGTTTTACAAATCCAGCTTAGTGGATTAAAACGAATTAGATGAATCATTATTGGCAATGTAAGGGAGCTATGCTGGGAGTGCTCCACCCGTTCCCATCCCGAACACGGAAGTGAAATCTCCTAAGGCTGATGATAGTCGCAAGGCGAAAGTAAGTAGCTCTCCTACATTGCCAGTAATAATATTTGGTTTTAAAGAAAGCACCCTCTGGGGCGCTTTCTTGTTTTATAATAGATAAATTTATTCTAAATCTTCTTTTTCTTCAGGCTCCTCTTTTTCTTCCTCCTTCTCATATGGGATGGGATTTCCCTCCTCATCCATCAGCGGTTCTCCGGGATTATCCGGATCTTCTTTGTATTTTTTTCCTCCAATCTCGACATAACCTCCTTTTTTCTCTTCCTCTTCCAATTCTTCCTCCTCTGGTATTTCTTCGGGGGTTTCCTCTGGCATCTCTTCGGGGGTTTCCTCTTCTTCCGCCACCGCCACGATAGTCTTTACTTTTTTATTGTTTTCAATCATAAGTTTTAATAAGAACCTGCCTTAAGGTCAGAACCTTGATTAATAAGAACCTGCCTTAAAGGCAGAACCTTGATTCTATCAAATTAAGCTGTCTCGACCTTTTGCTAATAGTAATTTCTCAATATGTATTTTTCACATTCATAATAGAATCAATTAATGAAATATCTATTAAGATCAGATTCATTTAATTTTATTAAACGTTGTGATAGAGTGAATTAATGAAAAAAATATTCAGTTGGAGGCATCTAATCGCAATAACGCTGCTGACAGGAACGTTAATTGCCGTCAATTTATTCGGTTTTTCAAACAATATCAAGAATTTTTTCTATTCGTTTTCCTCCCCGGCAAGTAAATTTTTTTGGTCTGCCGGAGATGAAATTTCAGATTTTCTTGCAGGATTTTTAAAAGCCAAGGGGCTGAAAGAGGAAGCAGAAAGGATTTCTTTGGAGAATCAAAATTTTTTTAGCCAGATTGTCAAACTCAGCGATGCCAGAAAAGAGAACGAAGAACTAAGAAAAGCTTTAGGTTTGAATTTAGATGAGGGGTATGAACTCGAGCTGGCAAACATCGTCGGTAAAGACGTTTCCCGAGATTCAATTTTAATTGATAAGGGCAGGGGAAACGGGTTTCTTAGCCGGGGAATGCCGGTAATAAATTCTGAAAAAGTGGTTGTGGGGAGGATAGGAGAAGTTTTTAACAGTTTTTCGGAAGTGGTTTTGATCACGAATAAAGACAGTTCGTTTGATTCAAAAATGTTTGATAAAGAAGTTTACGGATTAATTAAGGGGAAGGGAAGTTTGAATCTGGCAATGGAAATGATCCCTAAAGAAAAAGATATTTTGATAGGCGATCTTGTAATCACTTCTAACCTTGGCGGGGTTTTCCCCGGAGGATTTCTGGTTGGTCGGGTATCTGAAGTAACCAAGTCCGATGTCGCCACTTTTCAGACAGCAGAGATTGAGCCATATTTTAAGGTAAACGAATTAAAAACTCTTTTCGTAATCAAAGATTACATGCGTTAAGCAATGAAAAAGATTTTTTTCTTCACTTTCCTTTTTTTTCTCTTGGTCTATATTCAGACAAGTTTTCTGGTGCATTTTTTGCCTTTAAGCATTAATCTTATTTTAATTCTGATAATTTTTTTGAATTTGTTTCAGTCTCCCGAATTAAAAAGCGGAATAATTCTTTCTTTGTTGGGAGGCCTTTTTTTGGATTTTTTCTCTTTTGCGAAAGAACCTTTTTTTGGCTTTTTCACTTTGATTTTCCTATTTTTAAGTCTTTTTATCAAAGTATTTTTGAAACGATATGTCCAGGTTCCGAACCTCAAAGAATTACAATGAAATTGAGCCCAACGAAATCCTCATAGACTCTTTGGCTCAAAAGAAAGCTGAAGAAATAGATTGGGCCGACAGGAAATTGGAAGTTCCTCTTTATCGTTTTATTCTTCAGGGATTTTTTTTCTTCTGTCTTCTGGTTTTATTTGTTCTTTTCGTAAAAACTTTCCAGATGCAGGTGGCTCAGGGAGAAGATTATTCAAAGATGGCTCAACAGAATCAGTTTATAATCCATCGGATCCAGGCAGAAAGGGGAATAGTTTATGACAGAAATGAGGAGCAATTGGTTTTTAACCGATCCAGTTTTGACTTGATCGGC
The DNA here is from genome assembly GCA_028712445.1 of Minisyncoccota bacterium. GTDB lineage: Bacteria > Patescibacteriota > Minisyncoccia > Minisyncoccales > RBG-13-42-11 > JAQTPY01. The sequence goes on along the minus strand of JAQTPY010000012.1, from coordinate 6,853 downwards.
CAAAAAAGTTTTTTGCCTGAAAAAGGCCCTAAACTAGACAATGTTTTGAGAGAAGTCTCAAAGCTCATCAAAAAAGAACCGGAAGATTTAGAGAAAATGATAAATGGGGCTGATTCGCAGATTTTAGTTTCAGAAAACCTTGATCACCAGACGTTGATCCTTTTGGAAAGCAAAATCAGTGATTTGCCTGGATTCAGCATCAAAAACAGCACGGTCAGGGAATATCTTGATGGGGAAAATTTTTCTCACTTGTTAGGGTATACCGGAAAGATAAAAAGTGAAGAATATGCCGCAAATTCTCAGCTCTACTCAATAAACGATTCGGTGGGCAGAGAGGGGATCGAAAGCGCTTATGAGGAAATTTTAAGGAAGAATCCGGGGGAGCTTAGAATAGAAAGGGATGCTGCAGGAAACGTATTGTCTGAAGAAATATTTTCCTTGCCCCAGTCTGGTCAAAGCCTGGTTTTGAATATTGACGCCGGCCTTCAGAGAAAAATAAAGTCGGTTTTGGAGAGTGCTCTGGGGTCAGCAGGGACAAAAAAGGCTGCAGCGGTGGCTTTGGACCCGAGGAATGGAAATGTTTTGGCTTTGGTTTCTTTGCCCGAGTTTGACAACAATCTCTTTCAAAAAGGAGGAGATTCCCAGGTTTTGCAGGATCTTTTGGTAAATAAAGACAAGACGAGCCCGCTTTTAAACCGCGCCATTGCGGGAAGATATCTTACGGGTTCTGTTATTAAACCTCTCATTGCTTCCGGAGTTCTTGAAGAAAAACTGATAGAACCTGAAAAAAAGATAAATTGCAAGGGAGAAATTTCAATTCCTAATCAATATAATCCCGAAATAGAATATAAATTCACCGATCTTCACATTCATGGGTGGACCAATATGAAGAAAGCCATTGCCGAGTCATGCAATATTTATTTCATGACAGTAGGCGGAGGGTATGGCGATCAAAAAGGATTGGGTCCGACTAAAATAAAGAGCTATTTAGAGGTTTATGGCTGGAATCAGAAGAGCGGCATCGATTTGCCGGGTGAGAAAGCGGGATTTATTCCCGATAAAGATTGGAAGAAACAAACATTCAAGGAAGGATGGTGGGATGGAGATACTTACAATCTCTCTATAGGAGGGGGTTATTTGCAAATAACCCCCTTGGAAGTGGCAAATTCTTATGCCGCCATTGCCAATGGAGGCACTCTTTATAAACCCCAGATTGTCCATCAGGTAGTTGAGGGGTCAAAAGGGTCTTTGGAGATAATTAAGGAGTTTGAACCGGAAGTAATTAGGCAGAATTTTATATCTAAAGAGAATTTGGAAACAGTCAGAGAAGGAATGAGACAGGCTGTAACTGCCGAAAACAGCCCTCTGGCTACAGCGTATGATTTAAATTTCCTGCCCGTAAGTGCAGCGGCTAAAACAGGAACCGCTGAGACTTCTCGGATCGGGTATTTTAACAGCTGGATTTCCGCATTTGCTCCTTACAATAATCCAGAAATAGTTTTGACTCTGATGATCGAGGATGTTAACGGTTTGCAAAGACTCGTCACGCCTGCTGCCAGGGAAATTCTGGAATATTATTTTACTCGGAACGAGCTTGAAAGGAAGTGAATTTAGAGTTAAACTTACATAAATAACGTATGAAAGCAGTCGATGAGATAAAAAAAGGCCGTTTAAAAAAACTCGAGGCCGTGGAAAGGGCCGGGCTTTTGATTTATCCTGGTCAAACTAAAAAAACCCATGCTATAAATCAGGCTTTAGAGAATTTTAAAAAACTTGAGGATTCAAAAAAGGAAGTCATTCTGGCCGGCAGAATAAAGTCTTTGAGAGGACATGGGGGATCAACTTTCCTGGATATTGAAGACGGGACTGGAAAAATACAAGCTTTTTTAAAGGAGGACGGATTGGGGGAAAAGGGGTATAAGTTTTTTACAGATAACTTTGACATAGGAGATTTCATTGAAATAAGAGGATTTTTGTTTGAAACAAAAAGAGGAGAAAAAACCATCGAAGCCAGTGATTTTAAAATGCTGGCAAAGTCTCTCCTCCCGCTGCCTGAAAAGTGGCATGGCCTCCAGGATGTGGAAGAAAGATTCAGGAAAAGATATCTTGATTTGCTTTTTAATCCCGAAGTCAAGGCGAACTTTGAGAAAAGATCAAAGATAATAAGCGCAATAAGGTGCTTTTTGGATCAGGAAGGATTTATAGAGGTTGAAACTCCGATCTTGCAGCCTATTTATGGCGGAGCTAAGGCAAAACCTTTCAAAACCCATTTGAATGCCTTAGATATTGACCTTTATTTGAGAATTGCTCCAGAACTTTATTTAAAGAGACTTTTAGTGGGAGGATTCCCCAAGGTTTATGAGCTGGGAAAGTGTTTCAGGAACGAAGGAGTGGACAGATCTCACAATCCTGATTTCACCATGCTTGAATTTTATTGGGCGTATGCAGACTACAAAGAATTAATGAAACTGACTGAAAAATTATTTACAGATCTTCTAAGGAAGGTGACAGGGGGATTGGAAATAGAATATGAGGGAAGGAAGATTGATTTTAAAGCTCCCTGGCCCAGAATAGAATTTAATCAGTTGATAAAAAAGCATGCCGGAATAGATTTAGATTCAATTAACGAAGAAGCTTTGTTTAAGAAAGCTAAGGAATTGGGAGTAAAGATAGAGAAGGGCTCAGGCAAAGCTGAGGCAGCAGATGAAGTTTACAAGAAATATTGCCTGCCTAATATTTGGGATCCTACTTTTATTATTCACCATCCGTCTGAAGCCCGGCCTTTGGCAAAAACTCTGGATGACGACAAAAGCAAATCAGCTAATTTTCAGATGGTTGCCGGAGGGTGGGAATTGGTAAACGCCTTTTCTGAGTTGAATGATCCTTTGGAACAAAAGAAAAGATTTGAAGAGCAGGAAAAATCATTTAGAAAAGGACTTGAAGAAGCCCAGAGAATGGATGAGGATTTTATTGAAGCTCTCGAATACGGCATGCCTCCTGCTGCCGGATTTGGCATGGGGATAGACAGGCTGGTGACATTGTTGACCGGCTCCCACAGCTTAAGAGAGGTAATATTATTTCCGACAATGAAACAAAGATAATTAAAAATTATGCTCGATATAAGAACCTGGTTTCACCAGAACTTTGAATCTCGCAAAAAATAAATTTATGCTCGATATTAAATTCATTAGGCAAAATCCGAAAGTGATTAAAGAGGGGGCAAAAAAGAAGAACGTAGATGTGGACATAGACAAGATTTTGGAATTGGACAAAAAGAAAAAAGAGATTCTCCAGGCGCTCGAAGACATGAGGGCCAAGAAAAATGCAGCCTCAAAGAAAATTGGGTCAGCCAAAACGAAACAGGAAAAAGACAGAATTGTCCTGGAAATGAAGGAATTAGATAGGGGAAATGACAGACTGGATGAGAATATGAAGAAAACAGAGGAAGATTTAGACAAGCTTTTAATTAGAATTCCCAATCTGCCCTTAGATTCGGTTCCCGTCGGCAGGGACGACAGAGACAATGTGGTGCAGGAACAGATTGGCGAAAAAACGAAGTTTGATTTCCCGTTCAAAGATTACATGGAACTCTCAGAGAAATTGGATTTGATTGATGTAAAGCGCGCTTCTAAAGTCGCAGGCAGCCGTTTTGGTTTTTTGAGAAGACAGATTGTTCTGCTCGAATTCGCGCTGATTAATTTTACTTTTGAAGCTTTGGTTAAAAAAGGATTTATTCCTATTATTCCTCCTGTTATGCTGAAGCCGGAAATGGCCATGGGTATGGGATATATCCAGCAACTGGACGATGAAGATGCGTATTATCTTCCCAAAGACAATTTATTTTTGATAGGGACCGCCGAACAGCCTCTGGGAGCAATGCATTCTGACGAAGTTTTAAATGAGGAAGATCTGCCCTTAAGATATGCCGGTTTTTCGACTTGTTTTAGAAGAGAAGCAGGTTCATACGGAAAAGATACAAAGGGAATATTGCGAGTCCATCAGTTCGACAAGGTTGAAATGTTTAGCTATTCAAAACCGGAAGACTCGTCAAATGAGCATGAATTCCTTCTTGAGACCGAGAAGGAATTAATGAAAGCTTTAAAAATACCTTTTCAGGTTTTGAAGATATGTTCGGGTGATTTGGGATTTCCTGCTGCAGCCAAATATGATATTGAAGCCTGGTTGCCGTCAGAAAACAAATACAGAGAGACTCATTCAACTTCAAACTGCACTGATTTTCAGGCAAGGAGATTGAATATCAAGTATAAAAAGAAGGACGGGAAATTGGAAATAGTTCATACCTTAAACGGGACTGCTTTTGCGATAGGAAGAATTTTGATTGCAATTATTGAAAATTATCAGCAGGAGGGCGGCAGCATCAGGGTCCCGGAAGTTCTTCAAAAATACGTTGACTTTAAAGAGATAAAATAGTGGCGAATATAAAAGAAGAAAAGGTTAATATAGACGGGTTAGATGTAAATTATAAGATTGCAGGAAGGGAAGGGCCTGCAGTTTTAATTTTGCACGGCTGGGGAGGGTCTTCGGATTCCTGGCTTAATGTCCAAAAAGAATTGGCTTCTTCCGGATATAAAGTCATTAATCCCGATCTGCCTGGCTTTGGGAAGAGTTCTCCTCCTCTGGAAGCATGGAGCATAAACGATTACTCTGATTTGGTTTTTAAATTCTCAGATGCGCTGGGTTTGACTAAATTTTTTTTGCTTGGTCATTCTTTCGGCGGCAGGATTTCCATCAGATTTTCAAAACTTCATTCTGAAAGAATAGAGAAACTCATTCTTTGCGGATCTGCTGGAATTAAAGGAAGAAGAGATATAAAATCATTAATGATATATTCCGCAGCCAGAATCGGGAATGCTATTTTTACTCCCAAACTCTTCTTGCGATTCAAGGAAGGCGTAAGGTCTTTCTTTTATTCATTTATCAGAAACAGAGATTACGTTAAAGCCAGGGGAATCATGAGAGAAACCATGATAAGGGTGCTGGAAGAGGATTTGCTTCCCGATTTGGATTTTATTCATTTGAAAACGCTTCTTGTTTGGGGCGAAAAAGATAAAATGGTTCCATTGAGATTTGCAGAAGTCTTTAAAGAAAAAATTGGCGGATCAGAGCTCAGAGTTTTGCCTAAGGTCGGCCACAGTCCTCATTTGGAATGCCCGCAGGAATTGACTTCTATAATTAAAGATTTTTTTAAATAATTAATGGAATTTAGACGGGCTGTGGCAAAAGAAATCTGGGACGGTTTTTTGAAGGAAAATGACGGCAGTTTTCTTCAAAGTTTCGGTTGGGGAGAGTTTCAGGAAAGAAATTCAAGGAAAATATTCAGAGCGACCGTGACGGAGAACGAAAAGATTTTACTCGGGGCCCAGATTATTAAAATTCAAGCTTCCTTTAAAAATTATTTTTACATCCCTTACGGCCCGGTTTTCAACAAAGAAAATGATCCAAAAAAGAATGTCGACTATTTTTTATTCTTTTTGGAGGAGGTTCGCGCTTTAGCAAAGGAGGAGAATGCTATTTTTTTAAGAATTGAACCTGTTTTTAATCTGCCTGAAGTGAAAGGATTATTTTTTAAAGATTGCGCAAAAAGAGTGCAGCCCAAAAAGACGCTTGTGCTGGATTTGGAAAATTCGGAAGAGGAGCTATTGGCGAATTTAAAGAAAAATACGAGGTATAACATCAATCTGGCTGAAAGAAAGGGGGTTAAGATTAAAATATCAGACAATTATTCGGGGATCTTTTACGATTTATTGAAAAAAACGAGAGAAAGGCAGGGTTTTTATTCCTATAAAGAGGATTATTACGGGAAAATGTTTGAATTTAATAGCAGCGATTTTCAGGCAAAACTTTTTTCAGCTGAGTACGAGGGAAGCCCCGTGGCTTCGACTATAGCTATATTTTTTGGAGAGAGGGCCACGTCTCTCCATACCGGCTTTGACGATAAATACAAAGAACTTAAAGCTCCTTATCTTTTGAGATGGAATATAATCATGGAAGCAAAGAGAAGGGGGTTGAAAGAATATGATTTCTGGGGAATTGATGAGAAAAAGTGGCCGGGTGTCACGGCTTTGAAAAAAAGCTTTGGCGGGAGAGAGGTGGAATACGGCCAGGGAAAAGAAATAGTTTTTGATAAGAAGTGGTATTTGGCTTATAAGCTAGCTAGAAAGATAATATGATAAAGACAATTGGTTTTTTAATTTTATTTTTACATATTCTTCAAAGGATCTTCTTTAATCTTTATCTTTGGCAGTTAAAGGAATATAGGCAAGATAGATATTTAGAGGAATTTGGAAGGAGAAAGAGAATTATTTCTCCCTTTTCTTCATTGATATTAAATAAGTGGAGTTTCCCGAAGTTTACGAAAAAAATGATTCTTCTTTTGGGATTGACTCTTGGTCTCCTGGGGATAATGATTGTCATTTTTTTTGACAACTTATTAGAGTTTATCCTGATTTTTGAAATTCTTTTACCCCTATTTGTTGCTCTCTGTGTTCTAATAATGCAGATTCCAACAGTGATTTTAAAGAAATACATTTTTTGGAGAGCTGAATTAAAAAGAAAGAGCTTTAAAGATCTGAAGGTAATAGGAATTACAGGTTCTTTTGGCAAGAGTTCGACCAAGGAGTTTCTTTTTGACATTCTTTCTTTGAAGTTCAAGGTTTTTAAAACCGAAGGAAATGTTAACACCGAAATAGGGAATGCCGGAGCCATGTTGAGAGGGCTGAAAAAAGAACACCAAATTTTTATTTGCGAGCTGGCAGCTTATAAAAAAGGGGAAATAAAGAGCGCTTGCAAATTTGTTAAACCTCAGATTGGGATTTTGACCGGCATCAATCAG
>JAQTPY010000021.1 GCA_028712445.1 Minisyncoccota bacterium | reverse complement strand
TTTTATATATTTTAGCCAGGGTATCTTCGATTATGGTCAGGTTTTTTAATCCCAAGAAATCCATTTTCAAAAGTCCCATATCTTCAATTGAATGCATTTCGTACTGGGTGACAATAGCCAGATCATCCTGGGTTGGGTGTTGGAGAGGAACCACATCGTCTAAAGGATCATTGGAAATCACAACTCCGCAGGCGTGCGTTGAAGCGTGTCTTGCTACTCCTTCGAGTTTTTTTGCGTAATCTATGAGTTTTCTTGCATCTTCGTCTGTCTCGTAAAGCACTTTAAATTCAGCGACTTTGCTCAGAGTTTCTTCAAGAGACATGCCGAAAGGAATCATTTTGGCCACCCTGTCGCAATATGAATAAGTATAATTTAAAGCTCTTCCCACATCTCTGATTACGGCTCTGGCGGCCATGGTTCCGAATGTAATGATTTGGGCCACCCTGTCCCTTCCGTATTTCTGGGAAACATAGTCAATTACTTCATTTCTTCTTATATCAGTAAAATCCAAATCGATATCGGGCATCGATATTCTTTCAGGATTAAGGAACCTTTCAAACAGCAAATTGTATTTTAGGGGATCAACGTTTGTTATATTCAGCAAATAGGCGACCAGAGATCCTCCGGCAGATCCTCTTCCCGGTCCCACAACGATTCTGTTTTTCTTTGCCCAGTTAACAAAATCCTGGACTATCAGGAAGTAGGAAGCAAAACCGGTCTGTTTGATTACTCCAAGTTCATATTCAAGCCTATCTAATTCTTCCTTTGAAGGATCAGACCCAAATCGTTTTTTTAGCCCCTCACGGCACAGTTCTTCGATATAATCATCGGGAGTTTTTCCATCGGGTACGGGATATATGGGCAGCTTTGTCTTTCCCAACTCCATTTTAAAATTGCATTTTTCTGCGATCAGCTGTGTATTGGAAATAGCTTCAGGATAATCCTTGAATTCTTCTATCATTAACTCAGGTTTCCTTAACGAAAAATCATCTGCAAGCAAACTCAGCCGTTCAGGATCATTGGGGTCAGCTCCGGTATTAATAAGCATCAGAATGTCCTGGGCTTTGGCGTCTTCTGGCTTTAGATAATGGGCATCATTTGTTGCAACCAAAGGAATGCTGTGTTTTTTTGCAATCTCAATTATTCCTTTATTGGCCTTGTTTTGGTCCTGCGAATTGGGATGGCTTTGCAGCTCAAGATAGAAGTTTTCATTGCCGAAAATTTCCCTATATTTGAGAGCTGTTTTTTCCGCTTCTTCATTTCTGTTGGCTAATAAAAGCGAAGACACTTTTCCTGCCAAACATGCAGAAAGGGCGATTAATCCTTCGGAATGTTTTTTCAGCAGCTCTTCGTCCACCCTCGGTTTGTAGTAAAACCCTTCAAGATGCGCCTTGGTAATCAGTTTTACTAAGTTTTTATATCCTGTTTCGTTTTTCACCAGTAAAACCAGATGATATCTTGCGTCATCAATATTGGGCCTTTTATCTGTCATTTTTTCTAAGCTCTGGTATATTTCGCATCCGATTATCGGTTTTATTCCTTTTCCCACTGCCTTCTTATAAAACTCAACTGCTCCGTAAATATTTCCGTGATCGGTCAAAGCCACCGAATCCATTCCTGATTCTTTTACATAATCTAAAAGCTGGTCTATTTTTGCTAAGCCATCTAAAAGGGAATAATGAGAGTGAACGTGTAAATGGGTGAATTTCATCTTTATCTGTTTATTCTACTAGATTTAGTTAAAAAAAGAAAGTCTTCTTTTATTATATTATCTATTGACAAAATTAGTAAAATGTGATACAGTATAGATACAAAATAAATCTGTTCTTTAGGAGGAAAAATGGAAAGAAAACTAATAGTTGATGAACGCGTAGACTGCGGAGGCGGCAAAGCCATTCTTGTTGGTCACATCGATAAAGGTGATCAACCTGGGGAAGCTGCAGCGCAATCAAAGGTTTCGCAGGTGATAGATGGTTCCTTGAGGCTTCCCTCCGGGAAAGTCATCCCCTGGACCTCTGCTTCTGAAATAGTGAAGCGAGAAAAAGCCCGTTAAGGGTTAAAGGGCGCATAGTGAAAACTGTCCGCCCTTTAAAATTGGAAAGGGGATGCGCTGGGTCCGACCCCGCACATCCCTTCTCGTCTAAAATGTGGTAAAATTGTTTATATGTTTCATCTCAGGGAAGAAAAAAAACTCTGGAAGAAAAAGATTAATACAGTTGTCGGTTTAGACGAAGCAGGCAGGGGACCGCTGGCGGGACCAGTTCTGGCCGCAGCTGTTTTTGTTTCTCAAAAGACGATAGGTTTTCCCGAAAAACAGGTCTCGGCCATAATAAGAGATTCAAAACAATTGAGTCCTCAAAAAAGAGAAGAGATTTTTAAAATGTTGGAGAAATGCCCTGCTATTAAGTGGGGAATCGGAATCGTTTCCGAAAAGACAATAGACAGGATAAATATTTTTGAAGCTTCAAAATTGGCGATGCTAAAGGCGTTAAAAGACTTAGAAAAGAAGTTATTAAGAAAAGCTGACTTTCTGATTTTAGATGGCAATTTTAAAATAAATGTTGATGGCCGGAGGAGGCGGAAACTTCTGCAAAAATCCATAATTAAAGCTGATGAAAAGGTGTTTTCTTGTATGGCGGCGGGAATCATAGCCAAGGTTTCAAGGGATAAAATAATGAAGAGAATTCATAAAAAGTTCAGTAAATACGGTTTTGATCAGCACAAGGGATATCCGACAGAACTTCACAGGTTAATGATCAAAAAATGGGGGCCGTGCAAAGTCCACAGGAAAAGTTTTTGTCTTTGAGTTCTAAACAGAATGACTTTTATTGAATAAAATTATTTGACTTTTTTATGGAATTTGATAATATTTTTAAACATGACAGTACCCAAACAAAAACACACCAAAGGGAAAAGAAACATGAGAAGGATGCACCTTTTTGTAAAAGCTCCTTCTTTATCGGTTTGTCCTAAATGCGGCAAGCCGGTTTTGCCTCATATTGTTTGCGCAAATTGCGGTTATTACAAAGGCGTTGAAGTAATCGACGTTCTTAAGGATTTATCAAAGAAAGAGAGAAAACAAAAAGAAAAGGAAATGGCGGCAAAGGAAGAGGGGGTCGAAAAGAAAACTCTGAATTGGGAAGAACCTTCTCAAAAATAGCAGTTTGATTTATTTTGAATAATTAATCCGTCCAAGCAATAAAATGGCCAGCAGGCACCTATCAAGATCAATCGCAATGCAAAGCTTGTATGAATGGGATTTTTCCGGAAAAAAGCTTGATTTAAAAGAAGTGGTTGAGAGAAATATCAAAGAATTCGGTCCTGGACTGGAAGACACAAGCTTGGTTTGGCAAATAATTACCGGGGTGATAAAGCAGTTTGATCAGCTGAACAATATAATTGAAAAGGCGGCTCCGGAATGGCCCATTGAACAGATTACCATAGTTGACAGAAATATATTGAGGATGGGTTTATTTGAACTTCTCTATGGAAACAAAGAAGAAGTTCCTCCAAAAGTGGCCATCAATGAGGCCATTGAACTGGCAAAATCTTTCGGAGGCGAAAGTTCAGGAAGATTCGTAAATGGGGTCCTGGGAACTGTTTTCAAGGAAGTCCAGGAAAAAGAAGTTCCCCAGGAAGAAAAATCCGAAGCGAAACCTGAAGTTAAAAAAGAATAATATATCATTTTTGATATCCCGAGAAATTATTTACGGGAAATCAAAGTTGGTATGAAAAGAAGTGAAAGAATTTTCCGAATTAGAAAAAAAAGTAAGTGTAAAATTTAAAAATAAAGACTTGTTGACCCAGGCCTTCTGTCACCGCTCTTATTTGAACGAAAATCCTCGTTTCAAGACGGAAAACAACGAGAGATTAGAGTTCTTAGGAGATGCAGTGCTGGAATTGGCGGTGACAGAAGAGCTTTACAAAAAATATCCCAGCAAGACAGAAGGGGAACTGACTAACTGGAGAGCAGCTTTGGTCAACGCAAAAATGTTGTCTGAAATGGCAAGGAAGTTGGGATTCAATGACTATCTGCTTTTATCCCACGGGGAGGAAAAGGAGCTAGGAAAGGCCCGTCAGTATATTTTAGCCAATACATTCGAATCATTTATCGGGGCTTTATATCTTGATAAAGGTTATAAATCCTGCCTGGAATTCATCAAGAAGAATCTGTTAGTCGAGCTTCCCAGAATAATTGAAGAGAAACTTTTCAGAGACAGCAAATCTCTTTTTCAGGAGAAAGCCCAGGAGAAGCTGGGTATTACGCCCAATTACAAAGTTTTGAAAGAAGAGGGCCCCGATCACGCCAGGAACTTCAAGATAGGAGTCTTCTTAGATAAAGATTTGGTGGCTGAAGGAGAAGGTTCTTCAAAGCAGGAAGCAGAACTGGAAGCTGCCAGAAAAGCATTAGAAATCAAGAGTTGGTAAATAAATTAGATATAATTTCATTTTAAACTATGCTAGTAATTCGTTTCTTCAGAGTTGGAAAGAAAAACCAACCATCATTCAAAATAGTAGTGATAGAAAAGAAAAGATCTTCAACCAGGGGCCGTTTTACAGAACAGGTCGGTTTTTATAGTTCAGTAACCAAAGAAAAGAATTTAAAAGCAGACAGAATAAAATATTGGCTTTCAGTGGGAGCT
>JAQTPY010000011.1 GCA_028712445.1 Minisyncoccota bacterium | reverse complement strand
ATCACATTGAATCGGAAAAAGAGACGAGGAAATTTCTCAAAACTCTTAGATTAGATACAGAAAAGATAGAAAAAATTGCCCACTGCGTAAGGGCACACCGTTGCAAAGATGTCCAGCCTAAAACTATCGAAGCAAAAATTTTAGCAACAGCTGATTCTGCCAGTCATTTTACTGACGGTTGTTATATGGAAATGGCGATGGGTGGGATAAAAGGACAGGCGCTTGAAAAAATTGATAGAGATTATCGAGACGTTGGTATATTTCCCAAACTGAAAAAAGAAATAACTCCGCTTTATAATGCTTGGAAGAATTTATTAAAAATTTATCCAGAAAAATAGTATGAATTACAAGGGTGTAATCATAGAAGAAAGTTTGGCGAATAAGGACGTTCTTGAAGTCGTTAAAATTTTAGTTACTAAATCTGAGTCAGTCATTGAGAAACACAAAACTCCTTGGTTAAATCAGTGGACGCTCCATACCGTAGAAGTTACTGAAGGTAAAGCGGAAGAAATTGCGGAAAAAATAAGCAAATCCTTAGATTCACAACACGGTGGTTCTTGGTATGCCGATTTCAAAAATGATAAATTCCATTACGTTATTTTTCTAAACAAGGCATTCAAAATTGATTTAAGCAATCCAAAATACAGAGACGTTATGGAATATGGCGTTAAGTTAGGCATTCCTTGGTATCAATTAGATTTTTCTCCTGAAATTGAGGAGTGGAAACGATAAAACTATGATTTCATTTGTTTATTTTGATGTCGGCGGGGTTGTGGTAAATGATTGCAAGGGAAATGATAAATTTGAGAAAATGAAACGTGAACTCGGGATTAAGCCAGATGACGATAAAGAATTTGATGAATTTTACGATGAATATGAGAAGGAAGTTTGTCTCGGCAAAGACATCGATACAATAATTCCCATAATTAAAGAAAAGTTTCATATTAATTTTCCTGCAAACTATTCAATGCTCATAGATTTTATTAACAGATTTGAAAAGAACGCATACATCCAACCCGTCATTGATAGAATGAAGCAGGACTGCCGAATGGGACTTTTAACTAATATGTATCCCAGAATGCTTACGGCGATGATTGAGAGAGGAATTATGCCTAAAGCCAATTGGGATGTCGTCATCGACTCAACCATTGAGAGACTCCGAAAGCCAGACGTGGATATTTTTAAGTTGGCCTCATTAAGGGCAAATGCTAAAGGCGGAGAGATATTTTTTATAGATAATACTATTGGAAACGTAAATGCGGCTAAAGATTTTGGTTGGCAAACTTTTTTCTATGATTCTGCTGACCATAAGAAATCCTGCGCTGATTTATTAGAATATTACAATCAGATAAGAAAATAAATTACCACGAAGTTGGTTTTATTTGATATAGATAAAACTTTATTAAAAAGTGCCAGGGGGCACCATCTTTCATTTTCAGAAGCATTTAAAAAAGTTTTTGAGGTAGATGCAGATATTGATATGATTGAGCACGATGGAATGACTGACCAGCAGATAATAACAGAAATCCTTAAGAAAAACGGTATAGCCGAAGAGGAAATAAAATCGAGAATGGCATATTGCACAGCGGTAATGGTTGATTATTTTAATGAGGTTGTAAAAGATGAAAAAATTATAATTTTAGACGGTGTTCCGGAATTATTGGAAGAGCTTGAGAAAAATAATATTTTAATAGGTTTGCTTACCGGAAACTTAGAACCTATCGCCAGGGCCAAGCTTGTCAAGGTTGGACTGAATGATTATTTCAAATTGGGAGGCTTTGGGAGCGATGATATGAGTAGAGCGGAGTTGGTAAAAATCGCAATGGTCAGAGCTAAAGATAAATTCAATTTTAACGGTAGCGTCTTTCTGGTCGGAGATACTCCGAAGGATATGGAGGCCGGAAAAGCAGCTGGAGTAAAAAATATTGGCGTGGCAACAGGTAAATATTCAATGGATCAGCTCAAAGACGCTGGAGCAAATTTTGTTATTCCAAACTTAAAGAACAAAGAGGAATTTTTAAACATAATACGATAATGAAAATATATTTTGCAGCCCATTCAACCACAAAAGACAACGAGTCCCATCTTTCTTCGGGTTGGAAGGATGTCGAGCTTTCCGATTTAGGTGTTCAACAATCCAGGGAAATGGTAGATACCTTTAAAGATATTAAAATAGATTTGATATGCTGTTCAGATCTACGACGAGCAATTGATACTGTAAAAATTGCTTTTGGCGATAAAATTCCAATTATTATCGATAAAAGATTGAGAGAGCTTGATTATGGAGATTTTGAAGGAAAACCTTCAGAAATCGTTGATTCAATGAAAAAAGAGCATATTAAGATTCCTTTTCCAAACGGCGAGAGCTACGAACAAGCTGTTGCTAGGGTTCAAGATTTCTATACGGAGTTGAAAGAAAAATATCCTGACAGAACTGTCTTAATCGTCGGCCATCGAGCTACCCAATATGGGTTAGATACTTTGGTCGGAGGAAAGACCATTGAAGAGTGTCTTTCTGTGCCATTTAAGTGGCAACCTTATTGGGAATATAATTTATGAATACAAAAAGAGTTTTAATCATTCATGGCTGGGAGAGTAATTCAAAAGAACATTGGTTTTTGGAAGAAAAAAATCGGCTAGAAGATCGAGGATTTGAGGTGACAGTGCCCGATATGCCAAATACCTTTCACCCCAAAAAATAAGAATGGATAAGAGTTATTCAAAATTTTAATCCAGACGAAGACCCAATACTTATCGGCCATAGTTTAGGTGGAGTAGCGATATTAAGGTTTCTGGAATCAGCAAAACAGAGAGTAGGAAAATCAATCTTCGTCGCTACACCCATAAGAAAACTAGGAGAGGGATACGAAGGTATAGAGAATTTTCTTGAGGGTGATTTTGACTGGAGTAAGATTAAAGAAAATACAGAGAAAGCAGTTGTTTTTAATCAAACCGAAGATCCTGCCGTTCCTCTCCAACACGGAAAGGATTTATCTAAATCCATCGGAGCGGAGTTGGTTGAGGTGAACGGAAGTAGAGTTGTGGAAAACTAAACCTGGTTTAGCACGAATCGCCAAGGAGGCTCGCTTGCGGGCTATGCCCGAGGATGTTTTTTTGATAGAGTGGAGTAATAAATATGGGCCCGTAAACGGTTGCCAAAGAAATAAAAATAGAGTCAACCCCCAATTTCTTAAGTTATAAAAAAATAAGAATAATGCAAAATATTTTTCTATTCTCTTTAATATCCCTTTTTCCCCTGTTCGTTTCCGCAAGCGTTTTAACTCCTTGCCAATCAGGAAACTTAACAACATCTATCCATAAAGATTTTCAAATGACTTATCCGGATGAAGATTTCCTTCGTTTGGATAATAAATATCTTCTTAAGGATTTATCACAGTTAAAGAACTTAACCTGTTTGCAATATCTGGACGCAACCGATCAAGGACTTAAAGGGGATGTTTCAAACCTAAAGAATCTTATAAACTTTGAAGTTCTCAGTCTTTATGGCAATCCCGAAGTAACCGGAGATATCTGCGCTTTGAGTCGGGCAACTAAAATGAGAAGCCTTAAATTTGCTTTTGATCCCGAGGTTTACGGGAATATTTCTTGTTTAAATGATTTGAATCTGGAGACATTCGCAATGACCTACACTAAAATATCAGGAGACCTTTCTAGTCTGTCTCACATGAGACTTTTAAAAGCCCTCTATATCAATGGTACAAATATTACTGGAGATATATCTTCTTTAAGCGCTTTAACCAATCTTGAAGAATTGGGTATATCTGACGAAGCAGGGACTTCTAATATCACTGGAGACTTGGCTTCTTTGGACAATTTAACAAAATTAAAAAAAGTTTCTTTATACAATACAAAAACGACTAACTGTCAACATTTCACTGAAAAACATCCAAATATTCAAGGAGGATGCATAAAAGGATCGCAAACAACATTAGTTAATCCAAACAAAGAAGCAGAAAGAAGAATAGGTAAAGAGGCGCATACAGATATAGAGGAAAAGCCAAAAGGCAACGTTAACCCAACTAGTGCTGTTCCAAAAAAAGACGATCAGGTATCTGAAAATCAATCACTTAAAGATAAAGAAATAACTCAAAAAGAGGAAAACCTTATTACCGAGAAAGAGGATGATAAGATTGTTCGGTCACAAAAGAAGCAAACTTTCTTTCAAAGGGGTATAAGTTGGTTAAAAAACTTCTTTTGGAATTTATTCCGATAACATTTTCAGTAGGAACCGTTTTATGCGTTGATCTCTGAAATTGGGGCTCTAACATTACCCAAATCCCGCGGCCTCAATCATTCAACGCAAGGGATGTGCGGGGTCGGGGGAGGTACAATTTGCGGACAGCTATTAGACTGTTTTTATTAGATATGATATTTTAATTTAATGCCTAAGTTAAAAGGTTCTATCCGTGCCTTAATTTTTGTCGGCTTAACCATAGTTGCTATTTTTATTATTGGAATTCCTCTTTTTGTATCTACTCAGATTCTTCCCAGCATAAGAAGAGAGACGGTTGCTGAGTTTCCAGAAGGTAACCTAAAGGCAATTAAAGACTTTGTTGATGAAAATAGTGAACCCTGGGAAATGAGTAAGGGACAAAAATACATGGGTTTTGAGGAACCAACTAAGGATGAAATTGCAGCGATCCGAGAGGGCACCGATTTGACTCGTTACTACCCAACATCACTTAAAGCAATTTTTGACCCCGGGGCAGTTAGCAACACGGTTGACCTTCTCTATTATAGCGATGAACTGGCAGATTTGGGAGTTAATACTTACTGGGTAATCGGTGAATACCGGATGAATGATTATAAAATAAGCCAATTTTCCCCCAGTTTTGATCACATGGGATTTCCCAAACTTTTGAATGACGAGGAGGCCGACAGGGTTTTATCCTGGAGGATTTTGCTTGCCAAAAGATTGGGATTTGCCACAATTATTATACCTGATTATCCGTCCCTTTTTAATATTGGCAGGCAGAATTTTGATTTAAATAAAGTTGAGCCAGAGTTTGTGCGGGTAGCATTGGACTTGGCAAAAATTGCTGAGGATAACGGGGCGGAATATTTTGCTCCGGTTAATGAATATAACCATCTATTAATTTCCAATGGTTACAGCATGGACGAAATTGTGGAAAATGAAAAAAGGTTTTATGGAGATCTGCTGCCCGAAATTAGAAAAATTTTCCACGGTAAAATCGTCATTAAAAACGGGGCAGTCAACAATTGGAACAATTTTAAAAGAGAATCAATGACGGGAGCAGATTTATTTGGCGTTGGCAACGCCTTCACCGGCATTAGAACCAGGGAAAACATGAGTCCAAAAGTAGCAGCGGCTAATTTTGTATCTGCAAGAGATGGTGTGCCTTGGTTTGAATCAGAATTTGTGGTTTACAGACCAATCGATCAAGAGCATTGGATGGGATATGTCCAATCTACGGCTCCAATGGAAAATACCTATCGAGAGGGTTTAGATATTTTTGAAAGGGAGGCCAAGGGGGCGGTTGGTTTTACCTTCATGAGTTGGACGGGCGTAGGCAAAATCCGGGGAACAACTGCAGTAGAAGCAATGGAAGATTTCTTTACGGAATGGCAACCAACCCCCAAACTGACACCTGATCAAAATACAGTTCAGCCATTTCTGGCTGGCGGGCAAAACTCCCTGATTAACTGGTTTAAGAATCTGCCGGCTTATTATTCTTTGGCTTTTAATATATTTACCGGCAAAATGGGACCGGGAAAGAAGCCACAAGTTCAGGACCCAATTATGGGTGAAGGAGGTCTGCCCTGTAAAGGGAAAGAAGAGTGTGATGCTTATTGCGCCAAGCCAGAAAATCGGGCAGAGTGTGAAAAAGCCAAAGGAGGCGGGGAGTCAAATTCTGGCCCGGGTGGACAAGATCAAAGACATGAAGGCGATTCTGGTGAAAAGCAAGGTGGACCAGGAGGATGTAAATCGGATGCGGAATGCACAGCTTATTGTGATAAACCGGAAAATAAAGCAGAATGTATGAAATTCCAACCCCAGCAATAAATTCATATTCAAAAGAATCGCCCGAATGGCGGTTTTTTTGTTAGAATAGGGATGTGCGGGGTCGGACCTAGCACATCCTTAGGATCGCTTTTTTGGCGGTTTTTTGTTATAATAATATTTATTGATTTAATAAAAAGATGACAAAATACGTATATTATTTTGGACAGAAAAATTCAGAAGGAGCAGCTGAAATGAAAGAGCTGTTAGGGGGAAAGGGAGCCAACCTGGCTCAAATGGCTAAGATCGGCATGCCTGTTCCTCCAGGATTCACGATTTCAACTGAAGTTTGCGCCTATTTTTATCAGAATAACCAGCAATACCCGCAGGAACTTGGAAGCCAGGTTGAGGAAGCTCTGTCTCGGGTTGAGGCCGAAAAAAATCAAAAATTCGGAGATATTCAGAACCCTCTTTTGTTCTCAGTCAGATCAGGCGCCAGGGTTTCTATGCCGGGGATGATGGATACTGTTTTAAATTTGGGAATGAATGACAAAATAACCCAAGAGCTTGCCAAAAAAAATCCCAGATTTGCCTGGAATTCATATTGGAGATTCATTTTTATGTTTGCTGACGTTGTAATGGAAGCTGATAAAGAGGAATTAAGCGAAGTTTTAGATGGATTAAAGAAAGAGAGGGGATTCAAAAAAGACACAGATCTTTCTGCTGAAGATTGGAAAGAAACTGCAGAAAGACTGAAAGCCAAAGTGAAACATTCAACGGGCCAGGATATTCCGCAGGATCCCCAGGATCAGTTGAAAAAAGCCATTGGAGCGGTGTTTAAATCATGGATGAATCCAAGGGCTATTACTTATCGAAAACTGAACAAACTTCCCGACGATTGGGGAACAGCGGTTAATGTTCAATCGATGGCTTTCGGCAATTTAAATGAAAA
Organism: Minisyncoccota bacterium; assembly: GCA_028712445.1. Lineage (GTDB taxonomy): Bacteria > Patescibacteriota > Minisyncoccia > Minisyncoccales > RBG-13-42-11 > JAQTPY01. The sequence goes on along the minus strand of JAQTPY010000011.1, from coordinate 13,742 downwards.
TTCAGCTTCGGGAGTCGGCTTTACCAGGAATCCATCAACTGGCGACAAGAAATTCTGTGGAGAATTTTTATTAAACGCCCAAGGGGAGGATGTTGTAGCGGGAATAAGAACTCCTGAACCAATTGAAAGAATGCAGGACATGTTCCCCAATATCTACGATGAAATAATGAAAATTTCAGAAACTTTGGAAAAGTATTTCAAAGACATGCAGGATATTGAGTTTACGATAGAGTCGGCAAAACTGTGGATGCTTCAGACCAGAACCGGGAAGAGAACGATCCAGTCTGCAGTAAAAATTGCTTTAGATATGGTAGAGGAGGGGCTTATTAAAAAAGAAGAAGCTCTTTTAAGGATTGATGCCAATCAGATTGAAAGCTTTTTCAGGCCTTCTTTTGACCCTAAGTCCAGCAAAGAATTTTTAGCTAAAGGATTGGCAGCTTCACCGGGGGCAGTCGTCGGAGAGGTTGTTTTCGATCCGGCTGAAGCTGTGGATCTGGTTGAGAAGGGCCACAAAGTGATTTTAGTGAGAAAAGAGACTTCTCCTGACGATATTCACGGCATTGCCGTATCGGAAGGAGTTTTGACGGCCAGAGGAGGATACACAAGCCATGCGGCTTTAGTGACCCGGGGCATGGGAAAACCAGCAATCGTAGGATGCGAATCTCTTATAGTTGACTACAAAAATGAAGAAGTTTGGGCCGGAGACAAAGCCATTAAGAAGGGAGAAAGGATTTCAATAGACGGAACTTCGGGCGAAGTCTTTTTAGGTGAAGTCAAAACTCAACCGCCCCATGTTTCAGATGATCTTGGTAAAATTTTGAAGTGGGCCGATGAATTTAGAAAATTGAAAGTTCTCTCCAATACCGACACTCCTCAGCAAGCCCGTCAATCAAAAGAATTCGGCGCTCAAGGGATAGGGCTTTGCAGGACAGAGCACATGTTTTTCGGGGAAGAAAGAATTCCTTATTTCCAGGAAATGATTTTGTCTAAGGATAAAACAGAAAGAGAAAGGGCTTTAGGTAAGATTTTGCCTTTCCAAAAAAGTGATTTTACGGAAATTTTAAGAGTAATGGAGGGCCTGCCCGTGATAATAAGATTGCTTGATCCGCCTCTTCATGAATTTTTACCGCATAAAGAAGAAGACATAAAAAAACTTGCCTTGCAGATGAGCATTACCTTTGAAGATTTAAAAACGAGAGTAGACAATTTAAAAGAGCAGAATCCCATGCTTGGCCATAGAGGTGTTAGATTGGCCATAACCTATCCTGAAATATATGAAATGCAAGCTAAGGCCATTATGGAAGCAGCGTGCGGGTTGGTTAAGAATGGCGTGAAAGTTTATCCTAAAATCATGATTCCCATTGTAATTGATCTGGAAGAGTTCAGGATTGTAAAGAATAAAATTCAAAAAATATGTCAGGAGGTAATGGAAAACTATAAAACAGATTTTGATTACAAGATAGGAACAATGATTGAGCTCCCGCGTTCCGCCATGCTTGCGGGTGAAATAGCCAAGGAAGCTCAGTTTTTCTCTTTCGGAACAAATGATTTGACTCAGACTACTTTGGGAATTTCCAGAGATGATGCCGGAAGATTTTTGCCAGAATATATAGATCAGAAAATATTCAAGGAAGACCCCTTTGTCGTTTTGGATCAAAACGGGGTTGGCGAATTGATTAAGATTGCCAAAGAAAGAGGAAAAGCGATGAGAAGCGATGCGGATTTTGGAATTTGCGGCGAACATGGCGGAGACCCCAAAAGCATAGAATTCTGCAATGATATAGACCTTGATTATGTAAGCTGTTCGCCATTCAGGGTTCCTGTGGCAAGGATGGCAGCCGCTCAGGCAGCAATAAGAAGCAGATAACCCTGTGAACGAGCAAAATAATAATATTTAAAGCTTTGCGCAGGTCGAGCTAAGCTAAAAATAAAAACTGATATGGAAAATTTTCAAGAAGAAGACAAAAAAATAATTGAAAAATACAAGGCAGAAAATCCTTGGGGCATGAGTATTTGTGTTGATCTGAAGAATTGCGATTCAGAAAAAATGAAAGACGCAGAAAAGGTGAAGGAATTTGTCGATAAATTGGTAAATCTTTTGAAAATGAGGAAATTTGGAGAAACCACTGTGGTTGATTTTGGAGATAATCCTCGCGTGACGGGATTTTCAATGACGCAACTGATAGAAACCTCACTCATTTCCGGTCATTTTGCCAATAATTCAAAAGCCATTTATCTTGATATATTCAGCTGCAAGGAATATCCTCCTTATCAAGCTGCCGAATTTTGCAAAGAATTTTTCGGAGCAAGCAGCTATGATATAAAGGTAAATTTCAGGCACTAATTTCTGCCGAAGTTCGTTTTTGAGGCAGAAAATAAAAAAGGGCGGTTTGTGTTAGCAAATCGCTCTTTGGTTTTAGAAACAACCAATGTCGATGGGCACAGTTGTGCCGCAGCCAGACTTGATTTTACCGCCGACAATTTCCCTTTCCCGACAGGTAAGACCAGCTTTTCTCAGTTGATTTGCAAATCGACTGACATCTGATCTTTTCGTTTCGATCCCTGGCAAAGAATTCGGTTCCAGGGCCATAATTTTTATCGTGAAGGGTCCGTCCTTGAAGAATTTTGCCAGAGACAAAACGTCTTCTTCGGAGTCGTTCAAACCTTTCATCAAAATCCAGGAAACAGTGACAATTTTTTTGGTCTTGCGGGCGATCTCGTAAAATAAATCCCTCAGCTTAGCTGTTGACTGCCCTTTGGTTCCCGGCATGAATTTTGCTCGCAATTCTTCATTGAGGAAATTCAGCGACCAATAGAAGTGAACCGGCAGATCGCTGTATTTTTCAAGGAAGCGTTCCAGGTTTGTTTGGTGGCCAATGGTCGTGATTATGAAGGAAAATCCCATATTCAGAGCATCTACCTCATAAAAGGCATGACAAACATTGTCAAGATTTGAAAAAACGGTATCGCCCTCGCAGGTAGCGTTAACCACAATTTCTTTATCTCCTTCAAAGAAGCCAAAGGCATGATAACTATAGAGTCCATGAAGAATTTGGCTAAGGATTTCCTCTTTCAAGTAATTCCTTTCGAAAAGTCTCTTGCCGGAAAGGCAGAAAAGGCAGCGGCCAATACAGCCCCTGCTCACCGTTATCCCAAGAATGTTTCTTACGGGTGAGAGGGAAGGCAGGTTGTAGACATCCCAGGCTATGGGTTTGTTGTCCTTAGTCAGGACGCCATCTAATCTCTCTGCGCCATGCTTGTCGCCAGTCCTGCTTACGAACCTTATATATTTTTCGTAGGGAAGAAGGCTTTCCAAAAGGAGAGAGCTTTTTAGTTTCGTTTCCCTTAGATTGACAGCATTGATGATTATTTGTCCTAATACGTCCGGGTCGGATGTTTTGCTGACGCAGTCATCAGCTACGGTCTTGAGCCATTCCTTGTAATAAAAAGTGTTTGAATGGAAGGTCAGCATTATTATTGCCGTTTCAGGATAAGCCCTTCTGAGGACGCGGGCAACATCAATGCCTGAAAATCCCTTTTCAGAAAGCTGGATATCCAACACAAAACACGCAAATTGGTGCTCATGCTTTTGGATAAAAGCGTTGGCTTCATCAAAATTTAAAGCAAAAAACGCTTCAAAATTTCTATTATGAGCAAAGAAAGGCTTCAATTGTTTAAGAAAGGTTTCAGAGTCATCGAGAAACAGGATTTTCATTTTTACCTCTCCTTATTTATTTTGTTGTAAAGATGCTTATTTGGTCCCTTCTTCAAAATCAATCGGCAAACCGACGGTAAAGACGGATCCCTTTCCCGGGTGGCTTTGAACTGAAATTGAGCCATTGTGCTGTTCGACAATCGATCTGCAGATGGTAAGCCCCAAACCGATTCCTTTTTCACCTGTTTTTCGCGATAATTTGGCGCGATAAAAACGGGTGAAAATATAAGGTAGATCGCTCTTAGATATGCCGATACCGTTATCAGAGAAATTAAGATTAACATTTTTTGTCTCTGAGTCAAGCGTTAAGGAAATTTTCACCCAGCCCTCTTCATTGTTATATTTGATGGCATTTTCTAAAATGTTTGAGAATAGTCTTTCTAATTTATTTTTGTCACCCTTTATAACTATATTTTTTCTCGGTTTTTGATAGATTATGTTCACCTTTTTTTTATCAGCAAGAACTTTAAGTCCTTTTATGACGTTTTCCATCAGTCTATTTAAATCAACCTGGCTGATTACAAATTTTTCACGAGTATTTTCAACTTTGGCCAAAAAATTCAAATCGGTTAAAATGGTGGCGACTTTGTCAATTTCCCGATCAATGGTCCCGAAGACTTCAGGTAATTTAATTTTTTGTTCTTCAATCTCTTTTTTTGCGAAATAAAGGCTTAATTTGATTATTGCGAGAGGTGTTTTTAATTCATGAGAGGCGTCAGAAACAAACTGTATTTTTGATGCCAAGGACCTGCTTAGTGTTTCATTTATTTTGCTGATTTCTCGCGTTCTTTCCTTGATTTTATTTTCAAGATTTTTATTCAGACTTTCCAATTTATTTCTGGCCATGACTGTTTCGGTCACATCAAGCGCCATGGAGAGAGCGCTTTCAACTTTACCATTTTCATTTCTGACGGGCACCGCCACAATGCTGATATATTTTCTTTCGCCCTTTAAATTTCTGGTGCGACAATTTTCTTTATTAAAAGACACTCCCCGAGTTAGCAGATTTTTATAATTTTTGCACAAATTTTCTCTAATAAAAAAAGGTATTTTAAATATATTTTTGCCATCAGGGCTGCCAGAATCTTCTGCTACGGATTGAAAGTATTTATTAGCGAAAATAATAGTGCCTTTTTTGTCAATAATAATTATGCTGACAGGCACATTGTCCACGATCTGTTTGTTGATTTCTTCCAGGACTTTTATTTTTCTATTAGACGATTTATCCATTATTTTACCTTACCTATTTTGACTATTTCAGGCAAGCACCCTAGAATTGACGATGGATAGCAATTGACAATTTTCATTTTAAAAATAGAATTAAGACATATGTCTGAAAAAAATGTTATAAGCGTAGTTAATCTGACCAAGCGTTTCGGCAAATTTACGGCAGTTGACAATATTTCCTTTGATGTCAAAAAGGGAGAAATTTTTGCATTTTTGGGGCCAAATGGCGCGGGCAAGACCACAACGATAAGAATCTTAATCACTTTGCTGGATCCTACTGAGGGGCAAGCTTTTATTAATGGACAAAATGTGATTAAGGAACCGGCCAATGTAAGGAAAGCAATTGGATATGTTCCCCAGATGATTTCCATAGATGGTTCTCTGACCGCCTACGAAAATTTAATGCTCATGGCCAGTCTTTATGATGTTCCCCGAAATCGGCGCAAAGATCGCGTTTCAGAAGTGCTTGATTTCCTTAAGTTGAGCCAGTTTTCAGCCAAGCTTGCAAAAAATTTTTCAGGAGGAATGATAAGGAAGCTGGAAATCGGCCAAGCCATGCTTCATTGCCCCGAAGTGCTCTTTTTGGATGAACCGACCGTTGGATTGGATCCGGTTGCAAAAAATAATGTCTGGGAGCATCTTTTGGAGCTTCGCAGTCAGGGGACTACCATTTTTTTCTCCACTCACAATATGGAGGAGGCCGAAGCTGTGGCCGACAGAGTGGCAATTATGAATTCAGGAAAAATATCCGCCATGGGCCAGCTTTCTGAACTGAAAGAGAAGACTGAAAAGAAAAATGCCAGCATGGAAGACGTATTTGTCTTTTTTACAGGGAATTCTTTGCATCAGATGGGGGATTTTCAGGAAATAAAGAGAGTAAGACAGGCTGCCCAGAGATTGGGATAAAATATGGCAAACTATATTATTCAGGTAATTACAAAATCATATATTGTAGCTGGAACAGAGGTCAGAAAACTTCTTCATGATCCCACAGAGTTGATCATGAGAGCTGTCCAACCAATCTTATGGCTGGGGATTTTCGGGGAGGCGATGGGCAGGATCCGGGCCATTCCGACAGAAGGATTTACTTATTTGCAATTTATAACCCCGGGCATTCTTACCCAATCGGTGACTTTTGTCGCTATTTTTTACGGCTTATCGATTATTTGGGAACGCGATATGGGACTTTTGCAAAAAGTTCTGGTGACACCAACGCCCCGCTTAGCTTTTGTTCTGGGCAAAATGATTTCAGCCGGCATCAGAGGATTGAGCCAGGTGATAATTATTTTCCTTTTCGCATTCATTCTTCAAATCCATTTGGAGATTACACTCTTGTCTGTTGCCGGCGTATTTCTTATCACAATGCTGGGGGCAGCATTCTTCTCCGGGCTTTCCATGATTATCGCCTCCATTGTCAAAACTCGGGAAAGATTTATGGGTATCGGCCAGGTGATCACTCTTCCTCTTTTTTTTGCCTCCAATGCAATTTATCCAATCGAGATCATGCCTTCCTGGCTGCAGGCGGTGGCCAATGTTAATCCTCTGAGCTACATGGTAAGCGGCTTGAGATCTTTATTGGTCACAGGCGATCTCTCGAAACTTCCTTTTGACATATTCGTTCTCGCAGTCGTTGTTTTTATAACAAGCATCCTGGGAGCTTACATGTATCCTAAAGTCCTTAAATAAAAAGCATTTGCTTCCATGAGAATAGTATCTTTTGAAACCGAGCGTGGTTGTGTGTTTTAAATCATTTGTTATAATAGAATAACGGTTTTGGATAATTAATATTAAAAATATGAAAAAAAAGATTCTTTCGATCATCGTTTCTTTAGTCTTACTTGTCCCCGTGGCAAGCGTTTTTGCTGTAATGCAAGGCAGCAACAAAAGCGATGAGAATGGGCAAAATCAAGTTCAGCAGCAGGTTCAAACGTCGAATCAGGGAGAGAGCACTCAACTTCAGGTTCAGACGGAGGAGCAATTGCAGTCAGGAGAAATTTCTGGGCAAAATAGCCAGAATAACAGCCAACTTAAGGATCAAAACCAAAATAAAGCGCAGGGAGAAGAAAGCCAAAGCAATTCCCTTGGAGAACAAAGAAGGAGTCGGGTAGCCAACGCTGTTCAGGAGATGCTGCAGATCGCCGATAGAAACGGTGGTATTGGCGAACAGGTGAGGGTTATTGCTCAGGCCCAAAATCAGAATCAGGAAAAATTAGAAGCCAGCATAGAGAAGGTTCAGAAAAGAGGCGGTCTAGTTAAACTATTAGTGGGTCCAGATTACACCGAGATTAAAAATGCCAAAAAGATATTGGAGCAGAATCGCGAGCAGATTCAGCAGTTAAACCAGGTCCAGAATCAGTTTTCCAACCAGGATGATAAGCAGAGTTTACTGGAGCAGATACAATTGCTGGAACAGACAAATTCAGAGATTGAAGAAACAGTCAATAATTCAGAGAGAGGTTTTAGTTTGTTTGGCTGGATGTTTAAATTTTTCGCAAGATAATTTAAATAACGGGTAAAGTCAAAGAATCGCCATTTGGGCTCGCCCATAGGGGCTATGCCCGAGGGCGATTTTTTGATAGAGTAGGTGAATGGTCACAAAGGAAGGTTTAAAAGAAAATTTATGAAAGAGGAAATAAAAATAAAGGAAGTAAGAGAGGGGGAAATAAAGGAATTCGCCGACAAACAATGGAAGATAATTGAGAAGAAGTGCGGATTTGCGCCTTTCTGGAAGTCATATTTCTTTGGAATATATGAAAAGGGCTTGCTTAGGGGCTATGCCAGAGTCGATATCGAGGGAGATATTGCGGAGGTAAGCCGCATCATTATAGATGACAAGTTTACGGATAAAGGTTTCGGATCAAGATTAATGAAGCATATCAAGGAATTTGCCAAGAAGAACAAATGCCGGAAAATAGTCCTGCAGGCGACCGGACGTTACGGAGATTCGATTGATTTTTACAAGAAGCACGGATTCAAAGTGGATGCAACTCTGAAAGATTATTATTTTGGTTGCGATTGGCATTACATGGGTAAAAGTTTGAAATAAAACAATGCTTTATTTTTTGGATTTATTGGGAACTTTTGCTTTTGCCATTACGGGGGCCTACAGGGGTAAAATGGCAAAACTTCATATTTTCGGGGTGATCTTCCTCGGAGTGATTACAGCTGTGGGGGGAGGGACGATCAGGGATTTGATAATTGACCGTGTCCCGCTTTTTTATATTGGGGATTTAAACTATATTTTGGTTTGCCTCATTGCCGGGATTTTGATTTACATTATTCCCACTTTTTTTAAAAAAGCTTATTCTTTTTTCAGGTTAATGGATTCAATCGGCCTTGCTTCCTTTGTAATTATTGGAGTTTCAGCAACATTTAATCAACTTTTCTCGTGGAACCCAAACCTGAATATCCTTTCTCTTTTAGCTTGTGTATTTTTGGGCATGCTGACCGGCTTTGGCGGTGGGATCATCAGGGATTCAATTATGGGAGGGGGTGCGCCGATGTCTCTGAGGCAGGGCTCCAATTACGCCTTAAGCGCTTTTCTGGGATCTTTATCTTTCTATCTTTTAATGTTTGTAAACATTCAGCTGGCCATAGTTATTTCTTTTTTAACAACGCTTATTCTGAGGGAATTTTTCTCAAAATACGGAATATACAGCAAAATTATCAAAAAGTAACGTTTCTCTCTTTTTTTCGTATTCATTAAAAAGAAAAAAGAATATTTTAGGTTAAAATGCCGGACAAACAAGAAAACACGGAAAATTTTGCTGGGTTTTACGACAAACACGTAAAGAAGATTTTTAATTTTATTTACTATAAAACCCATCATAAGGAAACGGCTGAAGATCTGACTCAGGAAACTTTCATGAAGGCCCTAGACAGCTTCAAAAATTTTGATTTAAAGAAGGGCAAATTTTCAACCTGGCTCTACCAGATTGCCCGCAACACCGTGATTGATTTTTACAGAACCAAGAAGAATTTTGTGAACGTAGACGATGTGTGGGATTTGGCAGGCAAAGAAAATATTTTACGCGATCTGGATGTTTCGGGGAAATTAAAAGATGTGGAGAAATATTTGGCCAAACTAAAGCCGGAACAGAGGGAAATAGTAATTCTTCGAGTTTGGGAGGGGTATTCTTATAAAGAAATCGCTGAAATCCTTGGGAAAAATGAAGTCAATTGCCGGGTGGTTTTTTCCAGGACGATACATACTTTAAAAAACGAAATGCCGTTATCTGTATTTATTGCAATGTTACTTTTTAGATTTTAAAACGTATTAGACAGTGAAGGGGGAAATAAAACCATATGGAAAAAATAAAAAACATTACACCATTATTAAAAGAAATCCTTGATGATATATATTCAGTTGATAAAAGTCTTAAAGCGCACGAAGATTCGCTGATTATAATTATTCAGGAACTTCTGAGAGCGAAGCCTGAAATAAAAATTGACGAAATATTTATCAGCGAACTTCGAGCCAAGGTTTTAGAAAAATCAAAATTATTAGATTTTCAATCCTGTAAAAATATGCCAAATATTTCATGGGCGTGGCCCTTCAAAAAATTCGTCTTTGTCGGAGCGACAATGGCTCTTATTGCAACAGTCATTCTCATTAATTTGCCAAAAGGAGGAGGCAACCTGGCAATAAAAGACATGGGAGACAATGCTTTCGGTGATATTCTTTTTTCTCCCTCAACCGCTGACCAGAAGTCTTCAGACAGCTCCGTTCTTCGGTCGGGAGAAGAGGGGGCAGGATCAAGCTCTTTCATTGAATCCACGGTTCCTTTGGGCATGGGTTCAGGAAGCATAAGTTCTGAGGGTTTGGATATGGTGGCTCCCTTTTATTACGAGCCTACGAATTATAACTACGTTTATGCGGGGAAAGATTTTGAAGTGAGCGACAAAGGAGAGGTTTACAGAAGGACGGCCGGGGATGCAGTAAAAAATGAACTAAAAAAGATTGCAGGAAAAATGAATCTTAACTTTATTAATCTAGATAATTTTCAAAATACCAACATAAACAGCATGGAGATTTCTGAAGACAGAGAATTTGGATATTCCATATATATTGATGCGAGGCAGAATAACGTTTCTATTAATATGAATTGGGAAAAATGGCCAAGCAGGGATAGTTTTCCATCTCCTCTCTCAATGCCTAATGATGAAGAAATAATTTCCATTTCAGATAAATTTCTTTCAGATTACGGCATCAACAAGGGTAAATACGGGAAAGGAGAGATTGTAGAGCAACAGGAGTATTACATTTTAGAGAGCAAAGAAGGTGGCGCGCCAGCAAGAGGCATTATTGAAAATGTTTCTGTGATTTACCCCTTGGAAATTAACGGCCAGACCGTTTACGATCAAGGAGGGAACAAATACGGAATGGGCCTCTCGGTTGACTTGAAGTATAAGAAAGTGACAGGAGCTTACAATATCGTCATCGGTGATATTGAAAGTTCGGTGTATGATATTGAAACTGACACAACTAAGATTTTAAATTTTGTGAAAAACGGAGGGATGTTTGGAAACTACACTTACCCTGAAGCCAAAAAGACGGTTAATGTGGAAATAGGTGATCCCAAGAAAGGACTGGTTCAAATATGGAAGACTGAGGAGGGCAAATACAGCTCATTTGAATTATTTGTTCCAGCTCTCATATTCCCCGTAAATTCAGTCTCTGACCAAACCAATTTTTACAGAAGCAGCATAGTGGTTCCCTTGGTTGGCGAAATGATGAACCAGGATAACGGGCCCGTAAGAGTACTCGATATTCCAGCAGCTGAATAACTTTCAGATATCAACAGAAAATCGTCCGTAGCGCTACGCCAAAGGACGATTTTTTGTTAAGATAAATTCATGGCAAAGAAAAAATTTTATGCATATCTATCGGGAGGAAAAAAAGGAGTGACGGACAATTGGAAAGATTGTGAAAAAATTGTCTCTGGTGTTGAGGGAGCAAGGTTTAAAAGTTTTCTTACCAGAGAGGAAGCGGAAAGATGGTTGGAGGCAGGGGCTGATTACGCGATTAAACACCTGGCTTCAGAAAAAGGAGTTTATTTTGACGCCGGCACGGGAGCGGGCAAGGGAGTTGAGATAAATGTCACAAACGAGAAAGGAAAAGGCCTGTTGTCCAAAGTTCTTCCTCGGGAATATATCAATCGGAATGGCCATCACTGGATTTTTAGAGATATAACAAATAATTTTGGAGAACTTTTGGCCTGTAAATATGCTTTGCAGATTGCTTTGAAAGAAAACGTGAAAAAAGTTTTTGGAGACAGCAATTTAATCATTGAAAGCTGGTCAAAAGGACATGTAAGCAGAAAAGGAATTTTGCAGGAAACAATTGATCTGGCTTTGGAGGTAAAAAGATTGAGAAATGAGTTTGAGAAGAAGGGTGGAGAAATTTGCTATATTCCTGGTGGCAGCAATCCTGCAGATTTGGGGTTTCATAAAGATTAAGTTATTGACAAGGCAGCCAGGCTTTTATAAGTTTAAAGTGTGGGGAGAAAAGCAGATAAAAATTGCGCAGCAAGTTTAGACAGGCGTTTTGGCCTGTTTTTGTTTTGAAAGCAATTTGAAAATATTATATTGAGGAGGGAAAAACGTTGAACGGGAATGTTTTGACAAGAATTTTATTAATCATCTTATCTTTGGCTGCAATATTGGTGGCGATAATATTTGGGATGAATTCGAAACAGGAGGAAGTTATCACTTCTCATAAAGATGATTATTCCTGGCTGCAGAGTTCGTCGGCGTCTGATCCGACTCTGGATTATTTTGAAAAAGAAATTGAAAGATTGGCCAAAGAGTCTTCAGATAAGGAAATGATTGTGGCTGAACAAAGGCAAGTCAATAAAGATCTTTTTCAGGAAGTGACGAATAAAGATGAGGTCATTTCAGAGAAGGATCGGATAATTGCGGAGCTTCTTGGAGAAAAGCAGAGCGCGGGAAATCTTAGCAAAGAATTAAAGTCTCAAGAAGAAGTTATTAGCGAACAAAAGGCCACGATTGAGGAGCTGGCAAAAACGATTCAAGACAAAGAAAAAATGATAGTTTCCCAGGAAAAGGAAATCATTTCAACTTCCCAGGAATTAAAGGCGGCCCAGCAGATCTTGGGCAATGCCGAGGCCACCATTGGCAGCCAGGCCCAGGAAATTACCCGCCTAAGCGCGCTTGCAGACAAGACGGGAGACAGTCTGGTTGCTGCGGTCTCTGGTCCCCAGATTTTAAAAACGATGAATCAGGGTGAGATGCTGCAGTTATTAAGAACCGATTTCCCCAAGGCTCGCATCCGCGGTCCGGAAAGAACGCAATACCAGATAGTTAACGTAGGGGAGATCAGAAGGTTTTTGACAGCAAACGGCGCAGAATCGCTTTCTTTGGGAGAGGATTCAGACTACATCATTAATTTAATGGGCGCTTTCAAGCAGTCTGGCTGGAGTGGAATCCCCGTGGGTGTGATCAAGAAAACGACAAGCCATCCCATTTCCTTCGTTGTTGTTGCCGAGGAGGGAGGCAAAGTTAATTTTTATTCCGTTAGTGTCTCCAATGATGGGATTTCCCTGATTGACGCAGGCGGAGATGTGGAATTTCTAGTGGCTCTTTATTAGGAAACAGAAATGCTCCAAAGAGGGGAAACCCTCTTTTTTATTTTGAAAATTGTATTTGACATTTTCTTTTTAATATTGTATAGTGAGAAATCATTTTAAAAGTTATTTTGTTTTTTTAAAATACAAATATAGACGTTGGAGGTAAGGACAGTTGAAAAAGTTTAGCTTCAATGACCAGAGAAAAAACCTGGAAGGAGCGGTAAACATAATGCTTCTTAGGTGGACGGAGGATCCTTCAAAATTTGAAGGAAAGAAAACAATCACACCCCCGGAGATAAAATTCATCCAAGACGAATTAATGGATGATTTCTTTATTCCGGTAGTCGAATCCTCCGGTCTCAGCGGCGAAGATGGTCCGACTGACGAAGACATGTGCCTGGTCGAAGAGATGATCGGGAAAATCGGCGATGCTGAAAATCTGATAATAACGGATCCTGCAAGGCGGCCATGGAATGCTTCCTGCAAAGATCATGCCAAGAGAGTGGCGATCGTAGCAAGGGAAATAGCTGATCAGCTAAATTTTAATCCCAGAGAGTTTTTCATCCGGGGACTGGTCCACGACATAGGGAGGTACGCCTCCCATCATCCCTGGATTCATGCTGCTGCCGGCAAAGATATTCTGAATCAACTGGGGTTTAGTTCAAAATACTGTCAGACGGCTTTGAATCACGCGGAAGCAGGAGCCCTTCTTTTCGGAGCCACTCCCGGAAATTGGGATAAGCTCAGTCAGGATTTTAATCTTTTGGCTGAAGCGAATAAGGTTTCTTTAGCTGATGCTGTGCTGGCAATAGCCGATATGTGCCAAAAGGCCGTGGAGGATCCTCCTGGCAGCAATAATTTTAAAAGCAGGTTTGCTGACCCCATGGAAGGAGTATTTACTTCCGGCCTCAGAAGACTTACTCAAAAACAGAAGGAGCTGGTGAAAAATATAGATCCTTTATGTATCGATCATTGGGGCCTCAGGGAAGTTTACCGGACTGAACCCAGGATAGGTATGTCTCTTGGCCTCTGCTGGCTATTGAAAGCTAAACTTGCCAAGCAGGGAGTTGTTTTTGAGGGCGTGATAGAAAGAGCAGAAGAGGCGCTCAGGGGAGAAAAAGTTTAAACTATACCCGTTCATTGCATTGTTGCGATGGGCGGGTCTTTTTTTAATGATATAATGGTTAATATGCTGAATGCCAAGAAAATAA
>JAQTPY010000010.1 GCA_028712445.1 Minisyncoccota bacterium | reverse complement strand
ACAGGCCGACGTAACCTGTGCCGGAAGAAAGCCCAAGGGGAGTTAAAACCTCAGAAGCGTACTTTTCCTGAAAACGAATCACCGCTCCCTTGGTGGCTGAAAGGTAATTCCCTGTCACCAGTCCCTCAGGATAAACATCCGCTCCTTGGCTTTTTAGGAAATTCTGGAGACACTTTACTTCATTGCTGTTTTTTATTCCCAAATAGAGATTGTTATCCAGCTTCTGACAGGCATAATCCTGGCTGTTTTTCTGCGCAAGAATGGTGCTGATTTTGGCCTGAACACTGGCAAGTTTTAACTTCAAATCGTCAACTAACGCCAGAAGCCTGGCAATTTCCTTTGCCTCTTCCTCTTTTTGTTTTTCAGAATTTTCATTGACCATTGAAGCTGACCACATGAATTTATGATAATCTTCAATTCCTTTAAAATCTGATGTTTTCTTGAAAGAGAAGGGCATTAAAATCAAAAATTCGTATTTTTTGTCAAAATCGGTAACAAAAATTGTCCCTCTTTTAAAAGAATCCAAGGTCAGAAAATCAAATGAATAATTTCCCGATGAATCTCTTAAAAGATAGGGAATTTTAAAGACTGAATTTTCTTCTCCTATGAACTCTATTTTCAAAGTCCCCCTTCCTCCTATAAATTTAATCCAGTTTCCGGCCCAATCTTTTGCATAATCTGTCACTGTCAGAATACTTTCCCCCGAAGAAGGAAGATAATTTATCCTGGGAGCCACTCTTAAATTTTTCAGATTCTGATTTAAATAACAATAGCGGGGAGAAACACCGCAGTCATTGACCACAAGCGCCACCACCCAATCGGTAAAAATTTCTATAAAAGTTTTAGAAAAATTATTCTTTTTTAAAGCATAATTCAAAGACTCTATCCCTATTTTATCAGACTGGAGAGAATCTTTTAAAACATTGATCCCGTAATAATCCAATAAATACTGCCCAAAAATATTAATAATACCGTAGTCTGAAGATTCGTTCCTCCATTCAGTCAGAGAATCGTCTATTTTCTGGGAAAAATTCCTGACTCTTTTTTGAAGATTGGAACCATCATAAACACTGTCATATCCCAAAACGGTGGAAGACAGCTCGGCTCTAAGCTCGTTTAGCCAAACCTCTTCTGAAATCCCGTATTTCTGGTTCTTCCAATTAAAAGTAATCAAATGGACAAATTCATGAGAAAGATAAATTTTAGCCAAACCGCTGGAAACAGAATCCACGTTCAAATAAATCATTTCTCTTTCGTTGGAAAACGCAAACTGAGCTCGAGGATATTCATCTCCTTCATTAAAATATCCACCCATGTCACTTTTTAACTGAGTCAGGAGAATCGTAATTTTATTTTCGTTATCTATCCCCGGCTTCCATTCAGATCCCAAAAACCTGGTTAAGGTGGGATAAATATTCTCGTCGAATTCCTTACTGAGAGTGTTTAGATTTTTGGAAAACTTCTGCTTTTCTTCAATATCAAGGTTTTGATAATAATCTTCTTCAACATAAAAATTAGAGTGATTAGCCACCTGGTGCAAAAACACCTTAACCTCCGATCTCCCCGTCCGGTCATAAGAGGAATCGATAAAAAACTTCAAGTCGGCAGATTGAACAAAAAATGGCAGAAAAGAAAAAAGCATTGCTGCCAAAAAAAATATTTTTCCTGAATTCCGGCGCCAAATCATGGATTTATTCTAGCACAATTTTATTTTTTACGAAAAGCAAAAGCCCCGCTTTTAGCGGGGCCTTGCCGTCTCATCCCGCTGTAAGCGGGACCACAAGGAAGACTGCTAGAAGGTCATGGTGTTGCCTGTAGCAGGAAGACCGCCGACTTTATTATTGGCATTGGCGGCTAAGCCGTCATCCCAATAGAAGTTATCGGTGTCAATGGAAATGGTTAAGTACTCATTTCCGCTGCTTGTGTTCATAGCGCTTGTATTTCCATACAAGGCGTATGTCACGGTATCACCTGAACCTACTTCATATCCTGCGGTAGGATAGATGGTCACCCATCCAGACAAATCAGTGCTGGTTGCGTTAGCATAGGATACACCTGAACCAAGCGAAGTAGTTAAATCGTTGGTCTTATAGAGGGTGTAAGTCTTGTCCCACATCACTGTGCTGGTATTGCTCTCAATCTTGAATCTGATTGCGTTGATATACATTGAAAGCAAGCTCTGAGCGTTGGTGACGGTGAATTCAAAGACTTTCTTGCTAGTTCCAGGAGTCTGAACTCCGGAAGGTGAACCTGAGGTCACAGCCAATGTTGGCTTGGTGGCATACAGATACATCTCGTTGCCTGCATTTTCTGCATCCAAAGTGATGCTGCCGGCTGCGAGCGTGCCTGAAGTTCCCTCAGCTGTGACGTATTCTACGTCAGTAGCTGTGGTGCTACCAATTGACAAGATCACCGTGCTGCCTTCAGTCATAGCAGTGTAAGGTGAAATGTCAGACTTGACGGTTAAGTATTTGGTTCCAACAGGAATTGAAAGCCCTGAAGAAATGTCAAATACGACCGCATTGTTTGTTTGAGCGGTGACATTGGCGGTGCTAACCAAGGTTTCTCCATCATAGAGATAGAAGTTGCCAAAGTTGGCATCTGCGCCTGAAGTCTTGTTAACATATTGAGTTCCACCATACTTCAGACCTAACTTAAGGTCATCAGCAGTGTTGGAAGCTGTGCTCAATGTGTCTTGAATCTCAATTGACGTGTAAGAGCTGCTTGCGGGCATTATCTTAATCTCGTCGCTGGCCGTGTAGCTTGCTGCCAAGTCTACACAGTCTGAAGTGATTTCAGCTGCGAGCAAAGTCATGGTGGTCCACGATGCAGCAACTTTACCGAAACTACAAGTTCTTGTGGCTCCATCATTCAATGAATACCAGAACTGTAAACCGGAAGTAGCAATTGAGGTTGTTGAAGGCCCTGCGTAACCTGTGAAGTAGGCCTGGCTGCTAGAACTGTTCCTGACATCGAATCTCACTTTCTTTAAGGTAATGGCTTCATCAGAAGCTGTGAATTTCCATTTACCCAAAGAAACGGCTCCATCGGCAGTGGTGTAGACGGCTGAGGCTGGAGGATTGGCATCATTTGTGACAGTCAATGTTCCAGCTGAACCGAACTTCATGCCCTGACCGAACACACCCATTGAATCAACGGAAATTGTGTCGGAATCCAAGGCCACACCTGAATCTACTCCTGAACCGGCGACATCAACTGTGCCGGAAGCTATACCGAAGTAGAAATGGACTGCGCTGTCGCCTGAAGTGGTGGTGGCGTCAAGAACCTTCACTTTTACGTCAATGACTTTAGTGGTTCCTTTAGGAACGCTCAATGACAAACCAGTGAAGTCTACATAATCGTAGTTGGTTCCGTCCTCCAAATTAAGAACATTAGTGAAAGGAGTGTCGCTGCCACTTAAGTACAAGGCCACGCTTCCTGCCATTACATTCACATCCATTCCGGTTTCAGCAGAAGCGGCCACGGCGGCAACTGTAGTTGCGGTGCCGGCGGCGCTGCTTGAAGCGGAAATTCCAGCGATCTTGATCTTGGTTATGGTTATGTCTTCAGTGTTTGTGGCAGTGAAGTATAACGTTGCAACATGAGCTGCGCTCGTGTTCTTAATGAAGGTCTTGGTGGCCGGAGTAGGAGCTGCCTTGACTGTTAAGTAAGGAGCGCCCTTGGTCATCAAGTTGCCGGTGATACTGCTCCAGGTGCCTGATGTTGTAACTGTTGCACCAGAATCTTCACCTTCGGCTGTAAGGTCGGCCGGTTTCTGAATCCAGGCGCGGAGATTTGCAGCATCAGATCCGATAGGAATATCGGCCTTAACGGTTAAGACCTTGGTTTTATTCTTCTCTATGGTTAAATTGACTGCAAATTCGGCGTAACCTGAACTTATCTGGGAATCAGTGCCCAATAAGGTGTCTCCGTCCCACAATTCAACATTGTTTACATCGGCTGCATCGGCTGCTGTGGTTGTTGCCGAACCTGTGCCGGTGGCAAAGTAAACGTTGAACTGGCTGACTTTGATTCCCTCACCTGTGCTGGTCAAATCAAACTTGGCAAAAGTATAATTCTCTGTGCCAAGAGTATAGTTTGAAGCAGCTGGAGTGTTGGAATTAGCAGATACGGTCAAAGTTCCCTTTTCAATAATGTCGTGATTGACGGAAGTCGAAGGAACTGCTGTTGTGACTCCGGCATTGATGTCGGAAGTTCCTAAGTCATTTCCCGATGACAAACCGTCAGCCTTAACATCAGTGGTAGGATTGTTAAGTTCGAATCCCAATCTGGTGTCGGCAACTGTTGCCGCTGAAGAAACATCGGCTTTGACCAAAACGATCTTTGACTTTGATTTCTCAATGTCGAAAAGACCGGTTGTGTCTAGACCGGTTGTGTAGGATCCAAATGTCACATACCCTGAAACCATTGAAGCTGCAGGAATTGTGTTTCCTGTAGTATCGACTAATCTTGCTCCGGTTTCCGCATCGTACAAAGTAATATTGGCGACATCGGAATCACCCAAAGCAGATTGGGTTTCAGTTAACTTGATGTAAGTGATTCTGACACCTTCATTTGCTCCGGCGCTTAACTTAATGGCAATCATGTCATTGTCTGATGTGCCTCTTGTATAGTCCTGAGCTGAAGGGCTGTAGGTTGTATCTTTCTGAATAGTCAAGCTTCCTAAGGCCACGGTCATTGATTGACCCTGCAACGGCCAGAGGTCGGTAGCTTCGGTGTTTCCGTAAGCTATTACCTGTCCACCGCTGTTTGCCCCGTAAGCTGTAACATCGGTGTTGGCTGTAATCTCGAATTTGATTGTTCTGTCATCAACACCAATGCTGGTTCCCACATCAACATATGCTGTGATGTTCTTGCTTGTTCCTGCCAGAATTTCCAAGGGAGCTGCTGAAAAATCAAATGTGGCTGCTCCATTGGTTAAACTGACGGCAGTTGAACCTAACTGGGTTGAAGCGTAGAACAACTTCACGTTCGAAACATCTGAATCAACAGATGAGCCGACTTCTGTGATCTTTACAGAATGAACCTTTACTCCTTCCGTTGAAGAAGCGGTCAACTTCCAGGTAACGACTGCTTGTTCGCTTGTTCCTGCAACTATAGTTCCTGAAGGAGAAGTGGTGGTGGAAATTTCCACGGCGCCAGTTCCAATTCCAGCAATAGTAGTTCCATTGCTTTCAATTGGATATACTCCGTCTAAGGCTACGGTTGATGTTATATCTGAAGCTGAAGCAATCTTGAATTTAGGAGTATCTCCAGCTGTGGCTCCTGAAGCTATGCTTGCCTTTACAGTAAGCACCTTGCAGGAATCAGCGGAAATAGTCCAGTTCAATGCTGAGAAAGTTGCTTTGTGGTTGGTTGTGTTTAAAGCTTGAGTTGAACCAACCTGCGTTGTCCCATCATAAAGCTTAACTGCAGAAATATCAGCATCGGCTGCAATTCCTGATCTCGTTAAGATTATTTTGGAAACAGTGTTTGCCTGGTCGGCAGCGCAGAAGTTAAGTTTCATCGCAACTACGTTCTGTGCGCCCTTGGCAATAGTAACGGCAGCTGGATTGTCAGCAGCCACGCTTATCTTATTTTCGTAAGTTGTTGGAGTTGTTGGGGTTGTTGTCCCACCAGTTTCTCCTGTCCCACCGGTGCCTGTGCTTATCATTGGATCAAGCTTGGCTCTGGTGGATGATCCGACGTAACCAGTTCCCTTGGTCAATCCCACTGGGGTTAAAACCTCAGAGGCATATTTTTCCTGGAACTTGATTACTGCGGATTTGGTCAAAGGACCAAAATATGTAGTTTCATTACCAGACGAACCTACTCCACTTGCTGCGACTTGGGTTGAGGCATCTGAATTCAGGATAATCTGCAAGCATTTCACATCTTGTCCGGAAGATCCCACTTTCAGATTGTTGGTAAACGAAGTGATGGTGCAACCTGTGACGGTTGCGCTTCCTCCGCTACCGCTCTGCAATCCTGACAATAAAGCTGTAGCTTGGCTTAATTGCTGAGTTAAACTAGCAATCAAAGCCTCAAGTTCAGCTATTGTCGTTGCCTGAGCTATGCCAGGACCCATCATCCAAGCGGCGCATGTCACCGTGGTAATGGTTGCAATAATCTTTTTGGCTATATTCATTTTAATTTTTAAGTGTTTGATTAAACGACTAATAATTCTTATTTCTCGTCGCGTCGACCTTTCTTTCCCTAAACCTCAGCTAAGCTGAATGGGTAATTTCACGACCTTACGTAATTGCCACGAATTTACCCCTAGTTTACTTGCTTGTTCAGGCAAGATTGCGACTCGTCAAATTTTAAAATAAATTAATATAATTTTTTAGACAAACAACAACCTGAGTTTTTCGGCAAAACCTGACATTTCTCCATTCTGTATTAAATTAAATATACGGTCAATGCCATCGGCTGTGGATAACCTATTGGTTTTGACTGGTTAAATAAATCTCTAACGCTTCAGAATATTTACCCTCCTCAAAAAGTTTTTCCATTGATTCCAAAATATCCATTTCCTCTTCCGTGGATGCCCTATCAGCCAAATCAGTAATGGAATCAGATACGATCTTTCTTAAAGCATTTTCGAGTTCAGATGTTCCGCTCTCATCAATAACAACCCCCAAAGATTCTACTTTCTGTTTGTTTTCTTCCAGTTTCTTTGTTTCTCTCACAATCTCCTTCATGGTTTCAGGGCTTGAGGTGGAAAATTTAACATTTTCCAGATTCTTGGCAGCTTCCAGCATATTGGCCTGAAACTCGTTTATAGTGGGAGCTAAATTTCTAACCGGAGCATTGGCAAGGTCTTTAAGTCTTTCATTGGCAAGCTTAAGCTGGAAAACAGGTTTTTCTTCGTTAGAAACAAAGTAGGCCTTACCCTCATGGACTGCTTTCCTTACAGAATACAGAACATCGCCTGGCAAGGAATTTTTAACGAAGCTATATCCAAAAAATCCGAACAGGACAAATACTGTCATCACCCCGACCAGCGCAAACCTGGGTAAGGAAAAGAAAGAGAGTTTCGGCTCCTCGCCCATTATCTCTCTCTTAGTTAAAGAAACCCAATCTCTATTGGGTTTAATTCTTTTCAATGCCTTCAACTGGCTTAGTAATTGATCTTCACGCATTGTCATATAATAATGACGAAGAAATGTTCTTTTTGTTACAGGTTTCCCTCAAAGACTTAAGCGCCCTATGGAGAGTGACCCTAGTGGTGTCCTCTGTTTTATCTAACATCTTGGCAACCTCAGCGATAGGCAAATCCTCCAGGTAGTGCCATATAATGACATTCTGATAATCCTCTCTTAGGTCGGTCAACGCTATCTTCACCCTGGCCAAGTCTGAATTAATGGCCGCTGTTTCAGCCATTGTTTGCCGTGGGTCAGGAATAGGTAGGTTATCTGCAGATATAGTCTGTTTCCTACTTTTCTCACGATAGTAATCTGTCACCAGATTGCGAGCTATCCTGTAAAGGAATGCCTGCGGATTTTCAATCTTTGTTGCATCGACTCTGTAAGCTTCCCATCCACGTAGGAAAGTTTCCGAACATAGGTCTTGAGCTATATCTTCCGAACTCACCTTAAGAAAAACAAACCGATATATTTTATCAATACATTGGTCGTATATCTTGCCAAATTCTTTTCTTTGATCAATCATGATTGTTTACTGTAATGATAGGACAAATGATGTTTTTTCTCTGTCCTACATATATATGTATGTCCTATCTATTAAGAAACCTCTGTTTTTAACTGGTAAAAAGTAGTGTTCCTTTCACCAAGTCTTTCTATCACACCCTGGTTTAACAAATTTTCGAAATCTCTTCTTAAAGTTCTCTTTGTCACTTCAGGTAAAATCTGTTTTACCTGCCAAACCTGAGCCCGGCCGTTTTCTTTAAGAAAATTTAATATTCTTTCCTGTCTTTCTGGAAGCCCCGAGGAACTTTCCCCGGCAATTGGCTTATGAATAATTGAAGGTAATTTCACCGCGGCAACAATATCCATATCACACTTTAAAATATTATATTCTCCTTTCAGAGATAGAACTTCATTTACTCCAACCCAATTTTGAGCCAAAACTACTTCAAAAAAACTTTCCAAAATTTCCAGGTCTTTTTGATTTGGACACGCCAAAAAACTGACTGCAACATCCCTTAATCTGTATCGCAAAGGGTCTTTTTTAGGGAAAAATAAAGTCAGCCTATAAACCTCATTTGTAAGTTTGACAAGCTTTTCTCTGTCCATGAACACTGCTTCAAATATTGTCTCAATATAGCAGAATTTGCTCCAAAGGTCAAAAATTTAAGAGCAGATTCATTCAAAGAAAAAAGGGGCCAGATAATAAGAGGGGCCCCTTCAAGGAGGAAAAAGGTCGCTCGAGAAATCATTAAAGAGCGGAACGTTATTTTAGAATATCAAAGCCAATGAGTTAGTCAATTGTGGATAACTAAACCAGGTTAAGTTTTCCACAACTAGAGGCAGTTCGTGCGACTGCCTTGGAGATATTCCGGCAACAAGATACATTGGTTGGCCGTGTCACCGAGAAAAATATCGTAAGATTTATTATTTTCAAAAACAATTCCTTCTTTCAATTCCGGAAAAGATTCCGATCCCGATATTTCTATTCCAGTCTTATTATCTCCAAAATATGAGTCTTGTATGGTTGAGATTGAATTTTCCAAATATATTCCCGCGTATTTGCTATTCGTTGATGTTGAATTCCTAAAAATAATTGAGCTTCCCTTTACGTTTATCTGCCCTTGCTTCCAGGGGTCTATTCCATCTTGAACCATCACATTTTCTAAAATAGATCCTACGCTATTCTGAGTGAAATACATTGCCTGCCAAACGCCCTCATCTCCATAGATGCTAATTCTCCCCTCTGCAGATCCTTGAGCCGAGAGAGCCCCCTCTACTGTCATTTTAGAAAATTGACTAAAAGAAATACTTACCCCAGGATCAATGGTTAGTGTTTTGCCTTGATTAATATTAATTCCAGAAGCTGTGTCTTGAGTTATATAATATGGAAAGTCATTTTTTCCCCAAGTGGCATCTGAAATCAGATAGCCAGAAATTGAAATCCTATCCTCTTGTTTATTGCTATGATTAGATTTAAAAATCACTGAAGGGTATAAAGCATATACTGCGCTTAGGTTGTCATTGAAATTATTCCCTTCAATGAACGGCACGTTCCCTTCTTTTAAAGATTTAACAAATATCCCCCACCTATTGTTGTTGATTGAATTGCAATTCTTAATTATGGGGCTACCACCTTCTATCTCTATTCCTATAGTGGGCTTGGTGGCGCTTCCTACTCCAGGGCCAGAAAAACTCGCCTCTTCTACAATTGAATTGGAATCCAGCAACCTCAATCCGATTTTCCGGTAATTTCCAAAATTTGAATTTTTAAACAAAACCGAACTGTCTTTAACTAAAACTGCAGAAATCTGGTAATGATCGTCGGAACTTCTCTCTGCCCCTTTAATCTCCACCCACGCCATTTCTGAATTTGTGCCAGAAGGAGCAAAATAAATTCCATTCCAAAATTCACCGCCCAGAGAAGTAAAAATTATTTTATTGTCCTCCTGTCCTACAGCCTTTAAGGTTCCGCTTATGCTTATATTGCCCAGATCTCCCAATTTCAAAACCACTCCCGGCTCAATTGTTAAGGTTTGAGAGCCAGGAATATCTAAAGTGTTTAAAATAATGTAGGGGCTCCCAAAATAAGTTAAAGCGGGGTAATCTATTATTCCGCCAATTTCTGTTTCATTTTTGGAAACACTGTTTTGATTCTTTGGCGTGCCATATATCTTATCTCCATTTGCGTCTAGTCCGTTAGCAGTTATCTGATTATTATTTGCCCAGTTTAAAGCAATGCTTCCCGTTGAAGTAGAAACAATTCTTTCCATGGAAATATATCTCTGACTGGTTGTTCCGGCGAACCAACCCGAAGAACAATCAATAAAATCAACCAATAACCCGTTAGCATCTCTTAATTCCAATTTTTCTCCATTATTTTTCAATGCTCCCGTATAAACATAATCTGCCTTAATATTGCTGACAGAATTATCATCCGTTCTTTCCAAAAGAAAATAGGTTCCGGCTCCAATGCTACTGGTAGTTGAAAAATTAATTGTATTACTGGAAAAAGACAATTGCCAGCCAGCCAAATCAATAGTGGAAGTCGTATTATTGTAGAGCTCGATCCATTCATCGCTTGTGCTGCTGGCCGACGTGCCCATCCAGCCAATCTCATTTACAACCACCAAAAGAGAGGGGATTTCCTCAATTTCAATTACAGAATCAGAAGAATTAGCTTCTGTGTTAGTCGCGTCATTGATCGGCAATTCCACATCATCAATTTCTTCTGGATTTTTCCAGTTTACTAATCCGGGGGTGATTTCTTGCAATTCAAAATCTTCAAAATTATTACCATCATCAATATAACTCTGGGTTGTTGTCGCCCATTTTCTCCCTACGCTTTGATCTTCCCCAGGATTTAGAAGAAAAGGCAGGCCTTCCGTAAACGGATCCGTGCTTGATCCCCAAGCTAAAGCGTCAATAATATTTCCCTCCTTATCAAATAAACCTATGCTGCTGTCTTTAGATAGAGACTGGCTGCTTGTAATATTGGCCGCTGCGCCGTTTGAAAAAACATACTCTGAATTTGCCCAGACAAAATATCCCTGCGATGGAATTGCGCTTCCTTCTGCAAAAACTCTTACTGAGAACTCATTGCTATTGGAATTTCTCTTTCTTAATTTAAAGCCAGAAATATCTATACTCGAGGTGCTTGGATTATAAATTTCAACAAAATCATAATTACTTGAAATGGCAGAATCTATTTGAACTTCGGTAATAAAAAGCGAAGGAGGCGCATAAGGAGATTCTGTGACTGTTTTCAAAGTTTCTTCCTGGGCATCTTGAACGATCTGGATTAGGGGAGGTGCTAAGTTTTCCAAAAAACTCATGTCACGGCTATTGTCATTTTTTGGTGTCCCTAAGATTCCTTCGAAACCTGAACTTGAATAGTCGTGCCAGCTCAAATCTGGATTTCTTTCCATTGACCGTCGAGTCGATTTCTCGCCAGCAGGCCATTGAGGGTTTGCCTCTGCCGAATCCATTAACTGGCAATTATTGTCAAAAAGGTAAAGCCCTTCTTCCGCATCGTTCAATGCTCCTGTATAAATAAAATCTGCGGTTAAATGAGGCATTGAGTCATCATCAGTTCTTTCAAAAATCAAAAAACCATTTGGCTGAATGGTTTTATTTTCAATTTCTATCTTAATCTGTTTTTCCTTGTCTAAAATCTGCCAATCTGACAAATCTATAACTTCGTCTGATATATTTTTTAACTCAAACCATTCATCGTTAGCGGAGTTCATCGTTCCCATCCAGGCAATTTCATTAAAAATTACTGAATTCATTCTGGCTTCATTGATTATTATACACAGACCGCTTTCGTCTTTTAAAATTGTCTCTGTTATTTCTTGAGCTTCCTCAACGATTTCTTCTTCTTGTTTTTCTGTCCCAGGCTCTTTTTCTAACAAATCTTCTGTTTCTTCCTGTGCGCTTGCTGATTGAGATTCTTCTTGAGGTTCAACCTCAATCACCTCCTGGGGCATGTGCGGGGTCGGGCTAAGCACATCCCTTCCTTCTGGAGCCGAATTCCCCTCTTTTCCTTTTTCAGCTTCAGTTGATAAAAGCGAATTTTCTTTTCTGTCGGTTTGAAAAGAGATGCCTTCTTTCTGAACCTCCCCCAGCGTGCGATCAAGAGGAGAATTGTCAACCAAAGCTGCTGGGGAAAAAGGATTGTTTTGAGCTAGAAAATCTTTTACTTTTCCCCACAGTTCAACTAGTCCTGGCGATTTGCCTGTCACCCTGGTAATAATAATCTCTACTTCTTTTATAGTTCCTTCTATGGGCTTTAAAAATTTCTTTTCCCAAAAACTAAGAGGTTTAATTCCTAAATCCGGCACCTCCGAAGGAAACTCTATTGTCATTGTAGGTTTAGATGTCCATCTATAACTATTAAATTCATTTTTTACTATAGATCCTTCCACTTCCACAATAAATGGTGACAAGTCTTTCGTAAGATTAGGAACTTGAATAAGTTTTCCAAATTTTTGTGAGTTGGGAGGACTGACGGGATTTGGTGAATAAAATTTTATTTTTATATCGCCCCCTCCGGATTGTAAAGGATGAAAAATCATAACGTACTGAAGGAGAATTTCTTTTTCCTTCCCTTCTCTTGCAGGATACCTTAATCTCATCGCCCCCGGCGTTACTTTAATGTCGCTCTTGAACAATTCATTTACGCCATATGCAATAGCTTTGTCCACACTTTCTTTTTCTATTTTCTCTAAAACAGGTAAAATATCTCCCATTTCAATAAATTTGGTAATTTCCAAAGCCGTTTTTGTTATTTTAAAAATAATATCTAATGGTGCATCGACTAAGAGATGATTAAGTGCCTCTATTTTTGTAACCTTTAACAGAATTACTGATGCTGCTATTTCCTCATCGGTTGCATACCCCGAGCCCCATAATGATATCGATTCGTTAGTAAATATTTGACCTAATGTCCAAACCAATTCTTGAATATCTTTTTGTGGTAACTCCAAATAGTCATTCAAATTTTCGATATTAATTTCGTCTAAATTATCGGCTAAACATTCATTGGTAGAAAACAAAAACGACGCTGATAAAATCAGCAACAAATATTTTGCACATCTTAAAAATTGCGAGTTACTCCCCATTTTAAAATAAGACTATTGAACAAGAACTGTATTCAGAAATTGTTCCATTTCTCTATTACAATTATCCGAAAACAATATCGATCTAAAAATATAAACTCTACTCTCCGATGGAACTTTAGTTGTTATAATATACTTACCAGCAGCATCGCCAATTTCATCAATCTCTTGCAATGCATCTCTCTGGCTAACTGAAATAATTTTTATATTTTCTTCTTTGTTATTATTTATTTTATAAGATTCAATCTCATCTTTTACTTCTTTTGCGCCATCGAAAAGATAAAATATGACGTTTCCATCAGAATATTCTTCTCTTTTCTCCTTGGCTAAACGGCTAATCTCTATTTCTACTAAACATCCCCTTTGAGGACGATAACTAAAGTCCTGGGAATATAAAGTAACATAGCGATCAGATTCTGTACCATGACTATCCATACCTATTTCAGCATTCCAATTGTCAGGAACCTTTACTTGAAAATTATCTTTTTCGTTTATAATAAATTTTCCATTATTGTTTTGAGACAAAGAGTAATCTTTAGCAAAGGCAACCATTTTTTCTAATTCTTTTTCTTCAAAAAAAATTTCAATTCTATCTTTTTGCCAAAATAATCCTCCTGTGACAACCAAGAGAATTAAAACAAAAACACAAAGAAAAATTGACTTTTTGCTAGAAAAAAATCTTTTACACATTTTTGAATTATACCTCAGACCGCACAGCCGCGCATCCCTTCCCTGTGGATAACTAAACCTGGTTTAGTTATCCACAGGGTATAATAAAGAAACATGGAACACGTAGCTATAATGAGAAAATCATGGGGACTACTCCCTAAAATACTGAAAGGAGAAAAGAAAATAGAATCAAGGTGGTATAAGAACAAGTCTGTTCCCTGGAATAAAATAAAAGAAGGGGAAATTGTTTATTTTAAAAATTCCGGGGAACCCGTCACTTTGAAAACCGAGGTTTCCAAAGTCCTTCAGTTCTCGGATCTGAATCCGAATAAAGTTAGAGAGATTCTGGAAAAATACGGCCAGAAAGACGGTCTGGGGATAGATCAGCTTGGAAATTATTATCAAATATTCAAAAACAAAAAATACTGCATCTTAATCTTCCTGAAAAATCCTCAAAAAATAAAACCCTTTGGAATAAATAAAAAAGGTTTCGGCCTAATGTCTGCCTGGATTACGACAAGAAGCATTAAAAAAAGGCGCGAATAAATTCGCACCATGCCAGCTAATTGTTTTTGACTTGCCTGATGGCTTTTCTCAGGGCCGCAAGATCAGGTTTTGAAACATTGAAGTCAGACCACTCATCCCTGCCCATCGGATATTCAAAACAGGAACAGGAAAAGGAGATGATTTTTCGACCTTCGATCTTTTCACGAAGAGATTTTCCGAAGGCCGTCCAATCATCCAAGGGATGATTATCGACCCAGAGAGGATCGCCAACAATAACACCGTCTACTTCTGTTACGGCATTCTCTAAATACTTCAAGACTTCTTCCGGCGAGGAAAAAGAAATAATATCTCCTTTAATTTCCTTTGATAATGCGTCTTGAAAATACTTTCGCAGCATCTCATCGGCCTCAACTACTATAAAAACCATTATTGCCTCCCAAAATATTGTTCAATAACTGAGAATAAAATAAAATAAATTTGAAATTTTGTCAAGAAAAACAAAACCGCCCGAAGGCGGCTTTCAAATTAAATAAAATTTACGGCTGGAATAATTCCTCGGGCATAAAGCGGACCTGCTCTACTTCCGGAAATTGTTTTGCCGTAGCTTCAATCTGGAACCACAATATTCCCACTCTGCAGGATCCTCCTACACTTCTGTTATTGGGATCCTCAAAAGTCAGAGTTAGAACTCCGTCTTCCAAAGAGGCTGCTTGCAAGGAAAATCCAGGCAAAGGATATTCTGTGCCAAGCCCCTGGCTTCTCTCCTGAGGAGTAAGTTCTCCTTTTAATAAAAGCTTTACTGTGTCCTGGATCGGGGTCTGAGTGATTGGAATTTCCCTTTCGACGGGCACTAAACCATTTCTGCTGCACATAATATTCCCCGATTCGTCCTTATCTTGATTCTGATCATAATAATAGAGCAATACTTTTCTTGTTTGAGTTTCTTCCTCCTGCTTTGCCTCTTTTGAAGAATTAAAGAAATAAAAGCCGAGACCCGCAACGACGATTATTGCTAAAATGATAAAAATATTCTTCATACACTTATATTATATCAGAAAGCCTTTTTTGTGGAAATCAAAAAATAAGGTTTGAAGTATAATGCTGGGTGTAATAGATAAAGACCGTAAGAAGAATTACCAGCCAGCTGATTGTGATTGCCACAAGCTGCATAATTAATGATTATACAAGATTATTTATTTTAACGCCACGGTAAAAAAAAGCGCGAAACTATCCTTGTTCGCGCAGCTTACCTCATACATGCTATTGCGTCACCTTCAGTGTCCATGACCCGCTGGATAAATCTCTCTGCCTCCTGGGCGTCAGTGAGAAAAATGGCTCTACCCGGCTTGCCATTGCTCTCAGCCACTTCTTTGGGTCCTCTTATGGGTCCACCCACCTTCAAAAAAACCTCCTTTTGGACCAAATTGACCAGTTCTTTTGCCGTCTTTCCGGGATTTTCCGCTGCGGCGCAAACAATGGTATATCTTATCCATGCAATATCCTCGGCAGTCAGATCCATTAAACTACCTCCTTCAAAACATCTGCTCTCTTTATGAGATATCTTTCTCTTTTTGTCAACTACATCCCCATAAACTGCCTCACTTTGGAAATGGGTATCGCCTCAACCTTCCCGTCTTCTCCAACCAGATTGATTCCTAAAGCATCTCCTCCGATGTTAAATAAAACGCTTCCTTTAAGCTTCTTTTCCTCCACAATATTGGTTTCGATAAAATCTTTATTAAAGCTTCTGACAATTCCCTCATTGACTGCTGCCTGGGTTGTAGTAGAGTTCTCAATCACTCCCAGAAGGAAAACCCTTTCACCTGATTTCAATTCCTCTAATTTGGCAAAACTGACAGTAGGCAGACTCCCGTCTTCGATCTTGAGCAAAACCAGGTTATTTTTGACATCTCTTTTCAAAACCCTGGCCGGATACTGGTCGCCCTCCAACAAAACCGTGGAAGAGCTTTGAGAAATGAGTTCATTCAAGGTGACAGCAAAACCGTCTGAAGTGACTATCAGGGCTGAACCCTTAATCCCTCCTGAGGGGCTTTTGATTCCGACCACCGACTTATTCACTTTTTCGGCGGCATCTTTCAAGGCTGTGTTTTCCCTGACTGTCACCTCTTTGATTTCTGTCATATAAACCGGCCTGGAATCCAGATTATATTTTTCAAACAGGGGACGAATAACAAAATAAGGCCAGAAAATCTGGTTGGCAAAAATTCCTCCGATCATTCCAACAACAAAGATTGCCGCAAACTTGAAGATATTTTTTTTCATCAACTAAGACTTTGAAGCCAAAACTTTTTCTCTCTTTTTGCTTAAATCCCTTTGCGACCTGAAAACTATTTTATTTTCTTGAAGTTCCACCTCGATCCTTTCGCCTCCAACTATGTTTCCTGTGACAATCTTTAAGGCCAGGGGATCCAAAACCAACTTCTGAATGACTCTTTTAATAGGTCTTGCGCCCAAGTTAGGGTCAAAACCTTTCTGGGCCAGAAGCTCCTTCACTTTGTCTGAGATTGAAATTTTCACATTCTTTGAATTCAATCTTTGAATAACCTTGTTTAATTCCAAATCAACAATTTTCCTGATTTCCAGCTTAGTCAAATAATTGAAGATTATAATTTCGTCTATCCTGTTTAAAAATTCCGGTCTGAATTCCTCCTTTAAAGAATCCATGACTCTTTCTTTCAAACTCTTTTTTTCTTCATCTTCTTTTGTTCCTAAAAATCCCAAAGAAGACATTCTGGATATGTATTCCGATCCCACATTGGAGGTCATGATCAGAATGGCGTTCTTGAAAGAAGCCCTTCTTCCTTTGGCGTCAGTCAGCCTTCCGTCTTCCAAAATTTGCAGAAGAATATTGAAAACATCCGGATGAGCTTTTTCGATTTCATCAAGCAAAATGACCGAGTAAGGCCTTCTTCTGATCTTATCTGTCAGCTGGCCTCCTTCTTCGTATCCCACATATCCTGGAGGAGATCCTATCATTTTGGAAACCGTATGCTTCTCCATATACTCAGACATGTCCAGTCTTATTAAAGCGTCTTCATCGTTGAAAAGGAATTCAGCCAAAGCCTTGGCAGTCTCGGTTTTTCCGACACCGGTCGGGCCTAAAAACATGAAAGATCCCAAAGGTCTGTTCTCCTCGGAAATACCGGCTCTTGCTCTGCGAATGGCATTGGAAATGGCCAGAATTGCTTCTCTCTGACCAATCACTCTTTTTGACAAAGCCTCCTCCATTTTTTCGAGCTTTTTGGCTTCCTCTTCCAGGAGCCTGGTGACCATTATGCCTGTCCATCGGGAGACGATCTTTGCCACATCTTCCGCTGAAACCTCTTCCTTAATGACAGCTCTGCTTTTTTGAAGCCTTTCCAGTTTCTTTTCAGCTAAATTAAGTTCCTTCAAAAGATTGGGAATCTTGCCATATTTCAACTCAGCCACTTTTTGCAAATCAGCTGTGGCCTGGGCTCTTTCAACCTCGAATCTTGATTTCTCAATTTCCGATTTTAAAGTTTTTATCTTGGTAATGGCCTCTCTTTCAGATTTCCATTTAAATTCGATCTCTTTTGCTTTTTCCTTGAGGTCGGAAAGCTGTCTGGCCAGAACTTTCTGCTTTATCTTATTTGTTTTTAAAGCCTCTTTTTCAATCTCAAACTTCTGAATCTGTTTCTTTAATTCGCTCAATTCCAAAGGTTCAGATTCCATATCGAGTCTCAAAGAACTCATGGCTTCATCCATCAAATCAACCGCCTTGTCCGGCAGAAATCTGTCGGTAATATATCTGGCAGCCAATTCAGCGGCAGACACCAAAGCTTCATCTGTGATCTTAACTCCGTGATGGAGTTCGTACTTTCCCTTCAACCCCCTTAAAATAGCCACCGTGTCCTCAACCGTTGGTTCGGCCACAAAAATTGGCTGAAACCTTCTTTCTAAGGCAGGATCTCTTTCAATATACTTCTGATATTCCTTTAAAGTGGTAGCGCCAATAGCCCTCATCTCTCCTCTTTGAAGAGCAGGTTTCAATAAATTGGAGGCATCGATGGCTCCTTCAGCTGCCCCTGCCCCGACCAGAGTATGCAATTCATCAATAAACAAAAGATATTTTCCTTTTGTCCGGTTAAGTTCCTTTAGAAGAGCTCTTACTCTGTCTTCAAATTCTCCCCTGTATTTGGTGCCTGCAACCAGGGAGCCCAAATCAAGAGCTATCAGCTCCTTATCCTTCAGGGATTCCGGCACCTGGCCTGAAATAATTTTCTGAGCCAGCCCTTCGGCAATGGCAGTTTTGCCAACACCGGCCTCTCCGATTAAAACAGGGTTGTTTTTCGTTCTTCTGGACAAAACCTGCATCAATCTTCTTATTTCATTATCCCGGCCTATGACGGGGTCAAGCTTACCCTTCCTGGCCAGCTGGGTCAGGTTGCGGGCATATTTTTCAATCACCTGGTATTTGGATTCCGGTTCAGGATCCGTAATCCTCTGGCCTCCTCTTATCTGAGCCAGATTCTTTAAAGCTGTCTCGTAATCCAATTTGCCGAATTCCAAAGAAGATACATTCCCTTCTGGAGCTAAAGAGTTCGTTTTATCTAAAATCTCTTTGGCTTTGGTGTTTGTATCCAATAAAGCAAGGAAAAGATGTTCCACTGAAATATAATCGTCTCCCATTTTCATCGTTTCCTGGCGAGCTCTCTCCATAACCCTTGCCATGTCCTGGGTCAAATAAAGCTGGCCCAAAGACTGGGGAGTAGCTATTATGGGGATTTTATCTAAAGCTGCCTTAGTTTTTCTCTTTAGACCTTCTATATCAGCTCCCAGTTTCTGCAATAAATTCAAAACAACGCTGTCTTCTTGGGAAATCAAGGAATAAAGCAGATGCAAAGCATCTATTTGTTGCTGCCCTCTCTCTTGAGCGAGATTCTGGGCAGACAGTATGGCCTCTTGGGCTTTGTGTGTGAAATTTCCGTTCATGAGTTAATTTTAGGTCCAAACACCCTAAAAATCAAGCTAAGTTTAGCTACAATAAAGGGCTGCAGCCAAATAAAAAAAGTCTCAAAGACCTCTTAATATTCAATCAATTAAGCTTTATCAAAAAACTTTATATCATACAGCTTCCCTTCCACCCAGTCTCCCACCTTCAAATTTTTAGCCAAATTATGGCTGTCTTTTTCAATAAAAATATTTAATCCTGCATCCACCCAAAACCCTTCATCGTTCTCGGAAATTATTTCTCCCTTAGCTGTTATCTCCCTGTAAGGAATGCATCTGGAATTTCTCAATTCTCCGGGATCGCAAGAAACTTTGCATTTAAAGAAGTGCGAGTCCTCATCGTAAGAAATATCTTTCTTTTTGCCTTCACCAGAAACAATCGAGGGGCTTGCCATGTTCAAGATAAAATTAACCCTGTCCTGAGGTTTTAAATCCAAAACAACACTTAAAGGAAAATATTTTTTCAGTTGAGAATAATCTCCTTTACCCTGACCGATATTCTTAAAAGTCAGCTCATAACTGAGAAAAAACGCTTTTTCCTTCAGTTTGGGGGTATTTATGACAGCATAAACCTCAGGGCCATTGCCCTCCCAAATAGATCCTAGAAAAGTTCCATTTTCAAGATAATGATTGATCTCTCCCCTCATGTGAATATTTTACCATAAATATATGTGTTTTTTAAAAAAACGCCTTCTGGAAGAAGGCGCTCAATAATTATCAAATGTCTAAGATTTCTTTTATTTCCCCGCCCGCCCTGCTCAGTCTGTCGGTCTTGTTCTCGAAATCTTCCATGAAACTTTTCAGTTTTCCAAGCGCGCTGTTCAGATTATTTGACGCTTGGGAAATCGATTTTTCATTATCTTCACCGCCCGGTTTTGATGATTTTCTTTGGCAATCAGACAGTTCTCTCTGAAGCGAAGAAAGATCGCTATAAATTGATTCTAAATCTCGTAAAAAATCTCTGTTCATGGTTTTTATTTAAGTTATCTAAGGATAACAAAAACAGATTGCTTGTCAATCTGAACCAAAATCAATTCTATTTAAAAAGATCCAGACTTTTTTTCAATGCATTCACCAGTTCTGACATCGGGGTAGTTTTCGGCTTCTCTCCCTTTGTCTCCAATGTTCTTCCCTGAATCTTATCGCTGATTATCCTTCTTAATTCATCTGAGTAGGTATCCCTAAAAACCTTAATATCAAAGGGTCTGGTCAATTGATCAATAAGGGCCACAGCCATATTCAACTCTTCATTGGAAGAGGTCTCCTCGCCGGGAATTAAAATGTCTGCCGGCGGGTAAACGCTTTGAGCATATCTTAATCTGTTTAAAATCAATGTGTCTCCGCTTGTTTCCAAAATCACCACATATTCACGATTCCGGATAACAACCTTTCCCACTCCCACTTTGCCGGTTTTCCTTAAAGCATCTTTCAAAAGAACATACGCCCTTTGGCTTTCCTTTTCCGGTTCAAGAAAGAAAAGATCAGCAAAATATTTGGATTCTACATCCTCTTTTTTCGAAAATTGAAGAATGTCTATGGTTCTGAATTTCCTGATATTGGCTTTCTCAAAATCTTCTTCCCCTAAAAGAATATATTTTCCATGCTCATACTCAAAACCCCTTCCTATTTCAGAAAGGGGCACTTCCATCTTTTCGAGAGGACAGATCCTGGCAACTCTCAATGGTTGAGAATCTTTTTTATGCACTAAACGAAAGGCGATTCTGCTTTCTTTCGAAGGGCTATAAAATTTTACAGGAATATTGAGCAGACCGAAACTCAAAATTCCCGTCCATACAGCTTTCATGATCTCATTTTAAATAAAGATGATG
>JAQTPY010000009.1 GCA_028712445.1 Minisyncoccota bacterium | reverse complement strand
TGGAGCGCGGATTGCGGCCCGATTTTCTCTGGTCAATCGAGATTGCCGGAGAAATTCCTTCAATCTTGTCTACGTCGGGCTTTCCCATTATTCCCAGAAACTGACGGGCGTAGGCCGAAAGAGATTCAACGTATCTTCTTTGACCTTCGGCATAAAGAGTGTCAAAAGCTAAAGAAGATTTCCCTGAGCCTGAAATCCCGGTAATCACCACCAGTTTGTTTTTAGGAATATCGATGCTGACGTTCTTTAAGTTATGAACTCTGGCACCGCGAATTTTAACAACTTCCCCCGACATAAATTGAATTATAGTATAAAAATCAGCAAACATCAAGGCTTAAAAACACAAAACTGGCGAGGAGCCACCTCGTCAGCCAAAACTTTCTTTTCATGTTTTAATTTCTTCTCGCCGGTTGGGTCAAGGCCTGATCGTAGTAAGTTGAACCGTCGAAGGCTGCATATAAAACAGTTGAGAAATTACCGGGCACAATGTAAGCGTTGGGCAAATATACTGTTCTTGTAATCCCGTCGCATTGGAAAAATAATTCACCCTGACTGTAGTTTATGCCGTAATTCACGTTTCCCATATAATGTATTCCCAAAGGATAGTTTCCGAAATTTACCTGGCTATTGTCCAGCCAGCCAGAATCGCTGTAATAATTTCCATAGCTTGAGAATCCGGCAAATCCCAGCCAGAATCCTCCTCCCTGACTTATTAAGCCTGAGTAAACTACATTATCTACGTTTGCGCAGACCATTCCAAGCGGCAAAGAGGGAACGATGTTAAAGTATCCGTCACTTATGTCGTAAACCCGTCTGTTGTTCAAACTGGACTCAGCTGCAATTCTAAAATTAGAAAGATTTTTTAGAAAAACCCCTCCTATCTTCTCAGGTATTTTCCAATTATAAAACCCTAGATTATAGGGATCTGAAGCAATGGCCAAATTATATCCGTCAGCCAGTAAATAGAGATTAACGTTAGTATTATAATAAGGGGAAGTAATCCATCTTATGGTATAAGTTTCGCCTATCCTCAGCTGCTCCCCTCCGTTCGGAGAAAGAACGGTAATGGAACCTGGTTGAACCGGCCGGCTGCAACTAAAAAGCTGATTCAATTTGGCTCTGGTGGAAACACCAACAAAACCCGTGCCGCGACTAAGACCGTAAGGATCCAAAATTTCAGATTTATACTTCTCCTGGAAGCTGACTACGTAGGATGCCAGTTTTCCGCTAAATAAATTATCAATTGGTTCCTGAACGGGCCAGATTCCTTCCCTCATTAAAGCGGTCTTTAATTTTGCGACTTCAGAATAGTTGTCGCCAATTTTCAGGTTCGCGTTGAAATCATGGCACCAGGCAGGCGAAGTGCTTTGAATATCGCTCAGTTGTTTCAGTAATTCATTTATCTGCTCCTGGAGATTATTTATTTTTATTTGGATTTCCTGGGGAGTTATCGCATCTGCTTCGGAAATGCCCCGACTGAATGCAAAACCAAAAACCGCAAAAAAGACGATCAGGGAAACAGTTTTATAGAAATTTTTCATTTTTAGGCAAATTTATTATATTTTCCCTTACTAATTAATGTTATCTCCCCGAAAATCAGTGTCAAACAAACCTCAGCAACTTCAAATAGTAAATTTTTAAAGCAAAAGGTTTGTTTGACAGCCCTGCCTGCTGCTTTAAACTTAATGATAAAAGAGTGCACATTTTTTTCTTTTAAAACTGAATAATTTCTGGTTATAAACACAGGGAGGTCTCATGAAAGGTTTAGCAACCTTTTTTTTCACGACATCTTGCTTTACCATCTGCGTTGTTGGAATCTTTTTTTCATTAGTCAAGCTTGATCTTCTGAATGCTCCTTTCCAAAGCAATGTTCCTTTAGAGAACAAATCCCCTCCGCTTGACGCATCCCCTCCTCAGACACAAAATAATCCTTCAAAAGAAACTAATGCCTCTAATAACGGAGGCAATAATTTTTTGAAAGATGTTTTCTCGGCTGCCGAAAACAAATTCAAGCCGCCAGCTGAAAACGTGTCTGAAAAATCCATTGTTCCGGAATTTAAAAACGAGAACAGTAAAAAATGGAAATTATCCGGAACAATATTCATCGTCCCGGATAATTACACTTTTACTGAAGCTCTGGAAAAAGCAGGAGTCGGAGACACAATCCTCTTGAACCTGTCTTCTGGCGAAACCGTAAGCATTCTAGTCACTGAAGACCTTAAACAACAGTGAAAAGGACGACTCTGAAAGGAGCCGTCCATTTTTTTGGGCAAAGGGATGTGCTAGGTCCGACCCCGCACATCCCAAATGTGTTGAAAAATTAAGAGATTTATACATAGAATGAAATATTATGGATGATTTTGTTTATTTAAAGAGAAAGGATCTTTGCCGGCTCCCCCATGCCACGGGAATCTACTGTTTTAAAAAGAACGGACAGCTTCTTTATATAGGAAAAGCTGTGGATATAAGAGAAAGAGTGAAAAGCCATTTTAACAGCCCAAGTTACAGGGATGTTCTTTACGTTGACCTCGTAAAACGAGTGGGCTTTATTCAAACTAATTCGGAAATAGAAGCTCTTTTGCTGGAAGCCAAACTGATAAAAGACTTTCAGCCCAAATACAACATCCTCTGGAAAGATGATAAAAACTATTTTTATGTTGCCGTAACCCAGGAGGAATGCCCCAGAATCTTTATCACCCACCAAAGCGAATTAAAAACTATAAACTATAAAATAAAGACTGTAGGACCCTTCATAGAAGGAAAACCATTAAAGAAAGCTTTGCAATCTTTGCGAAGAATTTTTCCATACCACACCGTCAAGAATCATCCCAAAAAGCCCTGCCTCTGGTGTCATTTGAAAATGTGCCCGGGGCCAGATCCCGATGTTAAAGAATATAGAAGGAATATTAAAAAATTAGTTGAAATTTTGAAAGGAAAAACTGGAAAGGTTTTGAAAGACTTTAAAACGGAAATGAAAAAAGCTTCCTTGAGCCAAAATTATGAAAGAGCGGCCAAACTGAGAGATCAGATCCAATCTTTGGAAAGAATAATGTTTCATGCTAAAATCTTCCACCCCTTTGAGATTGAACCTAAGGGAAAATTAAGCTGGCAGGAAATCCAAAGTTTTCTTAAAAATCTTTTAAAAATGAAAAAGGACATATCAAGGATTGAGGCCTTTGATGTTTCCAATATCCAGGGCAATGAAGCCACGGCTTCCATGGTCACCTTTGTTGACGGATACCCCTTGAAAGATCTTTACCGCCGATTCAAAATCAAAATCGGGGGAAAGCCGAATGATGTGGCCATGATTAAAGAGGCATTAATAAGAAGATTCTCTCATTCTGAATGGGGATTTCCCGATTTCATATTGATTGATGGCGGCAAGCCCCAGATAAATGTCGCTTTGGCCTCCAAACCGCAAATGCCAAATTCCGAAGATATAAGATTCACGAGCTTGGCTAAAAAATATAATGAATTTTTCATTGAAGGACAGAAAGAACCCATAATGTTAAAAAGCCTGCCTAGAGAAATCTCAAATCTGCTTTTAAGGTTGAGAGACGAAGCCCACAGATTCGCCATCGCCTATCACAGGAAGCTGAGGTTAAAAAAGCTTGTTCAATAAGTTTTTCTATGATATGGTTATTAAATGATTAGGTTTATTTTTCAGCTTATAGCTGGCGTTGCCAGTCTCTGGCTGGCAGATAAATTTGTTTCCGGAGTCGATTTTACGGGTGAAATCAAGTATTTGATTTCCGCCGGAGTCGTTTTGGGAACAATCAATCATTTTATCAAGCCGCTTTTAAAACTGATTACTCTTCCCTTGAGAGTTTTGACCTTCGGCCTTTTTGGCCTGATAATAAATATTGCCACGGTTTGGGCAGTGGACATCCTCTTTCCTGAGCTGATAATCAAAGGGTTGATCCCTCTCCTGCTTACCACTCTCATTGTTTGGGCAGTCAGTTTCCTTTTAGGACTAATACCTCAAAACAAATCTTAAAAACATATGGGTGATTATTTGCCAATATTAACTATCGCTGTTTCCATAATATTAGTTGTCCTGGTTCTCATGCAGCAAAGAGGAACCGCCTTGGGGTCAGCATTCGGGCAGGAAGGCGGCTTTTACGCCACCCGCAGAGGAATCCAGAAAAAACTTTTTGTAGCCACTATAATCTTTGGAGCGCTATTTATCCTTTTAGCTATTCTCAACTTAATCGCTTAACTTCTTTTAATTTTACTAACCCGATTTTAGTACGGGAAAAATGAGTTACTTAAAAGGCGTTAAAAAACTTACAACCCTAAGAGGGTGGAAACAGTTTTTTAAAATTTTGGACAAAAGAGAGAAAATAATTTTCTTAACTTCCCTCTTCTTTTTTTGTTTTACTTCAATCTACTTATCTTCAGATTTTTATTTTAACAATACAGAAAAAATTGCCGGGAGGGGAGGATATTATGTGGAGGGACTTTTGCGATCTCCTCGCCTGATTATTAATCCTGTTTCAGGCAATCTGGAGAATGAGAGAGATTTGGCCCAGTTGATATATTCAGGATTAATGAAATATGACGACCAGGGAAAACTAAAACTGGATCTGGCCAAGGAATATAAAATTCTTGAGGGTGGCAGGATATTTGAATTTTATTTAAAAGACAATCTTTTTTGGTCCGACGGCAAACCCTTGAATGCAGACGATGTGATTTTTACTTTAAAAACCATCCAGAATCCTTCTTCAAACAGTTTTCTCAGAGCCAATTGGCTGGGAGTAAAGGTTGAAAAAATTTCAGAAACAGGAATACGTTTTGAATTAAGCAATCCTTCTTCTGTTTTCCTGGATAACTCCACTTTCGGAATTCTGCCTAAAAATATTTGGGAAGACCAGAATTTTCTTACTTCAATTTATAATCTGAAACCGGTGGGATCGGGCCCCTACAAATTAAAAAATCTGGTTTCGGATATTGAAGGCAATATCACTTCAGCTGAATTGGTTGTGAATCCTTATTACTCAGGCAAAGCGCCCAATATATCTAATTTAAAATTCCTTTTCTTCAAAAATGAAGATGAATTGATCAGGGCTTTTAAATCAGGAAAAGTTCAAGGAATTTCATTTTTCCCGGCAGAAAACTACCAAAGGCTGGAAAAAGAGAATGCTTCCCGCTATCAGCTTTCCTTACCCGTCTACTTCGCCCTCTTTTTCAATTCCGCCCAGTCTGAAATCCTGAAAGACAAAGACGTAAGAATGGCCTTAAATCATGGAACAAACAAGGATGAAATTATTGAAAAAGCTCTCCCGGGGCAGGCTTCGGCGGCAGATTCGCCTATTCTGCCAGACATCTATGGTTTCAAAGAGCCGGGAATAAGCTATCAATACGACATTCAAAAAGCAAAAGAACTCTTGGATAAGGCCGGATTCGTGGAAAATGAAAACGGCCTCAGGGAAAAGATAATAAAAAAGACTCCTTCCTTCCAATTCAAAAGCGATCTCAAGCTGGGGGCCAGAAGCGAAGAAGTTAAGGAATTGCAAAAATGCCTGGCCAAAGATTCCTCAATTTATCCTGACGGTGAAGTTTCAGGTTACTTTGGCGAAAAAACGAAAAAGGCTGTCATTAAATTCCAGGAGAAATACAAAGATGAAATATTAACTCCTTCGGGATTAACCCAGGGGAACGGAATGGTTCTGCGGGCAACTCGGGCAAAGCTGAATGATTTATGCGCAGCGCCCTCTGAAAAAAACCTTGCCCTTTCTTTCACTTTGGCCACAGTCAACCAGCCCACCCTTATCAAGGTGGCGGAAATTTTAAAGGAACAATGGAAAGCGCTGGGAATATCATTGGATGTGCAAACTTATGACAATAATGTTTCAACTTTGAAGCCCAATCTGGAACAAGAAGTGATTAAGCCCAGGAATTATCAGATACTTTTATTCGGTGAGGTTTTAAGCTCCCTGCCCGATCCCTTCCCCTTCTGGCATTCCTCCCAGATAAAAGATCCCGGCCTCAATCTTTCAGGATATGAAAATAAAAACGGTGACAAATTGCTTGAAGAAAACCGCCGGTCTCTGGATGAAACAGAAAGAAAAGAATCCTTGGAGGAATTCCAAAATCTTCTGCTTGCCGATGCTCCTGCTGTTTTCCTTTACAGTCCGGGATACATATATCTTGTCTCCAACGAAATCAAAGGGATTGAAACTGAAACCATAGTTGATTCCTCAAAAAGGTTCTCGAGCGTCGAAAACTGGTATATTAAAACAAAAAGGGCATGGAAATAATAGACAAGTCAAACATGAAGAAAATCTTGAGGGATTTCCCCAGGCAGTTTAAGGCCGGAATCAGAGCAGCCAAAAAAGTTTCCCTGGATTCCTTTAATCCCGGGCCTTTCAAAAATATCATTGTCTGCGGAATGGGAGGGTCTGCTTTTGCCGGTGAAATCATTCTTGGCCTCCGGCCTTTGAACATTTTCCTGCATAAATCCTACGGCCTCCCTCTTCAGGCAAACAACGAAAGCCTGATAATCTGCCTTTCTTATTCGGGAAATACGGAAGAAACAATATCTTCTTTCAAAGAAGCCTTAAACAGGAACCTGTCTTTGATAGCCATTTCAAGCGGAGGAGAATTAATTCGGCTCAGCCAGGAAAACAAAACCCCTTTTGTCCTCCTCCCCCCGCCGATTATTCCTCCCCGAGCATCGGGAGCCATGCAATTTGCCTCGCTTGTCCAGGTTCTGGCTAATAACAATCTTGTTCCTCAATCTTTCGCCAAAGAGACCTTAAATCTCGGCAAATCATTAAAATCAAGGGAGATTTCAGCCATTGGCAAAAAATTAGCCAAAAGGCTTTACAAAAAGCTTCCAGCAGTGTATACTACAAAAGGTCTATCAGCCTCTTCATTAATTTGGAAGAATAACCTGAATGAAAACGCCAAAGTTTTGGCAGTTTCAAATTATTTTCCCG
Organism: Minisyncoccota bacterium; assembly: GCA_028712445.1. Classification (GTDB taxonomy): domain Bacteria; phylum Patescibacteriota; class Minisyncoccia; order Minisyncoccales; family RBG-13-42-11; genus JAQTPY01. Next base: position 15,253 of record JAQTPY010000009.1, on the reverse strand, counting down.
AATTAAACCATAACGAACTTTCCTCTTTTTGGAAAATAGAAAAGCAGTTTAAAAAGAACAAGGTTTTTGCAGTTTTCTTGAGAGATAAAGAAGAAAATCCCCGTCTTTTAAAACAGATGAACATCTCTCTTGAAATGCTTGAAAGTTACGGCATCGACAAAGAATTAATAGATATTCCTGGCGAAAGCATTCTGGAAAAAATGTTCTATTCTATTTTTCTCGGGATGTGGACTTCCTACTGGCTCGCCTTAAAATACAAGATTGATCCCACTCTGATTGAAACAGTCCAGGAAATCAAGTGCCGTCTAAACGATAAGAAAAAAATATCTCAATGAAGAAAACAAATACTACCCTGCCGGTAGTAAAAAAAGCTATTGTCCCGATAGCGGGGCTTGGTACAAGGTTTTTGCCTTTAAGCAGATTTATCCCCAAGGAATTTTTTTCTTTAGTTGACGCTCCCATTTTGCAGTACCTTATTGATGAGATAAAGAATTCAGGAATAAAAGAAATTATATTCGTCAATCGCCCCGAAAAAAAGAATGAATTGAATTATTTTAAATGCGAGGGGAAGTTAAAAAGGGAACTGATCAAAAAAGGAAGGCGCAATGTGGTTAAGGATTTAGAAAAATTCGAAGACACATTAAAAAATATTTCATTCAAACAGATTTTCCAAAAAAAGCCCCTAGGGGCAGCTCACGCTGTCTGGCAAGCCAGGAATTTCGTGAAAAATGAGCCTTGCGCTGTTCTTTGGGCCGATGACTTAGTTGAATCCAAGGTCCCCTGCTTAGCCCAGCTGATTAAGGTATTCGAAAAATATGAAAAACCGGTAGTGGCTTTGTATAAAATACCCAAAGAAAGCTTCAATTTCTACGGAATGACTGACGGAAAAAAGATTGAAAAAAATGTTTTTAAAATAAATAGATTTGTCGAGAAGCCTAAGATCAAAGAGTCTCCTTCTGATCTGGCTGTTGTGGGGAAATATATCATTACCCCCGAAGTCTTTGATAAATTAGGCAAGATTTCATTTGCTTCAGGGTTAGACATCAGTTTAACTGAAGTCCTGAGTAAAATGGCTGAGGATGGAGAAGATATTTATGGCTGCCAGTTTGAGGGGAAATGGCTGGAATGCGGCAATAAATTAGCTTACTTGAAAACTAATATCTATCTTTCTTTAAAGGATCCTAGATTCGGCAAGGAGATTAAAAAATTCATAAAAGAGATAATTTAACAGGCGGACGTGGCGGAATCGGCATACGCGTAGCGTTCAGAACGCTATGCCCGTAAGGGATTGTGGGTTCAACTCCCACCGTCCGCACTACTAATTACAATTAACGCTCAGAAAATTGAGCAATTATTATGATAAGACAGGTAAAACAGCCCGGTCTCCGATTGATCCCATTAGGGGGTTTGGGAGAAGTGGGCAGAAATATGACACTCCTTGAAGCTGAGGGGAAGATTTTGATTATGGACATGGGCTTCCGCATGCCGGAAGAAGACATGCCTGGAATCGATTATATCGTTCCTAATATCTCTTGCTTGAAAGGAAAGAGTAAAAACATAGTCGGAGTGGTTTTTACTCACGGCCACTATGACCACATCGGGGCGGTTCCTTATTTGTTGCCCAAGATATGGCATCCGGGATTGCAAATGTATGCTTCCCCGCTGACCAAAGGAATAATAATAAAAAGACAGGAGGATTTTACAGATCAGCCGCCTTTGAACATCAATGAAATCGGCGATGGAAGCAAAATCAAGCTGGGCCCTTTTGAAGTTGAGTTCTTCAAACAGAACCACAACATCCCAGACAACTTCGGCCTCTTTGTTCAGACTCCGGTAGGAAATATTGTAAACACGTCCGACTTCAAATTTGATTCGACTCCGGTCAACGATTTACCCACTAATTTCCAAAAACTGGAAGAATTCGGCAAAAGAAAAGTGTTGCTTCTAATGTGCGACTCGACAGGAGCTGAAGAAGAAAATCATTCTCTGTCTGAAAAGGATATTGAAAAGAATTTGGATGAAATTTTAGCTAAAGCTTCAGGGAGAGTTTTTGCCGCCACTTTTGCTTCTTTGATAAACAGAATCCAGCAGATTGTCACTCTCTCTGAAAAATATGGCAGAAGGGTTTGCCTGGAAGGATATTCCATGAAGACTAATGTTGAACTTTGCAGAGCCCTGGGATACATTAAGGCCAAAAAAGGCACTTTCATTGCCAGTAAAGATGCTTTAAGATTGCCCGACAATAAAGTGACCGTTCTCTGCACGGGAGCCCAGGGAGAAGGATCAGCGGTTCTAATGAGAATTGCTTTAAGAGAACATCCCGTCTTCAGATTAAAAAAAGGAGACGATGTTATTTTGTCTTCTTCTGTCATTCCTGGAAATGAAAGGACTGTTCAAGTGCTAAAAGACAGTATTCTCCGCCAAGGAGTAAGGGTCTTTCATTATAAAATGATGGACATTCATGCCGGAGGCCATGCTCAGCAAGACGAATTGAAGGAAATGATTAAACTGATGAACCCTCAGTTCTTCCTCCCAATTCATGGTCAGTATTCCATGCTCGCAGCCAACAAAGATTTGGCTGGAGATATGGGAATCACGGAAGAAAGAGTTTATGTTGGTGAAAACGGAGATGTCATTAACATCACTTCAAAAGGATTCTCCGTTGAGAAGGACAAAGTTCCTTCAAACTACGTCATGGTTGACGGTTTAGGCATAGGAGATGTTGGAGAAGTGGTCTTGAGAGACCGCCAGATGCTGGCCAAAGACGGAATGTTCGTCGTCGTAGTTGTCGTAGACAAGCAAACGGGCAGAGTTAAGGGGTCTCCCGACATAATTTCAAGAGGTTTCGTCTATTTGAGAGAATCTAAAGACTTGCTCAGGGAGACAAGAAAAAGAGTGATAGGAATAATAAACCACGCCACCATGGCCGGAGGAGCCGTTAACTGGAGCTACCTTAAAGACGAGGTAAGAAATAAAGTGGGCCAATTCCTTTTCACCAAAACCCAGAGAAGGCCCATAGTTATTCCTGTTGTTATCGAAGTGTGATAAACTAATTGAATCTACATTCTAAAATTATGAGAGTGTTTTCAGGGGTCCAACCCACAGGAACAATCCATATTGGAAATTACTTAGGAGCAATCAAACAATGGGTGGAACTTCAAGAAAAAAACGAATGCGTCTTTTGCATTGTGGATCTGCACGCTTTGACCGTCCCTTATGACCCTTTGAAAATGAGGGATCTGGTTTTAGAAAAAGCTATAGCCTACATTGCGGCAGGTATTGATCCTGAAAAATCAATCATTTTCATTCAGTCTCAGGTTAAAGAGCATGCGGAACTTGCCTGGCTTTTAAATTGCGTCACTCCTGTTGGAGATCTAACTCGCATGACTCAATATAAGGAGAAGGCAAAAAAATTCAAGCAGAATCTCAATGCCGGTCTTTTAAACTATCCTATTTTAATGGCGGCCGACATTCTTCTTTATCAGACAGACATGGTTCCCGTTGGAGAAGACCAAAAGCAGCATGTTGAGCTGGCAAGAACCATAGCCAGGAAATTCAATCAGAGATTCGGAGAAACTTTCAAGATTCCCGAAGTCAAAGTCCGAAAGATAGGGGCAAAAATAATGAGCTTGAGAAATCCTGCAAAAAAAATGTCAAAAAGTGATGAACCGGAAAGCTACATCAGTTTGTTTGACGAGCCCGAAGAGATTAAAAAGAAAATAATGAGTTCTGTCACTGACACGGGAAAAACAATAAAATACAATCCTTCAAAGAAGCCCGGCATTTCAAATCTTCTCACTATCTATTCCCTCCTAAGTGACAAGTCCATAGAAGAAATTGAGGCTAAATTCAAAAATAAAGGTTACGCGGATTTTAAAAAATCGCTGGCTGAAACCGTGGTCAATGCCTTGGAACCCTTCCGCAGAAAAAGAAAAGAACTTCTTTCAAGAGAAGTCTATGTCAGAGAAATTATGAGCCAGGGATGCAGAAGAGCCCAGGTGATAGCCCAAACCACAATGCAGGATGTCAGAAAAAAAATGGGATTAATCTAACAAACATTAAAACAGCGGGCAAAACCCGCTGTTTTCATTGAGCCAGCAACAATCTTGTTTATTTAACTAACGCTTCTGTGTTTACATTTATTTTAGAACCCCAGTCTATCTCAGGATAGCTTTTAAGCAATTTTTGGATGTAATTTTTCAGACGATTGTAATCTTCTTTGACTTTAGCCTCAAACTTCACGGTTAAATAGGGACCGTTCTGAGAATAACGAATGACAAACATTCCTTCTTCCATATTCAACCTAACACCATCTCCTGCCCTATCATCATCTATAACTTGGGACTGGGGGAAATCTTTTTTTAAAATAAGACTGATTTTCTCCATTAAGCTGACTTTCTTATCGTCAGCGCAGTATATTTTTATTTCAGGGCTGGAAATGTACTTAGGCAAACCAGAAACCACCTCAGATAAACTCTTTTTCCTTCCCGAAAGGTAATTGAGAAGCCTTAAGGTGGAATAACAACCATCGTCGTGAGGATAGAACTTATCTAGAAAATAGAAGTGTCCCGAAAGTTCGCCGGCAAAAAGAGCTTTTTCTTCTTGAGCCTTAGCCTTAATAAAAGAGTGCCCCGTACGCCACATAATGTCAATCCCTTTGTTTTGCTGAATAACGTCTTCTACTACTTTTGAGCAAAGAGTATTAAAAACTATTTTAGCTCCCTTATTCTTTTCCAGAACGTCTGAAGCAAAAATAGCCACCAATATATCATTCCAAAGGATATTCCCTTTATCATCAACCACACCTATGCGATCTCCGTCCGAATCATAAGATAGCCCCAAATCAGCCCTCTCTTCCATTACTTTTCTAGACAATCTCTGGGCCACTTCATTCGAAGTTGGATCCGGAGTGCCTATTGGAAAAGTGCCATCAATCTCACAATGGGTGCATACTACCTCGCACCCTACCCTCTTTAATAATTCTGGAACAAAAGCAGCGGGAGTAGAATGGCTAGGATCTATTACTGCTTTAAATTTAAAAGGATGGGGAAATCTTCCCATTAAGTCATTAAAGTATTCTTCTTTAATTTCTTTCTTTTCTAAATTACCTTTACCTTGAGAGAATTCTTCTTTATCTAAAATTTGACGCAGTTCCTCAATATCTTGACTAACCATCGTGGAAGACAATCCGGTCCCCAGCTTAAAGCCATTATATTCGGCCGGATTATGGGAGGCAGAAATAGAAACACATCCTCCAGCTTTAAAATAGTGCTGAGCCCAGTAGATATTGCCAGCCAAAGCCAAGCCAATATCAATAACATAAACCCCAGTGCTCAAGATGCCTTTTGTTATAGCTTCGCTGTAAGGCTCGCTGGTTTCTCGGCAATCATGCCCCACCACCGCGCTATTGATGCCTCTTTTTAACAAAAATGTGCCGTAGGCCTTTCCTATCTGCTCTGCTACCTCAGGATTCAAGTCTTTCCCGACTAGCCCCCTTATATCATATCCTCTGAAGATTGAGGGATTAATTTCCATAAGTTTCTCGTATCATATCACATATTGACCATTTTATTAAACCCTGCTAGAATATTCATGTTAAACTAAAACTGATGAGAAACTACGAATTAGCTTACTTAATCTCTCCGGATTTGAACGAAGAGGACGCAAAACAATTTCAGAACAGGATTACTTCTCAAATCCAGGAAGAAGGAGGAATTTTAGGTGAAGGAAATTTATTTTTGAAAAGAAGGCTTGCCTATCCTGTCAAAAAACAACTCCAGGCCTATTTGGTTTCAACAACTTTTCAGTTGAATCCTGAAAAATTGGCGAGTTTTGAAAAAAAATTAAAAGCAGAGAGTCAGATCCTCCGCTACATTTTCGTAATTAAAAGAAAATATAAGATTGGTCCTCCCAGAAGAAGGCCGATCACCCCGACGGTAGAAAAATCTCCGGAAAAGCCTCGCAAAGAAGAAAAAAAGGTGGAACTGGGAGATATTGAAAAAAAACTTGATGAAATTTTAAAAGAGGAATAATTTTTCATTACCGTTCAAAATTATGAATTTAAACAAAGTTTTCATAATCGGCCGCTTAACCAGAAACCCGGAAGTCAAAGCTCTCCCCTCTGGTCAGTCTGTGACATCTTTCGGCATGGCAACCGATAATTATTACACAGACAAATCGGGCCAAAAACAGCAACAAACCGAATTTCACAACATTGTGGCTTTTGGCAGGTTGGCAGACATTGCCGCTCAGTATTTGACCAAAGGATCCCTGGCTTTGATTGAAGGGAGAATAAAAACCAGGACCTGGCAGGATCCGAATGGAGTTCAGAAATCAAGAACCGAAATTACAGCTGAAAGACTGCAATTGGGACCCAAGCCAGCAAGCGCCAGCCGAGACGAATTACCGCAAACAAAAGAAGAATCTCACACTGAAGACATTCCGGTAATCGAAGAAAACGATATTGATGTTAAAGACATACCTTTCTAAAACTATGGACTGTTACTTTTGCCAAAGAAACATTAAAGAAGTGGATTTTAAAGAGACTCAGCTTCTCCGCAGATTTATTTCAAGCTCAGGGAAGATAAAACCAAAGAAAAAAACAGGAATCTGCTCCAGCCATCAAAGAAAACTTGCTCAGGCGATAAAAAGAGCAAGGTATCTGGGAATTCTTTCCCCTACCTCAAAATAATACTCTTATAAAAAACATCTCAGTTCAGAAAAGACTGGGATTGTTTTTATTTTGAACGAGATTTCTTACCCTTACTTATTCCGTCACCGGTTTAGGAATGGAAAGCGAACTCTTTATCTTATCTGCCATGTCGGGATTTTCTTTTAAAAACTCTTTGGCTCCTTCTATTCCCTGGCCGATTTTAGTATCTCCAAACTGAAGCCAGGAGCCGGCTCTGGTGATCGTTTCCGCCTTGATTCCGGAATTCAACAAGTCAGCCAGATAAGAAATACCTTCGTTGTAATAAATATCAAACTCAGCGATCTTAAAAGGAGGAGCTACCTTGTTCTTTACAATCTTTGCTCTAACCCTTGATCCCACTATCTCTTCCTTCTGCTTTATCTGGGCTATTCTTCTTAAATCGATCCTGACTGAAGCGTAGAATTTCAAAGCCAAACCTCCCGGAGTAGTTTCAGGGTTTCCGAACATTATTCCAATCTTCATTCTTGTCTGATTCAAAAAAACAATCACCGTCTTTGTTTTAGCCACGATTCCAGAAAGCTTTCTTAAAGCCTGGCTCATCAATCTTGCCTGGAGACCTATCTGAAACTCTCCCATTTCCCCGGCAATTTCGGCCTGCGGAACAAGCGCTGCCACTGAATCAACCACTATCACGTCGACTTCCCCGGATCTGACTAAAGTCTCGACAATTTGCAAAGCCTGTTCTCCCGAATCGGGCTGGGATATTAAAAGATCGTCGACATTGACTCCTATTTTTTTCGCATAATCCGGATCTAAAGCGTGTTCAGCATCAACAAAAGCGCCAACTCCCCCCTTTTTCTGGGATTCAGCTAAAATATGAAGAGCAACCGTGGTTTTACCCGAACTTTCGGGTCCGAAAATCTCAACTATCCTTCCTCTGGGAACGCCACCCGAACCCAAGGCCAGATCTAAAGACAATGATCCTGTAGAAATCGAATCCACGTTTACGGCCCTGATCTCCCTTAGTTTCATTATGGCGCCCTCTCCGAATTTCTGCCTTATCTCATCTACCGCTCCCTGTAAATCAACGTTCTCTTTTTGTGTTATTTTCTTCTTTGCCATGCGTATTTTTTAATGCTTAACTTATATATTATGATATTCTCATTGAATATCTAATATTATATATTATAAAACAGAATCTGGGCCTGAACAAACAAGTTTACACCTTCTTCCAGCCATCTTCGGAAACCTCCCCTGGTATGCTTTCCTGCCCGAGATAAACCTCGCGGGGTTTAGCCCCCTCTCCGGGACCCACCACACCTTTTTCCTCAAGGATATCCAATAACCTGGCGGCTCTTGCATACCCCACCCTCAATCTTCTTTGAAGAAGAGAAGCTGATGCCTTTTTTGACTCAATGACTGTCTTTTTGGCTTCTTCGTACAAGGAGTCTTCTTCATTATCTAAAGCTGCTCCTGCGCCCTCCAGACTCTTCTGAAGCCCCTGTTCCATATCGCCCTCTTGCGGAACCTCGTTCTCAATATTTGCCTGCTCAGATTCCTCAACTTTAAGATGAGCATTTTCTGCATCAATGTACTCGACTACTTTCTTTACTTCTTTCTCTGAAATGAAAGCTCCCTGGATTCTTTTTGGCTTGGGATTTTCATTGGAAATAAAGAGAAGATCTCCCTGGCCGAGCAATTTATCTGCGCCGGCTGTATCTAAAATAGTTCTTGAATCCACCTGAGAAGCGACCTGGAAAGCGACCCTGGAAGTAATGTTGGCTTTAATCAATCCTGTGACAACCTCGACTGAAGGCCTCTGGGTGGCTAAAACCAAATGAATGCCGACAGCTCTCGCCATTTGAGCCAGCCTGACAATGCCTGCTTCCATTTCCCTTCCTTTAGATGCCATTAAATCTGCCAGCTCATCGACAATCAAAACAATGTAGGGCAAAGGGCTCTCTTCGCTCTTTGCCACCTTATTGTTGTAGCTTGATAAGTCTCTTGAACCGTTCTGAGACAAAACGTCAAACCTCCTCTCCATCTCTGAAATAATCCACTTTAATGCATTGACCGATTTTTGAGCATTGAATATAACCGGGCAAAGAAGATGAGGAATCTCCTTGTAAGCTGAAAATTCCACTCTTTTTGGATCAATTAAAATGAGTCTCAAGCTTGCAGGCGAATTCTGATAAAGAAGACTCAGAATCAAAGTATTTAAAAATACGGTTTTCCCTGTCCCCGTGGCTCCAGCAACAAGCAAATGCGGCATTCTGGCTAAATCCGTAAAGCATACTTGTCCTGAAACGTCTTTCCCTAAAGCCAGAGTCAGACTGGAACTTGTTTTCTGAAAATTAGGATTCGAAAGCAGGTCTTTTAACCTTACTTTGCATCTTTCCTTGTTGGGAATTTCAATTCCGACCAAAGATTTCCCCGGAATAGGAGCTTCAAGCCTTATGGGATGGGCAGCTAAAGCTAAAGAGAGATTGTTGGAAAGGCCTGTAATCTTATTCAATTTAATTCCCTCAGCAGGTTTCAAAGTATACTGGGTGACTGCCGGACCGATGTTGATCTCAGACATTTCCACGCTTAAACCGAAGTTATCCAAAGTCTTTTTAATGATCATTGAATTCATTATAGTGTCTCCGGCTGAAGGCTTTCCTTTTTCAGATTCCAGAAGATCTAAAGGAGGCGCCTTGTACTCTCCGACAATAGGCTTTACTAACTGCGGCATGTCCTTGGAATTGGAACTCACGACTTGTTCTTCTCTTGGAGAATTATTATCCCTGATGGTAATCGTATCCCCAACTTCCTTGATTTTAAACTTGGGCGCAAATATCTTTTTGATTAAAGATGTATTTTCTTCAATAACAGGCATTTCCTCTAATTCCTCCTTGATTAATTTTTTGACCGATGGTTTCATTAAATACCAGAAAATCAAACCCCCGACAACGATTATTCCCGCAAAGATTATTTTTGTCACCAGAACGCCGAAAAGCTTTAAGAAGGGCCAGCTGGAAGCATATCCTATCATACCCCCGTCTCTGGCTCCCGGATTTAGGCATTCTAAAAATCCAACCGCCCCCACGGTTAAAAGCAATATTCCCAGAATGACGGGCCCCAAATATTTTTCATACTTGGTATTGAAAAAAATGAATCCGCCTAAAGCCAGAATTAAGGGGAAAATGAAAACAACCCTGCCGATCAAAAAGGTCAGGGTTTCCATTATCGCCTTGCCTGCGACTCCTGCTGAATCAAAAAAACTGAGAGTGATTATGGCAGCCACTATAAAAATGACTATCCCTAAAATCCATTTTTTGGTTTCCTCAGGCACTAAAAGGATTTTCTTTCTTTCTCTTTTTTCTGTCCGACTGGAAACCGCTGCCCGAACAGAATTCTTTCTGGAATTTTGAAGCTTTTTATTCTTTTTATTCTTTTTCATCCTCCTTAGGAGGCTCAGCTTCTTTTTCTTTTCTGACCCCTCCTTTTCTTATATACCCCGTGCCTGCCGGGATTAATTTACCTATGACTACGTTTTCTTTCAGTCCCCTTAACTTATCCTCTCTTCCTTCGAGAGCAGCTTTAATCAGGACTCTTGATGTCTCCTGGAAAGAGGCTGAAGATAAGAAGCTTTCTGTGGTCAGAGCCACTCTGGAAATTCCCAAAAGGATCGATACTCCCTTAATCTGATTTTTTCCCTCTTTTCTCAGCCTGTTGTTTTCTTCAAGGAAAGTGGCTTTTTCGATCACCTCCCCTCCGCCGAGAAATGAATCTCCTGCATCCTTTATTCTGACTCTTGAAAACATCTGCCTGCAAATTATTTCCACGTGCTTGTCGTGGATCAAAGCTCCCTGAGAAGCATAAATCTTTTGAATTTCCTTAATGACATATCTCTGAGTGGCGTCAGCGCCTCCAAGTTTGAAAAGTTCTTTTAAATCCAAACTTCCTTCGCAAAGCTGCTGCCCCTTTTTGACTTCCTGCCCCTGAGCAACCCAAATAGCGGCTTTAAGGGGAATCTTGTATTCGATAACGTCATCTTTTATCTCCTTCTTTGATTTCCTTCCCTTTCCGCTGGTTGAAGGTTCAGGCAGGAAGGGCTTGATCTTAATCACTTTATCCTGAGTAATTTCAATCACCTTGCCATCGACTTGCGATATTTCAGCTTTTCCTCCGGGAGTCCTGGCTTCAAATACTTCCTGAACCCTCGGCAACCCCATAGTAATATCTCCTCCGCCGGCAACCCCTCCTGTATGGAAGGTTCTCATTGTCAGCTGGGTTCCGGGCTCTCCGATTGCCTGGGCGGCAACAATGCCGACAGCTTCTCCGATCTTCACCAAGTGATTGGTTCCCAAATCCCAACCATAACATTTCTGGCAGATTCCTCTGGGAGTCCTGCAGGTCAAAGGAGATCTGACTCTGACCTTTTCAATATTTTCAGCTATAATCTTTTCTGACTTGTCCCAGTCGATAATTTCACCTGCCTTGCATATTCCTTTAATATCGTCCATGCATATTCTGCCTACTATTTTTGAAGAGAAATTCTGACCGATATCTTCGGCGTCTTTCCTGAATATTTCTTTGCCCTTGTCGTCCTTGCAGTCTTCGTCTGTCACTATCACTTCGTGGGCAACATCAACCAGTCTTCTGGTCAAATATCCTGCTGTTGAGGTGCGGAGAGCAGTGTCTGCCGTTCCTTTTCTTGCCCCGTGAGTTGAGATGAAAAACTCCAAAACATCAAATCCTTCCTTGAAAGAAGATTTGACGGGCAATTCTATGATCTGCCCCGCAGGATTGATCACCAGGCCCTTCATTCCTGACATCTGAACAGGCTGAGACCAGGATCCCTTGGCTCCCGAATTAATAATTTTATGGACCGATCCGTCTTCAGGAAGCGTTTTAGGAACCAGCTCCTCGATTCTGTTCTTTACCCTGCTCCAAATTTCAATAACCTTGATCCCTTTTTCTTCCTTGGAAAGCAAACCCTTTCTGTAATGGTCTTCTATTTTTTCAACTTCTTTTTCTGCTTCCTCGATGATTTGCGGCTTCTCGGGAGGAACGGTCAGATCATCCATTCCCCAAGAAACTCCAGCCCAAGTTGAATATTCAAAACCAAGCTCTTTCATGGTATCTAAAACATCGGCTACAATCTGAGAATCATATTTTTTGACAATATCTCCGCTGATTTTTTCCAAATCCTTGATTTTAATTTCCCTGTTGCAGAAAGGATAGCCCTGAGGCAAAGCTTCATTAAAAAGAATTCTTCCTACGCTTGTTTCAATCAAGGGTTCTTTTTCAAAAATCCTGACTTTTATCTTTTCCCTTAAATCAATCTGGCCAAAATCCTTAGCTAAAATCGCCTCTTCCTTTGTCCCAAAGATTTTTATTTCCCCTTCTGTTTCCTTCAAGCGAGTCAGAAAATAACAACCCAAAGAAATATCCTGATGCAAAGTGACAATAGCTGTTCCGGTAGCGGGCTTCAGCAAATTCCTGGTTGAAAGCATGATGGTTTTTGCCTCATATTGAGCCATATTCGAAAGAGGCAAATGGACTGCCATCTGGTCTCCGTCAAAGTCGGCATTAAAGGCTTTACAGACCATGGGATGAACCCTGATTGATTCCCCTTCAATTAAAATTGGAGAGAATGCCTGAATTCCAAGCCTGTGCAGAGTGGGAGCGCGGTTCAGCAAGACCACTTTGTCTTTAACCACTTCTTCGAGATTGGCCCAAACTTCGTCGGTTTGTTCATCAATCAACCTGGAAGCCCCTCTAACATTATAAGCTAATTCCTTTTCGAGTATTTTTTGAATTACAAAAGGTTTGAAAAGTTCCAAAGCCATTATTTTGGGAATTCCAACCTGATTCAGCTTTAATTCAGATCCCACAACAATGACCGATCTTCCTGAATAATCGACTCTTTTTCCTAAAAGATTCTGTCTAAACCTTCCTTGTTTTCCCTTCAGAATGTCAGCCAAAGATTTCAAAAGTCTCTTTCCGCCGGTCGTGGCCATAGTCATTGTTCCTTTTCTCATGCCATTGTCAATCAGGGCATCCACTGCTTCCTGAAGCATTCTTTTTTCGTTTCTGACAATTACTTCAGGGGCTCCGATTTCAAGTAAATATTTTAATCTGTTGTTTCTATTTATAACTCTTCTGTAAAGATCATTTAAATCAGATGAAGCGAATCGTCCTCCGTCAAGCTGAACCATGGGTCTTAAATCGGGCGGCAGAACAGGAAGAACGGAAACGAACATCCATTCTGGCCTTACTCCCGACTTCAAAAGACCCTGGGCCATTCTCAGGCGGCCCATAATTTTTCTCTTTTGGCCCGGTTGGCTTTCCTCCAACTGAGCCCTTAAATTAATTACCTCTTTTTTTAAATCAAGCTTCTCAAAAATCTTTTTTAAAGTTTCTGCTCCGGTTCCTGCTTCAAATAATTCACCGTACTTTAAAGAAAGACGATTGTAATCCACTTCGCTTAAAACATTCAAAACTTTCAGGTTGGTGACTTCGTCTTTGGCCCTGTCTCTGGCGCTTTTAATATCACCCAGTTTGGCCTTTTCGCCGTCTTTGTTCTTGGCTTCCTTCACTTTTGCCTTGTATTCAGACTCAATTTCGTCCAAAATTCTCTTTCTGACTTCTTCATTAACTTTGGTGACAATATAGGAAGCAAAATAAATCACTTTCTCAATCTGAAGCATGGGAATATCTATTACCATGCCCATCCTTGAAGGAACGCCTCTCAAAAACCAGATATGGGAGCAGGGGGAAGCTAGCTTTATATGTCCCATTCTCTCTCTTCTGACCGATGATTTTGTCACCTCTACTCCGCATCGATCGCAAACTATTCCCTTATATCTGATTCTTTTGTATTTTCCGCAGTAACATTCGTAATCTTTGGTGGGACCGAAAATTTTCTCGCAAAACAAACCGTCCTTCTCAGGCCTCTGAGTTCTGTAATTGATGGTTTCGGGCTTAGTCACTTCTCCTTTTGACCATTCCAAAATTTCATCTGGCGAAGCTAATTTTATTCTTATTGATTCAAGGTCTTGTACTCTCATATTATTTGTCGTCTTCCACTATTTTTTCTTTGACTTCGACTGAAAGACCTAATGATTTTAATTCAGCAACAAGCAGGTTGAAAGAAGCAGGCAAACTCGGATTTCTTATCTCCTCGCCTTTTAATATAGATTCGTAAGTTGCTGCTCTTCCCGGAACATCGTCTGATTTTATGGTCAGCATTTCCTGCAGAATATGAGCTGAACCGTATCCTTCCAAAGCCCAAACTTCCATTTCTCCGAATCTCTGGCCTCCGAATTGAGCCTTTCCTCCCAAGGGCTGCTGGGTGATCAAAGAATAAGGGCCTATGCTTCTCATGTGGATTTTGTCTTCCACCATATGAATCAATTTCATCATATATATATAACCCACAGTCACTTTTTCAGAGAAAGGAGCTCCTGTTCTTCCGTCAAAAAGAGGAATTTTTCCGTCTTCGGGAAGACCGGCCGCTTTAAGCTCTCTCTTAATGTCCTCTTCTGTGGCTCCGGCCAAAGAAGGAGTGATTGCTTTGTATCCTAAATTCATGGCGGCCCATCCTAAATGAGTTTCCAAAATCTGCCCCAGATTCATTCTGGAAGTGACTGAAATAGGATTTAAAATTATATCAACCGGAATACCGTCGCTCGTGAAAGGCATCTCTTCTTCAGGCAGAATGGTGGAAATAACACCTTTGTTCCCGTGCCTGCCAGCCAGTTTGTCTCCAGCTTTAACTTTTCTTAACTGAGCAATTTCAACTTCTATTTTCTTTATCACTCCTGGCTCCAGTTTATGGCCCTGTTCTCTTGAGAAAATCTTGACTCCAATAACTCTTCCTCTTTTTCCATGTTGCATTAAAAGAGATGTGTCTTTCACTTCCCTGGCCTTCTCTCCAAAAATAGCTCTCAAAAGCCTTTCTTCAGCCGTCAAATCGGCTTCACCCTTGGGTGAAATCTTTCCTACTAAAATATCGTTTGGCCCGACTTCGGCTCCGATTCTGACAATACCTTCCTCGTCCAAATCTTTTAATTTTTCTTCAGAAACATTGGGAATATCAGGAGTGGTCACTTCAGGACCCAGCTTAGTCTCTCTGACGTCACAAGCAAAGCTTTCAATATGAATTGAAGTGTAAGTGTCGTCTTTAACCAGTCTTTCGGAAATAATAATGGCGTCCTCGAAATTCCCTCCTCTCCAGGGCATGAAAGCCACCAAAACATTTTTTCCCAAAGCCAAAGACCCCTGAGAAATAGCTCCTCCGTCGCTCAGGACATCACCCTCTTTTATCTTCTGCCCCTTCTCTACTATGGGTTTTTGATGAAAACAGGTGTACTGGTTAGTCCTGATGAAAGTCCTTAACTCATAATTCTTTTCTTTGGGCTCTTTAGATTTAGGGTTTGAAACTTTGATTTTAACATGGCTTCCGTCAACTTCCGTCACAATGCCTGCCACGCCTGAAATGAGTTCAAGTCCGGAATCCCTGGCTACTCTTTCCTCCACCCCCGTTGAAACAACAGGTGGATCGGGATTCAGCAAGGGCACTGCCTGGCGCTGCATATTGGAACCCATAAG
>JAQTPY010000020.1 GCA_028712445.1 Minisyncoccota bacterium | reverse complement strand
AATAAAACAATATTTGGATTACAAAAAACAGAATCATCCTTGGAATTATCCTTCAGCAGGCTCGGTTTTTAAAAATCCTGATGTCGGATTAGGCGATGAAGATAAATCTTCATCTTCAACCTTCGCTGCCGCTCGCGTAAAGCAATGTTTGGATTACAAGAAACAAAATCACCCCTGGAATTATCCTTCGGCAGGCTCGGTTTTTAAGAACCCTGATGGTTTTTCCGCAGCTTGGTTGGTAGAAGCATGCGGATTGAAAGGAAAAAGGATAGGAAAAGCTGAAATTTCAAAGAAACATGCCAATTTCATCATTAATTTGGGCGGAGCCAAGGAAAAAGACGTGGTTAAGTTGATAAGTCTTGCAAAGAAATCGGTAAAGAAGAAATTTAAAATTAATTTGCAAGAAGAAATCCAATTTTTATAAATTTTTTAGTTATACACACTTGACAAAGTTGTGCAAAATGAAAAAATAAACTAATACGCAGACAGTTGGTCGACTGTTTGCAACGACTTTTTCTAAAAATCGTTACCATTCTCATGGCAAAGAAAAAAGCAAAGAAAAAAAAGAAGAAATAACTTCTTTTTGACAATCCCGCGCGTTGATTCTGTTCTTGCGGGATTGTTTTTTTTGCTCAAAGAGAACTTTGTTCTCTTTTCGAGCTGCGCTTTCACATATATTATATAAATTATGAATGAAAGCTTGCTTGTTGACAAATTTTTTAAAAATGATATAAAGAAAAATAATAACAAAATAATGAGTTAACCGCTTTTTTTCACTCTTTGTTTTTCCGGGCAGATGAATAATTACCTGCTCGGTTAGCTGGGGGAGTTCATTAACTTCTCCTTTCGGTAAGCAGGTTAACTTTAAAGGGTATGACCAAGAAAACAAAGAGATCCATTCAATGGGTCAAGAAAACAGAAAAACAAAAAAACGCAGGCATTCATTTGATAGTCGAATTTTGGAATGGGAAAATAATCGAAGACCCAAAGAAAATTGAGAAGATTTTGCTTGAGGCGGTAAAAAGAGCCAAGAGCACTCCTTTAAAAACAGTCATTAATAAGTTTTCACCCCAGGGAATAACCGGGGTTGTTTTGTTGGCCGAATCTCACATTGCCATTCACGCTTGGCCGGAAATCAACTACCTGGCCATTGATATCTTTACTTGTGGCGACAAGGCGATGCCTTATCGGGCCTTTGAATATTTCAAAAAGGTATTCAAACCCGAAAAGATTGAAATAAGGGAAATAAAAAGAGGAAAAATACATGTTGTCTGAAAAATATTTAAGACAGTTATATAAAAGGTTTTTGAGATTTCACAAATCTTCCTTTTTGCTTGACGCGAAAAAACACTCAACCAGTTTGGAAGAGCTGGAATTAACGGATAAGATTATCGGGCAGTTTTTTAATAATTACGTTAAACCTTCTTTCTTTTCTTTTCTCGTCAGCATGAAAATCATTATCTACTCCCAGGAGACGGTTTACGAGTTTATTATGAAAACTTCTTCTGAGGATTGGAAACTCTGGCCGTATTTAAAGTTTTTAGAGACAGAAAAGATAATTAAGGTAAAAAGAAACGGGAAAGTTTCACTTTTGAAGAAAGACATCTTGAGTTTAATTCCCAAACCCCAAAGTGAGCAAGAGATAAAAACAAAGATTGAAAAGAAATTAAGACTGAAGGTCAAGGGAAAAGAACCAGTTATCGGTTTATTTAAAAAATTTCAGGATTTTCAAGTGAAGGCAAAATGGGATCAGATGCCGATTTCCCAGGACTCAGCCATTTTTGTTGCCAGGAAGATATTGGAAAACATCCCTCTGAATAAGAAATTCCTTTTTGTTGGTGACGATGATTTCGTTTCGGTGGTCCTGGGCATTGCCGATCCGGGAATAGAAAGCCTGGTTATAGATGCCGACGAACAATTGTTGGGGTGCATAGATATTTTGGCTAAGAAATTTAATTTAAAAATCAAAACAAGAAAAGTGGACATAAGAAAAACGAAAACTTTAGGAGAGAGGTTTGTCGGTTTCCTGGCCAATCCCATTTACACGGAGCCTGGCGTCAGGGAATTTGTGGGGTACGGCGTAAACCAGCTGGGAAAGGACGGGGGATTGGTATTTTTAGAGGTGGGGGACGAAGACATCGGTAACAGATTCCTGTTCCTGCAGGATTTCTTCAATAAAAGCAATTTGAAAATTGAGGAATTGATCTCAGGCAAAATATTCTATCCCTATATTGAACTTTACAAAGAAGACAAAGAAATTCT
Source organism: Minisyncoccota bacterium (assembly GCA_028712445.1). Taxonomy (GTDB): domain Bacteria; phylum Patescibacteriota; class Minisyncoccia; order Minisyncoccales; family RBG-13-42-11; genus JAQTPY01. The sequence goes on along the minus strand of JAQTPY010000020.1, from coordinate 2,964 downwards.
GAGAAGGCTGTCTCGAATGATGAATAAAAAAATCATTGAAAGCTCTCCCAAGCTGGCAGCTTCTCTTTACGTATTTACCTATTTGCCTTCAAGGCCTCAAAAAGTTAAGTTTAAAAAACCTATTTATGCCTATATCTAAAAAGTGGTTCTGTGAGGGGGCGGTTCCCGGTAAAAGACTGGGAAAGGTAAAACATTGTTTCTTGGTGGATAAGTTGGTTTTTAAAGGAAAGACTCCCTATCAGAATGTTCTTATTTTTGATAACGCGGTCTACGGCAGGGTGGTAGTCCTGGACGGCATTGTCCAGTTCTCTGAGAAGGACGAATTTGTTTACCATGAGACAATCTCTCACCCGATTTTATTTTCCCATCCCAATCCCCGAAAAGTTCTCATTGTCGGCGGGGGAGACGGCGGGGTGCTGAGAGAAGTCCTAAAGCATCCGGTAAAAGAAGTTCATCTGGTGGACATTGACAAAGAGGCAGCAGGGATTTTCAAGAAATACGCGCCCTTCGTTTCTAAGAATTCTTTTAAAGACAAACGGGCCAAGGTATTTTTTGAGGATGGAAGAAAATTTATTAAAAATTTCCGTGATTTTTTTGACGTTGTAATCATCGACAGCAACGACCCTGCAGGACCTTCCCTGCCTTTATTTTCCGGCAATTTTTACAAAGACGTCGCCAGAGCATTGAAAAAAGAAGGGATGATGGTGACCCTTATTGGTTCATTCTTGGATTTTGAAACCATGATTAAAACAACCGTCGGCAAACTTAAGAATGTTTTCCCGAAGGTCCAGCTTTATCGAACTTCTATACCTTGTTACCATTGCGGAGACTTTTGCTTTATCGGAGCTTCCAAGAAAATAGATTTGGCCAGGGTTGATTTGGGAAAGATAGAAAAAAGATTCAAAAAAATTAAAGGAAAGGATCAGTTTAAATATTATTCTCCGAAAATTCACTCAGCAGTTATATCATTGCCAAAAATTTGGCAGATCAATTCTCGATGAAAAAAGATTTAAAAGTACTGATCCTGGGGAAGGGAAACGTTGGCAGGGCGGTAGCCTGTTACTTGCGCAAGCTCAAGGCAACAAAAAAGGTTGCTTTTTTTACCGACGAGAAAAAGGTAAAGAATTTTGATGTTTTAATCGGCGCCCTGCCGAGCCAAGTCGGCAAGAAGGGTTTGGAATTGGCTTTAAAGTATAAAAAAGACTTGATTGATATCTCAGCTGCTCCTGTTAATTTTTATTTAAAACACAAAAAAGAAATTCAAAAAAAAGGAATAAGGGTGGTTCCTGGCTGCGGGGTCTCCCCGGGCTTGGTTAATTTAATTGCCGGGTTCGGATCCGGGAATTTTGAAAAGATAAAAGAGATTGAGATAAGCGCCGGCACCCTTCCCTGGAAGATAAAGCATTTCTTCCCTTTTACCTGGTGTTTCGAGGATCTGGTCGAAGAACATCTTTACAGGGCAAGCGTCATTAAAAACGGGAAAAAAATAAGTCTGCCTCCTTTTTCCGGATACGAAAAAGGAAAATTAAAAGAGGTTGGCGAATACGAGACTTATTTGACTGAAGAATGGAATACTCTGTTCTACAGTATAAAACCGAAAAACATCAGCTTCAGGGTAATCAGGCCCGTCGGGTTTTATTATTTTTTCCAGTATCTTAAAAACCACGGTTTCTTCAAGGAAGAAAACATTCCTTTTGCCAAGGACTTGTTGACCAAAAAGAAAGAAGATAACATTACCTTGATTTTGGTAAAGATAAAAGGAAAAGAGGGAAAGAAAGAGAAAGAGATCGTTTGGCAGGCTTTCAGCTTCGCCAAAAAGGGAGAGAAATTGAACTCCATGCAAAAGATAACCGCCATAGTCCCGGCAGTTATTTTCCGCCTTATCACCAAAGACAAAATCAAAAATAGAGGGATTATATATATGGAAGATCTGGGTAAGGACAAGAAGTTGTTCCGGGAAATCATAGAAGAAATAAAAAATGACAAATCTATCCTGGTTAAATCCAAAATTAACGGTTAAAAAATCTCCTGTCGATAAAAAAGGCGTATTTGCCAGAAAACCAATAAAGAAAGGAGAAATCCTTGTTGTTTTTGGCGGTCTGGTTGTCAAAGAAGAAGAATACGCCGGATTGAAGAAGGGCAAATTTAAGAAGGCGGAGAGTTACGGCCTCGGAATAGAAGACGGCTTTTATTTGATTACCGACAGAGAGGGTAAATTGGAAAAAGCTGATTATTTCAATCATAGTTGCAATCCTAACGCCGGGATCAAGGGGCAGATTACTTTGGTGGCAATGAAAGACATAAAATCCGGAGAAGAGGTAACTTTTGACTACACGACGACAGAATGCAATAAATACCGTTTCAGGTGCTATTGCCGGACGAAAAACTGCCGGGGGACAATTACGGGAGATGATTGGCAAAAGCCGGAACTGCAGAGAAAATACAAAGGATATTTTTCTTATTATATCCAGGAGAAAATCAATAAGCTGAAAAAGAGAGCTTAAGACCAGCAAAAAGAGGAAGGAGCAATGCTGCCTCCCCTTTATTTTTTGCTTAAAAGTTATAGAATGGAAACGTTCGGCAATAAAGTTTTCAAAATACCGATTGTTCTCCGACCCAGCGGTCGGAGCCAATCTACACTCTCGGTCTGTTATTCGCCTTCGGCGAAACCATGCTAACAGACCTGCGAGAGTTATTTTGAAACTTCATTGCCTCGCTTAAACTATATAACATCCCATATCGGAAAGGGGTCGGGGAAACCCTCCGGTTGCCCCGTATAGGAAAATACTAAAAACCGAGGGTTTTTAGAGAGCGAAGCGATGCGTTTTGAATTACCACTATGTCAATAATTAATAAAATCTTTGGCGATGCCAACGAGCACTACCTGAAAAAGCTGGATCCGGTTGTCAAAAAAATAAACTCTCTGGAAAAAGAATTCGAGAGTTTTTCTAATGAGAAGCTGAA
>JAQTPY010000008.1 GCA_028712445.1 Minisyncoccota bacterium | reverse complement strand
ATGCTCCCGAAAGAAAATCCCTTTAAAAGGGCAATCAGCTTTTTCTTTGTATTGCCAATTCCCCAATAATGAATGGCTTTTCCCGGAAAGGCAAATCTAATTTCGGAGCCAAGGGATCGATCTCCCGCGGGTGAAGATAAATTATTGCCGGCTTCCCTTCTTTGTTCACTAAACTTATTCCTTTCTTTATCATCCAAAGAGGTAATACCCGAAAGAAAGCTCCTCCTGAAAAAGGCAGATTCTTGCCCAATATCCTGGCTGTCGAAGTTGGAATCTCCAAGATTCTCTTATCTTGTGTCTCAATAAAATAAGGGAAGCGTGGAGCTTCAGGCGCGCCAAAAAAAGAAGTTTTGATAGGGAAAATACTGGCTGAATACTTCAATCCCAATTCAGCCATTATCCTGTAAGCCCATCCGGTTTTTCCGTTCAGAGACCAGGAAGGAGCTCTATATCCTAAAATCGGAACTCCCGTAATTGATTTTAATATTTCTAACGATTTTTGAAGATCTTTTTTGAATTCTTCAGGTGAAAGATTATAAACCAATCTGTGACCATACCCATGAGAGGATATTTCGTGGCTCCGCTCATGGATTAATTTTATTAAAGAAGGATTCTTTTCCGCCACTCTTCCTAGAATAAAAAAAGTGGCTTTGGCTTTATATTTCTCGCAGAGATCCAAAAGCTCTTTCACTTCTCTTTCTATCCTGCTCTCTGCCGGAATCACGCTTCTTTTTGATCCGGGATAATTGGCATCATACCATTCTTCAATATCAAAAGTAAGTATGTTATTCATTTTTCTGGGCAATGTAAACATTATTTAATCCCCACATAAAAGAAACCCTTTTAACAAACCTTAAAGGAGGGGTATTCAAATATCCCAAAAGCTCCTTCCGAGGAACGCAATACTCCTCGCCCTCCTCCATTCCTCTTTCATAATCCAAACCTGTTTTTCTCAACTCCTCCCATTTGTGAATTAAAATTTGAGTAAATGGCTCCCCTTCTGTCAAAACCAGTTTCCCTCCCGGCCTCAAAAGTCTTGAAAATTCTGCAAATTCATCAATTCTTTTTGATCTGGGAATGTGGGAAACTGCGGCAATAAGCGTAATTGTATCAAAAAAATTGTTTTTAAAAGGAATCTTAGTCATGTCTTTGACTATATTCTCTACTCCTTTATACGGGAAAACATCTATCCCTATCCCGTTTTTCTCGCCAATAAAATTTTTGATAAACAAATTATCGGGTCCGCATCCCACATCCAAAGTTCGCCCCTTGCAAAAACGGGCCACAAACCTCATTCTTTCCTCTCTTAGCGAAATCAGTCCCAGCTTTCCCTTATCTCCCATAAAAACTGCTCTTAACGGAAAGGCCAGATTGTTTATGATATTTATCATCATCTTCCTAATTTTTTTCTTATAAAACCACCCAGAATAGGCGTTAGTTTGACGGGAATTAACTTTTTCCAAACAGCAGATAACAATTTAATTGGAAAATCCCTGTCGTCTAAGGGTTTTTTGGCATAAAAACCTTTTTTGGACGACAAATAATAAAATGAATAATCAAAGAAATCGCATCCCCATTTTTTCTTGTACCTTTCCTGGCCCTCATATCTCACCGGGCCGAAATCAAAATATTTAAATCCGGACAACGAAGCCCATTTAATGAACTCCCAGTGCAGAAGATCATTTGCTCTTGTTTCCCATTGTTTAAAATCAGAGACTGTATCGGTAATCTGAATTCTCTGGCCGCATTTCCAACCCAACAAACAAGCCGTGGGCCTGCCTTGGTGTTCAGCCCAAAAAAACTCAATGCTGTCTTTAAGACTTTTGGATAAATTGAGAAAATATCTCAGATGATGCGGAGGAGACCCCAGTCTTTTCATTGACAGAAGATAAAGAGGATAAAACTTCTCTTTAATCGTCTTTTCATCCAGTCCATGAAAAACAGAAACCTGGCTTCTTTCAGCTTTTTTGATTGCCTTCTTGACTTCGTAGTTAAACTTCTTTTCAAAAAGATTTTCCGGAGAATCCAACTCCAAAACTGCGTATTGATAAAGAGGGAACTTTTCAAAATATTTTTTAAAATCCCCTTTAATTTCAAGACCGCCATGAACCTCCAAAAAACCTATTTTTGAACTTGCCAAAAAATCTTTAAAATATTTGGAAACATTTTCGAGGATTTTATCGGTTCCGGCCTGGGAAATACCGTCTTTAATCAAAATTCCTCCGTATTCGGAAAAAGGCTGAGAAATCATTTTCTTTCTCCCCAAAAAATCCCTGCATTCAAAAGCAGACATCAAAGCCAGAATTTCATCGTTTTCCTTTACCATCCAACAATGAGAGGAGAAACCGAATGTCTCTCTGATTGCCTCATTGAATCCTGTCAAATTACAGAAACGTCCCTGATAATTGCTTTTGACAAAATCATTCCATTCTTCTTTATAAATTTTATCGTATTCGATTGCCTTCATAAATCATACTAATCCTTCTTTTCTTCCTCCAGTTTCCTGATTTTTAAATTCAAAATTCCTATTTCCTGGTTTAAATTCTTCGTTCTTTCACTGAGTCTTGATATGACAACCGAATAATGGAGGGAAACCAGATAAAGGCCGATGATTAAAATCAAGAATAGAGCGGCCGGGGCATATCCTATCCCTAAGGCCTTAGCTAAAAGCTCCAGCAAATCTCTCCAGACGGAAAATACCAGGAAAACAAACGCTATGGCGAACCAGAGCAAAGAATAACTTTCTTTCAGCCTCCTGCTTTTTACCAATTCAATTAAAATCAGGGTGATGGATATGCTTCCTAATATCGATAAAATCTGAAAAAATGGCATATTTTTAAATTATTTAATCAAAGGCGTTCTTAAAATATTAATAAAAATCGACAATGAAACTTTGATTGCATAATAAATTGATTTGATGACGTTCAGGGAAGAAGTTCCTCCTTTCCGCTCTTTCATTAAAACCCCTGTCTCTCTTACTTTGAATTTATTTTTTTTGAGAAAAATTATTTCTTCAGGCTCCGGATAATCTGAAGGATAGAACTTGGTTAAGAGAGCCAGCGCTTTCTTATTGTAGCATCTGAAACCGGAAGTGGCGTCTGTGATCTTCTGGCCTGAAACCAGGGAGGTTATAAGACCTATGAGTTTTTGGCCTATTCTCCTTCCCAAAATGCTTTTAGGACTCGCTATATCAAGAAACCTTGACCCTATGGAAACGTCTGCCTCCCCTTTTAAAACCGGCTCTTTTATCCTTTTAATTTCCGATGCCTGATGCTGGCCATCCCCATCCATCCTGGTCACCAGGTCGTAATTTAATCCCATGGCGTATTTAAATCCTGCCTGAACAGCTCCTCCGATCCCCAGATTATAAGGGAGATTAATCAGCTTTGCCTTCTGAATTTCTTTGACAGTCAGCCCGGTTCTATCAGAAGAACCGTCATTAACAACCAAAATATCGTCTTCCGGATTGACTTTACAGACGTCTCTGACAACCTTGCCGATATTTTCTTCTTCATTATAAGCGGGGATAATAATGATGCTTTTCATAGCTTAAGACAGTATCTCGCTTGCCATTTTTAACCATTCTTCATCAAACCTTTCTATGGTGAACTGCTCGGCAAATTCCCTCCCCTCTCTTCCCATTTTTTCCCTTTCTTCTTCATTTAATAAAAGGGATTCTACGTTTTTTCTAAGTTGATTAAAGTCTTTGCAAATTATCTGTTTGCCTCCCGCTAAAAGTTCTTCCATTCCCCCTTTTCCCGACCCGATCACAGGGATCCCCAGAAGCATAGCTTCGTGGGCAGTCATGCACCATCCTTCGTTAAAAAGAGACATTGTCAACACTACGCTGGAAGCCTTGAGCAATTTCAAATAATCACGATAATCAGAATTGAAATTAAAAGCCGGGATCTTAATCTGTTCTCTTCCTGAAGTCACAAAATATGCATCCAATCCCCTTAGGGCCTCGTAGGATTTCAGAGCCCCTTTTGCTTTTTGGCAATTGCCAAGATAGATTATGGGCTTTCCTATCAGGCCTTTTTCCTTTTTGAATTCCTCTGCTTCTTCCTGGGTGACATTAAACTCCGGCAGATTAAATGCGGGAGATATTTTATAAACATTTTTGCATCCTTTTTCCAAAAAATGATTTTTCCAGTAATCAGCTATCGTCAGAATCGCATCGCTCTTTTTTATCTGCCAATAGAAAGTCTTTTCTATCAGGAAAATGATCGATTTTAAAAAAAACGGGAATGTCGAAGAGTCAATATGATAAACTGCCGACAGTCTTTTACCCTGAGTCTGGCTGAACGATTGCAGGGCTATGGAATAAAAATCATCTCTCACCCATAAATCGCTTTTTCCTTTAAGGAAAATCATTCCCAACAGCCACTCCAAAGGCTTTAGATATTTTGAGCCCAGCTTGCCGGAAGATATATTCTTTACTTCAAGATCATATTTGCCCGAAAGGGCGTTTCTGGCTTTCTCGCCATAAACCACCCCTCCGTACATCTTTGAAGAAATTTTGATCCATGTTATCTTTTTTGGCATTGTGGTTCGGAAACTAGGATGCTTTTTGAGCAACCTCCTGGTTGATGGCTTCGATTTTCACGGGGCTTCCTCCTAACTCCTCTCTCCAATAATTCAAAAGGTCTTCCATCGTTTTTTCAAAAGGAATTTCCGGCTTCCACCCTGTCGCGCTTATGAATTTTGTATTATCACCCAGCAAAACAGGAACATCTGAGGGCCTCATTCTGGCTACATCCTGTTTTACCTGAATATTTTTTACCGTGCTTAATTTCAGGAGAATGTCCACCACAGACTGTATGGGAATTGTTCTGCCTGAACAAACATTATAAGCCTCTCCGTATTCGCACTTTTCTGAAGCCAGCCAGTAGGCTTTCACCATATCCCTCACGTCAGTAAAATCTCTTTTTGCTTCAAGATTTCCAACATAAATCACAGGCTCCCTTTTTCCTTTTTCTATTTCCGCCACTTGTTTGGCGAAATTTGAGGTTACGAAATCCTGGCCCCTTCCCGGACCCTCGGTATTAAAGAAACGAGTGAGGACTGTCTTTAGTCCATAGCTCTTATAATATTGATATCCCAGCTTCTCCTGGCCGATTTTAGAGACCGCATAAGGAGACATGGGTCTCAGAGGATTATCTTCTTTTATAGGAACTTCATTTTCTTTAACCAAACCGTATTCTTCAGAACTGCAGGCCAGAACAGTGACAGGATTAATGCCCAAATCCCTTGCCACTTCAAAAATATTCAATTCAGAAATAATATTGTTGATTAAAGTGTCTTCCGGCGATTTCCAGGAGGTGGGAACAAAACTCTGGGCAGCCAGATGAAAAACCTTATCCGGCTTTGATTTTTCCATAACTCTGGACACGGCTACCCTGTTTGTAAGATCGCACTCCAATAAAGTGATTTTGTCTTTTATTGATTCTATTCTCTTTAATTCATCTCCCAAATGGTGGGAAAAAACGGTTCCAAAGACCTCTGCCCCCTGTTTTAGACAATATTCGGCCAAATGTGATCCGACGAATCCGGTAACTCCGGTAATCAATATTCTCATGTTTTTAAAATAAATTTAAAATTTATTAAACTAACTTTATCATTTTTTTAATGAATTTACCAACTCCAGCCAATTATTTTTAAACCTCTCTGAATCGAATTTTCTTGCGAATTCATAGCCTAAATTCCCCAATCTTTCCCTTTCAGAGGGATCATCCAAAAGAAATTCTGCTTTTCTTCTCAATTCCTTAAAATCTTTGCAGATTATCTGGTCTCCACCCTGAAGCAATTCGCCCATTCCGCCCCTGCCTGAACCCAAAACCGGCGTTTTAAGAAGCATTGCTTCGTGGGCTATCCTACCCCAGCCTTCTTTTATTTTTGACATAGCAATAACAAATGAAGAAGACCTTAGCAATCTAAGATAATCAGGAAAATCAACCTGTAAATTTTTGACTGGCAACTCAGCCATTCTTTCTCCCGAAGTCACCAGATGAACATCTAAATCCTTTAAAGCCCTGTAACTCTCTAAAACCCCCTTCGCTTTCTGAGGAGGGCCCAAATAAACTATGGGTTTTGCTTCCAATCCATATCTTTTTCTGAATTCAGTCAGATCTTCATTCAATATGTTCTGATACTGAGGCACGTCAAAACAGTTATATATCCTGCGGACATCTTTAAATCCCTTTTTAAAGAAATGATCCTGCCAGAACCGAGAGACGGTGACAATAACATCCATTTTTCTCAGACTCAGATAAATCATTTTTTCCAGAAGGAAATCCATTGGCTTGAACAAAAGGGGAGTTTGCGAAAAATCGATATGATGAACTATGGCTAGTTTTTTGCCTCGGGTCCTGTCGGCAAATGCCAAGGCAACAGTTTTATTGTCTCTTATCCAAAGATCTTTTTTCCCTTCCAGTCTCAGTAAATTAAAGAAGATCTCAGGGGCTCTGAGATACCCCTTCTTGAAAATTTTTGAATCAATATTGACTAATTCCAAATCAAAATTTTCAGCCAAAATCTTTTTAACCGTCTCCTCGTAAACCACCCCTCCATATCTTCTTGAAGCAATTTGAACCCAACCAATATTCATAAAGATGTATAAAGATTGAAAATCTTTTCCTTATGTTCCGGCAGGAAAAAATGCTCTATCGATTTTTCGGCCTGCCGGCCCATCAACTCCCTCTTTCCCTGGTCTTGAAGCAGACAAATAATTTTTTCGGCAAACTGATCGGGTTTATCATAATCGACCAAAAATCCGCTTTGCCCCTCCCTAATGAAATCGGAAGCTGAACCCAAATTTCCCGAAACCAAGCCCCTTCCCTGCGCCATGGCTTCAACCAGAGCCACCGGGCCAAAATCAGAAAACCATTGTTCAGCCACCACCATTACCTTGCTTTGACTGACGATCCTTAAAACATCTCTGTTTTCCTTCTGTCCCAAAAAATCGATAGAGTCAAGGACCTTCTCTTTTTTGGCCAGTTCCTCAATTCTTTCCTGGTCCTGCCCCATCCCCCGGCCGACTACCGTCAATCTGGAAGAAGGAATCTTTTTTAGAACCTCGGCCATGGCTTTAATGACAATGTGCAGACCTTTTTGGGGTTTGAAAGTTCCGACAAAAAGGACATCATATATTTCCTTTTCTCTTTTCTGCAAAGCCATCTTAAAGTTGTAAACATATTGGACCCTGATTTTTTCTTCAGGAAAACCATACTCAACCATTCTTCTTTTGGAAGTTTCGGTAAAAGTGATTATATCCTTTAAATCCCGGCTCAGCCATAAAACCAGCTTTCTCTCCCAGAGCTTCATTAAAGAAACGCATTTCTTGCAGTTATCCCCCTGGCCTTCTCGGCAAATGCTGCCGTCCTGAAGGCGAAGGTGGCCGGTCGGGCAAAGAATCCAGTAATCAAGAACGGTAAAGGTGGCAGGTATCTTCAAGATTTTGGCAGCCAGCAGCGTCGGAATAAACAAAGAATTTGTATGAAAAAGATGAATGACGTCCGGTCTTATCCGCAAAAGATGGAAAAACACCGCCAGGGTTCTGACCGGCAGATGAAGAGGAATTATCTTTTTTAAAAAGCCAAGAGAATTCAAAACCGGCACTACAAAAACATTTTCTGCCGTCTTTTTTTTAGGATTGGTGGTCAGGAAAAAGACCTTTTCCTTTTTTTCCAAAAGAGAAGCCAAAAACTGGCAGACCAGTTCGGCTCCGCTCCAATTAGGATGATATTCGACTAAATAATCTGACACTAAACAGATTTTCATTTATTAATTCAAGATTGTATATTTATTCATTAGCGAATCAAGGTTCTGCCCTGAGTTTATCGAAGGGCAGGTTCTTACAATAAATTTCTTTCTTCCTCTGAAAAATGAGCAAAGAAAGACTCTACATCGTGAATCTCTTCTTTGATGTTGAAATTAAAATAACGGCTGCAAAGATTGAAAGGTTTGACGATTTTACCGTTATTGATGGCGGTTTGAATTAAATCAGGCAACTCCCTCTCATTTCGATTATAATTGATGGGAGTTTTCTCAATGTAAGAGAGGATATTATTGCGGAACATACAATTGCCCGTGCCCATAATGTTGTTTGGCGGATCCTGGGGCTTTTCAATTAATTTCAGGATATTTCCCTCTTTGTCCTGGCTAATGGAATAAGTTTTTTTGATCAAATCCCGATTTTCCACCAGTAAAACCCCGCAAAGGGCGAAAATGCTTTCATCTTCAAAAACTCGGAACATTTCCAAATGTCTCGGGTTTGTCATCAATTCGTCTCCCAGCATCAAAAGGAAATCTGAACCCGCCAAAACTTCCTGAGCTTGGCCCATCGCATGAACCAGTCCTTTCTGTTCTTCCTGAAAAGCGTATTTAACCGACTTTCCCTGATAATGATCGCCAAATCGGTTGACGATTTCTTCTGCCTGCCAACCCACCACGACAATGATTTCAGAAATTTGGGGAATTTTGCTTGCGCAGTCTAAACTGTAAGACAGCAAAGGCCGGCCCTCTATCTCCATTAAGCACTTATTTTTCTCTTGGGTTAACTCCCCCAATCTCTTTCCTCTTCCTCCGGCTAAAATTAAAGCTTTCATGTTAATTTAAATAAATTAATGTTTTCTTTAATCCATTTAACTAAATTTCCTATTCCCTCTTTGGGCAAAACTTCGGCTTGCCAATTCAATTCTCTTTTTGCTTTACCTGTGTCACATACAAAGTATCTTAAATCTCCCAGTCTGTCAGGACAGAAATTAACTTTAATGTCCTTGCCGGTAATTTCCTTTAAAATATCTACACAATCTAAAAGCGAAATTGCAGTTCTTGAGCTTCCGCCTACATTATAGATTCCAGACTTTCTTGTTTTGTAGAAAGCATCGAATGCTTTTACTGCGTCTTGGGCATAAAGAATATCTCTGACTTGCTTCCCTGTGCCATAGATATTAATAGGAACCCCCAGAACTGTTCTTATGGCAAAATTAGCCACCCAGCCATGATCCTCGCCCCCGAACTGATTCGGACCATAAAGCCCTGTGAAGCGGAAAGAAGCTGCTTCTAAATTATAAGTGTCAATAAAGGCTTTAACATAAATATCCGCTGAGCTCTTGGAGGCATGCAGGGGAGTAATTGTTCCTTCCAAGGTCGGATGATTTTCGCCAATTTCCGCCGGATTCAATACATATCTTTTTTCTCCCTCGCCTAATTTTTCATTTATCTTATTTCCATATACGTGGATTGTGGCGCAGGAAACAACCGGGATCTTTAACTCTTTGGCCGCCATTAACACATTAAACGTTCCTTTAACATTGGTTGAAAAATCAAGTTCAGGATCCTCCCAAGATATGGTCATTGCGGGCTGGGCGGCAGTATGAATGATAAAATCGCATCCTTTGGCCTCTTCCAAAAGCTTTTCGTAATCCCTGATGTCCCCCTTAACCATTTTCACCCCCAATTTTTCCAGCATGTTCCAGTTATATTTCCTGGCTTCTTCAGTGGCGTATCCTGTCCTGCCAAGTTCATATTTGGTCATGTTATCAAAAGCCACAACTTCGTCTCCCTTTTCCTTGTAATATTTGCAGGTGTGAGATCCCAGAAAACCGCAACCACCTGTGACTAAAACTTTTTTCATACTATTTGTTATTTACTTCTAATATCGAGTTCTTATTCGAATTGTAATAAACAACCTTTTTTTCAAAATTAGCTCCATAAACTCCCTTTTCTTCATTAAATTCTTTAGGAAGTTTAGCTGAATCTGAAGTTAAAATTCCTCCCTGATTCTGCCATTCCTTAATCTTGACTAATGCCACGCCTTCGGAAACATCTCCTTCCAATATTAATAAATATTTATAATTTTTCAGGACTCCATCTTTTATCATGCTTTCATCCACTAGGTCAAAATTCATTCTGCTTCTTAATAAAGAGCATTTGTTATACAGGTTGATAAGCGTTTCCGGATTCAAAGCAATGGATATGTTTGGAAATAAAACGGCTCTGGCAATAATGGGTTTTTCTTCTTTTAAATATTTTAGATTCTCTTTTAAGCTTTCTGCTCCGGGAGTCAAACTTCCTATGGGCATATACTTTCTTATAACCGGATCTCCGCCGGTGCTGATAAAATTCTTGCAGTAAATTCCTTTGGCCCCAGAACTCAAAGCGTCAAAAATCCTCATTACCACCCCTTCTCCTGTTTGCAAAACAGCTTCCTCTTCGGTGACAAAATCAGCTCCGTAAAATCTGCAAGCCGAAGCCATTAAACTCGTAAGGGTGAAACTCTGGCTGTATTCATTGGTTTGATTTGTAATTCTTATTTCTGCCCCGTTCCGGGCCGAAATCTTGGCTTGTTCAGAAAAATTGGCTCCCAAAGCAGGATGAGCTGTTCCTCCGGTCACCAGATAAATCCTGGTCTCGGGAAAATATTTCTTTGCCGTTTTAAGCCAAAATTCCGCCCATCTGTTCATCGAGCCAAAATACCATTCGATAAAATCCAGCCATTTTTCGTCTTTCTTTTCAGGCTCAGCTCCTTTATCAAAAACAAGAAAACTTTTGGCCGGACTGGCAGACCTTAAACTCCTCTTCAAAAAATTTTTGAAGCTAGGGGGCAGTTTACCTGCCGAATTTATCAAAAAAACTTTCAAATCTATTTTCTTTTTTAATTTAGGAAAAGAAAAATCAGCGCTCTCTCCATATTTTTTTGTTAAATAATCTTTAAAATCCTTTCTGGCGAATTCGTCGCCAGCCCACCATCCCAAATGCGTATGGAAGCCCTTATTGAAACCTCCCACTCCCGGAAAGATGGCCTCTCCCCAATTGCCGCTGATGCCCACCTCAATGCTTTCTAAAATATTTTTATCTTGGTAATGTTCTGAAACCTTCTTTAAAAATTCATCTACGTATTTCGGCAAATAAGGATTCCAAATAGATTGGATCCTTGATTTTTTCCCATGTTCCAAACATTTAGCATAGACTGATTCTTTTGAATTATGAAACCACTCTGGAACAGCATATTCGGGGCCTAAAATAAGAAAAGGAACCCATTTTAAATTATGCTTCTTCAACTTTTCGACCAAAGGATCGTAGACTGAGAAATCCCAATTCCCTTTTTCCCGTTCAACTTCAGACCAGGGAAGATAAGACTGCAAACTGGTAATACCCAGCTCTTTGCATTTTTCAAACAAACTGTCTTTCATTAGTTCAGGATGCACTCTTCCCAAAAACTGCCATTGTTGAATGATTTCTTTTGCCATTATACTGAAGCTGAAACTCCCTGATTTTTTTCTCTTTCTTTAGTGTTATATCCACGGCAGCCCACGCAAAGAATCGGCACCTTTTCATTTTTGTTATTTACCATCTTTCTGAATTTTTTATATCTTTCTGAATTCCAAATCTCTTTGAATGATTTTTCATATATATTGCCCATGGCATATTTTCTCAGAAAATCCCTTCTGTTCGACATCAAAACAGCGCAGCAGGGCATAACATATCCACCCATCATAATGTATGGCTCCATCCAGGCCGTACACTTATTTATGCTCTTTAAGGCGTTTTTCTGATAATGGCTGAAGGAAACGTTGACTTTCAATTCTTCAGCTTTTCTTTTTACTTCAGTAACGATCTCCTGCGGCACCTGGGGAACATATAAATGCTCTATCTCTTTGAATGTTAGAAGTCCGGCAAATTCCAATCTGCTTTCCTCGCCCAAGTCCCCCAAAGAATGAACCAGTTCTACCATTTTAGGCATTTCCTGATAATTTATTTTATTGATTATAAACCTGAAGCAAAGGGTGGGGAAAGGAGAACCAAGTTCCTTTTTGACAGCAAGAAGGGTCTTTATATTGGTTAAAGCTCTCTCGAAATTGCAATTGACCTTAATCTTTTCGTAAGTTTCCTTAGTGGCTCCATCCATTGAGATCCATATGCAGTTTACCCCGAGTTCAACTAATCTCCGGGAAACGTTGGAATCGATGAAATCGAACTCGTCAACAAAATTGACTGAAATGTCTTTCGACCTGGCATATTCAATAAACTTCATATAATCAGGATTCAAAAAATTATCTCCCTCTCCGGTAAGATTAATCCATTTTAACTTAGGGAACTGATCAACTATGTTTTTAAATTGTTCTATTGTCAGTCTCTCGGGTTTCTCTTGCCAGTAAGTATGCTCGCACATGATGCACTTTTTATTGCAGACAGTTGTGTGCTCCACTTCGAGCTTAAATGGATAAGGGGCCAAGGATGACATTTTGGTTTCTCCAATAAGACTGTTTAAAAGCGCCACTTCTCCGCCCTCGTCAGACACAAAGTATTTTATAAAAAGAAAATTACAAGCGCTTTTTATTCCTTTTTTCCTCAGGAGATACCAAACTGACTTCTTATATTTCAGAGGGACTTTTAACAATTCTCCCAAAAATTGAAAATATCTCTTAATTGTGGTTAACCATCTTTTAATTGAATTCATATTTTTATCCAAGCAAAGTTTTCTTTAAGTAAGGCAACACCGAAGAACGAATGGTGCCCGGGGTGGTAATATCCGGATAAACACATTTATTGCAGAAAGGATGGGTTCCTTTATGAATCCTTGATCTCATTTCCCGGTAATTGTCATATATGTCCTTAAAGCTCTTTCCTTGAGCCAAATTCCCCACAGGTTCATCAAAATTTCCGCAAGGGTAAACATCGCCATTAACAAAAATCAGGATGCATTTTTGGGGAACCAAACAAGGATGCTGATAGGGCCCCTTTTCAGCTTTTCTTAAAAACATTCTTAAAAACTCATGATTATTCATAACAACCCCGGAAGCCAAAGCCAGCTTAATCTGTCTCTTTAGCGTGGGTAAATCATATTCACTCAGACAGTCTGAAATCTTGGGCTGAGCAGCCAGCTTCAAGCTGACCGGGATAATCATGGTTTTTAATCCAAGCTTCTTTACCAGCTGGCAATATTCTCCCAACTCCCTGTAATTGTCTGTCTGTAAAACGAAATTAAGGTGGGTGGGGCATTTCTTGCGGGCAATTTCAGCTGCCCTCAGAACTCTTTCAAAACTTCCTTTTATTCCGCGAATCTTATCGTGGGTCTCGGCTTTAGCTCCGTCTAAAGATATTTCACAAAAATCTATGTCGGGAAAGTTTTCTTCAGTCACCAACCAGCCGTTGGTGGTTAACCCGCACTTCATTCCTCTTGATTTAATTTCCTTGATGATTTCCTTTAAATCATTTCTGACAAAGGGCTCCCCTCCGCCAATATCTATTTCATTGACTCCAAAATCAACCAATTCCTTGATCCAGTATTTGACTGTATCTAAACTCGGATCAATATGTTTTTCCTGCCAAAAAGTGCACATCTGACACCTGTACATGCAATTAATGGTTACTATAAGCCTTGCCGCTTTGGGTAGACAGGCTTCAGGATTAGTTTGAAGCGTAATCGCTTTTTTTGCTTTTGAAATAATTTCATTCATATTTTTCTTGTTTTGTTAATTCCAAATATTTTTTCCCGTATTCTTCAGATGGCTCTATCTCTGTTCCTTCATGCCACTCATTAAAGGAGGTAAGAAGCGCCATTTTTATTTCCGGATCAAGATTTTTTCTTGCAATCTCCCAGAATTCCCGGTAGAACTTCCCGTCTCCCCGGGGCAAAATAGGTCTTTCTAAGCCATTCAGCTTTCTATCGTCGTAACCTGGAAGCAAACTGGGAAAAAAGTGAAGATTTTGGGAAAGGGCATAATTTCTGAATTTCGCATAGAGCTTATTCACATTCTCCAAAAAATTAGTCGACCTATTCGTGTTGTAAAGATTATAACCGGTAATTCCTTTAAAATATTCGCTCATTTTAAAATCTTTTTCATAACTTTTAGGAAAAATCCTCTTTAAGGCGCGCATAATCACTTTTAGCGAATCTTTGGGAGCTGTCTGCCATAAGAAGGAAAGACTTTTTCCTGAAAACTTAAGCCCAGACCAGTAAACCACATCTGCTATCAAAAACAAGGGCGGTAGCTTATCAAAATAGCTAACATTGTTTCTAAAGGCAGAAACATTGTAAATAACCATTACGGGCAAGCCGTTAATCTTTAAATATTGGGGATGATTAAAGTAGGTGTCAGATAAATATTTGATGTCTTCCAAAAATTTATCTCCTTTGGTCTTCTCAAAAGCAAACCTTTCATTAAAATTATAAGAAGGTTTAGCTGTTGGCTTCAAATGATTTAAAGCCACTGAGCTGTCGTAATGAATGCAGAATTTAACGCCTGAATCTGAAAGATAGGGCAATACATGATCTCTCAAGGTGATATCTTTCTGGGATTCAGGATTGACCCAATTCATCAGAAGGAAATCCACCCCTGCTTCTCTTGCCCATTCCAGATGTTTTTTTATAACCCCGGAGTCCCGGTTGTCATACCTGCCCAAAACAGGCTGGTTTGTAAAACCAGATTCCCAATCTCCGCCACCCGCAATAGGGTAGGCAGCCTTCCCGTACCATGGATAATAATATGCGCCTAACAGCATGTTATTTAAAAAACTTATCTTTTATTTCCTTAATCATCTCCTTGTAATCATTTGTGTCTTTCCCGCTTGAAGCTGAAGAGATATCTCCTTTTATCGTGTTTCTGGCGTAAGATACCATGAAACTGATGTTTTTTTCCTCCAGATTTTCAACTCTTTCCGGCTTTTCCAAATCTTTTTTTATTTTTTCTTTCAGATCTTCAAACCCTGCAATTTTTCTGCACGAAGGATGATGGGAATAAAAAACATTTCCTAAAACATACACAGGTTTTCCTGCCAAAGCTGCCTCCAATCCAATTGTGCTGGTTAAAGTCACGACTCCTTTAGATCTCTTAACAACTTCTTCTGTATTCTCAAGGGGAGAAATCAAAACTACGTTGGGAATCTCCTTAATTTTCTTGTAAAAATCAAATGGTCTATCTCCCCTGATTACCGGATGCTCTTTAACATATAATTTGTAGGGGAAGGGCAGGCAAAAAGCTGTATTCTTAATGGTGTTTATCTGGTCATAATAATAAGTGGCCAGGACAGATGTCGAAGATTCCGGTTGAATATGAAGAGGAAAAAGAAAAAATTCATCATTCTTATTCATTGGCCAGAAAACATTTCCTTGAAACCAAACCTTGATCCTGGTTAAAAATGCCTTCCAGGGATATTTAATCCTGTAACCCAACTGCATTTCGCTTTCATGATCAAAATCCTTCACTTCGTTTCTTTCCTCCAGATATTTCATCCAGGCCGGAAGCGTCTTTAATGATTTTTTTGAATATCTCCTGATAGCGGCAAGGTTTTGCGGCTTTGAGGAATGAATTTTCATGTAGGAAGGCACTTGTTTGTGAGAAATAAAATTAGCAACAAAATCATTGGCAAACTTTCTTTCTTTAGGCAGAATATTTTCTATTTTTTTAAAATCATTTTCATATTTGGAACAAGTGTGTTCCAAATCATAAAGGTCTATTTGCCCCTTAATGCGGGATGCGATCATGCCCAAGTAAGGTATTTTATGCTTTTGACAAAGGTAGTAGGCAATTTCTGAAGAAGTCCCTGAAGGAGGTTCGTAAATGACAACTTCCGGCTTTTCATTTTTTAAAACAAAATCTGTAAAGCAATAAAGCTGAGAAACCATTTCCTTTGATTTCTCAAACCCCCAACTCTTAAGATTGAACCTGTCATAATCAGCAAAAAATTCTTTCCACGAAACATCATTTATCACTCCTCCTTTCTTGTAATTATTTTTACACCAATCAACCTTGGATAAAACCCTTACCTCTTGAGGAAAACGATCTCGTGTTATATATTCAGACGTTTTGCCGTTGAAAATCAAAAGGCATTCATCTCCTTGTTTGATGATTTCCTGGGTGAATTTTCCTAAAAATTCAGTAAAGAAAGCTATTGGACTTATAATGAAACACCATTTCATATAAAGAAATTTTTAGCAAATTCTAATTCTCTCTTTTTAAATCCCTTGAGCGCTAATATTAAAAATCCATAAATTAAGGCGCCAAGAACAATAACCAAAACTAAATGAAAAATACCTGAAGGATTCAATAAAAAGACTGGCAGCGACATTATCGTTGAGGCCAAAATACTCTTTAACACAAAATCCCACTCAAAAACAAATCTAATTTCTTTGGAAGAATAGTGCCAAGTTGCCAATAGTGAAAAAATGTAAGATAAAAGCATAATTGCGGCTGCAGCTAAAACGCCAAACCTTGGAAGAAGAATCAAACTCGCTCCCACGTTCAATATTGAACAAATCAGCCAAATGGTGCCAAAAATTCTTGTTTTTTTTACAAGCACCAGAACCTGAACCAAAATAGTATAAATTCCGTAAAAAAGGAAGCTCGAAACAATAAAAGGCGTAATGAGATAGGAATTTTCCGCAATTTCTCCGGTTGAAAAAACAATCAGAAGTTTTTTTGAAAGAATTGATAAGCCAAAAACAATCGGAATGGCTAGGGCCAAGAAATACTTAAGAGAGTATCTGAGATATTTTTTAACCTCCTCTACGTTGTTTTCTGTAAAGAATTTTGATAAAACCGGGGGCAAAAGAAATGACAAAGGGTAAATAAGAAAAGTTAAAGAACTGCCTATGGCGTAGGCTGCAGAAAAATATCCTACGAAAACTATTCCCAGAAAGTAATTAATCAGGTAACGATTGCTTGAAGTAATAAACCAGTAAGAAAATCCGCTGACGACTGTCGGTAATCCGAATTTCAAATATTCTTTAAGATGATGAAATCTAGGCATCTTAAATCCGACTTTCTTTAAAATATAAGAAAACAAAATGAGGAAAATAATTACCCTGATTATCAGCAAAGAGATAATTGCGCCAACCAGACTATAACCCAAAGCCAGAGCAATAATGATTAAAATAATCTCTCCTAAGGATTTGAGAATCAGGAGAGCTGAGTATTTTCCTATTTCCTGGAAAGCTTGAAGCACTCCGAAAAACACCAAACCCAAAGATTCAAACAGAATAATTAATCCTAAAACCTGGTTAAAAACTGCTGGAATGCCAAGAAAACCGGAAATCTGATTCGCAAAAAAGATGAAAAAAGCGGCAGCAGCCAGAGAGGTTAAAAAGACAAAAAACAGGACAGAATAAATGCTTTCCTGAATTTCTTTTTTATCTTTTTCTCCGGCCAGAAATCTGACTAAGGTGTAAGATAACCCCAGCAGAACCAACGGGCTCAACAGACTTATAGTCACCCCGATCTGAGACCAAACACCGTAGCCCTCAGCCCCTAAAAGCTTTGTAATTATCGGCAAAAGAATAATCCTCTCAATAGCTATTGATACATTAACCAAGCCGACAATTCCTATATTTTTTGTAAAACTTTTAACAGAAGTCATTTTCTTTTTGTTGAGGAAGCAACATTCATTTTTTTAAAAGTCTCAATCAAAACCTCTGCATACAAGGGGTAAAGCTCATTATAAACTTCTATAGCGCTTTTGCCTCTGACTTCCTGAAATTTCTCCACAATAACTTCTCCCCTGTCCACTTTCTCCACCATCCAATGAGAGGCAACCGAAGCCTTATTGATTCCATCTTTCAGCATTCTGCTTATGGGATCTGCCCCGGGATATTTATAAAGACAAGGATGAAGATTAAAAGCAGGGACCCCGGCTGAGAGCATTTCCTTCTTCAATATCTTTCTTCCATGGCAGCAGATAAAATAATCTGGTTTTAAACTTTTTAGATAATTAACAAATCTTTTGCTGTTAATATCCTTGGGATTCTTAACATTAAGTTTTAAATTCTTAGCTGTTCTCTCTACCGGAGAGTCTACCGGTATTACGCAAACAACCTTGTGTCCCAAAGCAATTAACGTCAATAATGATATTGTTCCGGCCATTCTGCCGCCATAAAATATGATTCTCATTTGTTTATCTGAATTTCCTTATTTTTTTAATTTCTTCTAATTTGTCCGGATGAAGGCCTCTTAATTCCTTCATTGCTTTTTTCACCCAATCTTGCTTTCCGCTCAAACTCTCTTTGTGCCTTGTGAAATAATAAAGGGGTTTTGCCAGATGATAACCTCTCCATTTTTTCAAAGTTTTTAAAAGCAGATCATATTCAGGAAGCTTTATTGCTCTCCAATAGCCTGCTTTTTCCAAATCCTTTTTTCGATACATTGTGGCTGCGGCCAAAGAATGAAAAATATTTTTGGCCTCTGTAATTTTTATTTTCCCATTCTTCTGTTTTTCATAATAATCGCAATAGACAAAGCTGATTTCAGGATTCTTGTCTAAAACAGATGCCATTTCTTTTAAAATATTCTTTCTATAATAATCGTCTGCATCAAGCAAAATAACGTATTTTCCTTTAGCCAGCTTAAAACCTTTATTCGCTGAGGGTATAGCTCCTTTATTTTTTTGGTTGATAAGAACTGTTTCTTTTTTGTAATTTTCAAGAATTTCTGAAGTTTTATCTTTAGAGCCGTCATTAACTACAATTACTTCAAAATCTTTTTTGGGAAAATCCTGGCTTACTGCGCTTTCAATTGCGCGCCCTACCGTATCCTCTGAATTATGGGCTCTAATAATGATGCTTGCTTTCATTTTTAAGAAATTAAATCCCAATCAAGAGCAGTTCCTCTTTCAATATCTTTTGAAGCTTTTTTACCTAAAATTTCAGGCAATTGTCTGGGAGCTAAACCATAACCAGGCCTGATGCATCGCACATTCTCCCTGGTAAACAAATCTCCAGCTTTCATGTTGTCGATTATATAAAGAGATCTTCTGAAGACCGCGTTTTCTGCCTCTTTTGATCCTGAACCGTATTGAATCTTTCCTATTGATTTTTCTACCACCCTTACTGCTCTAACCAATTCCTTGAATTCAGCTGGCTCCAATGAAAAACCTGCATCAACACCGCCTTCGGCTCTGCTCAGGGTAAAATGTTTTTCAATGATTGAGGCCCCCAGAGCCACAGAAGCCACAGCGGCATCTGTTCCTAGAGTATGGTCTGACAAACCCGTTACCACATTAAACCTCTTGGCAATATCGGGTATGGTAGCTAGATTCATTTCTTCAGGTAAAGCAGGATAGGAAGAAATACAGTGCAGGACTGCGACTTCCGGAGTTCCATTTTCTTTCAGGGTTTTGATTGCCAATTCTATTTCCTCGACAGAAGCCATTCCTCGAGAAATGATCACGGGCTTTTTCGTCTTGGCTACTTTCTTTAATAATTCCAAGTCAACAATTTCAAATGAAGCTATCTTATAGGCTTCAGTTCCCAATTTTTCCCAAAAATCAACCGCCTTCTCGTCAAAAACCGAAGTAAAAAGAGGTATGCCGTATTGATCAGCAACCTTTTTTAGTTCCGGCTGCCATTCATAGGGCGTGTGAGCCTCCTGATACAAACTATACAAACTCCTGCCAGACCATCCGCCGGCAGCATTAACCTTTACCATAAACTGATCTTTCTCGCAGTTGATGGTTAAGTCTTCAGGCGTGTAAGTCTGGGTTTTGATTGCATCTGCCCCGGCTTCGCAGGCCGCTTTTACCATCTCCTTTGCTCTTTCGAGACTTCCCTTATGATTACCCGACATCTCAGCTATAATAAAAACTGGTTTTCCCTCCCCAATCTCTTTGTTTCCTATTTTTAATGATTTCTTATTCATAAAGGTTTTCTTTTTATTTCCTTATTTGTTTCAATTAATTTTGGCTCTCTTTCCAAAACTTCCAAAATATCATTCATTGAAAAAACATTCCCCTCCTTATAGAGTCTTTTGTAAATTTCTTTAACGAAATCCAAATCCACTTTCTCGTCCACTGTCCAGCGAAAGCAGGATATGTCCTTTTCATTATCCACGTCTGCCTGTTTGAAAATATTGGGATTCCTTCTTATGTATAAAGTCACGTGCTCTCTGTCTGCAGATTCAACAGCCTCGTTGAATGCTTTTTCTAAGGCAGCAAAATTGAAAACCTCTATATCCATTCCTTTGGGATACGTCCTGTTTTGAATGTTTGAAGTGTAGTCAGCTCCAGAATCCTGGTGTTTGATGACCACTTTGTCCACTATTTCAGGGTCAATTAAGGGACAGTCTGAAGTTATCCTGATTACAATATCTGCTCCGTATTTTTTTGCTGCCCCATAATAACGGGCAAGGACATCGTTTTCACTCCCTCTGAAATATTTGATATTGTTTTCTTTGGCAAAGTCCTCCAAAACATCATTTTCTTTGGAGTCCGGGATGGCCAGAATAATCTGGTCTATTTTTTTTGAAGGTTTCAATCTTTCAACCAAATGCCAGAGCATTGATTTGCCGGGAGTCAATTCCATTAATACTTTATTGGGCAACCTTGTTGAAGTTGTTCGGGCTTGGATTATTGCTGCAATCATTTTTTGTAATTATTAATTATCTTTTTTGCGGTTTTAATCACAAAATCAATGTCGCTTTTCTTCATTTTAGGGAAAAGGGGCAGAGTAATCGCTCTTTCATAATAATCCTCAGCGTTGGGGAAATCCCCTTTCTTGTAGTTAAATTTATTTGAATAAAAAGAATGAAGATGGAGTGGCAGATAGTGGACCTGAACTCCTATTCCCTCTTTTTGGAATCTTTCGAATATTTCTTTTCTCCCTGCGCTTAATTTTTCCAGAGCTAACTGGATAGGATAAATATGCCAGGCAGATTTAACTCTCCCCGCCTCTTTAATAGACCTAATTTCAGGAACACTTTTGAAAGCTTTATTGTAGATATCTACTATCTGTCTTCTCCTGGTAACAAATTTTTCCAATTTTCTCAATTGGCAGATTCCCAGCATGCACTGAATGTCGGTCAAGCGGTAATTTGGCGCCGGTTCCTTAATCTCATAATACCAGCCGCCTTTTTGAGGATATTTTACAATTCCGTGATTCCTGAATCTTTTTGCTCTTTCATAAAAAACCTTATTGTTGGTCAAAACCATTCCTCCTTCACCTGTTGTTATTGTTTTTACAGGATGGAAGCTTAAAATCGTGATATCTGAGATTCCTCCCACCCTTTTCCCATTATAAACCGACCCCAAGGCGTGGGCTGCATCCTCGATCACCAAAAGATTGTGTTTTTTTGCAATTTTTAAAATTTCGTCGTAATTACAGGGCTGACCCGCAAAATCAACAGGAGCTATGGCTTTCGTCTTTTTTGTAATCTTCTTTTCTATTTCTTCAGGATCAATATTCAAAGTCTCCCTATTAATGTCAACAAACACCGGCTTTGCTCCAAGAAAAACGAGGCAGCTTGAAGTGGCAGCGAAAGTCAGAGGGGTAGTTATCACTTCGTCTCCTTCCTTTAATCCTGCGGAATAATAGGCCACGTGAAGGGCAGTGGTTCCTGAAGAAACAGCCACAGCATATTTTGCTTTGCAATACTTTGCCACCTTCTTTTCAAATTCTTCAACCTTAGGGCCCTGAGTTACCCAATCTGAGCCCAAAATCTGCGCTACTTCTTTAATATCGCATTTTTCTATCCACTGATGGCCGTAAGGCAATGATTTTTTCATATTTGACAAAATTGATATTTTATTTATACTATAATCAGTTTTATTTTATCTAAATACTGATTAAGGAGGAAAGAATTAAATGGTAATGAATCAAGACTATCTGGAGGCTCAGAAGAAGAGCTATCCCCTGGGTCCCAAACCCGTCTCTTTCCCTCGCTCCAACGGCATTGAAGTAGCGGAGCTGCATTTCCAGCCCCTAGGCATTTCCAGCCAGGGAGATCTGGTGGCCATCGCTTCTTACTTTCATCCAGCGGTTTGGCTAGGCACCCCGCAGTTCAACGAGGACGGCCTTAAGCTCGACATGGGCGAGGCCAACTGGATACGAAGCGTTAACTCCGCCGGAAAGTCTGTAAGACTTTTTCGGAAGAGCATCGGAGATGCCAAGCGCTGCCAAACAGTGAATATCTTCAGCAACGATTCCCTCTGGGTTTCCCAAAATGCCAATAAAAATTTCCAGGAACTTCGCCGGCAGTCGGTGGGTTCAAACGCCTGGGTCTTCGGAAATAGCCAGAGATACGATCTTAAGGGCACTGTTCATTCCGCTCTTATCTTCAAAAATCTCTTCATTGTCAGCGCTAAAGATCTCACCGATTGGAAGATTTGCGGGCCCGACCCTGTCGAACCATCCTATCCTCTGCCCCCCTGGACTTACGGCCTTGATTCTGACAAGAACGGCTCAGCGGTCCTTGTATCCGATGTAAGGGCAGAAAAGGGAGGCCTTTGGAGGTTTAGTCAAGGCAATCTTGAGCTGATTCCGGGAACTGAAGAAGTTCGGGGGAATGGAATCTGCTTCTTAAAGGACGGCTCTGCCCTGGTCACGCGCTACGGCGAACCCTTGGCAATCCCAGGCGCGCTGATCCACATCTCTTCCTCATACTTCGATTAGACAAGGTCTCATTTCGAGACTCAGCCTTCTACCTTCACCGGTGGAAGGCTTTTTCTTTCTTCCTCCGCATTTATTTTTAAAATTGCTTTTATTTGATCTTTCACTATCCATTCTCCATTATTATCACTCGAATATCTGAAGCCAAAAGGCAAATTTCTTCCTTCCTTAAAGTTATCTTTATGCCAGAAAGGGTATTGGGGAGTGATGATGAAAAACTTATCAAACTCCTTTGTGTGCAAAGCTTCTTCTTCGGTCAATAAAACCTCGTGAAGCTTTTCTCCCGATCTTATCCCGATGATTTTCTTTTTGGCTTCAGGAGCTATCACGTCAGCCAATTCCATCACTTTCATGCTTGGAATTTTGGGAATAAAAATTTCTCCTCCCTTCATGATCTCAATTGAATTTATAACAAACCTCACTCCTTCATTGAGAGTGACCCAGAATCTGGTCATTCTCTCGTCGGTGATGGTAATTTCTCCGTTGCTCTTTTGTTCAAAGAAAAGGGGAACCACGCTTCCTGAACTGCCGATGACATTTCCGTAACGGCAGCAGGAGAAATACGGATTTTTTCCTCCACTGTAAGAATTTCCCTGGACAAAAAGCTTTTCTGCCACCATTTTTGTCGCTCCATAAAGATTGCAGGGGTGAACCGCCTTATCGGTGGAAATAGCCATTACTTTTTCTACGCCGCTGTCAATCGCAGCATCAATTATGTTTATTGACCCCTCAATATTGGTCTTAACAGCTTCAATGGGATTATATTCGCAAATGGGAACGTGTTTTAATGCCGCAGCATGCACAACAATATCTGCTCCCTTCATTGCTCTGAGCAATCTTTTTTTATCCCTGACGTCCCCCATAAAAAATCTTAATCTGGGATCTCTGAAATCTCTTTCCATTTCAACCGCTGCCAGCTCCCTGTTGTCAAAAATCCTAATACTGTGAGGATTGCACTCTTTAAGCGCAATCTCTGTGAACTTTTGGCCGAAAGACCCGGTTCCTCCGGTCAGTAGAATGGTTTTGCCATTAAGAGAATAATTTTTATCTGTTGGGATCATATTGGAGAATCAAATCTAAGGCCTTACTTTTAAAAATCTTTCTTAAAACCTTTACGTTGGGGATTAAACAATGCCCAGTAATTCCATTTTGAGGAGGAGATAAAACGGGTCTGATCACATTCGGTTTGCCAAGTTTTTTATATCCTTCATTATAGGTGGAATTAAAATCGGTCACCGCATCATTAAAATCAACTCCGTACTTCCTGCAAAACTTTCCCATCTCTCCATGCCAGGCAATGCAAAGAGCATAATAAGTGGTATCTAAAAGCTTGCCAAGCTCTGAAGCGGCAGCAGGCTGAAAAGTTTTAACCCTTATTCCCAGACTTTTTAAATGATTTTCAGCCAATTTCCCCGACACTTTGTTTTCGGCTCCAATATATTTTAAAAAGATTTTGATTCCAGGATAGAGATCAGGATGCATTCCCCTGATTGGACTATGAACAACTTTCTTAAATTCTTCTGGCAAAATACTAATTATTTTTTTTGTTGTTCCAGGGGCAACTGTCGAGTGGATTATGGTAAGCTGGGGTTTTATTTTCTTTATTTCCGAAACAACGGTTTTAATAAATTTTTCGCTCCAAGGAATGCAAACATGAAGGATTTCTGATCCTTCCACGCCGTCATCTCTTTTTAAATCCTTGATTCTGGGGTTTTTATAGAATTTTGAGATTGCTTGTCCAACTTCTCCATATCCCAGAATACCGGCTTTAGTTTTATTTTTTTTCATTACCGTAAATGCTTTTCAAAGCGTTATTTATCAACCATGAACTTGACTGGATCTTCCCTCCGTCGCCGACGCCAAAGACCACTTTACATCCTATCTCCCGGCAAACTTCCATTTCCGGCACATTGTCTTTTGTTCGGTCTCCGCCTTTCGCAAAAATGTCTGGTTTGATAAGCTTTAATGTTTCACAAACAGTTTTATCCTTATCAACCGCTAAGATAATATTATCGATTGGCGCAAAAGAAGAAACTATTTCCATTCTTTCCTTTTCGTTCATAAAAGGAATACTGCCTTTCAATTTAACCTGCTCGTCGTTATTAACTATGACTACCAATTTTGTGCCCAATTTTTTAGCAGCATCAAACAGTCTTACATGCCCGACATGAACCGGATTAAAATAGCCTGAAGTGGCAACAATTATTTCTTTTTCTTTTTTCATAATCTGATTATGTTTTCTCGCATTACAACTCACACACAGCGGCTGAATGTTGTTTATGAAATCCGTGCCTCCTTTAGTCACAGGAATAACATGATCTTTGGTTAATTTCACAAAACTTGTTCCTTTCCAGATAATTGCTAATTCTTTTTCAGAAATTCCGCATTCCGCACAGGAATAATCATAATTCTTTTTTAACTCCTCCCATTCAACGTTTCTATGAAAACCAAGTATCCCTTTTTTCTGAAGAAGACGTCTCCGATTCCATTCTAATATTTTTTTGATATTCCGCTTGCGCCATCTCGCCGCCTCGCTTTTCCCTTTTTCGCCTTTATAATAATTTCTCTTTCTTTCTCTCTGTCTTTCGGCATAATCCGTATTTAATCCTCTTTGTTCTTTCATCCATTTTTTCTGATATTCTTTTTGGTACGCACGATATCTTTTATCTTTTTTCCATCTCCTTTTACTCCTATCAATATTTACATTTCCCCAAGAACATCCTTTTCTTTTGGTTTTGGATCCGCAATAAATCTGATTAGATGTATTAGGTATAAATTCCTTGCCGCATTTTTTACACTTTCTAATCTTCATCTTTAAATAAAAATATTACCAGTTCTCAATGGTTTTCCTGGTTTTGTCTTTAACCTTCTTGTATACTTTGTAAACTTTAGACTCCACCTCTGGGGAAACCAAACTCAAAATTTCACTGCCCCAAATACGGTACTGACCTCCGACCTTATAAGCCTCTATCAGGCCATTTTTTAGCATTCTTTTTATCGTGCTTTCAGAAATCTTCAAAAAGTCTCTGGCTTCTTCGGTTGTATAGATTTCGTTTGGTTTAATTTCTGACATATATGCAACAAATCCCGCTTACTGCGAGATTCGTCTGGTAATGAAACTACATTTCCATAATAAGAAATATATCAAAAGGTGTCAATAGGTATCAACACAGGTTATCCACAGGTAAACAAAAACTCCCTTAAGGAGTTTTTATCTTAATAACCCAGCAGACTATTGATTTTAGATCGTGTCAACAGGCCGACGTAACCTGTGCCGGAAGAAAGCCCAAGGGGAGTTAAAACCTCAGAAGCGTACTTTTCCTGAAAACGAATCACCGCTCCTTTGGTGGCT
>JAQTPY010000019.1 GCA_028712445.1 Minisyncoccota bacterium | reverse complement strand
CCCGTTGAAACTACAGGTGGATCGGGGTTCAGGAAGGGCACGGCCTGGCGCTGCATATTGGAACCCATAAGTGCTCTGTTTGCATCATCGTTCTGCAGGAAAGGAATACAGGAAGTGGCTATTGAAATTGATTGTTCAGAAGAAACGTCAATGTAATCTATTTTATCCTTATCAATGACCCCGGGTTCTCCTTTGATTCTTGCTTCGATTTTAGAAGCAGTGATATTTCCCTTCTCATCAATGGGAGTGGATCCTGAAGCAATATTGAATTTTTCCTCTTCATAAGCGTTAAGATAGTGTATTTCTGAAGTCACTTTTGCTTTTTCCACTTTAAAATAGGGAGTAATCAGAAAACCAAAGCTATTGATTTTGGAGAAAGAAGCCATGTGCCCCACAAGCCCGATATTGGGCCCTTCCGGCGTCTGAATAGGGCAAATTCTTCCGTAATGCGACGGCTGAACGTCTCTCACTTCAAAACCAGCCCTTTCTCGGGTTAATCCTCCTGGTCCCGTGGCAGACAGCCTTCTTTTGTGCTCAAGCTCAGCCAAAGGATTTTCATTGTCCATAAACTGAGACATCTGAGAAGAAGTGAAAAATTCTTTTACTACAGCCATAAAAGGCCTGGGATTGATCAACTGGCTCGGAGTAAGAGTGAAAACATCCAGAGTGGACATTCTGTCTTTAATAATTCTTTCCATTCTCATTAACCCCACTCTCAGCCTGTTTTGCATTAATTCATTCAAGGTCCTAACCCTTCTGTTTCCCAAATGATCTATTTGATCCGGTTTTGATCCTGGAGTGTTGTTTAATTTAATAATCTCTTTCATTACTTCAATTACATCTTCCAGTTTCAGGACCCTCTCCTCGACCGTAATATCCTCGTCGCTTTTTGTCTTCGGTTTCTGAAGTTTGGATTTCAGCAACGGAAGTCTCTGGTACATTCTCCATCTTCCGACTTTGGAAAGGTCATACCTTTCAAAGTTAAAGAACATGTTTTCTATCAGTTCTTTTGCAGTATCGGGAGTAGCTAAATCTCCGGGCCTCAATCTCTGATATATTTCAACGAAAGCTTCGCCCTGATTGTGAGTGATATCTTTCTTTAAGGTTTCATCTATAAATTTCACTTCTCCTTTATCTACATCCTGAAATGCTTCTTTGATTGACTTTTCATCGGGCAGACCGAAAGCTTTCAGAATGGTCGTTGCCATTACTTTTCTCTTCCTGTCTATTTTTACTCCTATGGCCCCCGAGGAATCTGTCTCAAATTCAAGCCAAGCTCCTCTATTGGGAATAATTTTGGCTCCAAATAAATTCTTGCCTCCCGATCTCTGGGCGGTAAAGAAAACTCCCGAAGATCGGATAAGCTGAGAAATAGCCACTCTTTCAACTCCATTGACAACAAAAGTTCCCCTTTCGGTCATTAAGGGGAAATCTGTCAGGAAAACTTCCTGCTCTTTTATTTCTTTGGTTTTTAGATTAACGAGCTTGGTCCTGGCTCTCAAAGGAGCCTCATATGAGTCATTGTTTCTTTTGGCTTCCAAATCGTTTGAATACTTTGGTTCATCCAGTTTGAAATCCAAAAACCACAATTCCAGCTCTTTTCCGGTGTAGTCCCTGATAGGAGAGACCTCCTGAAAAAGTTCTTTTAAATCTCTATCCCAGAAAAGGCCCCAGTTATCCTTCTGAATTGCAACTAAATATGGAAGAGGAAGAGATACTTTTGCTTTCGAGAAACTTTTTGTTTTATTAAAATTCATGAGACAGCAAAAATTAACCCACCCCTAAAAGCGCTTTTAGGGTTGATTACGTTTAAATTTCTAAAAGATATATCCCACTTAGTTGTGTGTCAAATAAATATTACACTATAGCGGAAAAAGTGTCAATATCTTCTGCTTAGAATTATTTCAAGCTATCTATTTTGTCTTGCACGTCTGTGTTGCCAGGATTCAACTCCAACACCTTTTCAAACTCAGCTATGGCCTTATCGTTCTGTCCTTTTTTCTGATAGGCAATGCCTAAGGAATAATGGGCATTGGAATGATTAGGCATTAAAGCTACGACATTCTCAAACTGAACAATGGCTTCATCAACTCTCTGGGCATTAAAATAGAATCTTCCCAGCTGGAAGAGGACTTCTGTGTTGTAGGGGTAAACAGTAAAGAGATTCTCCATTTCAGATATGGCCGCCTCATTATTATTCTCTTTTTCAGACATCAGGGATGCCAGCTGAACAACAGCATCAATATAAGTCGATTTTAATTCCTTGGCTTTAAGGAATTTCGCCTTTGCGTTCTCAATATCTTCTGTGGCTAAATAAAGTTTTCCCAGCTCAGTGTAAAGAACGGGATTGGTTGGCTCTAAGCTTATTGCTTTTTCAAATGATTTTACTCCCCAACCCAAGACTTCGCCTGAAGCCATCCCCAGAATATCTCTGTAAACCATGCCTGCTGTTTCCCAGGCCGCCACTCTGTTCGGGGAAAGATCAGCTGCCCCTTTAACGTTGATTATTTCATTGCCTGTGCTAACGGGTCCCCCCTTAGCATAAGCTATGGCTCTCTGAACATAAACCGACAATGCCGCCTGATCTCTTTCTTCGGCTGCTTTTTGGTTCTCAGCTAAAATCCTGCTCAAATAATCCCTGGCCAAAACTATTTTATATTGTGGCTGCTGGGGATTCAGCGCAACCGCTTTTTCCAGATTTGCAGACGAACCGGCAATAATGGCTTTAACATACTGGGCGTCAGCCAAATAAAACTTGACTGCAAAAAAGTAAGCTCCCATAAAGACCAGACTGCAGACAATCATAAGAGCGGAAAACACCAGAGAAAGTTCGGGGAAGTCCTTAAAAGTGATTGTTTTTTCCTGAACTGGCTTCTGCCAGCCGACAACCGCCAATCCTAAGATAAACCAAAAACTGAAAGCCAGCACAGTGTTCTGATAAAAGAAAACCTGAGAGGCCAAAATCGCCAGGAAAGCGATGAAAAGCGCCAAATTTCCAGAATCCTTCTGAATCAAGAAGTAACTCATCATCAAAAAGAGAGCAATCAGAATTATCCAGGAAATCAAACCCAGGAATCCGGTAGTTCCCAATATTTCAGCAAAATGGGTTCCCGGTCTGTCAAACCTTATTTGCCAAAGAGAGTTCTGATTAAAAGAAGATGATTTGAATTTAGCAAAATCATAATTGAAAGTTCCGGGGCCTGACCCAACGAAACCGCTTTTGACATTCTCGATTGCGCCCTTAAAACCCACTTTCCAGGATTCATTCATGCTCAAAACCTGCTCCTGAGGAAGCTGACCCTTAAACAGGAATGTCTGAATAGAAGAGGTATTAACGAAAATCAAAACCAGAGACAAAATAGCAAAAACAAGAGGAAGCAAAAGTTTGTTTACATCTTCTCTGAATGCTCTTTTTATTAAAGCTATCCCCACAAAAAGGATTAAGCTTGCAGCCAGCACCATCCAGGCAGGATTAAAATCAATCAAAATCATGAGACCGAAAGAGAGAACAAGCAAAATGTAGCTAAAAAGATTCCCCTTCTTTTCTTCTGAAGGTTTTGTCAGAATTCTGCCAATTAGGAAAGCCATGAATACTGATAAAAATACGGACAAACCCTCCATGCTGCCTGCTACCGGATTAAAAATCCTTTGAACCATTAAAGCAGGAAGCTTGTTCCCAACCAAAGAACTTATCTTTGCCCATAAGCCGAAAACTGAAAGATAGCTGACTAAAATGACAAAAAATGAAGACCAGACAAAGGGTTTTAAAAGCTCATCAACAGAGAACAATAATTGGTCTCTCTTCTCCTCGGCTTTTGCTTTTAAGCTTTGAACTTTATTTCTTACTTCCGTGTTGTTGGTAATCAGGAAGTAAAGCATCACCAAACTTGTCAAACCGATTAATCCGTCAGAAAATCTTCCGTAAAACCCAAAAATGCTGGAGATTTTATCTACTGAAAAAACAGAGCTTAAAATAGAAATAAAGAGAAATGCCAAAATCGGAAGATCTAAAGGAGTCCTTCTGAATTTCAACTCCTTGTCTACTATCACCATTTTAGCTATCCAGGCCAGAAGAGTGAGAGTTGTTAAGAAAAACAGTATGTACTGTTTATTAAATTCAAATGCTTCAAATGAAAAAGGCAGCCAGGATAGAGGAAGCAAGAAGACCAGTGAGTTGATTAGAAACTTGATGATGCGGTTGTACATGACTTTATTTATTAGTTAATAGTTATTAATTTTTAGCAATGTTTATTGATTATATAATTTTTAGGCAAGTCAGAGAAGTGTGGAAAACTTATTTCAAATGGACGCTGAGTCCTCCGTTATAATCCTGCATAATCTATTCCTGAACTATTCCTTGATTTTCGATTCCTCGACTATTTTCTTTAGTTCCTCGTCAAACTGTTCGGCTTCTTTGTCCATTTCCCCATATAATCTTTTAATTCTTTCTTCTGTTTTGCTTTCCAAAGAAGCAACTAATCTTCTAATCAAGTATTCCGTCTTATTAATTATTTCCAGAAACACTTCAAGGGTTAATTCGTTTCCTTTAAGGGTTGATAAGGGAGCACAGAGGACTTCTAGGCCTATCTCTCCCTTACTCTCCTCTAAAATTCCTTTAATCTCCTTTAAGTCGATATTTAGTTCAGCAAGATCTGCTCCTGGTTTAGATTTCAGAAAGCCATCTTGCATAATCCTTTTTATGTCACCCTTCACTTCTTCTAAACTCCCTTGGCTGAAACCCAGAAAATCAAGGTATTCTTTTGTTGTTGGTCTTTTATACCCTTCCTCAATATTGGCCACCACCGATCTCGCCGCATCATTAACTTGGTTTTTCATACGATACTCTGACCGAGGTAGAGTTTCAGTGAATTTGCGAACAAGGAACCTCAAGAGCACTGCGTTGGTCCAGGGAGCCAAATATTTATATCCCTCAGGATGTTTCCATTGTCGTGTTTGGTAAATCGGTCTCATAAGGGATACTAAGGGAGCTTAAAAGATTACTTTAAATGAGCGCTGAGTCCTCCGTTATAATCCTGCAGAATCTGCTCTTGCGTTCTGGCATAATTGTAAATGCGAATGTCATCCATAAGGCCGTTAAAATTTCTGCTTCCTGAGTCATTGCTTTCATCGCCAATTACTGCCAACAAAGAACTAACACCTGTAATGGTTGTGGTGCCAGAACCCTGATTTACTCCATTTACATATAATGCAACTGTTCCATTACTCATTGACATTGCAACATGCTGCCATACATTTAATTGAATGGAATTCGTAGCAGAGGTAACATTTGATCCCCCAATCCCAGAAAATTGTAGTGCGTTTGTATCATCATTAACAATAAATATGTAACCGCTTGCTGGAATATCTTGCCGCCTGGAAAAAATGCGGCCATAACCTGCATCCCCAAAGGTTTTTAGATGTATCCATGCTGAAATAGAAAAATTATTTGTAAAATTCAAATCTGACGTTGTGCCTAAGCTCACATAGTCATTTTCCCCGTCAAATAAGAGAGCTGAACCGAATTTGCCTTTGACCCAAGTTGGTGAAGAGGCCGCGGTCAAGAACTGTCCATCATTATTGTTATTGGTTTCATCATAAGTAGTGGTGCCCGAACCCTCGTCGAACTTCCAATGAGCCACAGGGCCTCCTCTGTTGTAATGGTATCTCACTTCTTCAGGAGAAAGATCTCTATTGTAAATACGAATTTCGTCAATAGATCCATTAAAAGTTTCGTTATATGGAATCCAGGCGCCAATGATCAGACTGTTTCCCCCTTTCGTTATATTTCCAGACAAACCGGGAGTATTGGATTGTAAAACTCCATTTATATATAATTTTAACCTGCTTCCGTCATAAGTTCCGACAACATGATACCAATTTCCCATAGTCAATACGTTATCTGACGTAATTCCGACATACGTGACATTGGTTTGGACTAAAAATCTCAAATATGAAGATGATTGAACCCACATCCCATAATCATAATATGAGGGAGCTGCATTTCTTTTGGATATAAACGTCCTTGTCCCGGAGCCTGATGGCTTTATCCACGCTTCCACGGTAAGATTACTGTCAACAGCAACTGTTGCCGAATTCGGTATGCTCGCAAAATCATCCACTCCGTCAAACTGGAGGGCTGATCCCTGGCTTCCTCCATTGAAAGAGGGAGCGCCTGAAACATATTTTGTCCTGTATATTTCCGAATAGTCTTTTTTAACCTGAGCTGCTGTGCGGGCATAATTATATATGCGGACGTCGTCAATAAAACCATTTAAAAAGCTTCCTAACACGCCTCCGCTAGCGGAAGCGCCAAAATAAAAGTTGGAACTGTTAGAAACGCTTCCCTGCTGAGAAGAAATAGTGGTTGCATTGTCAAAAATACCATCTATATAAATTGACATGTTGGCATTACGATCAAAAGTAAAAGCAAAATGGTGCCAGACATCATCATCAACTCTGGCATTGCTATTCATGTTAATTCTGTAAGTGTCGTCTGTGTCGGAAAAATAAAGATAAATTTTCCCATCAGTGCCATTCACAAGCGAATGAAATCCCGGACCCCGTCCCGTAGCAGTATCTCTGCAGGCGACCATAGTTCCCACTGGAGTATTGCTAGGTTTTTTAACCCAACCTTCCACCGTCCAGTCAGATGTGCCCATGCTCAAGCTTGGATCATTGCCTGCATCCACATAGTCATCTTTTCCATCGAATTGGAGAGCGCCTCCTATCTTTCCCGAAGAAGTCCAGACAGGGTCGTTTGAACTGGCTGTGGAAGCGCCTCCTAAAGTGCCGTTGGTGCTTGAAGTTCCGTAGTCATAGACTATCTGGCCTGTCCCTT
>JAQTPY010000018.1 GCA_028712445.1 Minisyncoccota bacterium | reverse complement strand
CTTGTAAAGTTTAGTGAGTTTTATAATCTTCAACACTTTAACCTAAAGCAAATTGACCAGTATTTATGGCAATTGGGTAAGAAATATTTTCCGAGAAAATATTGATTTTCATTATTTGACAGGAGCTCCGCAGACCTCTTTATTATGAATGTAAAGTTGTTTCCCAAAGACCTTGGTGATTTCTCTTTTTTCTTCATCCGTTCCGTTTCTCAGAATGTGTTGAGTAAATTCAGCGAAAGATAGTTCTTTGCCTTTGGGGTTAATATCTTGCTGAATTAAAGCTTCTTCCCGAATCTTGTTGTAAATCTCCATCCCGAGTTTAAGTTTTGGAGTGAGATTGATGGTTTGTGGGTGAGCAGTTACCATAAAGTTTATATATTTGCCTAAAGAACTGATTAGCTTTTCTTCAGACACAAACGGTTCTTTGCAATTTGGATCTTTTACTCTCCCACAGTGGTAATAAACGTGCCTTCTTGGTTCTCCATGCAATCTTTCCCTGAAATGTTCTTCTCCGGTTATTCCGCCCTGGCAACTGGCGCATTTAAATATTCCCCTGAATAGCACATTTTTACTGCCCCACTTAGCTTTTGGGAGAATATTTATTCTTTGTTGTTGGACTTTTAGAAACATTTCTTTTGTGACTAAGCGGGGATGGGAGCCCTTATACCAAATTCCGCTGTTAACCGGATATTCAAATTCTCCATAGTAAAATGGATCTTTAAGCATTCTGTATATTTGCGCTAAACAAATAGGTTTTCCCGACCTGTTGTTAAGTTTAACTTTGTCGGCCCATTTTTTAATTGCCCTCCCGTGTTCTCCATTGATTGCTTTTTGAAACATTTCTGTTACTAAGTGACCTCTATCTGGATCAACAACAATATCCTTTGTTCCATTAAAGGAACGGTTGTAATAGCCAATTGGGGCAGGCCCAGGACGCCAACCCTTTTCGCACTTGGCCCTTATGCCTCTTTTAACATTTATTCCTTTTTGATCGTTTTCTAATTTTGCCTGCGAACAGAGAATCATTAATAAAAACTTCTCGTTAGGATTATTCGAAAACACTTGAGAATATGTCCTTATCTGAAGCAGCCTTTCTTGATCCATTAAATCGACCAGCATTCCAAGATCTCCCGCATTTCTGGAAAGCCTGTCTGGAGCCCAGGTTAATATTCCCGTAAATCTTCCATTTCGGATATCGTTTAAGAGTTGCACGAACACAGGTCTTTGACCTGATTCCTTGGCAGAATGGCTTTCCTGCCTGATCTCGCTGATTATTAAATTCTCTTTCTTTGCAAGCTTTGTCATTTCTTTCACCTGCGAATCAATTGACATTGCCTGGCGTTCATCGCTTTCAGACGACTTGCGTGCATATAGACAATAATTAACTGGTTGGGTTAATTGGGATTCCATAGTTTGATTATTCTTTTTAGTTGTTCGGAAGTTCTATAAAATCGGTCAAAGTACACGCTGTTGTGAGTAAGAATGTAGTGATAGAAGTGGTATTGGCACCGCCGGAGAAGTATGAGAGCTTTTTCTTTCTGGTTTAGGTTTTTCATCAGGTATAAAGGTACCGCAAGGGTTTAGGAAGTCAAGTCTGAGTTTAGAAGAAATCGCTAATTGGGGTATTTAGTGCTCTGGCAATTTTTTGCAGTACTTCAAGCGAGGGAGCGTATCGTCCTTGTTCGATATAACCAATGTACACTCGGCTTATTCCGACCTTAAAAGCCAGTTCTTCTTGAGTTAGCCCTATTTCTTTTCTTCGTTTTTGGATCTTGTTACCTAAAGATTTTGGCAATTTGGCATTCTTCCGCATGCTCTTATTGTCGGAAGAGCCAAACTCTTAATCTACTAAGCCACACTTTACATTTAGCCTTGATAATAGGCATATTCTATGCTAAGGTACACTAAGAACTGTTTGAACATCCATGAAGAAGCTTTATTTACAAACAGGCGCTACTCTTTCTACTCTTGACGAATCCAAATTCGAGCAGGAATTAGTCCTTCAGGAATTATTGGAACAATACCCGGAATTGATTCCCAGTGAAGAGATAATCGGAAATCCATCGTTTTTTCTTATCCAGAGAGAATTCTCGGTTTCCACGGGCTATATTGATCATTTGTTCATAGATCAGATGATGGTTCCTACTATTGTAGAAACAAAGGTTAATAATCCGGAAATCCGTCGGAAAATTATCGGACAGGGATACGAATACCTGACCTCGTTGTCGTTTGAGTTGACTGGCAAACAAATTGTGGAATCGGCTAAACAGTATTGGAAAGACAGGTATTTATCGGAAGTTCAAAGAAAACTTGATTTAAAAGAGCTCAATGTCAAGGAAATTGATCGAAATTTGAAAAAACCCAGACTAAGATTAATTTTTGCGGCTGATTTTATTCCCCGAGAACTTCGCAAGTTTGTGGAATTCATTAACTCCGCCAGCCGGGGAATTGATGTCTATGCTGTTCAGCTCGAGCAATTTCTTTTAGATGACAAAAAGATTTTTTCCGTTAGCTGTTGGGGGCCAACGGAAAGTGTTGTTCATGATAAATCTGTCTCTTTTGGTTTACTTTCCCGGGAAGAATTTATCAATAAAATTAACAGCTCTCAGGATTTGACCCCTAGTGAAAAGGAAATATTTATACAGCGGGTGAATGAGATTCTGGATATTGCCGAAGAGAGACATTTATCAATCGGCTGGGGAACAAAATCCTTCCGTATTTCTTATTCTGATAATGATTCCGCAAAGAAGATGTTGGAATTCTATTGTAATGGGAATTCATGGGTAATCTTTGTTCCTTTCGAAGAACGGTCTTTAGCCCTCAAAGAAATATATAGTCAGCTGGATTCGGTCTTTGATCTTCAAAAGAAACACCTTGATCCTAAATCTCAATTCAAAATGGGGACACGTAACCTTTACGCCCTTTCTAACGAACGATTTGAATTGTTAATCAGTGTTCTGAAAACAATATAATTTGATCAGTCAAACTCTCCACCTTTTCCAGTTAGACGAATTCGGAAGCATTTCATTATCTTCTCTTTCGGCCCAATCTTTGCTTCCCCCGATCCTATAAAAATCACAACTGAATTTTACTGAGATAATCTGATTTGTCTCATTATTGTCTTTGCGAATTTTTTTAATAAGAATTGAGAAAGCATCGGCTAAATCATCATGTGTTTCAATACCAAAACCGGTAAGCTGAGTAATTAAATCTTCCGCTCCTTTTGAGGGGAAGAGAACTGTACCGTTTTGAACCAGATGTGAAACAAAGGTCAAACGTTCACGTTTTGATGCACTGTTAACCGGAACTCCTTCAGCTGCATAGCCCTGATTTTGAAGAACCTGAACAAAAGCCTGTTGATAGCCAACATTTTCAATATAGATATTAACTTGGTTTTTGCCGCCCAAACTCTCAACCAAACTTTTCATTTCTTCTTCTGTTGAAGAAAAATTCATTTTCCTGTTTACCGGGTTAGGCAGAATATATATCTTCATGTTTTCCGCATAACCAAAAACAAGAGCGGAAACAAAAGCCGTATAGTCAGCTGAATCTTTTTCAGAAATGGCCAAGTCAACACCGACAGCT
This sequence comes from Minisyncoccota bacterium, assembly GCA_028712445.1. Lineage (GTDB taxonomy): Bacteria > Patescibacteriota > Minisyncoccia > Minisyncoccales > RBG-13-42-11 > JAQTPY01. The sequence goes on along the minus strand of JAQTPY010000018.1, from coordinate 3,496 downwards.
GTAAACCGAAGATCGTTCCCGACTAATACGGGAAGCTGATCATAATAATGAATCCAATTTAAATCAATAACCTGATCATCTTCCGGAACAATTTCCAGCATAAATTCACGCCGGAAAACCTTTTCGTTTCCGACCTTCATTTTTTGATTCTCAATTATCGCTTTATTACTGAATTTATCCAGCCACAGCGGTTCATTTTTATTATTAAGAAACGGATAAAAACGAAAGATACCGTTCCTGTTTTTTAAATTAATTTCATTAATAAATCGTTTGATGACTGAATCTTCATGCAAAAGGTTTCCGATCATGACTATTTTTGTCTTGATGTCGCCAGCCGGAATTGCCTGGCTGGTCACAAACTGATAAGTTCTATCCCGGCCTTCTTTTGTACGAACAGAATCGTTATCTTCAATATCGTCAAAGATAATTAGCTCCGGACGGTGTTGCCCGTAACGGTATCCCCGAATACTTTCACCGGTTGAAACCGCCATGATCTTGGCGTTGTAACGGAACAAAACCAAAGAATTAGCTCGCCACTCATCGTTAGATTCTTCAAAAGAACCAAAGTCCCTTCTTAGCAGTTCGTTGTTCTCGAATTCGATTTTGATGTTAGATAGTAATTGCTTTGATTGCCCCTGGGTTTGACTAACCAAAAGAACAAATTTAATATTTTGTTTCCCGATTACTGACCAAATAGCATAAGCAAGTGAGATAATGGTTGATTTTCCCGAACCTCTGAAAGCGACAATAATCGCCATTTTCTGATTAAAATCTTCGGCAATTTTAATGATCTCCCGTTGGAACTCAGCTGTCGGATATTCGATATGGTGACTAAAATAAATATGAAAGAAGTAATAAAGACTTCTCCGACTTAATTCTTTTCTCACCATCGGGTCTTTTTTAATGGCATCAAGAATTGACTGGTTCATTGTTTTCATTAAGGATTGTTAAAGCTTTTTGAATTAACTTTTCCTGTTCAGTTGTTAACGGCTCTTCCTGCTTAACAGTCGAAATTTCCAATCTATCGGTATAGGCTTTATGGTGATGTTTCAGCCAGAAAATAATTGCTGTCATGTTTTTGTCTTTAATTGAAGAAAGCAGTTGTGATTCAGCCATGTCATTGATCAGTAAAGAACCTTCGGTTAAGGCCTTATCTGCTTCCTGGGCGAATTCTTTGTCCTCGTTCCGCCACCGATAATAAGTCGCTCTGCCGATACCAGCTTTCTCGCAGGCGATTTGGATAATCGGAGTTTTCCTTAGTTGCTCCAATAGCAGTTGCTTTTCCTTTTGCTGTCTTTTCTCAATTGCTTTACTCATATTTTAACTCCTTTCATTCCGGTTAGTTTTTCCCAGCGTTTCTTAATTACCTCAGCATAAACAGGCGATTTTTCCATAATAAAACAGCGTCTTTTCATTTTTTCAGCGGCAATCAAGGTGCTTCCGCTTCCGCCGAATGGCTCAACGATCAGATTGCCTCTTTTCGTTAGAACTTTGATATACGGAATCAGGATTTCAACAGGTTTCGTGCCAAAAACCACGCCCTGGCCCGAATGCTTTTCATCAGAAGCATTGAATTCAATAAAATCAGTCGGTTGGTTCTTTTTACCGTGTTCATAGCTTTCCCAATGTGGTTTACCGGAAATGGCGTAGAGGGCAGTTTCATATTCTTCCTGTAAGCCATCACTTTCGTTTTCCAAATTGAATTCAATATCAGTGTTTGGGGAAGCTCCAACCATGGCGATATCGTGTTTTGAAAAGAATTTATACTTAGCCGCGAATCCTTGATGTCTATTTGGCAAATGCCAAACAAGCATGTTTTTTACCTTCCAGTACTTTTCCATTTCTCCCCAGATAATTCTTAAGTTTTTCCAGTTTTCGTAAACAATGATGGTGAAATGTTCTTTTTGGACTTTGGCAATATTGGCCATCCACTTTTCGGTAAAATCAGGCGGCAGAAAATCAGTTTCCAGATATCTTCGGTCCCTCTTGGCCCCAAAGCCTGTTGTTGGTTTGCCTTTTCTTTTGCCATGAAGATAATCGAGGATATATGGCGGATCGGTTAAGCACATATCGGCTTTTTGTCCGGCCATCAGTTTTAGAACATTTTCTTCAATAGTCGAGTCGCCGCACATTAATCTGCTTTCGCCAAGTTTGATAATGTCTCCTTTTTGGATATCAATTTTGGTAATATCCAGCTTTTTAAGCTCTTTTTCTAAATCAAATTGTTCCGGGTTATCTTCAATGTCAAAAATATGATCTAAATCCTCGCTGGAAAACCCGATTTCTGAAAGCAGAGATTCATCAAAACTTGCCAGTAAGTTCCAATCCCATTCTCCGGTGTTTTTGTTTAAACGGAGATTCAATTCTTTTTCTCTTTCGATATCTGGAATATTGACATAAACAACAGGTACTTCTTCGTATCCGAGCTCATCAGCCATTCTCCAGCGAAAGTGACCGCCGATGATAATATTCAGCCTTTCAGGGGCAGAATTTACAATTAGAGGATCAATCAGATCGAAATGATTGATACTCTCTTTTAAATCTTTCGCCTGCTTTTCACTATTAGTTCTCGGGTTATACTCAGCCGGACGGAGACTATTAATATCAACATATTGGATCTGGTATTTGTTTGTCATTTTTTCCTCCTTGGGAAACTAGTAATAAAAACAAAAGGACGCCTTCGAAAATTCCAGAAATGAAATTTTCTTAGCGTCCTTTTAGGTGCCCGTCGACACCAGTTCCCTGTCCGTCAGCAGGAACTGACATTATCGTAGTGGAAGTAAAATGGTTTGTCAAGAAACGGGATATTGTTAAAAGTGCTACAATAAAAATAACTATAGAACTTATGTCTGACAAGGAAGAGACCAGTAAAATTGAAACAGAACCAAAAACCCCAACCAGAGACGAGCTGGTTAAAAGAAACGCACTGATTATTGAAAGAACCTTCGAATCTTTCGGAATTTATTCAAGAGTTGTTGAAGTAGATATTCATAAAAACATGGTTCATTTTAGTATAGAAATCGCTCTGGGGACCAAAATTGATGACGTTCTTGCTTTACACAAAGATTTAGCCCTGGCTCTGGCTTCACCTTCAGGTGATGTCGAAATGGAAGCCCCTATCAAAGGGCGATCACTAATAAGGATAAAAGTGCCATTGTTAACAAATCCTAAACTTGATCCGGAAAAGTACAAAATCATTAGAATTGCCGAGAAAGAACCTGCCGAAAATTCATTAAAATCGTTTTTCAGGCTGTTATTAAGGTTAATAATTATTGTCTTTGACTGGCTTTCTGAAAAGTTAAGAGTTGTTGAAAACAAAATATAGGGACTGTTTTCAGAATTAATTGAAAATCGGTTTTCTGAGAGATTTTTAACTTCTATGTTCTTCCAATTTCGCCTCGAAAGTGCTAAGATTTAGCTTATCTATATAGGATTAATTACCCTCGATGAGTGATAGTTTTTATCAGCCACAACCAGATGAAATTACTTCTAAACC
>JAQTPY010000017.1 GCA_028712445.1 Minisyncoccota bacterium | reverse complement strand
ACCGAAATAGGGAATGCCGGAGCCATATTGAGAGGGCTGAAAAAAGAACACCAAATTTTTATTTGCGAGCTGGCAGCTTATAAAAAAGGGGAAATAAAGAGCGCTTGCAAATTTGTTAAACCTCAGATTGGGATTTTGACCGGCATCAATCAGCAGCATCTGTCTCTTTTCGGCTCCCAGCAAAACATTATTGACGCCAAGTTTGAATTGATCGAGGCTTTGCCTGAAGATGGCGCAGCGTTTTTTAATGAGAGAAATAAATTTTGTTTGGAACTTTATCAAAAAACCAAAATCAGGAAGTTCCTTTACGGCAAGCAAGCCGGATCTGCCGGAGAAGAAAATATTCTGGGAGCAATAGCCGTGGCTCGCGAGTTGGGTATGACCGAGGAAGAAATTCAGGAGGCAGTGCGTAAAATCGGGAATAGTTTCCCGGGGATTAAAGTCAGAAATGGGATTAACGGCCTAAAAATTGTGGATGCAACTTATTCTTCAAATCCTGATGGAATTATGGCGCACCTGGATTATCTTAAACAATGGAAGGGAAAGAAAGTCCTGGTTATGTTTGGATTAATTGAATTAGGGTCCGCTTCCAGCGAAATTTATAGAAAGATAGGGGAAAGGGTGAAAGAAATTTGTGATTTAGCTATTATTACAACAGAGGATGGGTTTAATGATTTGAAAGCAGGGGGAGGAGAAAAAGTGATTTTAATGAAGGATCCTTTGATTATTTTTGAGAAGATTAAAAATTTTTGTCAGGCAGGAGACGTGGTGCTTCTTGAAAGCAGGGTGCCTGTCAAATTAAAAGAATTGTTATTGCAATGATTTCATTAAAACCGATATCAATTTCATTGTCACCAAACACTGAAAAGGATGACGTTTTGCTGGCTTTAAGGTTACTATTCCAGCCCTGGAGATATTTGAGAGGACAGGAAGCTTCTGAATTGGAAAGAGAATTTGAAAAATACTCAGGTTTAAAGTACGCAATATCTTTTAACAGCGGAAGATCTGCTTTGATGGCCATTCTGGCTTCTTTGAGCATGGAAAAGGATTCAGAGGTGCTTCTTCAGGCCTTTACCTGCAATGCCGCATCAAATCCTATACTTTGGTCAGGATTAAAGCCAGTATACGTTGACTGTTTAGAAGAGAATTTCAACATGGATACAGAAGATTTAAAAAGAAAGATCACTTCGCGAAGCCGGGCAGTAATAATTCAGCATACTTTCGGGATGCCTGCCAATATTGAAGAAACTCTGAATATTTGCAGGCAAAACAACCTTATTTTAATTGAAGATTGCGCCCATTCCTTAGGAGCAAAATACAAGGGGAAAAAAGTCGGTACTTTTGGAGACGTTTCCTTCTTCAGCTTTTCGAGGGATAAGATAATTTCATCGGTATACGGGGGAATGGCAGCTTTAAACAATGAAGAACTGGCAAGGAAGATCAGGGATTTTCAAGAAAAGGCGGGTTATCCTTCATATTTCTGGGTAAAACAGCAATTAATGCATCCCTTATTAATGAATCTGTTAATTCTCCCTACTTACAGGCTGTTTGGAAAATATTTTTTGGTTCTGTCCCAATGGTTGCACATACTTTCAAAAGCAGTTCATTCCGGGGAAAAAAGAGGCCAGAAGCCGGGATACTTTCCCAGGAGAATGCCCAATGCTTTAGCCGGCTTGGCCAGGAAGCAATTGGCAAAAGCGGAAAGATTCAATCATCATCGAAGAGAGCTGGCAGCTTTCTATAAAGAGAATTTGAAAAATACAAAATATCTTCTTCCTGAAATTTCCGGAGATTCAGACCCTGCTTTCTTAAGGTTTTCCTTGAGGCATCCTTTAGCTCACGATATAATCCGCAAGGCCTGGGAAAGAAATTTATTGATTGGCGACTGGTACGCCTGCCCCATTGCCCCTTGTGGCACGAATATAGAAAAACTGAAGTATGTTCTTGGTTCCTGCCCAGCTTCTGAAGAGCTGTCTGAAGATACGCTGAATCTGCCCACTCATATCAATATTTCTGTAAAGGACGCAAAAAAAATAGTTGATTTTTTAATCAAGAATGGAAATTAAAGAGATTAAAGAAAAATCAATTTGGGAAGAATTTTTATCTCAAATCAAAGAGAAGACTTTTCTGTGTTCTTGGAATTGGGGTGAATTCAATGAAAGAATGGGAAATAAAATTTGGAGATGGGGTGTATTCAATCAAGGAGAACTCAAAGCCCTGGCTCTTATTTCTGAAATTAAGGCAAAGAGAGGCACTTTCTTATTAATGCAGCATTCTCCGGTAGTTGCAGAAGAGGAATCAAAGCATTGCGTTTTGGAGGCATTACTCAAAGAATTAAGGAGGATCGGAAAAGTGGGAGGGGCAATTGCGGTCAGGATGAACCCCCTGTGGGATGACAATGAGGAAAATAGGAAGATTTTAAAGGGTCTGGGGTTCAAAGAGTCTCCCATGCATGCAAATTCGTACGATGCCACTTGGAAATTGGATATAAGTTTCCCGGAAGAGGAGCTTATGGGAAACATGAGAAAGACGACTCGCTATTTGATTAAGCAGGCAATGAAAAACTCAGACATTTCAATTGAAAAGAGCGCGGACCCCAAAAGCATTGAGCTTTATCAAAAGATGAATAAAGAGGTTTCCAGGAGGCAGAAATTCACTCCATTTTCTGATAAATATATTCAAAATGAGTTTGAGGTTTTTTGCAATGACGGTTCAATCCTCTTTTTATTCGGAAAATATAAGGAGAACCTGGCTGCAGCTTCCCTGATTATTTTCTGGTCTGGGATCGCTTTTTATCATCAGGCAGCATCTCTTCCTAAATTTTCCCGTCTTTCCATTCCTTACCTTTTACAGTGGGAGGCAATCAGGGAAGCAAAGAGACGAGGATGCGCGCTTTATGATTTTTGGGGATACGTGGATCCTCAGAAAAATCCAAACCATCCCTGGTCAGGCCCGACTCTTTTTAAAATGGGTTTTGGGGGAAATAAATTCGAATATGTTAAAACAAAAGATTATCCCTTGTCTTTGAGATATTATCCCACGTATTTATTTGAAAAATTAAGGAAAGCAAGAAGAGGTCTTTAGGGAAAATAAGTAAGATGAAAAGGAGGCCGCATAGTTTCAAAAAAGAAAGACCGATCTATTTGAAAAAATCTTTTTGGTTCGGAGTTTTAATAGTTTTATTTTTGGCAGGCGCCATTTATCTCATTTTCTTTACGCCATATTTTAAGCTGAAAAAAATCGAAATAGGGGGGAACCAGAAGATCCTTACTAAAGACATCGCAGCAAAGGTGGACGGGCTCTTCCATATAGAAGACTATATTTTTAGCGTGAGGCCGGAAAAGGTTCGCCAGGAAATTTTAAGATCTTTTCCTCAGGCAGCAAATGTCAAAACTGAATTCAAAGCTCTTGATTCGGTTTTTATTTTTGTTGAAGAAAGGAAACCGGCCGCTGTTTTCTGCCAGAATGAAGAATGTTTCCTGGTTGACGAAGAAGGAATAATCTTTGAAAAAATACTTCAGGAAGATTCAGGGATTCTTTCTGTTATAAATAATTATTTTATTAAAAAGGAGGCTATACTTGGAGAAGAGATGCTTTCAGGAGAAGATATTTCTAAAATTTTAAAATTTAACGAATCTTTGGTGAAAATTGAAATTTCTGTTTCGGAATTTAGGATTATTTCTAAAGAGAAAATTGAGATCGCAACAAAAGAGGGCTGGGATATTTTTGTTAATTTTCAAAATGACATTGATTGGCAAATGGTAAAACTGGAAGCAGTTCTGGCTGAAAAGATTCCTTCAGAAAAAAGGTCGGGTTTGGAATATATAGAATTGAGATTTGGCAATCTGGCCCCTTTTAAATACAGATAACGCTAAATTTCTAGTTTAAACTTCACATCTTGACACAATTTTTGATTCTGGTAAGTTAGTATAAAGAGTATGAATAATATGAATCTAACCATTAAATTTATTCTTTTGGGTGTCCTCTACGAGGAACGCTTGGTTAGGATTATGAAGTAAGAGAAAAAAGTCAAAAGAAAGTGAACCTGGCCAAGCAAAGAAGGGCCAGATTTTTTTTGCAGATTAACAAGTGAATAAAATATATTTTAGGAAGGAGGTTAATGTCATGACTACCGGTATCAATTGTCTGTTTGTCCGATCCGCAGGTTTACCGAAAAGGGAGGAGACGATGGTGACAAAAACCAGGGAAGATGTCTGTGAAAGGTTCACGATGGGGGAACGGGTGCGAGAGATGGTGGAAGGGAAGATGGAGAAGATAAGCGCCAACATCCAGGGGATCGAAGGGAAACTGAAAAAACAGAACATTTCCCGGGACAGACGGATTTGCCTGGAATTTCATCTTCAGAGAGCGCGCCAAGCTTTATACAGATGTCAGGATGACATTAATGACCTTATGAGGATATGATCTTTACAAAAGACATATCTCGATAGCGGGAGTAGAGTTTGCAAACAGCAAGCTTCTCTCCCGCCTTTTTTAATTCAAGATTGCTTATTTTTTAGCACTCCCTTGACAGGAGTGCTAACATTTATATAATAGGGGTATGGAAATTACAGAAAGGCAAAGAGACATTCTAAATAACATAATTGAGGAATATATAGTGTCGGCTCAGCCTATCAGCTCCATGCTGATTGAAAAGAAATATCAGCCCGGGGTCAGCCCTGCAACCATAAGAAATGAAATGCAGAAACTTACTGACAACGGATTTATTTCTCAGCCCCATACTTCCGCAGGAAGAATTCCGACAGACAAGGGATACCGTTTTTTCGTTGACAGTTTATTTTCGGGGAAGAATAAAGGTTTTAAACTTCAAAAAGAAGATGTGTTTGGAAACGGAAGTGAATCCTGGGAAATTGAAGACACTTTCAAAATCATTCATTCTCTTACCAAAAAACTTTCTGAGGAATCTTCAAGTTTGGCTTTAAGCTACCTTTTTGACGATAAAATAATGTGGAAAGAAGGATGGGAATCGCTTCTGCGGGCGCCTGAATTCAAGGAATTCGAAACTCTTTCCAGTCTTACAAGTTTTCTCAGTTTTTTTGAGAAAGATATCGAAAGGGTTGACATAGGTTCGGGGCTGGAGGTTTTTATCGGAGAGGAAAATCCTTTCGGTAAAAATGACGATTTTAGCGTCATTGTGTCTAAATGTTCCTTCCCCAAAGATAAGGAGGGATTATTGGCCATAGTGGGTCCTAAGAGGATGTTTTATGAAAAAAACATCAATTCAATGGAAAATATAATTAATTTGCTGAATAAATTCTAATAAATGTATGGAAGAGAAGAAACCCTTCGATAAAGCTCAGGACGGGGAAAAGAGCGTCGAAGAATTTAAAAAGGAATTGGAGGAATGCCAAAAGCAGAAGGATGAATATTTGGCAGGATGGCAAAGGGCCAGGGCAGATTTCATTAACTATAAAAGAGAGGAAGATGAAAGAAGAAAAGAAACGCTTGACTACGCCGCCGAAAGATTCATTTTAAAGATACTGCCCATCCTGGATAATTTCCAACTGATAAAGGAAAAATTGCCTCCTGACTTGGCAAAAGAAGAAAATATTAAGGGATTAATACAGCTTGAAAATCAAATTCAGGATTTGCTGAAAAATTACGAAGTGGAAGAAATAAAATCATTAGATAAAAAATTTGATCCTTGTTTGATGGAAGCCGTGGGAACGGTCGAGCTGAAGAACAAGGATTCCGGAATTATAGTCGAAGAAGTTCAGAAAGGATATAAAATTAAAGACAGGCTTCTGAGACTGGCCAAGGTAAGAGTTGCAAAGTGAGATTATTTTGTAATTACTAAAGTTAGGAATTAATAAATTTATACAATAAAAAATATGTCTAAAGTATTAGGTATCGATTTAGGAACGTCAATTTCAAAAACAGCCACCATTATTAATGGAGAGCCAAAGTGCATAGAAAGCAGGGAGGGATCCTGTCTGGTTCCTTCTTTTGTCGCCTTGGCTAAAAATGGAGAAAGATTAGTTGGAGATTTGGCCAAAAGGCAGTCAGTCACCAACCCGAAAAACACCATTTTTGCCGTAAAAAGATTTATCGGAAGAAGGTATTCCGATCCTGAAGTCCAAAAAGAACTTAAAAGATTGCCTTACGAGACCAGAGAAAAATCAGACGGAGGAGTTGAAGTTAAGATGGGAGAAAAATGGTTCAGCCCGGTTGAGATTTCTTCAATGATTCTGCAGAAGATAAAAATTGACGCTGAAGAAAAGCTTGGAGACAAAATAGAGTCGGTTGTTATTACCTGCCCGGCAAACTTCGATGATTCCCAGAGAAAAGCCACCAAAACAGCAGGAGAAGTGGCCGGTTTTAAGGTTCTAAGGGTAATCAACGAACCTACGGCTGCGGCCTTAGCTTACGGTTTCGGTAAAAGAAATCCTCAAAAAGTTCTGGTTTATGATTTTGGAGGAGGAACTTTCGACGTCACCATACTGGACCTATCTCCCGACACCGTAGAGGTGTTGGCCACCGGAGGAGAACCTCATTTGGGAGGAGAAGATTGTGATCAGAGAATAATGAATTGGATAGAGGAACAGTTTCAGAAAGAACAGGGAATCGATCTTTCCAAAGATCCCTTGGCTTTACAGAGAATCAAGGAAGCTTCCGAAAAAGCAAAAATTGAACTGTCTTCCGCTATGGAAACTGAAATCAATCTTCCTTTCATTTCAGCTGACAGTTCCGGTCCCAAGCATATGTTGTACAAACTGAGCAGATCTCAGTTTGAGAGTCTGGTCAGGGATTTAATAGAAAGATCCGTAAAGAGAGTCGAAGACACGTTAAAGGAGGCTAAAATGTCTAAAACAGAGATTGAGGAAATTGTATTGGTTGGGGGAACAACTTTAATTCCGGCAGTCAGGGAGGCAGTGAAGGCGTTTTTTGGAAAAGAACCCAATAAATCAATCAATCCTGAAGAGGTTGTTGCTCTTGGCGCAGCCATTGAATCTGAAATTCTTTCAGCCAAAGAATCAGGCAGAGCCCCTGAAGGGGATATTAAAAGCGTTTTGCTTCTTGACGTTCTTCCTCTTTCTTTGGGAATTGAAACTTTGGGGGGAGTAAACACAGTAATGATTTCAAAGAATACGACCATTCCTACTTCCAAAACTCAGACTTATTCCACAGCTGCTGACAGCCAGCCTTCGGTTGAAATCAATATTTTACAGGGAGAAAGACCTATGT
>JAQTPY010000016.1 GCA_028712445.1 Minisyncoccota bacterium | reverse complement strand
TTAGGGTGCTGTGTTGACATTGACTTTAGCGTCTTTAACTACGCCAAGAGGTCTGCCGCAGAGCTGGCAGCAAAAACGAAGCCCGGGAGCAACAAATCCGTTGTTGATTGAATCAATGCAGGATTCTTTTCTCGGCGTTCCCTTAATCCACCCATTGCAGTCGGGGCAATAGTAGGCCTCTTCGATAATACGAGGAGCCCAAGAATTAAATGGCGACACCTTCTTCAACACTGCGCGCCGATAACCGTTGCCATTCTTTTGCTCCACGAATCTGCCGAAATCCGTTTTGAATTCGGCCAATAAGGCGACGAAAACCCCTCTTTTTTTCGCGAGGTTGCGCCAGAAGTTGATTATTTCTTTCTGCGCCCTCGCTTTTTCCTTGTTTAGCTCCTTTAGCTCTGCCTTTTCTTCTTCGCTCAAAGAGTTTAAAGAACAAAGAAAATTAATGTCCACAAAACACCTCCTCCAAACAATATTAACGTTATTCTATACAAAAACTAAAAAAAGTCAAGTTTTGTGTGAAACCTGGTTTAGTTATCCACAGGTCAGGGTTTTTCTTTTTCAAAAAATAATTTAAAGTGAATTAAAAGATTTTTAGGAGGGAATTTTGAAAAAATTATACGGAGCAGAAAGAATACAGCCGCCCAATCCGCAAAAGATTGAACCTTCCCCTCATTTTCCGCTTTTTATAAATCCGCCGGCTTTTATCCCCGGCATAAAGAATGCCAACAGATTCACCGGACGCAGGATCCAAAGCAGTTCTCTAAAATATTAAGCAAAAACTTAGCTGAATACCCCGCCTCGTATTCAGCTTTTTTATTGCAGAATTACCGCTAACTTTGTGTGAAACCTGGTTTCACACAAAGTTTCTTTCCTGAATGTTTAGTTAATTGCAGTTGTTATTGGTTGAAGTGGCAAAATAATCTGGCAAAACCGGGCACCATTGCGCAGTGTCTCCTATAGAAATATCATAATCAGAATTATTCTCAAAAACATTTCCTTCCCCAAGCTGCGGAAACGCGTTTGAACCTACAATTTTAATTCCCAATTTATTATTCGTAAAATAAGAATTCTGAATGGAGGAGCTGGAATTTTCCAAATAAATTCCAGCATATCTGCTATTTGTTGACGTCGAATTTTTAAATTCAATGTATCCTCCTTTAATATTTATCTGGCCTTGCTCAAGAGGATCTACCCCATCTTGAACTATGACATTATCGAAAACAGACTCCTGGCTATCTTGATCGAAATATATCGCTTGCCATGTACTCGCCGCAGCATAAAATTTAATACTTTCCTCTAAAGATCCCTGAGCTAAAATTCTGCCGCTCACTACTATTTTTGCCGACCATTTGAAAGAAATTTGAGCTCCCGGCTCAATTTTTAACTCCTTGTCCTGCCCAACCAAAATACCCGAAGCGGTATTGTCGGTTACATAATACGGAAAATCATTTTCCCCCCAAATTGCCTGCCCTGTCAAACTGCCGCTGATTGCCGCTACTTGATCAATGGTTCCGTGGTTAAACCTCATTTCAAAAGTAGGATTCAAAGCATAAACTGAATTGGTATTTCTTTCAAAATTATTTGCTTCGATAAGAGGTCTGTCCCCCTCGGCCAAAGACCTGATTAGAATCCCCCATTTATTGTTGGTGATTGAATTATTCTTAATTGTGGGACTTCCCTTTTCAATTTCTATCCCGGCAATTGGAGTTGCTGACTGTCCGTGCCCGGGCCCCATAAAAGAAGCGCCATCTACGACAGAATCTGAATTAACTAATCTTAGACCCATTCTTTGATAACCTTTGAATGCGCAATTTTTGAAAGAAACTGCGCTATTTTCAACCAGAACCTGGGTAACTTGATATTGATCATCGCTAGGCCTTTCCGCAGATTCAATTTCAACCCAAATCATTTCGGAATCCACTGAAGATGAGGAAAAATATATTCCATCCCAGAAAAACATGGGGTTAAAATTTGTGAAAGTTATTTTTTTATCTTCTTCACCCATCGCTTTCAGCGTCCCTTCAACATTAATAATTGCATAATTATCGAGCTTTAAAACAACGCCGGGTTCAATGTTTAAAATTTTTCCTTCGGGAATATTTAAATTAGCGCGAATAATGTAAGGGCTTCCCAAATAAGTCAAAGTCGGATAATCAATAATTCCCTTTATCTCCGTTTGGGGTCTTGAAACGCTGTTTTGCTTCCTTGGAGTTCCATAAATTTTATTTCCCTCCTCATCTATGCCGCTTATCGCAATTTGATTATTGCTCGCCCAATTAGACGAAATTTTTCCCGTTGAAGTGGAAACAATCCTTTCCATCGAAACATATCTTTGGCTTGTGGTTCCCGCAAACCATCCAGAAGAACAATCTACTAAGTCGATTAATCTTCCTTCCTCATCCCTTAGTTCCAATTTTTCTCCATGATTTCCCAAAATAGCAGTGAATCTTTGATCTGCCGGGATACCGTCAATTTCAAAATTCTCGGTTTTGCCGAGAATGAAATACCCTCCAGCTGAAATACTGGAAGTAGAAAAAGCAATGATGTTATCTGATATTAATAATTGCCAGCCGGCTAAATTTATTGCGGAAGCAGTATTGTTATATAATTCAATCCATTCATCACTCGTGTTGCTTGCCGCAGTTCCCATCCACGCGATTTCATTTATAACAATACTCAAAGAAGAGAATTCTTCTGTTAAACCTGCAATTAAAACCGATGAAGTTGCGACAGAACCGGTGGCGTTTTCGTTGTCTTCCACCAATAAACTAATAACAAATTCACCGGAAGTCGAATATGCATAACTGGTAGTTGCCTGGGAAGAAGATGTTGAGTTTCCGTCTCCAAAATCCCAAAAATAATTCAAAATATTCCCATCCGAGTCGGTTGAAGAGGAGGCGTCAAAAATAATTTCTGCATCCATCAAAGGATCTTCCGGAGAAAAATTAAATTGAGCCGTTGGCGGCTCATTTAAAGATACTTCTATTGCCTGGTTTCTTTGCCGTGGAGTGGGTTCTTGAATCTCAAAATCATCTTGATTGTTATCTGTGTCGACATAATCCTGGCTGATAGCCGACCATTTTCGCCCAATAACCTGGCTCGCTTCAGGGTTTTGACCAAAAACCGTTGTTTCTGAAAATGGATTAGTGCTTGAACCCCATGCTACTGCATCAACAATATTATCCCTGTCATCAAACAAGGCCACGCTATTATCTGCGGCCAATGTCCGAGAGCTGATAATATTTGCTGAAATATCTGTTGAGGAAGCGTAATTGGAATTCGCCCAGAGAAAATAATTTTGGGCGGCAATAACACTATTTTCAGGAAAAACTCTGATTGACGATTCATTGCCGTTGGAATTTTTCTTTTTCAATTGAAAATTAGATATATCTACGGCATTTATTGAAGGATTATATAGTTCGATAAAATCATGATTGCTTGAAGCAGCATCCCTAATTTGAATTTCAGTAATTAAAATTTGAGGAACAGAATAAATTAATTCTTCTGATTGTTGAATTATTGGCGGAGGAGGAGCGGGTAAAAAATTTAAAATTTCCGGCTCAGAACTATTTTCTTTTTTTGGAGTCCCTAAAATACTGTTTTCTCCAGAACCAGAATAAGTGCGCCAATTAAAATCGCTGCTCCTTTCCATCGCACGCCGCGCTGACTTTTCTCCGGCTGGCCAGTCGGGATCAGCCACTATCTCATCCTTTAGTAGGCAATTCTGGCCAAAAAGATAAAGAACTTCCCCATAATCATTCAAAGCACCTGTATAAATTAAATCGGCCGCCAAACTGGGAATTGTTTCGTCATCGGTTCTTTCCAAAAGAATAATTCTTCCCGCCGAAAGAATTGTTTTATCAAAAATTATTTTAATTTGTTTTTCTTTGTCTAAAATCTGCCAACCAGTCAAATCGATCTCATTTTGAGATATGTTTTTAATTTCAAACCATTCGTCATTACCAGAAATATTCGTCCCCATCCAAGCGATTTCGTTAAAAATAACTTCATTTCTGTTGGCTTCGGCGCTTTTCTCGCACAAAATAGTTTCTTTCTTTTTTTCTATCTCTTCAACAATTTCAATTTCTACCGTCGGCTCTTTCTCTTCAACTTCTTCTACTTTATCTTCAATTATTAATTCCTCTTCTTTTTCTATTTTTTCTTCCGAAATTTCTTCTATAATATTTTTTTCTTTTACTTCAAAACCTTGGGCCTGCTCAATAATTTCTTCGACAATAACAACTTCCGGTTGAGGATTATTCTCAAGGACTTTTTCCGCAAAATATTCCATGGTCTTTTCTTCCTGATTTTCCTCTGACGAGAACTGAACCAGACCTGCTGGCGAAAATGGATTGTTTTTTGCAAAAAAATCCTTGATTTTATTCCAGGTATCGACTATTCCAAAAGTTTTTCCGGTGGCTTTGGTAATTATAATTTCCACTTCTTTGATTGTCTGCTCCAACGGTTTCAAAAATTTTTTCTCTATCAATCCTACGGGTTTAATTCCGAAATCTATCACCTCTGAAGGAAACTCTGTTTTTACAACCGGGTTTCCCAACCATTTATAATTCTCTGCTTTACCCTGAATAGTAACAATAAAAGGTGGTAAATCGTGAGTCAGATCAGTACACATACCAATAGACATTCCTGCACTTCCTTTGTTTTCGGGTGGCGTAAGAGATTTAGGGGAATAAAATCTTATTTCTAAATCGCCAGTTTTCTTGTCGATCGGCTTATATATCACAATGTATTGAATAATCACTGATTTTACTTTCTTGTCTCTGGAATTGTATTTAAATTCTATTGCCCCAGGCGTTACTCTGATATTATTCTCAAATAATTTCTCCATTCCAAAAGCAATAGCTTTTTTAACGCTTTCTTTTTCTATTTCTCCCACCATATCTGAAATATCTACAGTTTGAGTTCCTACTAACTTTGCAATTTTTAAAGCTCCTTTGATTATTCCCCAAGCAATATCCAAAGGAGCTTCTACCATTAAATGGTTTAGAGCCTGAACCCTCACCGCTTTTTTCATTATCTGAGGAACGGCTCTCTGTTCGGCAGTGGATTGCCCCGAGATTTCAAGATTTACCCAATCAGAATGGAATACGCCTATTAAGTAATGGAGCACTTCTTCAACCTTATCGTTTGGCAACTCTAAATGTTTGCTCAAGTCGTGAATGTCGACATCTACCTGATCATAAGCCGCACAAGAACCAGGCAAAACAAAAACTACCGTTAAAAAAATCGGCAACAGAAAAATTGCGTTTTTGCAACTTTTAGAAAATTTTTTCATTCACCCCTCCTAAGAGAAACCATGAAATTATTGAATTGAAACTGTTTCTAAAAATTTATCAAATTCTGAAGAACATTTCTTTTCTTCTTCTGGCCCCCAAACAAGATAGAAAGCAAAAAACTTATCGTTTCTGGGGATGTAGATGCCTATTCCGGGACCATAATCTATGGTATTAAAATTATTCCTAATAGCCGGAAAACCATCAACCATAACATCTTCAAATTCATCAAGCTTTCTCCCTGCTATATTATGAGTATATCTTGCTTCCTCCTCGAGTTGATCTAAATCCATTCTTTGATAAACAATTTCTGCATGTATCAGACAACCATCTTTGATCGGAATAACAATTTCTCCTTTTTTCTTTTCCGCAACCATATCTGGCGAAGAAATAGAAGTCACTCCTTCTTCTAGATCCATTATTTCAACATTCCAATTTTCTAGAATCCCCATGCTAAGCCCTGCCTTTTCGTTTTCAACAAATTTTCCCTCGGCGGTTTCTTTAATAACATAATCATCAGGATTCCCTTTAATTTCTCGATTGCTAAAATAAAAAAATCCTCCGACTACGAGGACTAAAACCAAGCCTAAAATAAAAAATAACTTTTTCTTTAAAGAAATATTTTTGCACATTAGATCTATCATACCAAATTAAAATATTGAAAAAACCCCTTACCCTGTGGATAACTAAACCTGGTTTAGTACAAGAGACCGGCCAAAGAAAACCTTTTGTGTGAAACCTGGTTTCACACAAAGAACCACCTTAAACCTGATTTAGCAGATGACCATTATGTTGGTAGCCTTATTAAGGTAATTCCTTGACAATAATCTTTTGCTTATGATATATCCAAATTAGAAGCATCTTTTCCCAAGCTGGATGCAGGCGGTAGTTCCATTGGAGGTTGCTTGCCAATGGGAGCTTGCATAACTGTTTCACCTTTAGAAAGTGAAGTTGGAAATGATGCTTTTGTTTTTGCCTCAATATCGCTAAATAGTAAAAAGTATTTTTCTAGCAATAAAAAACCTCTGGGGAGATAATCCCAGAGGGTATAACGACTCAAGAGAACTATACTCTTCTGTTAAACCTGGTTTAGCAGAAGAGGTTTAGTACAAGAGGCCGGCCTTGGCCTGGCGAATCACCGACTTGAGGGCATAATCGGGATAGAGCATTATCTGTCCCCTGTCTGACATCACTTTGTCGAATTTCTGACTCACGACAGGGAAAAGCTCTTCAACGCTGCGGCCGGGACGAGAAAGCATTTCGCCGAAGATAATATCCCTCAGCGCCATGCTCTGTTCCTTATCCAACCTCTCGCTCTCCTGAAGGCGGAAAAGCTCCACCTCTTTTCTGATCGTTGCCAGCGCTTCCGACAATTCCCCGGTTTTTGGCTTCTGGATATTATAATCGGCCCAATCCGATCTTCCCATCGAATCGATATCAATGGAAAAGGAAACGATTTTTCTGCCGGGCGCCTTATGCCGCAGGGCCTTGCCCAGAAAAGTCCAGTCCTCCAACGGCTTCCCTCCCCGCCACAGAGGATCCCCGACCACGAAGCTGTCGAAAAATTTGAGGTCGCACCGGGAAAGCTGTTTCATCGCCTCATCTTTGTTCGCCAAAAATTTGACGAAGCAACCCCGCAGCGCTTCCTCCTGAAGCAATGCCCTTATATTTTCATCCGCCTCAAAGACCAAGAAATCAACCTGCATACAATCCTCCTTCGATATCTTATTTTCAATGAAGTTCTTAACTTATAAACTATTTTAGCAATTTTGTCAACAAAAAAGGGCGCTTTAAAAGCACCCGAAAGCAGAATGGAGGTTATCTAATAAGCAAAATGCAAATTGCCGCCCACCCGCCCAGACTGGCGGATAATCCCGAAAACGCCTTTGGCTTCCAGGGAAAAAGCTTGTACCCGAGTTCGGCCAGCAGCCCAACGCCGACCAGAATCAAAAGGGGAACAACAAATATTTTCCCCACAACTTTCCAGACATTCCACAGCCAAGGATGCTCTTCAAATAATTCTTCAATCCTGTCTTGTTCTTCCATTTTGCCTCCTTTAATGTCTCCCCCTTTTCTGAATGAAAAGGGCTATTAATACTTCATTTCTTACCATAAAAAAGAATGTCTGACAACAAAAAAAACGCCTTTCGTCGTTTTTAAGATTTAATCAAACTGAGCTTTTAGGGCTGAAAAAGCCACTCCGGAGAAAAACGAACCTGGGTCACTCCGGGAAACTGCTTTGCCGTTTCTTCAATCTGGAACCACAATATTCCCACCCGGCAGGATCCTCCGCCAGTCCTGTTATTCGGATCGTCAAATGTCAGGGTCAAAACTCCGTCTTTCAGAGAAGCCGCTTCCAAGGAAATCCCCTCCAAAGGATATTCCGTGGTGATCCCCTGATTTTTCTCCTGGGGAGTGGGGCCCAAAAGCAAAAGGTTTACAGCATCCTGGATTGGAGTATTGGAAACCGGAATCTGCCTCTCCACCGGCACCAGGCCCTGTCTGCTGCACATAATGTTCCCCGATGCATCCTTGTCCTGCTCCGAATCATAATAGTAGAGAATTACCGTTTGCAAAGGAACGCTTTCTTTTATTTCCAAGCTCGAAACCAAAACCGTATCCTCTCTCTTGCTTCCTTGGACAACAACC
>JAQTPY010000007.1 GCA_028712445.1 Minisyncoccota bacterium | reverse complement strand
TATTGCCATGGTGGCCCTTTACCGCCCGGGCCCCATGCAACTGATCCCGGACTATATTGCAAGGAAAAACAAAAAAGAAGAGGTCACCTATCTGCATCCTAAATTGAAACCGATTCTGGAAAACACTCAGGGAATCGCGGTCTATCAGGAACAGATAATGAAAATTGCCCAGCAAATGGCGGGTTTCACTTTGGGCGAGGCCGACATATTAAGGAAAGCCATAGGAAAGAAGATTAAAAAACTCTTGATGGATCAGAAGGAAAAATTCATTTCAGGCATGGTAAAAAACAACATCGACCAAAATATTGCCCAGCAGATATGGTACTGGATTGAGCCCTTCGCTTCTTATTCCTTCAACCGTTCACACGCTGCGGCCTACGCCACCATAGCTTATCAGACAGCTTACCTTAAAGCTCACTATCCTCCGGAGTTCATGTCGTCTCTTTTGACTTCAGAAAAACACGATGTGGAGAGAATTTCAATTTTAATTCAGGAATGCAAAAAAATGGGGCTTGAAGTTTTGCCGCCAGATATCAATGAAAGCTTTGTTAACTTCGGAGTGGTTCCAAAGAAAAACCAAATCAGGTTCGGACTTTTGGCTATAAAAAACGTAGGAACAGGCATAGTCGAAGCCATTGTCGAAGAAAGAAAGGCCAGGGGGCCGTATAAGTCAGTTGAAGATTTCATCAATAGAGTCCAAACCAAAGATTTGAATAAAAAATCTCTGGAAAGCTTAATTAAAGCAGGAGCTTTTGACAAGATGGAAGACAGAAACAAGCTTCTCTTTAATATGGAAAGGCTTCTTGAATATTCCAAAGAAAATCAAAAAACAAAAACCAACGGACAGTCAGGACTTTTTGACTCAATCAACTTTACTCACAAAATAATTTTAGCTAAAGCTGAACTGGCCTCAGAAAAAGATAAGCTTGCTTGGGAAAAAGAACTTCTGGGACTCTTTATCAGCAGCCATCCTTTAAAAAACTACAAGGAAATTCTTGAGAAAAGAGCTTTGCCAATATCGAAGCTTCCAACCCGGCCATCAAGGAATCTTTTTAAGGTGGGTGGAATTGTTTCCACTATTAAAAAGATAATAACAAGAACAGGAAAACCCATGCTGTTCGTAAACTTGGAAGACATGAACGACAGAATAGAAGTTGTCGTCTTCCCTCGAATAATTGAAACTTATCCCAACGCCTTCCAGGAGAATAAAATAATCTTAGTTTCAGGTCGCGTAGACTCTAAAGACGGCACTCCTAAATTAATCTGTGAAGGAGTCGAAGAAATAATTGAAAGTTAAAAAAATGAGGGGGCAAAGCATAGCTTTGTCCCCTTTTGGTTATTTGGTTCGTTTAAGTATTTTGTGTACGGCTGCCAATCTGGCTTCATTGTCCAAGGGATTGACTTTTAAATCCTCCTCGATGATCTGAGCCCAAGGACTTAGCTCTCCATGGGTATCTGCGATATTGGCATTAGCCCTTAATTCAGGATCACCCGAAGGAATCATTCCTCCGCAGCTTTTGGCCTGTGGTATTATTACGAATAATGCCGGATTGCCTGCGATGTCTTCGGGCCAGCCCGAATGATGATCGAACCAGCCTAAAAGCTTGGATCCTAAGCGCTTTATAAAAGCCCTGGTCATTTCAGGATTTTCATTGTTGAACCCTACATCAACAACTACTATCCTTTCTGCTTCCTCTGGAATTTCCACCCTATCTAGAGCGAAAGGTTGGGTAAACAGAATTTCTGTCTCCCCCAAAGGAAAATCATAATATATGATGGCGCTAGCCGCTGAAATCACACCATCCAAACCCTGATCGGCAATAATTAAATACTTCAAATTAAACCTCCATTAGTTCTATATTTTTCCAAAGTTTCAAAGAACTGTTTCCTATTTTCAAACCCATTTATTTAAAACGAGTTGAAGATTAGATTTACGTGCCCTAAATTATATCACAATCTTTTCTTTTGTCAATTCCCCTGCTTTTCCTTTTTTTCACTTCATATACAGCTTGATTTGTGCTAGAATATCTGAATATGGAAACAAAAAGACATTCTTTATCGCATATCCTGGCCGCTGCGGTCTTGGACATTTATCCTAAGACCAAACTTGGCATAGGGCCCGCAATTGAGAACGGTTTTTATTACGATTTTGACTTCCCCGCCCCTTTAACGGAGGACGATTTGCCTAAAATTGAGAAAAGAATGCAGGAGTTAATTAAGGAAGATCTTAAGTTTGTAAAAAAATCCGTTTCCAAGATTGTAGCAAAAAAACTATTCAAAAATCAACCTTATAAATTGGAATTGATCAAAGAACTGCCAGGAAAAAATGTCACTATTTATGAAACTGGAAAATTTACAGACCTCTGCAAGGGTCCCCATATAAAATCCACAAAGGAACTGCCTTTAAGCGCCTTCAAATTAACTAAGATTGCTGGCGCTTACTGGAAAGGCGATGAAAAAAATCCGATGCTTACCCGTATTTATGGGATTGCCTTTGAAACAAAAAAAGAGCTTGATGAGTTTATAAAAATGCAGGAGGAGGCGGAAAAAAGAGATCATAGGAAGCTTGGAAAAGAATTAGACCTTTTCTGTTTTTCCGACCTTGTCGGTCCAGGTCTTCCGATGTTTACTCCCAAAGGAACCATATTAAAGGAGGAGTTGCAAAAAGAAGTGGAGAAAATATGCCGAAATTATGGTTTTGAAAAAGTTTCGACTCCTCATTTGGCAAAAATAGATCTTTACGAAATTTCGGGACATGCCAAGAAATTTGCTGATGAATTATTTCATGTTTCTTCGCCAAAAGGACATAAATTTGTAATAAAGCCTGTTCAGTGTCCTCATCAAACACAAATATATGCCTCCCGTCCGAGATCTTATAGAGATTTACCTATTCGATACATGGAATCAGAAAAACAATACCGAGCCGAAAAACCGGGAGAAGTCGGCGGATTGACCCGTGTTTACGCCATTACATGCGAAGATGGCCATACATTCTGCACTCGAGAGCAGGTAAAGGATGAGATTAAGTCATTGGTTAACATAATAAAGGACTTCTATACATCAATCGGTCTCTGGGGAAATCATTGGGTTTCTCTTTCAACAAGAGGAAAAGACTTTAGCAAATATATAGGTGAAAAGAAAGATTGGGATTTATGCGAAAAGATACTTCAGGAAGTTTCAGACGAAATGAATCTGGCAGCCAAAAAATGTCCTGGAGAAGCTGCCCTATATGGCCCCAAACTAGACTTCATGTTTAAAGATGCTTCTGGAAAAGAGATTCAAATCCCTACAGTACAAATTGATTTTGCCACCCCAAAAAGGTTTAACTTGACGTACAAGAATAAAGAGGGATTGGAAGAAAATCCTGTAATGGTCCACCGAGCGATTTTGGGATCTTACGAAAGATTTATGGCTTTACTCATTGAACATTATGCGGGAGCTTTCCCTTTATGGCTTTCTCCTGTCCAAATTCGCGTAATCCCAATATCAGACAGACACTTAGACTATGCTGAAAAAATAAAAAAAGAGCTGCATTCTTTCAGAGTTGAGATTAATGATGAAAACGAGACGGTCGGAAAAAAGATAAGAAACGGAGAATTGCAGAAAATCCCCTATCTTGTCATAGTCGGAGACAAAGAAATCGAATCGAATACGGTAAGCGTCAGAGAAAGAGGCATGAAGGATCTGGGGGCGATGGAACTGAATAAATTCATAGAAATGTTAAAATGAGCTTGCGAGTTTATAGCGCAGCGTTAAAATAAAAATTGATAAAAAAGATTAACGATGTCTAATCTATCAAAAGAAACCCAAACACTAATAAGCCGCTATCAGAATTGGTATCAGGCAAACCAGAAAAAAGGAGATGTCTCAACCATACATGTTGACGAAGTCGCTTCACGAGTCGCCTCTTTTTATGAAAAAATAAGAGGAATTGTCGATTGGAAAGAAGAACATCTGATGAGAAGAGCTGCAATCAGCCGATCATTAAAGAGGCGTCTTTTTTTAATAAAAGAAAGTGAAAAAATTGCCGAGCCCTTGATTTTGGAGCTGATACGCGGGGGACATTTTCCCAATGACAAGATTCCAGCTTCAAAAATTCCAGAAATACAAAAAGCGCTTGATAAATATATTTTTATCCTAGACAAACTTTCTTCTTTGGCTCCCCAGTCCTTTATTCCTCAAAAAATAAATAAAAATTCCAGCACTGGCCTTCAAATACACGACTGGCTTCTTGAAATAGCTTCCTGCGAAATAGAAGAAATACTCTCCTCCCCTCAAAAAGAGCAGGCTCTGATCGAATACATGATGGAGTCAATAAAAAACAAGATTAAGGTCAGAGAAGGGGTTTTCACTATAGGAGGGATTAATGAGGAAGAAAAGAACACTCAAATATATATCGCCATTCACAGGGCCCTTTTAAAACTAGACACTCCCATTATTTCCTATGATTTATTAAAAAGAAAATATTCTGATTGGAGAAATTTAAGCAGAAACGACAAGCTCCTTCAGGACATAGCTGATAATATTTATTCTGTATGCGAGAAGATAAGCAATGACTTGCGCCATCCTTTAGCTGAAAAATTCTACAGAATATGCGAAAAATATGACACTCCTTATTTAATAATAGGCGACGTTGTTTCTCGCGATCCGGTGAGTATACAGGATAAGCTTCAAAAAGCTGATGAAACTGAAAGATTAGTGATTGAAGCTTATGATAAAAGATTAAAAACCTCGAGGTTAAGAATAAGAAGAGCTGCCATTTACGCCACGCTTTCCATTTTTGCCAGTAAAATCCTGCTGGCTTTAGCTTTGGAAATCCCGATAGACAGAGCATTAACAGGACAATTCAGTATTCCCGCTTTAGCAACAAGCATTCTTTTTCCACCCCTCCTGATGGCCTTTTTAGTCTTAACTATCACATCTCCTCCAAAAGAAAACAGACAAATGGTCATTATGGAAGTAATGAAAATCCTTTATTCAGAAGAGAAAAACGGCAGCTATACAATTGAAGTCAGGAGAAAAAGAGGATGGCTGATGAACGCTTTCATTTCCTTCTTTTATTTACTGGCCTCATTCCTTTCTTTCGGCGCAATATTCATTGGTCTTTATTATTTGCAGTTTCCCCCCGTTTCCTATGTAATCTTCACCATTTTTGTATCTTTAATCTCTTTTGCGGGAGTCAAATTAAGAGAAAGGTCAAAGGAGCTCCAAATTACAGAACCTAAAGGAACTTTTCTGGGTTTCCTGATAGATCTTTTTTCCTTGCCGGTAGTCAGTCTTGGAAAATGGCTTTCTGCCCGCTTTGTGAAATACAACATCATCATGGTCTTCTTTAATTCTCTTATTGACATGCCTTTTCAGCTTTTCATCGAGTTTTTGGAACAATGGAGAAGTTTTCTGAAAGAAAAAAAGGAAGAAATCCATTAATTAAAAAGGTCGATACTAACTTGATCTTGAATAATAATTAAAACTGTTAAACTCAATGAAACATTTAATCATTTTACTGTCATCAATTTTAATGTTCAATGTGGGATTTGTCTTGGCAGACGAAACGACTGATTTGACCGCCGCAAACCAAGACGTAGCCCTAGATGAAGAAGTTTCAGCTGCAGATCTTGAAGTGGATGAGCCCAACATTCTTCCCGACCATCCTTTTTACGTTTTCAAAGAAATCGGCAGAGACATCCAAAGTATTTTCACTTTCGACAACTTGAAGAAAGCTCAACTTAAGGAGAAATTCAGCAATGAAAAATTACTCGAAGTCCAAAAGATGGTAGCTCAAAATAAATCTCAGGAAAGAATCCAAAAAGCTCTGGAAAACTATCAACAGGAAACCCAGGAAGCGCAAAAAGTTGCTGAAAAAATTAAGGAAAAAGCAACGGAGAATGAACGGGTTGGAAAATTTCTGGATAAATTCATAAAACAGCAAACTCTTCAGGAACGCGTCCTGGTTAAACTCGAAAACCAGGTTAGTTCGACAACTTTTGAAAAAATAAAAGAAGCAAGAGAAAGACATCTTGAAAAATTCGGCCAAGTAATGAACCGCCTGGAAAACGCTGAGAATATCCAGGAAAGAATTGAAAAAAATCTGGAAGAAATCAAAGGAAGCGATTTTAAAAACTTCAAAAATCTCGAGGTTTTGGAAAGACTGGCTGAAAAAGTTCCCGAACAGGCCCGAGAATCAATCCAAAAGGCGCAGGAAAATGCTTTAAGAAGACTCCAGGGAGACCTGGAAAAAATGTCTCCGGCAGATCAGGAAAGGTTTAAGGATTACATAGAGAAGATTGAAGTGGAAGAGGATAGAAAAGTGGAAATTCTTGATACTTTAAGGGAAAAACTGGAATCATCCGCAATCCCCAGAATCAAAGAAAACCTTATCCAAATCAGGACAAAAGTGCTTGAAAATGCGCAAGAAAGGGCAACGGAAAGAAATTGCACCTCTGTAAGCAAGCCCGCCGCTGATTTCTGTCCAAAAGGCAGAGTTGTTATTGAAAAAGATGACGAAGGATGTGTAAAGAATTTTAAATGCGTCATTCCCGCAGAAACCAATCAAGGTTCTGACAGTTCAGATGATACTGCCTGCATCACTCTTTGGGATCCTGTTTGCGGAAGAAATGGAAAAACCTACAGCAACAAATGCTTTGCGGCAAGAGAAGGAATTACAGTTGATTACAAAGGAACTTGCAGAAATATATCCGAAGAAACAGAAGAACCTGAAGAGAATTCCGGCGCAATAACACCCTCGACCGAAGCTGCCTGTAAAAATCTCTGGTGGTATGATAGTAAAAACAGATCTTGCCAGGAAAAAAAGTTCTGTGGCGCTTACATGTATCTGGGCCTCAGGACATTCGAAACGAAAATTGAATGCTTAAACGATCTGCTCAAAAATACCTCAAACCGAGTTGGACAATAATCAAATCAAAAAATCCCGCCAAAACGGGGTTTTTTGATTGAAAAAAGAGTATTTCTCATATAGAATAGTAAGATGAAATGTTTTATTGTCACTTTCGGCTGTCAAACAAATGAAGCTGATTCAGAGAGAATTGCTGCTTTTTTAGATAAAAAAGGTTATTCAATAACCCTGAACCAAAACGAGGCAGATTTGTTTGTGGTGAATATGTGTTCAGTAAGACAATCTGCCGTAGACCGAGTCTTTGGAATTATTCAAAAAATAAAAAAAATAAAATCGGAGAATCCAAGGGTTAAAACAATACTAACGGGCTGTATCCTGAATAAAGACAAAAATAAGTTCAAGGAATTTTTTGACGAAATTGTTGATAAAAAATATTATTTAAAATATTCTCCTAAATATCAGAGCAAAAGTGAGGCTCTAATCCCAATATCCAACGGTTGCAATAATTTTTGTTCATATTGCGCTGTCCCCTACGTAAGAGGCCCCTTAATCTGCATTGATCACAAAAAAATATTGAAGGAAGTAAAAAGGGTAGCTCAAAAAGGATTTAAAGAAGTCTGGCTTCTGGGCCAAAATGTAAACGATTATACCTCTCCCTCAAATTCCATAGTTAACTTCCCAAAACTTTTAAAAATGGCAGGCAAGATTCCCGGTGATTTTAAAATTAGATTCACCTCTCCGCATCCTAAAAATTTTTCCAACGAATTGATTGACGTTATGGCGAATTCAGATAAAATCGCCAAATATATAAATTTACCCGTGCAGTCCGGAGACGATAGCATATTGAAAAAAATGAACAGAAAATATACGGTAAAACAGTACAAAGACCTGGTGAAAAGAATAAGAAAAGGGGTTCCTGAAATCAATCTCTCAACAGACGTCATCATCGGCTTTCCAGGGGAAACAAAGAAACAATTTGAAAATACAGCCAAACTCTTTAAAGAAATTAGTTTTAACATAGCTTACATCAACAAATATTCTCCCAGACCCGGCACTCTGGCTTCGAAGATGGCAGATAACGTGCCTTGGGAAGAAAAAAAGAGGAGGGAGAAAGTATTGATTAAATTATGCTTAGCAAAAAAGTAGTCTTTGTCATTTTAGGCCCCACAGCTTCCGGTAAATCCGGAATGGCGGTTAGGATTGCCAAAAAATTCAACGGAGAAGTAATTTCAGCCGATTCAAGGCAAGTCTATAAGGGAATGGATATCGGTACAGGAAAAATAACAAAGAACGAAATGAAGGGTGTCCCCCATTATCTCTTAGATGTAGCTTCCCCCAAAAAGAGATTTACAGTAGTTCAGTATAGGAAGCTAGCATTAAAGGCGCTAAAAAATATTCTAAAAAGAAAAAAAATTCCCATAATCTGCGGAGGGACCGGCTTTTATATTGAATCCTTAATTGACGGAATAATTATTCCTCCCGTAAAGCCCGACCGTCTTTTAAGATTAAAGCTTGAAAAATTATCAACTGAAGAATTGTTTGAAAAATTAAAAAAGATTGATCCTAAAAGAGCAAAAAATATAGATAAGAGTAATAGAAGACGACTAGTAAGGGCTTTAGAGATTGTAATCAAATCAGGAAAAGCAGTGCCCGAACTAAAAAAAGAACCTCTTCCTTATCCGGTCTTGTTTCTTGGAATTAAGAAAGAGAAAGAAAAACTGGCAATATTAATTAAAAAACGTCTCTTAAAAAGATTAAAACAAGGAATGATAAATGAAGTAAAGATGCTAAAAAATTCAGGAATCTCCTGGAAAAAGTTGGAAGATTTCGGCCTCGAATATCGTCAGATTGCCCAGTTTCTTCAAAACAAAATAAGTTGCGAGGAAATGGTGACAGGTCTCCAGAAAGATATTGAAAATTTTGCCAAGCGCCAAATGACCTGGTTTAAAAGAGACAAAAGGATCAAGTGGATCAAAAATTATAAAGAAGCGGAAGCGCGAATTAAAAATTTCTTAAGAAAAAAGGAGCTTGCCTAGAAGACAAACTCCTTCATGATTAAATTTTCGACGCCAACAATTCCCTGAAGCTTGGTTTCGCCTTGTAATCTTTCCACTTTTCCCGATCCCAAACTTCGATAGAATTCCCTACTCCTAAAAAAACGATGTCTCTGTTGGGAAAAAATTTTGACAAAGAATTAGGAATCTGAATTCTATTATAGAGATCGATTTCGGCCCTTAGAGCGTCTCTTGAAATTAGATGGTCAGACTCACAAGGAATAAGAGACACGCATCCGCTCCTTTTGTCTGGCGCAAGAAAAACTGAATCCCCCATTCCCTTCCTCAACCTGATCGGTATTGAAATACGGTTTCCAACAACGTGAGAATCATGTTCTCCAAAAAACACCTTGCACCCCCATAAATAAAGATTCTATTTATATTCTACAATTTATTTAAATTAAGTCAATGTGTCTTTTAAAATCTTATTTACAATTTGAGGATTGGCTTTACCTTTTGTTTCAGCCATCACCTGCCCGACGAGGAATTGCAAAGCATTGGCTTTGCCTTTTTTATAATCTTCAACCACTCTTGGATTTTTATCGACAATATCCTTTATTATCTTTTCTATTTCTCCCAAGTCGGTAATCTGAGTCAGACCTTTTTCTTCAATAATATGCTTAGGATCATCTCCGCTACTAAACATTTCAGCAAGGATAATTTTTGCCATCTTGCTGGAAATTTTCCCCTCATTTATTAAATCTATGAAATCAGCGAAGTTTTCTGCAGTAATTCGGAAATCGGAATCAGCTACGGACACTCCCCTCAAGAGACCCTGTAGATCAGAAATTAAATAATTGGCGGAAGTATTAATCAAATCGTTTAATTTATCACGAGATAAGTTGGGGTCAAATTCGCTGACAACCTTTTCAAAATACTCCCCCAGATCTTTATTTTTTGTCAAAAGCTCTGCCTCCTTTTCATCTAAACCATATTCTCTCTTCAGTCTTTCCCGCCTTTGCGCAGGCAATTCCGGGATTGATGACTTAATTTCATTAATAAAAATTGCTGAATGGCTTAACGGTAGAAGGTCAGGCTCGGGAAAATACCTGTAATCATGGGCTTCTTCTTTCTCTCGTTGAGAAAAAGTAGTCCCCTTCTCATCGTTCCATCCTCTTGTTTCCTGGATAATTTTTTTGCCTGATTCCAAAAGTTCGGTCTGCCTTTTTATTTCATAATCGATCCCTTTCTCCACGGCCTTAAAAGAATTCAAATTCTTTATTTCAACTTTAGTCCCGAGCTTTTCTCCCTTCCCTATTGATATATTTGCTTCGACTCTTAACTGGCCTTTCTCCATATCAGCTTTTGAAACCCCGAGATAACGCAATATTAATTGAAGCTCCTGCGCAAAATCGCTTGCCTCCCTGGAGGAAGCTATGTCGGGCTCTGTCACCAATTCCATTAAAGGCACTCCTGCGCGATTAAAATCAACCAAAGAGTAATCTGCTCCTGGAGGATGAATTAATCTGCCAGTATCTTCTTCTAAATGAACTCTTCTTATCCTTATTTTCTTTCCTCCGATTTCCAAAGATCCTCCAGCGCAGAGGGGAAGGTCATATTGAGAGATTTGATATCCTTTGGGCAAGTCAGGATAAAAATAGTTCTTTCTATCAAATTTTGAATTCTCAGGTATTTGACTGCCAAAAGCAAGCCCCGTTTTTATCACATTATTTACAGCTTCTTCATTAATTACAGGCAGTGTCCCTGGATGACCCATACAGATCGGACAAACATTTTTATTGGGCGCTTTTTCTTCAGAATCATTCAAACAGGAACAAAACATCTTTGTTTTTGTCTCGAGCTCAATATGCACCTCTAAACCTATTGTTGGTTTAAACATAATTATTCTAACTTACGCCAATCTTCGTCTGTTTTGGAACCACTGCCAGCTGCCTCATTAACGATTTCCACTCCCGAACTTGTTCCAATAATATCAGCTCCCGCTTCAACCATCATCTCCAAATCAGACAAAGTGCGAATGCTTCCTGCAGCCTTAACTAAAATACCGGGAGCAGACTCTCTCATTAATCTAATATGTTTTGCTTTTTCTTCCAATTCAGAATGATCCAAGGGATCGTTCAAGGTCGCTGTCTTAACGCATATGGCGCCTGACTCTTTTACTAATTCCGAGGCCTTCCTAATTTCCTCATCTGTTAAATAACCTGATCCGATTATTACCTTTGTGGGCAAAACTGCGCAGATTCCCTTAAGGTCGTCCAAAACTTCCTCATAATTGCCATTTTTGAAAATGTCTATCTTCATTACAACGTCTATTTCATCAGAACCTGATTTCTTTGCATTTTCTGCCAAACTCATCCTTTCTTCGTGAGAACTGCTGCCTGTTGGCTCGTCAATCAAGGTGGTGACTTTAACTCCTGAATCTTTTAAAATATCTTTGACTATTTTGGTATGCTCTGGAAAAACACAAAGCCCGCGAAATCCGTATTTTTTTGATTCTTCAGCTACGTTTCTGACTTCGTCTTTGGTAGCTCCTTTTTTTAAAAAAGTTTGGTCAATTAGTTTTGCAATTTCCATGCCAAATAAACATTTTTTAATAATAATGCCACATTTAGAGGTCCTAATCCGCCGGGAACTGGAGTCAAAAATGACGCTTTTTGTTTAACGCTTCCTTTTTCCACATCCCCTGCCACCTTTCCTTTGGAAATTTTCATTCCCGCGTCAATCAAGGCGACTCCTTTTTTAAACATATCTCCTTTTAAAAATCCCGGACATCCGCAAACACTTATTACGACGTCCGCTTTCTTAATCCTATCTAAAGAAAAATCCTTTCTTAACATGTAATCAATCTTTATCTCTTTTCTTTCAAGAAAATCCTTCAATGTTTTTCCAAAAATATCTGAATTTGCCAAAGCCACTATTGTTTTTCTCTTCCCGCCAATTTTATTAAGAGCAAAGAGAATTGCGGCAGGCAACGGGGGGTCAAAAACCAGTTTGCCCTTGGTAAAACCGTCTACATCCTTCTGTTTAGAAACGGACCCTACTATCTTGTTTGTATTGAATCCTACAGGCAAGGGCAGCTGGACGATAATCCCATTGACAGAAGAATCACGGTTAAGCTTATTTATCGTTTCGATAACTTCAGCATCCTTCGAGTTTGAAGGAAAAACATATTGGGAAACTTTAATCCCAATTTCTTTTGCCGCTTTCTTCTTTTTCTTTATATAGAGCTTTGAAGATTTATCATCCCCCACTAATATAACGGCCAATGAGGGCTCGTCTTTGATGACTCTCTTTAAATTAGAATAAATCTTTTCTGCCTCTTTCTTCCCGTTCAAAATCTTCATTCTTCGTATACTGGGAACTTCTTGCAAAGTTCCAGAACTTTTTGTTTTATTTCTCCAATCAATTTATTTTGCCTTATTTCATCCTTGAAATTCTTAATATAATCTGCCTTCTCTTCTTTAAGTTCCGGCAATCTATATTTTTTAATTTCACTAACAATCTGGGAAATCCAATCTCCTATTGTCCTCATTTCTTCTTCCTTCATGCCTCTTGTGGTAATAGCAGGAGTGCCCAACCTTACTCCGCTGGGATAAAAAGGAGAAGAGGGGTCTTGAGGTATGGTATTCTTGTTCACAGTAATTCCTGCTTCATCTAAAGCATCCTGGAGAAAAACTCCCCTGCCTGGTCCGTCCGGAGTAAGATCAATCACTATCATATGATTATCTGTTCCGTTTGAAACAATCTTAACTCCCCTTTCTGTCAAACTGCCAGCAAGTTCCCTGGCATTCTTTACTATCTGCTTTCCATATTCTTTAAACTCAGGCCTTAAAGCCTCTCCTAAAGCCACTGCTATGGCAGCTATTTGGTTCTCATGGGGGCCTCCCTGGAGTCCCCCGGGGAACACTGCTTTATCTATCTTGTCTCCCAACTCAGGATCCTTTTCTAATCCCTTTTTGGTTACCATGATAAGTCCTCCTCTGGGACCACGAAGGGTTTTATGAGTAGTTGTGGTCACAATATGAGCATAATTGACCGGACTTTTGTGAGCCCCAGCAATAACCAAGCCCGCAATATGAGCTATATCACAAGCAAAATAGGCGCCGACTTCATCAGCAATTTTAGACATCTCTTCAAAAGGAAATTCTCTGACATAAGCTGTCGCTCCGCACCAAATGAGTTTTGGCCTGTTTTCCTGGGCAAGTTTTTGCACCTCTTCCAAATCAATATAACCGTCTTTTTTAACGTGATAAGGAACGGAATTATAAAGTTTTGCAGATAAATTCGCTTTCCAGCCATGGGTCAAATGACCGCCATCAGGAAGATTCTGACCCATTACTTTGTCTCCAATGTTGCAAGTAGCCAAATAAACTGCGATGTTGGCGGGACTTCCCGAATAGGGCTGAACGTTGGCATAAGGAACACCAAATGCTTCCTTTGCCCGCGCAATAGCTAATTCCTCAATCTGGTCAATGTATTGATTTCCCCCATAATATCTTTTTCCAGGATAACCTTCAGCATATTTATCGGTCAAAACCGATCCCAGGGCCTCAAGAACAGCTAAAGACGTGTGGTTTTCTGAAGGAATCATTTCCAAGCCCTCTCTTCTTCTTTTCAGTTCAGCTTGTATCAACTCGTAGATTTTAGGATCTGTGGTATTTAGTTTCATATAAGTTTTATCTATTTATATTTGTTTTTCTTTTTCCTCTGTAGTAATTCTCCCTCCCTGCCATTGTCCTTTATAAAGATTCGATTCTCCTTCCACTTCAGAAAACATAATATGCAAAACCCTGGCTCCCATTTCCAAATCAAATGGTTCCTTGCGAAAATTATATATTCCCATAGATAACTCGCCGCAATATCCGGGAGGAACTTGGCCGCCAAAGATATATACTCCCGACCTGAATAATGTAGACCTGGGAGTAGATATTGCCAAAAGATCCATGGGCATATTCACCTTCTCTATTGTTTTCATAAGGTAATAAGTTTCCGGCTCAAGAGAAACCTTCACAGTCTTTCCCTCTTTGAACTTAGCAATTAATTCCATTCTTGGAGTTTCTCTTTCCGTCACCCCCATGAATCCTTTTCCTTCTATTTTATACAGTTCCCCTATTCTAATATCAAAACCTGCTCCTTCGGGAGTAGTCAATTCTCTTTCGCAAAGTCCCTCCATCAACTTCTTCTCTTTCACTAGTTGTAACAATTGTTTGGCTCCTAGAAACATAAATTATTGATTTAGTTTATATTAATAAATTTTGACACAAAATAAAAGCCCCGCTATCTAGAAACGGGGCTGGGTTTATTAACGGCAATGGTTTTTTAAGGGGTCGAGCGCTACTTTCGACCACTCCTCAACGTCAGGCAAGTTTTCCAAATCTGAGAGACTTTTGAAGTCTCCTGAAATGATCTCCGGATCTTTCGGCCGAATTACTATCAAACTGGTTTTGATTATGTATAAGAGACCGAAATGAACGGCGTGCACCCCGTACTCCAGATTTATATATCCTAGCAGTTTGGCGCTTTGCAAATCGCAATTTCCTCCGATCTCTTCTTCCAACTCCCTGCGCATACTCGCAGAAATCAAATTCAAAGCCGGATTTTTGTCGATCGGCTTTATGTGCCCGCCCAAACCCCAAGAGAATTTTCCCTGGAGCCGCTTTTCAGGATACGCTTCATCCGTCTTCGATCTTTGATAAGCGTAAACTTTGCCGTCTACGCTTAAGATAACCGTATAAGCGATTGGCTGTTTATATGCAGGATCGCTTTCAGCCACGCTCCTTTCCATCCATTGGCAATGTTTTAAAATGCGAGCCAGGAAGTCCTGATCGGAATGGGGCTGAAAACCTGTAAAGAAATTCTGATCGTCAAAAAGGTCTTTTCTGCTTACCACCATTATATCTGACATGCTGTCCTCCAATTCCCTATTTTTTTGTTCGTGTGCTATTCGTTTACTGTTAGATATCACTTTTTAACACAACAAAAAAGCCCTGTCAAAGAGAAGGGATTTAAACTTTCTAGCTTTATCTGCCCAATTCTACAAACTTGTATTTAATTCCGTTCTCTTCCTGCTCCGGGCTTTCAGATGTAATATTTTTAAAATCAGAATAATCGGGAAAAAAAACATCTGCCTCAGGAGAATCATCGACTAAGGTCAAATAAAGTTTTGAAGCGTATTTAATGAACTGTTTGTAAATACTGGCTCCTCCCATTATAAAAATTTCCTCCTCTGAATCTTTGTATGCTTTTGCAATTCCCTCTAAATTATCAGAAATTTCACAGTTTTCGGCATTAAAATTCGGGTCCAGCGAAAGTACTATATTTTTTCGGTCAGGAAGCGCTTTCCCTATAGATTCAAAGGTTTTCTGCCCCATAACAACAGTATGCCCGTTTGTTATGTCTTTAAAATGTTTTAAATCTTTGGGCAAATTCCAGAGCAAGCGGTTTTTGAACCCAATTTCTCTGTTTTTACCGACAGCGCAAATCATCGAAATCATAAAAGTTTATTCTGAAAATCAATTCTTATTTTTTTTCTGAACGAAATCTTTCCACTCCTTAGTCACCATTCCTCCAACCGGAGAAAGTTCAGCTTTAATTGGAGGATGAGAATCGTATCCTATAATTTCCACGCTTTCAGGCCTGAAATCATCTATTTCTTTAACATTTTGGTCCAATTTCACGGTCGGGAATGGCTTGGGCTCGCGTGTTAATTGCTCTTTTAATGCCTCCAAATGATTTTCGTAATAATGGATATCTCCAAAAGTATGAATAAACTCCCCTGGCTTATTGCCCGTTACCTGGGCCAAAATTATCGTCAGCAAGGCATAAGAAGCTATATTGAAAGGCACTCCCAAGAATACGTCGCATGAACGCTGATAAAGCTGGAGAGACAACCTTCCGCCATTGGCATTGATCTGGAACATATTATGGCAAATGGGAAAACGGCAAGACTCTTCGGGTTTGGCCATTTCATAAAGATATTCTGGATTCCAGGCATTGACAATGGCATTGTGAGCGCTTTTATCCCTGCGGATGGTGTCTATCACCCATTTTAACTGATCTATTTGTCTGCCGTCTTTGGCGGGCCAGTGGCGCCACATATCTCCGTAAACTTTAGGCAAATTCCCATGCTTTTGCGCAAAATCAGAATCTTTGGCGATTCTTTCGATAAACTCCTCTTTGGTCATATCTTTCTCTGCGCCCTTGGTTACTTTTTCATGGTAAATTCTAAAAGGATAATCGTCCCAGATATGAATATTGTTATCAACAAGATACTTAATATTCTTTTGTCCGCTTATAAACCAATAAAGCTCATAAAGCAAACCTCTCCAATAAACTTTCTTGGTTGTCAGTAATGGAAAACTATCCGATAAATCAAATTTAAACTGCCTGCCAAAAAGACTGTAGGTTTTAACTCCCGTGCCGGCGTCAACCTGTTCAACGCCCTTTTCGATTAATTCCCTTAGAAGATCCAGATATTGGTATTCAGGATGTCTTTTTTCCATTTTTTTTAAATTAATAGTTCATCTCCTATAACCTTTCCCTCATATTTCCTTACCTTAATTCCCCTTTTCTTTGCCAAATCCCAGGCCTCATTCTCCTCTTCCTGTTTTTCTCCGCCAGTCTGGATGCGCTTATACTCTATCAAATATACGACTTCCGCTATGCCGGCATTATTAAAAGCTTTCATGCAGTCATAGCAGGGAAAAAGCAGCGAATAAGCGGTCGATCCTCTCAATCTCGTAGGATCCTGGCAGTTTATAATCCCATTTATTTCAGCATGAGCGCCACGACATCGACGAAGCTTCTTTGTTTCCGGATCTCCGTCAACTTTGGCGCAACCCACCTCAATGCAATGGTAATCCCCCTCTGTGGGACCATTATATCCCAAAGAGATTATTCTGTGATTCTTGTCCACAAACACTACGCCTGCCTCGTGAAATCTGCAGGCTGCTCTTTTAGAGACAAGCGAAGCTAAGTTCATAAACATTTCATCCCAACTCAATCTTTTTGTTTTTGGGTTAGAGAGACTCACCATCTTTTTGCCTTAAATTAATAATATTAAACCATTATATCCTACCTTAATCCTTTCTTCAATTATATTTCCCTTAACAACTTATTCACCTCTTTTATCACTTCTTTGACGCTTCCTATATTAATTATGGTAAAGTCTGCCATGGCGATGGGGCCACCCTTTTCGATATTTTCAATCTCAGCATAATCTCTTCTTTTTGCCTCTTCTTTGGTAAAAGGCCTGAATCTCTTCTCCTCATCATTCTCTCCATGCCGTCCCTCCAACCTCTCGTATCTTAAAGAAGGAGGGGCAAAAACCGCTGCCACACAAAGAAGGTCCCCATACTTCTCTTTTAATATTTTATATTCGCTCCAACTGTAAAGGCCATCAACGACTACGTTGGATTTTGTTAATAGTTCCTCAATTTTAGAAAGATTCAGGGTTGCAAAAGCACCCATTCCGTATTCTCTTCTCAACTCTTCTCTTACTTTCCTCTCATTCTCGCCGTTAAGTTCAATCCCCCTTTCTTTTATTTTGTCTAGAGTGATCTGGCCGAATCTTAAATAGGAAAAACCTTTTTTAACAAGCTCGTCTGAAACCAGGCTTTTTCCCGCTCCAGCCATACCAACAACACAAACAATTTTGTTTTTCATGTTTGCCATAAAGTAAAGCGCGAGTGGAAAAATAAACTTGGAACAAAAAACAAGGAATTACTCTACAGTAATTCCCATATTCTTGGCTGTCCCCTCGATAATCTTCATCGCGCTTTCAATATCATTCGCATTCAAATCAGGAAGTTTTTTCTCAGCCACCTCTCTCAGCTGAGCTTTGGTGATCTTGGCCACCTTTGTTTTATTAGGCATGCCAGACCCCTTCTCAATGCCAGCTGCTTTCTTTAATAATTCTGAAGCAGGCGGCTGCTTTAATTTAAAGGTATAAGTCCTGTCTTCAAAAACAGTGATTTCGACAGGCAATTTGAATCCCTGAGTGTCTTTGGTGGCATCATTGAACTTTTGGCAAAATTCGGGAATATTAACACCGTTCTGCGCTAAAACGGGCCCCACAGGAGGCGCAGGCGTTGCTTTTCCTGCTTGAATTTGAAGTTTAACAATTGCTTTAATTTTTTTTGCCATATATTTTAAAGTTTTTTAATTTGTAATGAATCCAATTCTACAGGCGTGTCTCTGCCGAACATATTCACCAGAACTTTAACTTTTCCTCTTTCCTCATCTATCTCTGAAACCTTTCCTTCAAATTCCTTAAATGGACCGTCATTTATTTTAACTAAATCGCCCACTCCTACCTCAATCTTGTACTGAGGCTCTTCTGTTCCCATTCTCTTTTTCAAATTATCAATTTCTTCTTTAGAAACAGGGACAGGCGTGGTGCCCGCTCCGACAAATCCGGTGACGTTAGGAGTGTTTCTGACAACATACCAAGAATCATCGGTGACAACCATCTCAACTAAAACATATCCCGGATATATTTTTTCTTCAATAATCTTCCTTTTGCCGGCTTTTATCTTTATCTTTTTTTCTTTAGGAACCAAAACGTTGAATATTTTATCCTCCATGCCCAGAGACTCAATCCTTTGCTTGAGGTTCTTGGCAACCGCATCTTCATAGCCGGAATAGGTGTGCAGGACGTACCAATTTCTCTCTTGTGGAATTTGTTGTTTTGGCATGATTTTATTGCGTAAGCATCAAACTTGTTTATTGCGTAAGCATCAAACTTGTTTATTGCGTCAGCAATCTTTACTTAATAATGAATTTGTCTCTGAGAAAAGTAAACAAGTAATCTAACCCTCCAAGAAATGCGGCCACAGTCAAACATACCCCGATAACAATAAGCGTGTATCTGGCAGTTTGTTCTCTGGCCGGCCAGTTTACTTTTTTCATTTCCACCCTCACTTCTTTAAAATAATTAAATATTTTCGTGGGGATTGCGGCAATATTCATAAATTTTTATGGGAATTATGTCCTTTAGTTTTAACGCTTCGCTATGGAACTTTCTCTCGAAAGTTCTAAAAAAGCCCTACCCGGGCTACACCCAAATAATACCAAACCAATTCCTAAGTGTCAAACCTCTTATCCGGCAATTTCTACGGAATCAATATAGTATTTATCTAAAATCTTTAGCAATATTATCCTCTCTAGAGTCTCTCCCATCCCGTTTTTTTCAGTGATTTCAATCGTAAATTCATAGGCATGTCCGTCATCGGCCACCCTTGATTCAGTTTTTTGTCCTTTGATCACGGAATAATTTTTAAACCCCTCACTTAAAGGTGATTCATTCCTTTGCTCAAAAGCTTTTTCAGTTAAAAAGGCGGTCACCTGATCTTCTTCTCCGCTGTTTCTGGCTACCATGAACTTATCTAAAGCATCTTGAGCTAAGCTTCTTTCAATCAAATCTTCCAAGGAAGATAGTTTTTTTTCGGATTTGGCTATTTTGTTGTACTGCCAGGAAAGTGCACCGCTTATCAAAGCCACAGCCAAAATGGCCAGAAAAACCGACCTTAACGCATCTTTGCTGAAAATATTATTATTCGAACACGGTTTATTTTGATTCTTCATAGTCTGATTTTATCTTCTCGAAAGAGCGCGCATAATTATAAATCTTCAATTCGTCAATCATCCCTTTAAATTTAAAGCAATCTGCCTGAGAGTTGCAATTCATGGCCCCTATCAATAAAACGGCTTCATTTATTCCCGGAGGATTGGCGTTGGTCTGCAAGACCGTTTTTTTCAGTTCACTATTGACATAGAGCTTGATATATTTGCCGTCGAAAGCAGTGGCGACATGGTACCAAATATCCTCCAAAATACTTCCTGAAGAAAGAAGAGCGCCATCTGAAGGACCGGCATTGCCATTTCCTGACCTGAAACTGGCAGACTGAAAATTCAAATCATTCAAAAATGAAGCGTAATTGCATCCTCCGTAACTATTAAAGCTTTTGCATTTTGACACCACGGCGCCGGGTCCCGATCCTTCATATTTTACCCAGAACTCAACTGTTCCGGCATAGTTTAAATCCAAGGAATCGCTATCGGGAATCGTAACATAACCCTCTCCTTCAAGCTTTAAAGCTTTACCCTCCACGCCGTCTGCCCAAGCAATATTCTGACCTTCTCCCGAATTGTTATTGGAGCTTGAATCTCTAACAATATTGCCTGAACCCTCGTTGAATTTATAATACGCTACCAGGGATTTTCTAAGGCAAACTCCGTCTCTGCAGCCATCTGAACAAAGAAACACTTCCTGACCCTCTTTCTCTTCACCGGCGCAGTAAGCTTCCTTTAGTTTATAAATTCGTTCCTTCTTATCATAAAGGCAGGAATCCCAGACTTTATTCTTTCCCTCATCAATAGTTGAATAACCCTTTGCATAAACCGCTTTTGCCTCATCGGAATCAAAGCATGTCATTTTTTTCGCCACAGAAAATGTTTTTTCCAAAGTATTGTTATTGTCATTCTCTTCAGGCATTGCGTTATCTGAATTCAGTGTAATGATTAATTTGTAAACACCTGACTCCTGGAACGCTTTATTGACGCTATAAAAGAACTCGAATTCACCGTCAGGCTCGATGGCTTTTCCGACAGTGGTTGTTGCTTCAAAAAATTCTGCATTCTCTTTTTCGATTAAAATTTTGGCCAGATCTCCCTCAGCAGAATCGATATTTCCCAAATTCTTAATCAATATTGACAGAGCCAGCTTTTCTGTGGTTCGAGGATTTTCGGGAATGAAATTCAAGGTGGAAGAAGACATGACCAAATCCGCTTTTCTATCTTCAAGACATGCTGATTCTCTGCATCCCTGAAGACATTGATGCTCGTTTGTTTTTATTTGATTTCCCTCGCAATAAACCTCATAAAGCATATCGATTCTGGAGTCCTCAACATAAAAGTAACGGCAGGAATCCCATATCTCCTCGCCGTCATTCAGAAGAGCATATCCTTTTGCATAATAGTTTTTACCGCCGTCGGAATCAGAACAAGCCCCCTGATCTCCGATATCCTGCCATGAAGATTCTTCCTCGTCTTCTGCCTCTTCCTCCTTGCTGTCTGCCACACTCTCTGCTTCTTTCATCGCTTCCTGTTTTTCAGTTATCGCTGCGCAACCGTAGAGCTCATTGAGTTTTCCCAAAGTCATTTCTCCTGCCTTTCCTGTGCCGAACCTATACCCTAAGGGGTCAAGTATATCCTCTGAATAATTCTCCTGAAAACCAACAACGGCTTTTTCGGTCAGCCTCCCATAATAGCTGTCTTTGGGCAAATTCCCTTTCTCATTTCCAATATTAAAACCTTCTTTCTTAAGAACCACCTGCAAGGCATTGACTTCTTCTCCCTTAAATCCATATCTCAAGTAAGCGCTAAAATCATGACACCAGTCCTGGCTTTCTTCTTTTGACTTGATTTCCGCTATCTCATTCTCTGCCGCTTGCTTTTCCAAAGAAGTAATTTCTGCCTCCAGACCCAATATTTTCTTTTTGTAATCTTCTATCTGCTGTTTTAAATCCGAAATCAGAACCTTAATTTCGTCATTGGTTGCTGCTCGGACCGGGCCAAAAAGAGCAAACAAAAAAGAGACTGAGAATATGGTCAAAAAAACGAAATTGCACTTTTTCCAAAAGAATTTAGACATCCAGGTTCTTTACTTTCTTGGCATGAATTTGAATAAATTTCTTTCTTGGCATGACTTCATTACCCATTAAAATATCGAATATCTTGTCTGCTTCCCTTGCATCATCAATGGTCACCTGCAGAAGGAGCCTATTTTCAGGATTCATAGTGGTTTCCCAAAGCTGCGCAGGATTCATCTCTCCTAAACCTTTGTATCTTTGGACGGAAATGCCGATCGTCTTTTCCTTTTTTATGGCAGCCATGACTTCCTCTTTTCCTTCTTCAGTGTAGGCATATTCTACCCTCTTTCCAGCCTGGACTCGATAAAGCGGAGGCTGGGCAATATAAATGTATCCTGACTCAATTAAAGGCTTAAAATGTCTGTAGAAAAGAGTCAGGAGCAGGGTTCGAATGTGCGAGCCATCGACATCGGCATCAGTCATAATAATAATGCGGTGATATCTGGCTTTTTCAATGTTAAAATCTTCAGCCACAGCCGTCCCCAGAGCTATAATCAGGGATTTGATTTCCTTTGAATCCAGAATTTTGTCCAAACGAGCTCTTTCCACATTCAGGATCTTACCCCTTAAGGGCAATATGGCCTGGAATCTTCTATCTCTTGCCTGTTTTCCCGAACCGCCGGCGCTTTCTCCCTCAACTATATATAATTCAGACTCAGAGGGCTCCCGAGAAGAACAGTCAGCTAACTTGCCGGGCAAAGCCAAACCCTCGAGAATGCCCTTCCTTAAAACTGTTTCCCTGGCAGCTCTGGCCGCCTTTCTTGCCTTTGAAGATAAAATACATTTTTCAATTATCGCCTTGGCATCTTGAGGATTTCTTTCCAGAAAATCAGCCAGGGTTTCTGACACTACGGCCTCAACCGCAGTTTTTGCTTCAGGATTTCCCAATTTGGCTTTAGTTTGCCCTTCAAACTGCGGCTCCCGAATTTTAACAGAGATGGCGCCAGTGAACCCTTCTCTGACATCCTCGCCTGAAAGATTGTCTTCAGCTCCCTTTAAAAGACCGTTCTTTTTAGCATAATCGTTAAATAATCTGGTTAAAGCCGTTCTGAAGCCGGTAAGATGTGTTCCTCCTTCGCCGGTATAAATGTTGTTGGCAAAACTTTCTTCAACGCACTCATATTCGTCCGTATATTGAAAAGCTGCTTCAACCAGGATTCCCATCTTTTCTCCGACACCGTAGTAAACATTGGGATGACGAGGAACCTGGCTGCGGATCAAGTATTTAATATAAGATGCCAATCCTCCCTCAAAACAAAAACCGTAAGATTTTTCCGGCTTCTCTCTTTCGTCCCTGACTACAATCTTTACATTCTTCGTCAGATAGGCCTGCTGGCGGACATGCTTTAAAATTCTTTTTTCATCGAATCTTGTTTCACTGAAGATCTGGGAGTCCGGTGAAAAAGTTATAGCTGTTCCGGTTTTATCGCACTTCCCTGCTTTTTTAACGGGAGTCTTTACTTTCCCTCGGGAATATTCCTGGAAATGCAAAAAACCGTCTCTGCAGACCTCTGCTCTCATATAATCAGTAAGAGCGCAAACTACGGAAATACCTACCCCGTGAAGGCCTCCCGAAACTTTGTAAGCTTCCCCTCCGAACTTGCCTCCGGCATGCAAAACAGTAACCACTGTTTCCAAAGTGGACTTTTTGGTCTGCGGGTGTTTCTCAACAGGAATACCTCGTCCGTCATCAGTCACCTTCACTTTGTTTTCTGGCATTAAAACAATTTCTATATTTTTTGCATACCCGGCCATGGCCTCGTCTAAACCATTGTCAAAGACCTCCCAAATCAAATGATGAAGCCCGTCCGGACCCGTGGATCCAATATACATGCCCGGACGTTTTCTGACAGGATCCAATCCTTCCAAAACATAAATATCCTTGGCAGTGTATGAAGATTTTTTTTCACTAGTTGGCGAACCTTCTTTTTGCAGATTATTTTTTTTAGCCATATTTTTAAATCAAATTTGTTTTCTTACTTGAAAGTCCGGATTCAATTCCAGAAATTTAATAATTTTATCTTGAAGACCATCTACTTCTTCAGAATTCAAAGTTTTTTCCTCACTTTGGAATATTATATGAAAAGCCAGATTCTTTTTCCCCTCAGGCAGCTCTTCTCCCTCATAAATGTCAAATAAATCAACATTCCTTACCAGCATGCCTCCAGCACTGTTTATCATATCTAAAACATCATCTGCCTTCACCTCCAGGGGAACCAGGATGGCTATATCCCTGACCGCTGCCGGGAATTTTGAAATCGGCCTGTATTCTTGCTCTTCAGAAGCATTATCTGTGAGCTTGGCAAAATCAATATCAAAAGAAACAATCTTTTCCTTTATTCCAAATTTACTAACAACTTCTTTAGATAATTCGCCTAAAAATCCTATTTTTTCCCCATTCGCCTCAATTTCTGCGTACCTTTGGGAATGCCAGACGCAAGTTTTAATTTCTTGAGGCGGAAAATTATATTCTCTATATGAAATATTGCTTATTCCAAGATTATTTAAAATAAAATCAACTATTCCTTTTAATTGGTAAAAATCTCCTTCCAAAATCAGTCCGGTCAATTGCTTCTTTTCCTGTTTTGGATTTGTAAAAACATTTCCTAATTCAAAAATTTTTATTTCTTTCTCGTAATTAATGTTTTTCTCAATATTCTTCAGCAGGCCCGGGACCAGGATTGCCCGTAAATACTTTTGCTCCGAACTGATCGGATTCCGGACTTCGATCAGTTCATTTTTGTATCCGAAAATATCAGCTTCTTTATCTCCAAAAAATGAATAATTGTAGACTTCGTTAAAACCAACCTGTTTTAAAGAATCTTTGACCATGTCCTCCCAATAAATATCCAAATTTTTAAAAGGAGGAATTAAAGAAGATGCTGGAAAAACAGGTTCAATTTTCTCGTAACCATAAATCCTGCCTATGTCTTCAATTAAATCTTCTTGGAGCAGGACATCTCTTCTTATGGTAGGAACAGTCACGTCTAAAACATCCTTCCCCATCTGTTTTGTCTTAAAGCCCAGGATCTTTAAAATTTTTATCATTTCCAAAGATGAAATATTCTTCCCGAGCAAACTCCTAGCATATTCTAATTTTAATCTTATTTTCTTTGAAATAATTCTTCTAGGATAAACATCGGCTATCCCCTGTGCCACCTTTCCTTGGGTGATATCTTGAATCAAAATTGACGCCCTGTTTGCAGCATACTCAGTCAGATTAGGGTCTAACCCATGCTCAAATCTTAAAGAAGCATCTGTTTTTAAATTTATCTTGCGGGAAGTTTTCCTGATTACACTGTAATCAAAGTTGGCTGATTCAAGGACAACGTTCCTGGTCTGACTGTCTATTTCCGGCCCCTTACCTCCTTTAATCCCGGCCAAAGCCAGAGGATTCTCTGCGTCAGCTATAATTAAAATGTCTTTATCTAAAACAACTTTCTGATCGTCTAGGGTGACTAGCTTTTCTCCTTCCTTAGCCCTCCTGACGATAATCTTCTTTCCTTTTAATTTATCTGCGTCAAAAGCATGCAAAGGCTGGCCGGTCTCAAGCATTACATAGTTTGTAATATCTACAACGCTGTTTATGGGCCTTAAGCCGCAAGTTTCCAATCTTTCCTGCATCCATTTAGGTGAAGAGTCCACTTTCACTCCCGTAATCACTCTTGCTGTGTATCTCAGACAGGCTTCCTTGTCTTTTATTTCAACTGAAACGAAATCTTTAGTCTTTAATTTTTTGTCCTCAATGGGTTTATAGTTTAAGGTTTTTAATTTAAGGTTGGATATAGCCCCTATTTCCCTGGCTATTCCCAAATGAGAAAGACAATCAGCTGCCCTGTTAGGCCTTACATCAATACTGATTGCGCAATCCCCTTTTTCTTTCTTTATTTCCTCAACTTCAGCAAAATGCAAAGTCAATAAACTGGCCAGTTTTTCTGGAGAAGGAAGCTTTTCTTTAAAAAATGATTGCAGCCAATTATATGAATATTTCATGCTTTTAGCGAAGCGTCAAAATTGTTTTAAAAACCTCAAATCACCCGAGCGGAAAAGTCTGATGTCGTTAATCTTGTATTTCATCATGGCTAATCTTTCTATCCCGAACCCGAAAGCCCAGCCCTGCCAATCACCAGGAATCAATCCCGCGTTTTTAAAAACATTGGGATGGACCATTCCTGCCCCGGCCACTTCTATCCATCCTGATTTTTTGCAGACAGAACAGCCCTTTCCTCCGCAAACAACGCAGCTTATACTAACGTCAAAACCAGGTTCGACAAAAGGAAAAAAATCCGGCCTTAACCTTGCTTTAATATTTTTATTGAAAAATCTTTTGAAGAATCCCTCAATTATCGCTTTAAAGTTAGCTGCCGAAACCTTCTTATCTATCATTAATCCTTCAAGTTGAATCAACTGAAACTCATGGGAAGGATCCGTGGCCTCGTGTCTGAAAACAGTTCCCGGAACTATTATCCTTAAAGGCGGCTGATGATTTTCCATGTAGCGAATTTGGTTGGGAGAAGTATGCGTTCTTAACAAAAGCCCGTTTTTTAAATAAAAAGTGTCCCAGAGAT
Organism: Minisyncoccota bacterium; assembly: GCA_028712445.1. Taxonomy (GTDB): domain Bacteria; phylum Patescibacteriota; class Minisyncoccia; order Minisyncoccales; family RBG-13-42-11; genus JAQTPY01. The sequence continues at coordinate 12,413 of JAQTPY010000007.1, read as the reverse complement.
CTCTTGCGGGATGATCGTGAGGAATGTTCAAGGCATCAAAGTTATACCATTCACTTTCCATTTCCGGCCCTTCAACCACCTCAAAACCCATGCTTTGAAAAATCTCCTCGCACCTTTTTTTAACGCGGCTCAATGGATGCAAGGTTCCCACCCGGGGCTTTTTCCCGGGAACAGAAACATCTATTTTTTCCTTTCTTCCATTCCTCTCTTCTAAGTTTTTTTTCAATTCGGATGCTTTTTGATCAAATTGATTTCTCAAAAAACTCTTAACCTCATTGATCTGGCTTCCCAATCTGATTCTTTCCTCAGGCGGCATGCTTAAAAGAGATTTTAAAACAGAATTAAGCTCTCCTTCTTTTCCAAAATATTTCTTTAAAACCCCATTCAGCTTCTCTAAATTTTCCGCCTCGGAGATTTCTTTTTTTGCGTTTTCCTTAATTAATTCCGGATCCATATTATTTCTAATTTTCCGCAGAAAATTCAAGGTTAATGGGGATGATTTATCATCCTCATTGTTCTTATTTTACCTTAAATTTAACTTAAATTCAATCAATGCAACTGGGGAAAACTGAAAATAAGAACCTTCGGAATTCGACTCCTTAAAACCTTGTTTTCTCGCTGCGCTCGCAAATAAAAAAGCGGCTCGCAAATACTGATCTGCAAAGCCGTTTATTGCTTAATCAAGAACTCTTTAATCTTATTTGTTGGCATTAATGTAGGCCAACACTTCATCGCTTTTCTCGGCAGTAATCTTGCCTATTTCAACGTAATACTGGAGAAGCTGAGACAAAGGAAATGCCGCCATTAACCGATATTTTGCCGCTGCCAATTCAGATGAACCGCCCTGTTCACGGTCAATCAAAACAGCTAATCCAACGACAATCAGCCCAGCAGCTTCACACACCAGAATAGCCTCCATTTTGGTATGTGCCTGGGTAATCAGATCATCTATAAGAAGGATGCGCTGACCGCAGAAATATTTGCCAGAAACAATGGAGTCAATCTTCCGTCGATCTCCATCGGTCTTTTTTCCCAAGAAAATCAGGGGCTTTCCGGAAAGGCGGGATACGACCTTGGCAAATGGTTCCCCTGCCTTGGGGATGCCAGCTATCAAGTCAAATTCCAGCCCAGCGCCCTCAACCATGTCAAAAATCGCTTCACCGATCATGATCACGTCTTCGTTGGTCAACGGGCCGTCTGGTGGCTTTCGCAGATTAAAATATATCGGCGAAAGCGGTGCAGTCGGATTTGTCTCATGCAGTTTTAACTTAAAAGCCCCGAAATCTATGGCTTTATGATTATAAATCATCTCAGCTAAAATCAATAGACCACCTTTTTTCTTTAACAGATGTGGCACGATCTTACCTCCTTAAAAATCACTTATATAATTATAAAAAAAACAAATAATTATTCTGTCTTTAATTTACCATTAATTTAAAAAAAATCAAGGGTCTTTGAAAACCAAAAACCCCTTTTCTGAGCGATTCTTTGCGGGCCCGATGGGATTTGAACCCACGGTCTCCTCCGTGACAGGGAGGCGCTTTAAACCGGACTAAGCTACAGGCCCAAAATTAATTCCGTGCCGAGGGTGAGACTCGAACTCACGACTTCCGCCTTATGAGTGCGGCGTTCTAGCCAGCTGAACTACCTCGGCAAAGTTCATTTAAATATTTTTTCTTTTTCAAGTCCTCCTTTTTTTAAACCCTCTATAAGGCCTAAAATTAAACCATGCAAGGGAGCGGGATTTTTGACACGTATTGCTATTGTCCCATAATGTTTTGGGAAATTGTCATAATTTTTTTTGCTTCTACTTTTTATCAATATCGTTTTCGTAAATTGTTCCTGCGGAATCCTAGTAATTCTAATCCAGTAATCCTTCACTTCTTCCAGTCTCGCCCCGTGGCGTTTATTTATAAATATAGAAGCACTCAATCTTTGATTATTGATTTTCAATATTTTTCTAATCCAATTCAAAACAAATTTTATTAAATCTGGATCCGAATTAACTATTTTAAAATCTCTTCGTTTTTTATCGCCTTCTCCCCAGTATAAGGATATACCAGCTATAAACAAATCTCTTTCAGACAAGCCCCCAACCAATGTGATCCCCCTCTCTTGAAGGTCTTTTTCTCTTTTCAACCGACCCTCATATTGCATCCTCGCTCCCTTTAAGCGCCCAACATATCCTCCCCTGATCATTTTATTGTGCAACTTATCTAACTGATCTTTTGTTAATTCAATATCTCTACACCAAAGACTTACCGTGCTCTTGCAGATGCCTATCCTTTTTGCAATATCTCTGATACTTTCTCCCTCTTTGCGTAATTTAATTGCAATATTTCTTTCTTGCGATTTGGCCATTTTAACCCACCGATTATATTATATTTTAATATTATATCGTGGGTTCAATAATATCGTAAAGTGCATTTGTTGCGGGGGCCGGACTTGCACCGGCGTCTCAAGGTTATGGGCCTCGCAAGATACTACTTCTCCACCCCGCGATGGATTTTGCCCTAAGGCATCTTTTGTATTTTAGCTAATTTTTCAATCAAAGTCAAACCTTACAATACCTGAAGTTCAGTCAATGCTCTCTCATATATGTCCAAGAGTCTTCTGGTTTCGTCCAGAGATAAAACAAAATCAGGATTGCGAACGATATTGTTTCTTATCTCATGGACCTCTTTTACGTCTTCGATGCTGGGAAGAGTAGCTGCCGTTAATTTATTCAACCTTTCAGCTAAATTCTCTCCTTTATAATTAAGTCTTTTTAAAGTGTCGTCCAGCATGCTGTCGGCCTCAAGAACAGCTAGCTTGTATTCTGCTTCAGACCCGGACTCCAGTCTTGCCCTTAATTTAGCCCAAATTTTTAATATTTTCCGCGCGCCTTGAGGTTTGAAGGTCAAAAATTCAGACATGTCTTCCAGATAAGCGTAATTCAGCCAGGAAGTATTAAATAAAAAATAAATTGTGGCAGCAGAGAGAGCGATCGCTGAAATAATAAAGCCAATTCTCACAAACCCAAGCCAGCCCCAGAAAGGGGGAGCTAAAATAAAACTAAGAATTGCAGTTATTAAATCATCATTCATAAAATCTTTTGCCTATTTCCAGAATATTATTCTCCTGGAAGGGTTTTCCGATAATCTGGAGACCTACGGGCAGATTCCCAACCTTGCCAACAGGTAAAGAAAGAGCCGGCAAACCAGCCATATTCACCGAAACCGTATAAATATCAACCAAATACATTGAAAGAGGATCTTCAATCTTCTCCCCGATTTTGAAGGGCAATACCGGGGAAATAGGAGTAAAAATCGCATCAACTTTTTTGAAAGCATTTTCAAAATCATTTTTCAAAAGGGTTCTTACCTTCAGAGATCTGAGATAGTAGGCATCATAATATCCTGAAGACAATGCAAATGTCCCCAGCATAATCCTTCTCCTGACTTCTTTGCCAAATCCCTTACCTCTGCTTTTTGAATAAACTTCGAATAAATTTTTAGCGTTTTTTTCGCTGAATCCGTATTTTATTCCATCAAACCTAGCCAGATTTGCCGAAGCTTCAGATGGATTGATTATGTAATAAGCAGCCAGCGCATATTCGGTATTGGGCAGACTGATTTCCTCAATTTTAGCCCCCATTTTTTCATATTTTAAAATTGCCTCCTTAATTGTTTTTTCGACTTCAGGATCGATTCCTTCAACGAAATATTCTTTAGGAACCCCTATCCTCAAATTTTCAATTTTTATATCTTCCTTTCCTTTTTCAGGAAATTCAACACTGGTTGAGTCAAGCGGATCTTTACCTTTTATAGTATTAAAAATAGTTTGGCAGTCTTCAATATTCCTGGCAAGGGGCCCTATCTGATCTAAAGAAGAAGCAAAAGCTATTAGACCATATCTTGAAACAGCCCCGTAAGTGGGCTTTAACCCTACTACTCCGCAGAAAGAGGCTGGCAAGCGAATAGAACCTCCTGTATCGGAACCCAGAGAAAAAGGGGCAAAATCAGCAGCCACAGCTGCAGCCGAACCCCCCGAGGATCCGCCAGGGACCCTGGATGGATCATTCGGATTCTTAGTCGGACCGAAAGCTGAATTCTCGGTCGAGGAACCCATGGCAAATTCATCAAGATTTGTCTTTCCTAAAATCACACATCCTTCCTTTTTTAATTTTCCAACAACGGTTGCATTATAAGGAGCATTGTAATTTTCAAGCATCTTTGAAGCGGCCGTACATTTTAATCCTTCAACCAGAATATTGTCTTTGATGGCGCAGGGAACCCCAGCCAAAGACGGCAAAGATTCATTCTTTGAGATTGATTCGTCTATCTTTTCAGCCTGCAAAATGGCGCCCTGCTCATCAACCGACAGGAAGGCGAAAATTTCTTTGTTTTTCTTTTTTATTCCATCTAAAAAACACTGGCACAGTTCAACTGCTGAAAAATCCTTATTTCTTAATCCTTTTTTTATCTGGTTGATAGTCAGGCCGGTAATATCCATTACTTTAAAATTGATTTTACTTTAATGTAATTGTCTTCCAAGTCTGGAGCCGCTTCCAAAAGTTTCTTTACTGTTTCGGCCGATGAAAGATCGGGTTCGTCTTTTCTTGAAACATTTTTCATTTCCAGCGCATGACTTGTGGGGATTACATCGGAAATATCCGCTTTTCCCAATTTTTCAATATAATCTAAAATCTGGGAAAGCTCCTTTTGGTATTCCTTAATTTCATTATCTGAAAGCCCCAAGCGGGCAAGCTGGGCTACATGTTCTACTTCTTTTTTTGAGATCATAGTGGTTATCTTTCTACTTTGGCGGCTCCAAATCCTTAGTCTCGACCAAGACCTCTTTAAGATTGTCCAGATCTTCAAGAATCATTCCCGCGCCCCTGGCAACCGCAGTCATAGGATCCTCGATTATTTTTGTCGGAATTTTCGTTTCCTTCTGAATCAAAATATCCAAACCCCTTAACTGGGAGCCTCCCCCAGCCATGTAAATTCCTGAAGCCATGACATCAGCCAGAAGTTCGGGCGGAGTTTCTTCGACAGCAGTCTTAATTTCATAAACTATTTGCTTGATTGATTTTTCCAAAGCTCTTCTGATATCTTCGTCAGAAACCATGATTTCTTCAGGAAGCCCCGTCACCAGATTCCTTCCTCTCATGGGCAATTGCCTCTTTTCTTTCAAGGGATAAGCAGATCCAATTCCGATCTTTAAAGCCTCTGCTGTCCTTTCTCCAATCAATAATTTGAACTCATTTTGAGCAAACTGAATAATATCTTCGTTCAGCCTGTCTCCGGCTACTCTCAAGCTTTTGGCTAAAACTATTCCTCCCAAAGATATTACAGCGACCTCTGTTGTCCCGCCTCCGATATCAACAACAAAATTTCCACCGGCCTCCTGAACAGGCAACCTGGCGCCAATAGCTGCAGCCATGGGCTCTTCAACCAGATATACTTCTCTGGCTCCAGCGTTTTTGGCAGCATCATGAACAGCTTTCTTTTCAACTTCTGTCACTCCGCAGGGAATTCCAACTACCACTCTCGGCCTGGGATTTAAAAGAAATTTTTTCTTATTAGCTTTCTCAATAAAGTATCTTAACATCTGCTCTGTCACCTCGAAATCTGAAACCACGCCTGAAACAAGCGGACGGGTAGCTACAATATGAGCGGGAGTTCTTCCCACCATTTTCTTTGCTTCCTGACCAATGGCTAAAACCTGGCCAGTTTTAACATTCACTGCCACGACTGAAGGTTCAGTGATGACTATTCCCTTTCCCCTGACATAAACTAAAGAGTTTGCGGTTCCAAGATCAATCCCTATGTCCTGCGAAATGTAAGACAATAACTTACTTAACATAAACAAGTTTGTTGCTTACGCAATAATCAATTAATTCTTTTAACTTTATGAGCTTGGTTTCTTTTTTATCTCTCTCTTTAACTTCAACAGAATCCTCCTTTATTGTTCTTTCTGAAACGACAATTCTCAAAGGAATACCTATCAAATCAGCATCAGCAAACTTCTCACCGGCTGATTTGTCTTCCATATCGTCATAAAACACCTCAATGCCTTCTTTTTCTAAATCTTGATATAACTTATCGGCCGCTTTTTCCCCTCCCCTTAAAGACAATAAATGAACATTAAAAGGCGCTATTGTCTTGGGCCAAATAATTCCCCTTTCATCGTGACTAATCTCGACTGCTGTAGCTATTAATCTTTCCATCCCTATACCATAGCACCCCATCTGCACATAATGTTTTTCTCCTTTTGAGTCTTCGTACATAATATTCATAGCTTTGCTGTATTTAGTTCCTAGCTTGAAAGCATGACCCACTTCGATTGATTTTTTAATTTCCGTGGCATTTTTGCATTCTGGACACTCATCTCCCTTTTTAAAGATTTCTACATTTGCGCCAAAACCGCATTTTGAACAAAAAACTATTTCATCCTCACCCGAAGAAGAAACTACCATAAATTCATAAGAATCCGCTCCCCCCATCAAACCAGCAGAGGCTTTCACGGCTATCGCCGGAATATCCATTTTTTCAAATATATTTTTGTAGACTCCTATCATTTTATCAAAACTAGAATCAAGACCCTTTTCGTCTTTATCAAAAGAATAAGCGTCTTGCATCAAGAACTCTCTCAGTCTAAGAAGACCACCCCTTGGCCTTTCTTCATCCCTTACTTTTGTAGAAAATTGATTAACAATAAAAGGCAACTCGTTTTCTTTTCTCAGGATATCTGCCGCTATTGCGGATATAGTCTCTTCATGTGTCATAGCTAACGCCATATCTTCCCCTGTTCTACTTTTCGTCTTCCATAATTCTTTTCCAGCTGCTTCCCATCGGCCAGTCTTTTTCCAAAGTTCAGCCGGATGTAAAACAGACATTCTTAATTCCTGGATGCCAATTTTATTGAACTCAGCTCTTATATTTTTCTCTATATTTTGCAGAACCCGAAATCCAAGAGGCAATAAAGCATAGATGCCAGATGCAAACTGATAGACAAAGCCTGCTCTCAATAACAATTGATGGCTGATAAAAGTTGCTCCTTTTGGCGTCTCTTTTTTTGTTTTTGTGAAAAGATTAGATTGCCTCATGTCAGAATATCCTTATTATATCTTTTATCATAACCCAAACCATCAAAACAAGCATAGACATAAAGAAGAAGGTCGTAATCCCCTGTTCAACCTTTCTGTTTACCGGCCCGCCCTTTAATTTTTCGATCACCAGGAAAATAATCTTGCCTCCGTCTAAAGCGGGAATAGGAAGAATATTCATTACTGCCAGATAAAGGGAAATTAAAGCTATGTACTGGAGGAAATAACTTATTCCGACCTGGAAAGCCTGGGTCATCATAGATCCTATCCCGATTATTCCTACAAACTCAACACCCTTTGGCACCCCCTGACCGGAAAACAGACTAACCAAAACCCCATACCACCCCAAAACAATCTGTTTTGTAAGATCAACCGTGCTTAATAAGGCTTCTTTTGGGGCTTGCCAGATAGAATACGATTTCAAAGATGTTCTAGCCAGGGCCACTCCCATGCTTCCCTCTCCGATTGGCGGAGAAACACGGGGAACTAGATTTACATCTAACATTTCAGACCCTCTTTGAATGGTCAAAGTAATTTCTTTTCCGCGATGAATATCAGCTAAATCCTGGACTTCTTTTACTTTCTCAATTTCAAAAGAAGACCCGTTGCTCTTTATCTGGCGAACTATATCTCCTATCCTGATACCAGCATCTTTGGCCGGCGAGCCTGGATTTAAAGCCACAATCTGCACCCTAGGATCGATTAAGGGGCCTTCCTCATCGTCTGATATCGCCTGGGGGACACCTATCATAAAAGTGAAGGTTAACAAGATTGAAGCGACAATCCAAAACGACAGCGCTCCAGCCGCGACTATCAACATTCTCTGCCAGACAGGTTTGCCTGAAAAACTGCCCGGATTTCCCCCCTCACCTATTTCCCCGGGAACCCTGACAAAAGCGCCAAAAGGAAGAAGATTGACTGAGTAGAGAGTACCCCCTAATTTTTTACCAAAAAGTCGGGGCGGATAACCAACGCCGAATTCTTCAACCCTTACCCCGAATCTTTTAGCAACTATAAAATGACCAAATTCATGGATTACCAACAGACTGATTATGCTTAAAAAAACGATTAAAATAGTGAAAAACATGAAATAAAATTAAAACTACTCAGCAACTTCCGTTTTTTTCTTATCTCCCAAATTATCTATTTTTTCATTAAAATCATCTACTAACTTTTGGAGATCATCCTTGGCATGAAATTTGTCGTCTTCCCTGATTTCCCCTGTCTTGGCCTTATCCTGTATTTCCGCCCAAGCTTCTTCTCTCCAATGCCTGATCGTTTTTCTTGCATCTTCCTGTTTATCAGAGATCAGACGCTGTAAGCTTTTGCGATAATCTTCTGTCATAGGAGGCAAATTTATTCTGATAGAATCCTTATCCACTATCGGACTTGCCCCGACGCCGGTCTTGCCTAAAGCAAAAACAATTCCTTCAATATAAGACTTATCCCAGGGCTGAATTAAAATCTGCTTTGATTCCGGAACAGAAATCGCCGCCAATTGCTTTAAGGGAAACTTCTGGCCGAAACAATCAACAACCAAATCCTCAACCAGGGAAGGATTGGCCCTGCCGGTGCGGATTTTGGATAATTCTTTTTCTAAAAACATTATAACTTTGTCTAGTTCGGGTTGAATTTTTTTGATTATTTCTTTATACATATATTAATTAAAATTCTAACATTAAATTCTCCAAAGCCAATCTCGAATTGATGTTGGTGGTAGAGGTTAATAATATCGTGTTTTCAATTGATTTTAATATCTTTTTTAATTTTTCAGCAGGATATTTTAAATATTCTTCTCTCTTTTCTATTTTAGAAAGCAGAATACCTCGAAAAAAAGAAAGCCAGATACTCAAAGTTTCTTTTATCTCTGAAGGATTATCGTCTAAAAACTGAGCGTATTGAAAGCGAGACGCTAAACTCCCCTCGAGGATTTTATTTAAATCCAATATTTTCTGATTAAAGCTTTGGATTTTTTGAGGATCGGAAGCCAAGTCTATGGCTAAACCGGGTTTACCGCATGCCATCCCCAATATTTCTAAGATATCCTTTTCAGATAAGCCCCTCTCCTTCAGATAGGGTTTAATTTCCTTATCATTGACAGGATAAAATTTTATTGTTTCCACTCTCGAAACGATCGTCGGTAAAAGATATTCCGGTTCTTCGCTTAACAGAATTATCACGCTCTTTCCTCTGGGTTCCTCGAGAGTTTTTAAAAGAGATGTTTGGGCTTCCCTGTTCATTGAATGAGCTCTATCAATTATCGCTGTTTTCAAAGGAGCAGAATAAGGTTTTAAAGACAGATTCCAAATAAGATTTTTAATCTGTCCGATCTGAATCTCTTTTTCTTCAGGCTCAATAAAAATCGCGTCCGGATGCAGCTGACCCTTTTTAATGTCTTGTCCCAGAAGCAAAGAAACCCATTCCAAGGCAATCTTTTTTTTCCCGATCTGACTGACACCTGAAAATAAATAAGCATGGGAAAACCTTCCCTCTTTAGCGCACTTCTCGAGAAAACGCCATTGCTTTTGATGACCAATGATCATTATCTTTTCGACATTATGCTTTTTTTATAAACATCCAGGCTTTCAAGAATGGCCCCTGTTCCCTTGGCCACACAAAGCAAAGGATCCTCGGCAACAAAACAAGGAACGCCTGTTTCTTGGGATATTCTCTCAGCAATATTTCCAACAAGAGCTCCTCCGCCCGCGATCACCATCCCCTTGTCGATTATATCTGCTGAAAGTTCGGGAGGAGTTTCTCTTAGAACGATTTTAATGGAATGAATTATTTCTGCGATAATGTCAGACAAAGCTTCAGCAACTTCATTTGAAGACATTTTAATCGTCCGCGGAAGTCCTGAAATCAAATCCCGCCCCTTAACGTCAACCACCTTCTCTTCTTTTTCCGGTAAAGCAGTGCCTATTTTCATTTTTATCTCTTCAGATGTCTGTTCGCCTATAGCCAAATTATATTTCTTTTTGGCATAATCTGAAATTGCTATGTCCATCTTGTCTCCAGCCACTCTGAGAGAGTGATAAGTGACAATTCCTCCTAAAGAAATTACAGCCACTTCAGCTGTTCCTCCCCCGATATCAACGATCATGTTTCCGGAGCAGGAATTAATAGGAATACCAGCTCCGATTGCAGACAAAATCGGCTCCTTGGCTAAATAAGCTTGTTTTGCCCCGGCATTGATAGAAGCTTCAATTACAGCCCTCCTTTCGGTAGAAGTGATTCCCGCAGGAACACCGATCATCAGTTCTGGTTTAATAAATCGCCAAAAGCCTGAGACCTTATCAATAAAATATTTTATCATCGCCTGAGTCACTCTGAAGTCTGCAATTACTCCGTCTTTTAGCGGCCTGTAAACCCTGATCGTGTCGGGAGTTCTACCGGTCATTTCTTTGGCTGCTTCCCCTACTGCCAGAATTTTATTTTCATCCAGATCAACGGCAACTACTGACGGCTCCCGCAAAACGACCCCCTTTTTAGGGATAAAAACTAATGAATTGCAGGTTCCCAAATCAATACCAATTTTACGCATAGTGGGTATGTCTAACTTTCTTTATCTTAGCTTAATTGAATATTTTTTTCAATGAAGCTAATATAGACTATTGGAATGACTAAAAGAAAAAGAACAATCCTCTTTTTGACCCTTCTGACAACCTTCTTCTTGATGGCCCCTACGGCCCTTCTTTATACGCAGGGGTACAGGTTTGACTTTGAAACAAAAAGAATAAGCAGGACAGGGGGGCTTTTTTTAAAGGTTTGGCCCAGACAGGCTGAGGTATATATTGATGGAAAATTAAAAGAAAAAACAGATTTTCTCTTTGGTTCGGTTTTGGTTGAAAACCTCTTGCCTAAAAAATATAGGATCGAAATAAAAAAAGAAGGTTTCCATTCGTGGATCAAAGACTTAGAGATAACAGAAAAACAAGTGACAGAAGCAAAAAATATCGTACTTTTTGATAAAAATTTTCAGCCGACTATCCTGGTCCAAAATATTGAAGAAGGACGGATTGATCCTGAACAAAAAAGCTTAATTTACAGAAAATTTTCCCCGTCGAGTCCGGCTTGGTTCAGCTACAATTTGGAAAATGGTGCTGAAACAGAATTGTCTTCCAATACTGAAATTGCGGTTGAAAAAAAGGAAGAAGAATATTCTTTGGGGAATCTCAAAATTTTAAAAGAAAATGGAATTCTTTCTGTCTATAACGAAGAAAGCCAATCTTTTGAAAAATTCTTTGAACCGGTTAAAGGATCCGCCCTCTCCCCTGATTTAAAAAAACTTGTTTATTTTTCAGACCATGAAATCTGGATCATGTTTCCTGGAGAAAACAATAAAAACTCCCAGGAAAGGAATGGTGAGAAACTTTTTCTGTTAAGACTCTCTGAAAAGATTGACGATTGCCTTTGGCTTAATAACGACTATCTGCTTTTCCGCAGTAATAATAATATAGAAGTGACTGAAGTAGACAATAGGAACGGGATAAATATTTATAACTTAATGCAGCTCGATACCAAAAAAAGCACAGCTGAAGAGATAAAGCTTTTCTTTAATAAAGAGAATGATAAACTATATGTTTTTGAGGGAGATAAATTAAGCAGTTTCTCTTTTATCCTCCCCTAATTTCTTTTCCTGAAGAGTTTCCACTTTTTCTCTGAAAGTCAGCCACTCTATTTCTTCCCCGCCTGCCGTACGGCAGATATCTTTGAACTGACAAAACCTGCACTGAAAATTTACCGGATAATCCTGCACTCTTTCGGGTAAACAGTCTTTATCTATTTTTGCTTTTAATTTATTTAAAGATTCCAGAAGATTCTTTGCGCGCGCTTCATCATAATTAACATAGAACTCTTTTAAAGCCAGCGTATCTTTATTCACGTAAAGGAGTATTCCCTTTGGAATCTTGAAATAATGAAGATAGAGCTGAATCTGATTTACATTTTCCTCAAGAGGACTGATCAATCCGCTGAATTTAAAACTGTTCATGCTCTTGAAATCAACTACGTAGAGCTCATTCTCTATGGTCACAATTGCATCTGCTCTTCCTGAAATAACTTCCTGGGGAGGAATTTTGATTTCCGAAGCCCTAACGATTCCCAAGCTGAAAAGACAGTTTAGAATGTGCATTTGAACGTAATCGCCATGATCCAGCATTCTTAGGACCGCCGGAGTCATTTTTTCCCGTGGAACGTTCTTGAATTTAAAAAAAATGGCTCTCGGGCATTTGCCCGCATCAGTTATATAGAAATGGTGCTGATCTCTGTCTCTTTCCCTATTTAAAAAAAATTGATCGATTAAATCTTTTAACATTTT
>JAQTPY010000015.1 GCA_028712445.1 Minisyncoccota bacterium | reverse complement strand
CAAATCGGTCAAAACCCTCTGAGAAGAATAGAAAGGATAGTAGAAATATTTTGAAGCCAATTTTTCAAAAAATCTGAAAATGTACTGAAAACTGAAAATAGAGACGATTAAAATTAAAACTCTCGAAACTTGCGTCGGAAGATGGGGCAAAAATTCGGCAGTCATAATTGTTGCCAGAAAAGCAAAACCGATTATGAGGACAAAAGAAAGGATATATATTACCCCCCTGCTTAAAATGAATTTTATATCCATTAAGCGGTATCTTATTATGGCGTAAAAAGTGAACGATATCCAAACTGGGGTTATGGCTTGTCCAACCCAATTCAGATTAAAATAGCCGAACCAGGGAAGAATAAGGTTTGTAAGCATGGCGATTAGTGAGGATAAAAGGGCGCCTGTCAGCATATACCTCAATTGAGCCCTGATCATTCCCAGATATTTTTTCTGGCTGATGAATAGCAGAAAGAAAGACCAGCCAAAATAGCCGGAAATATAGAGCGTGTAAAAAAAATACAAAGTACCAAAAACTATCCTGTTTTCTTCGCCAGGAACTCTGAAAGCATCAGCTATAATGTAATTGCTGAAAATTGTAAGAAATATGAGAACCACTGCGGGTAACGACAAGGCAAAATAAAAACGCCCGCTCAAGCGTTTCTTCCCTTCGGGAAAAAAGTAATTAAAATAAAGAAAGGCCAGGGGTATCAAAATTGCGGCAACATACAGGAAACGGCACCAATTCAGCGTATCTGTTTCCGAAGCACGATAGCTGATCATGGCGAAGGTCCACAAGACGATGCTGAAAGTGAATATACTGAAAAGTATGCTTGATATTTTCTTTCGTCCTTGAATGAATATTATCAAGCCCCAAAAAAAATTCACAAAACTGACGATTCCGAGCAAAATGTTTTGAGGATCCATGTTTTTAGCAAAAAATCATTTCTATTTGTTTATTATATCTGAGCCACAAAGAGGATTCAAGGTCTTAAAAAATAAAAAGAGGGTTGCACTATTGAGCGTAACCCTCTAAGAAATTCTTTTAATGATCACTTCTGTTGCTGCCGATGGCACAACCGCGCAGCAAGGTATGCCGCCGCGATACGCTGCCGGGAACAAAGGGAAGGACTTTCCTCTCATTCCGGAAATATGGTAAATTGAGCACCCTATTTTGTTTAGAAGCGCAAGGGTTTCTTGCCGAGGTTCAGGATAAACCTCGTTCAGAATAGCCATCCCTCTCCATATCTTGCCAGCGTTGATATATTCCTCGAGCACGTCGCTTAAGGTTATGTTCACCAGCAACACCTTTTTACCCAAAAGATGCATTGGCCAGGTATTCCCGCCAAGATCAACAGGGTAAACATCCTCGTCTTGCAAGGATTCTCGCACCTGCCTGCCGATGAATCCTTTTGATCCCAAAATGATAATGGGTTCCCCGAGAAGATCTTCTTTCTCGCGGATCTTGGCAATGGCTTCGATTACAGCGGTGACAGTAACCTTAGCTTCGGCTGGCATTTCCCTGACTAGTCTCCTAGCAAAGAACAAACCTGGTAAAGTTCCGGCGAAGGTCTTATAAGGAGCACTGAGCAAAATCTGAATTTTTTCCATGCGCAAATAGATTTCCTTCATCCTTTTGCCGTTATCCTTTGCATAAAAGTCTTCGTCACTGGCATTGATGCCGAAAATAACTCCGATTTTTCCGCCCTGTATAAAGAAACCGATCAGCCAAGGATTCCACTTATTCTTTTTTGCTCGTCGAGAATAGACATAATACGTTGAATAAGCGGGAGTTGCCGGGTAGGTTAAAAAAACTGAGCTGACAATCTTCAGTCTCTTGTTTATCTTCCCTACCGCCCAGTAAACCCAGTCATGGCCGAAAAGAAAAGCTATTAACTCCATCAGACACCTTCGAAGGTGGAGATGAGTCCGGCTTTCCCTGACGGCTACATTTTTGTGCACTAAGGGTTTCTTTTGAACATTGACACTTTTAGCACAAGTATCCGACACCATTGCTCACCTCCATAAATTTTCAAAGTCCTTTCATGGCTAAACGCCATGATTAGTTTTAATGGCTGCACAATAACAAGATTATAGAAATTTGTCAAATTTTACTGACAAAACTAATTAGAAATTCATTTTATTTTCATTTTCTGAGGATATTTTACGAATAATTATTTGTAAAGTAAACACCGACACTTTTTTAAAAAATTTGACTTAATTTTCTTTTTGACGCATGATAAAATAAATTTACAAAGCCATGGACATACTTTCTTTGGAATTAAGAAAAATAGGGTTGACCGAAAAAGAAGTCAGTGTTTATCTGGCTGGTTTAGAGCTCGGTCCTTCTTCCGTCCAGACAATTGCGTCGAAAACCGGCATTACTCGCCCCACGACTTATGAAATAATAAGGAAACTGAACGAGAAAGATCTTTTTACTGAATTGTTTGAAAATAAAAGACGTTTGTTTGCAGCCAATCCCCCGGAAAAACTACTTAATATATTGCGAATTAAAAAAAGGGAATCGGAAGAAAAAGAACGGGAATTTGTCCGCATCATTGCCGCTTTGGAATCAAAATATGTAAAGTCTAACGGAGTAAAGGAATATAAGGAAAAAGAAGGGTTTGAGGCGCTCAGAGAAATAATTTCTTTCAGTTCTACTCAGGATATTATTATCGTGAATCCTCAGAATATTGCCAAAGAAATTAAAACAGCTGTTTTTGATGTTAAAAAAAGGCTGGGAAAAATAAATTTAAGTGAATTCAATTCAAAAAAAATATCAGGTTCTCTAATGATATTTGATAAAACACTCTTTTTCCCTTCCGGTTCATCTTCTGGGTTTCTTATTGAAAATCCCTTAATTACGTCTCTTTTCAAAAGCCTTCTTTTTGAAATAAAAAAATAGTTTTAAAATCATTTACATAAAAACACCCGCTTTAAAGCGGGTGTTTTTGTCGGGAAAAATTATGTTTTTAAATAGATTAAACAGTTGGTGACGCTGGTGAAACCGGGGGTACAGGCGGTTCAGAAGGATACTGAGGAGGCGCAGGCGGTGTCGGTGGTTGAGCGGGAGGTTCAGGTGAGCTTGGCGGTTCAGGCGGCTTGGGCCCCTTTCCCTGGCTGGAATAATACCAAATCGCCAAAGTTATTAAGAATAGTGCGACGATTATGTAAAAAAGGGTCATGCTTGCTGAATTTAAGGATATTAATTCATTTTTCTTTTCTTCAAAGAATATGTCAAGTCAGTTTTTCCACTAGTTTGTAAATATCCCCTGCTCCCACCACGGCCAAAACTTCTCCTGAAAAATTTTTACTGAGAAAAGGAAACACCTTATCATTTTCCAGGTAAATCACGTTTTTCTTCTTTATTAATAAAACTAGCTTTCGGGAATCGACTTTGTTCCTGATTCCTTTTTTCTCTCTGCCTGCAACGTCGAAAATATCAGTGATTATGATTTTATTTAAATGATTTTTTCTGAAAACCTCGATGAATTCTTTGAAAAGAAAAAGGGTTCTTTCATGCTGATGGGGTTGATAAATCATCCAAATTTCTTTTTTAGGAAACTTTTCCCGGCTGGCCCTCATTGCCGCCCGCACTTTAGCGGGATTATGGGCATAATCAGAAATAATTGTTATCTTTTTCTTTCCCAAAACCCCTTTTAATATCTCGAATCTTCTCCAGGCGCCATTGTATTCAGAAAGCGCTTTAAAGCTCGTTTTGTCAGGAATATTCAAAACACGCGCTGCAGTTAGCGCAGCTAGAGCATCATATATATTATGCTCCCCAGGAACCTTTAATATTTTCTTTAGTTTCCTTGATTCGGGCTGTTCTAATTCGTAACTTGAAATTTGAAAATTGAATTTTGAGTCCAAAATCTTCCAGATATTCTCATCGTCAGCATTAATGACCAAATGGCCTTCTTCAGGCAAATTACTGACATACTTTTTGAAGGCTTTTAAAATATTATTTAAATTTTTATAGTAATCCAGATGATCTCTGTCGATATTGGTCAGGACAATCATTCTGGGCCAATAATTTAGAAATGACGCAAAATGCTCGTCGGCCTCAATTACCAAATATTTGCTTTTACCGGACCGGAAATTAGTGTTGCCGAATTCTTTTATTTTGGTTCCAATTATAACCGTTGGATCCAGGCCGGCTCTGGCCAGCAGCAATGAAAGCATGGCAGTAGTCGTGCTTTTGCCGTGAGTTCCGGAAACAGCAATGGTGAAATATTTCTTAGTTAATTCACCCAGAGCTTGAGGATAAGAAAGAGTTCTTAGTTTGTAGTTTTTAGTTTTTAGCCTATAGTCATTGATATTCACTGCAGGACTATGAATCACTAAATCCACATCATGTGGAATTTTAACTTTGGAATTTGATATTTCAATTTTGGCACCTTTTTTAATCAGATCATCTGTGATTTCCGAGGAAACCAAATCAGAGCCCGTCACTTTATGGCCGTTTGTTAAGTAGTACTGGGCCAAAGCACTGGTTCCTATTCCTCCTATTCCTAAAAAATACACTTTCATAATTTTTCGCCTAAAGGATAAGATTCAAGGGCGGCATATTGCGGTCCTCCGCGTTTCAAATTGCTTTCCATTACTTCGACCGAACTTGCTTCAAAACTTAAGTCGATTTCCTGATCCACTTCCGGCCTTTCTTCGGGCTCAATTTTTCTCCATTCCCAGGTTTTGACTCTTCCTAATGTGATATGCGCAACAAAACAACGTTTCCCTTGGCCCTTAAAGGAAGGCACCGAAAAGAAAGCTCCTTCTATTTCTTTCTGGAATAAAGACAACCTGTCCGTTTTTTCTTCTTTTACCAGTTCATCGCATTTGCCTGAAACCCAGACCATCCGCGGAGGTATTTTCTCGGGCGGGCCGTAATAGATTTTTTTAAGAGATATTGAAAAAGATTTATGTCTTCTTGCTATTTCGCCCACCTTATTGCAGATTTCAGGTATCTCTTCGTCTTCAACATATCCTAAAAAGGCCAAAGTGACATGCAGATTCTGATTTCTCGTCCATTTAACGGGTAAATCGGGCCATTTTTCATGATAATTTGCAAGCTCTTTTTGGATGTCCTGAGGGAGATTTATTGCAATAAAAATTCTGTGCTTCATTGAGAAAATTCTATCACACATTAATGTCATTGACAAAGAAAAGCTTGGTTATAGAATAAAGAAAACGGCAAAAGGAGGGGTCAATGCTGGGCAAATATTGCAGCGTCATCGAAAGGACTTGCTCTAAGAAGACTGGTTGCCTTGATTGCTGGGCTTATCTTGAAGCGACAGGGCGGGTCCAACTGATTGTGTCAGCTCCGCGTCGAAAGCCATTCTTTGGCACATTAAATAACAAACCTGAGACCAAAGAGGGTGTCTACCACGAGTGACACTCTTTTTTATTAGTTTAGAAATGGTAAGATGAAAATAGATGAAGGAAGTTTATCTCTATCAAAAATTGGATGATAAAAAAGTTCGTTGCCAAAACTGCGCTCATTATTGTTTGATTAATTTTGGGAAGCGAGGCATCTGCCAAGTAAGAGAAAACCAAGATGGCGTACTCTATGCTTTGAACTACGGAAAAGTTGTGGCAATTAATATAGATCCTATCGAAAAAAAACCTCTTTTACATTTTCTTCCCGGAACCAAATCCCTTTCTTTTGGCACTGTGGCCTGTAATTTTAAATGTGATAACTGTCAGAATTGGGACATTTCACAAAGACTGAGAGAGGGAGGCGAAATCGAAGGTGAGGAATTCCTGCCAGAAAGAATCATTGAAATCGCCAAAGAAAACAACCTTCCCAGCATTTCTTACACATATAATGAACCTGCTATTTTTTCAGAATACGCTTTTGATGTAATGGAAATCGCAAGGAAAGAGAATTTAAAGAATATCTGGGTCACAAACGGTTTTTGGTCTAGAGAACTCTTTGATTTAATTTCTCCTTATCTTAATGCAGCTAATGTTGATTTAAAGGGTTTTTCTGATGATTTCTACAATAGATACTGCGGAGGAAAATTAAAACCCGTGCAAGATACCTTAGAAAGATTAAAGAGAAAAAACATCTGGTTGGAAATAACAACTTTAATTATCCCCGGCATCAATGATTCTGAGGAAACTCTCAAAAATATTGCAGAATACATTAAAAACGAATTAGGAGATGAGACTCCGTGGCATGTTGCCCGGTTTTTCGGCAATGTATCATGGAAAATGAGAAGAACGCCCGACACCCCAATCGAAATATTAAATCGCGCCCAAGAAATTGGAAAGGCCGCTGGATTAAAATACGTTTACATCGGAAATGTCTAGAATTGTTTTTGCCGCAATATCGCCCCATCCTCCTTTATTGCTTCCTGCAAACGGAGAAGATGGAGAAAAAAAGATGGTAAGAAAAACCATAAGCAGTCTTGAGATGTTGGGGCAAAAGCTGAAAGAAAAAGATCCTGACGAAATAATCATCTCTTCTCCTCATCTTGGATGGGGGTTTGATGTTCCCCTTTTCTTTCTGGCAAAAGAATTTAAGAAAAAAAATGTCGCTGGCGCGATAAGAACCTATTTGGCTATTTCGGGCGAACCCCATGATTTCTTTCAAGAAGGGGAAAGAATTTCGGAAAAATTGGAAGATGGAAAGAAGTATGCTCTTATTGCTTCAGGCGATCTTTCCCATCATTTGCTGGAATCGGGCCCTTATGGCTTTAAGGCGGACGGTCCAAAATTCGATCATGACCTGATGACTTCCTTAAAAGAAAGGAAAACTGAGAACATCTTAAAGCTAGATGAAAAATACCCGGAAGCCGGAGAATGCGGCCTTCGGCCGATATCTTTCATTCTTGGATTTTTAAACAAAGTTAATTATGAAACAGAAATCTTATCTTACGAATTTCCTTTCGGAGTAGGATATCTGGTCGCTAATTTTACAATATTATGAAATTTAAATTCGAAGGAACTCCAAAAGACAATATTCACAGCTTAATGAGAAAGGTAGGATATACCTTTTTAGGCCGGAACGAAAATGAAAATGAGTTTGTTTTTGTCCGCCCTCCAAAAGGATATCCCAGGTTTCACCTTTATCTGGAACCTGATGAAAAAGGCATTGATTTCAGTTTGCATTTAGATCAAAAAAAACCAAGCTATAAAAATTCCCCAGCCCATAACGGAGAGTACGACAGCAAAATCGTGGAAGCTGAAGCCGAGAGAATTAAAAAAGCAATAAAAATATGAAAATTGCCATTGTTTCCGACACTCATGACAATGTTTCCAATTTCAAGAAAGCTCTGGCTTTCATTAAAAAGAAACGGATTAAAACCATAATCCATTGCGGCGATATCTGCGCTCCCGCCACCTTAAAAGAAGTTCTTGATGATTTTACTGGAAAAGTCCATATAGTTTTCGGGAATGTAGATGGAGATCGTTTCCGAATCACAAAAATTTCTTTTGAATCGATGCCTCAATTGAAAATCTGGGGAGAGTCTGGAGAAATTTTGGCAGATAAAAAGAAAATAGCTTTCACCCATTTTCCCCAATTTGGCAAAGGAATGGCCGCTACTCAGGACTATGATCTTGTGTTTTACGGTCATACTCATAAACCTTGGGAGGAAAAAGTGGGCAGAACAAAACTGGTTAATCCCGGAAACCTGGCAGGCCTTTTCTATCGGGCAACTTTCGCAATCTATGACGCCAAAACAGATAAATTAGAATTAAAAATCCTTTAGCATGCATCCCCTTATTTCCTTGGCTCAAAAAGCAGTAGAGAAATATTTAAATGAGGGAAAAATAATTTCTCCGCCTTTGGAATTGCCTAAAGAATTTTTAGAAAAGAAAGCCGGAGTATTTGTCACCATCCAAAAAGACGGTGATCTGCGAGGTTGTATGGGGACATATCTTCCCATGAGAAGCAATATCGCCCTAGAAACCATTCGCAATGCCGTTACTGCGGCAACCGAAGATTACCGTTTTTCACCCATCAATAAAATCGAACTTCCCCTTCTAAATTACACAGTTTCTATTTTAAGTCAGCCCGAACCGGTAAAAGATGTCTCTGAACTGAACCCAAAAAAGTATGGTATAATTGTCAAAAGCAGTTCAATGTTTGAGAAAAATTCTGCTTCAAAATGCGGTCTCCTTTTACCCGACCTTGAAGACGTGGACACGATTGAGAAACAGGTTTTCATTGCATGCAGAAAAGGAGATATCGACCCTGGCAAAGAAAAACTGTCCATTTATAGGTTCACTGTTGAAAAATTGTCATAACTTAATGCTTAACGAAAAGATAGCAAAAATATTTTTAGAAACAGCAGAACTCCTGGAAATAAAGGGAGTGCCTTTTAAACCGCGGGCGTACAGGAAAGCTGCGGTTTCTTTGGCTGATTTAAAAGATGATCTAGAAAAAATCTACAAAGAAAAAGGGATTTCTGGCATAAAAAATATCCCGGGTATAGGAAAAAGCATGTCTGAAAAAATTGAAGAATATATTAAAAAAAGAAAAATCAAATATGTGGAAGATTTAAAAAAAGAAACTGCCATCCGTCAGATTGTTACTCATTTTTTCGAAACAAAGGGACTGTCTTTAAAAGAACTGAAAAATAATGCAAAGAAAAAAAGGATCGTTTATTCAAGATTCACGAGGCCGGCCAAAGAACTTCTTGATCTGGCTGGTTCTGTCGAAAACGCCAAAGCAGCAATAGATAAAGTGGCTGCCTGGGCGAATTCAAGAAATTTAGATTACGCTATTGAAACTGTTTTTAAAAAATGGTTAGAATTAGAAAGGTTAAAGCCCAAAGAGGTAGTTAAGCAGGCTTTTTATATGGGCAACCCTATGGTCTGGTCTGAAACAAAAAAGAAATGGTTTGTGATTACTCCCGAAGGCAGCTGGCTTGAATTCTGCGACAATGAGGACCAGATAGAGTGGAGAATTAAAAAGTGAAGATATAATCTTGAAATGAAAATTGTTTTTATCGGAACCCCGGAATTCGGGGCGATTATTTTAGAAAGTTTAATAAAAAACGGCTTTAAGCCGGTTTCAGTTGTCACATCGCATGATAAAAAAATTGGAAGGAAACAGTTGCTAACCCCCTCCCCTGTAAAAAAAGTTGCGTTAAAGAATGGTATTCCCCTTCTTCAATTAAACCGAATCGAAGATTCCAGTCAGGAAATTGAAAAATTAAAACCGGATTTGGGAATCGTTGCCGCTTACGGCCAAATGATACCAAAAGACATTTTAAGCATGCCGAAACACGGCTTTCTTAATGTTCACCCGTCTCTCTTGCCGAAATACAGGGGCTCCTCGCCGATTCAGTGGCCCATTTTGAAAGGTGAAAAAGAGACAGGGGTGACCATAATGCTCGTGGATGAAAAAATGGATCACGGCCCCATTTTAAAACAAACAAGATTGAGCTTTGGAGAAAAAGAAACAGCAAAAATCCTTCATGATATACTGGCTCATCTTGGCGCCGACTTGCTCTTAAAAACAATCCCCGACTGGATTAATGGAAAAATTAAGCCAGTATCCCAAAACGAAAAAGAAGCCACCTTTTCTGAAATACTAAAAAG
>JAQTPY010000001.1 GCA_028712445.1 Minisyncoccota bacterium | reverse complement strand
TCGTTCGCGCCGTCAAAACTTAAACCTCCACCGATTTTACCTGTGGCCCAAGAAGGAGAAGAAGTAGCTGTCATGAAAGTTCCATCATTTCCGTTATCTGAAGCATCAAAAGTGGTGGTTCCTGACTCCTCTTCAAAACCCCAATAGCCAACCAGTCCACGGGTCATTGTGTCCTCAGGAATAGAAGAACCTCCTCCGAACCAGCCGTTCAAAGCGCCAACAGTGCCAATGACGCTTAGCGCCACAATAATTCCGAGACTTAAGATTATGGGTTTTTTAAATTTTAATTTCATGGTTTTCGAATATTGAATGGGAATTTGGAATACTTGACAATGTATCTAAGTTTGATATTATTATAATATCACTACGAAAAAGACCCTTGTGAGGTTCGTCCTCACCGGGGGCTTTTTCTTTTATGGCCCCCTTTTCTCTAATATAGAACGCTTATCATTTAAATAAATTATCGGTGCTTCTGTCCTTTTTAAAAGAATCGAACACTTTCTGGTATTTGCGGGGGAGAGTATGGCCCACATCTTGCCTTTTTCTCTTAAAAATTTAACTAAACTAGAATAATCGCCATCGCTGGCCACAATAATGGCTCTATTAAACTTGTTTTCGTAATAATCGCGCGTTACTTGGAGGACCAGATCGGCATCGCAATTTCCCTTTATATTTCCATCGCCGTCATAAATTGTTTCCTTAAATATCAGAGTAAAACCAGCTTCCTGAAGATGAGTATAAAGATCCTTATATTTTGGCACCAATCCAATAAATAGATATGCTGCCTTCGCCGAATATTTTTCTGAAAGCCAAACCCTAAAACGTGCGTAATCCAACTTCCAGCCCAAAGACCCAATGCCATTATGCAAATTTGCAGCGTCTATATACGCAATATTGTTTTTCTCTTTATCTTTTTGCATAAAATCTACTGAGGCGAGGCCTCGGACAATTTATATTCTATTTAAAATATGTTCCCATGCCTGCATTGTAATCTGACCTTATTTCAGCTGCGGTCCGGGCATAGTTATAAATTCTAACGTCGTCAATTGAACCGTTAAAAAATTCGTCAGCCGACGGACCATATCTTCCAACAATCAATGCTCCACCGTTACTCAACGTCGTGCTGCGAGCCGAAATACTCTCACTGCCAATATGCTTCCCGTCAGCGTAAAATAAGGCATTTCCGTCTCTATCAAAAGATATGGCTGCATGATGCCAGTTGCCGTCTCTAAGATCACTTCCTGCAGTGGGAGACGTCCATCCTCCACTGTCTCCAAGGAAAAACTTCAGCAAGCCACCACTAGAAAGCATCATCGCATATCCTATCGCTCCGCTTCGTTTATAAATTATGTCTTGGTTAGAGTCGGGAGTTGCGCTGGTTTTTATCCAGGCAGAAAGAGTAAAATCGTTGGTTGTCATGTCTGTGGTAGATCCCGTTCCTCCATTTACATAATCATTCGTTCCATCAAAAGAAAGTGCACGATTAATAGTCCCTGTAGCCCAAGAAGGATCTCCGGCATCTGAAGCCGTGGTTGAACCCAGAGTTCCATGATTTCCGTTTATTGAGCTATCGTAAGCTTTCTGTCCTTGCCCTTCATCAAACTTCCAGTGCCCAATTGGCTGTTTGCGGTTATACATATAACGAACCTCATCGTTTGACAAAACCCGATTATAAATGCGAACCTCGTCTAATGAACCATTGAAACGGTCTGATGTGGCAGGATATCCCCAATATTCAGCTCCAAATATTAATCTATTATTCGCATTTTGATAGATTGTTCCTCCGATGCCGCGGTCCCAAGTCAAAACCCCGTTAAAATAGGTTTTAAGATGGCCTGTCGAGTCGTCCCAGCTCACCGTTAAATACTGCCACTCATTAAGAGTATATGTGTCACTTAAAGTGTATTTGTCTCCTGCTACTCCGTCTCCCCAGACAAAAACCCATTTGCCTGAATGAGACCCCCAGCCAAAACCGATCTCGTAATTTCTCTGCACATTACTACCATTATAACCATGGGAAACAACAAATCTGTTATCTGCGTATGCCGCAGGTTTCACCCACAAACCTATGGTAAAAGCAGAAAGATCCAGACTGGCATCAGATCCTGCATCCACAAAATCATTGCTTCCATCAAATTTTAAAGCGCCTCCGGTGTTTGCCGCAGAATTTCCACTGGTCCATTTTGAATTTGAATTAAAATCAAAATTATTTAGAGTCCCGTTATTCCCTGATCCTGAAGAATCCTTGACAGTATATCCTGACCCTTCGTCAAAGTTCCAATACCCAACCAACCCACGACTTAAATTAATCGATTCGCCACCAGATTCATCAGATGAGCCAAACTTTGCCACAAACCCTCCATTATAATCCATTCTTATTTCCTCAGCCGTCCTGGCATAGTTGTAAACGCGAACATCGTCAATAAGACCGTTGAAGTAATAAGAAGTGCCAAAAACTTTACCAATCTGAATATCAACATCGCTCGGCCAGGTCCACGCGAGTGTTCCTGTTTTATCCAGAACTCCATCAATATAAATACTCACGTCAGTGCCAAAGATAGTCGTGGTCACAAAATACCAAGTATCTAAAGATAGGACTCCATTGCTCTCAATCCCACCCAAACCAGCCTCATAAACCAATAGTTGACCTTGATTTTGGAGAGCGCCACCCACATCAAAATTTAATCCTTCGAGACCACCATCACTACGTCTGCGAGAAATAATACCACTGCGCCAACTGGCATTATAACCGGACAATTTAACCCAAGCACTAAGAGTAACGTTGGTAAAACTATTCAAGTTCGCTCCCATCCCCACATAATCATCCGCTCCGTCAAAGCTCAAAGCCGTGTTGATTTTTCCTGCGGTGGAAGTGGCTCCATAGACCGTTCCGTTATTCCCGTTGCCCGAAGAATCGGGAGTAGTGCTGGCGGTAAATGAATCAAACTTCCACCAGCCAACAGGCCCCCGATGATTATACAAATACCTCACCTCGTCTGCTGAAAGTTCCCGGTTATAAGCTCTGACATCGTCTATGGAGCCGTAAAACCTGGAATCACCTAAAACCCTATCTCCTATTAAAAAATCTGAAGCGGCATCGCTTGTGATTACCCCCGTGCCGTTTGTTGCATTATCATAAGATGCTTCAGCCCCGTTAATATAAATATGAGCTGTGCCGCTTGCCACGGTCAAAGCCACATGACTCCACGTATTTAACGAAACCTGGTTTGTGGTCAGATAAAATAAATCTTCACCTGAATAAGTCCTTTCGTAATGTAATTTCCCGCTTTGGTCAGTGCGGACAATAAGGTCATTGTAGGGCTGTTGAGCGCCTTTCGAAATAAGTCTTTTATAACCACTGGGAGTCCAGGAAGAGGGTTTTATCCAGAGAGAATACGTAAAACTGGAAAGATCGTCTAGACTCGTGTTGCTGCCGGCATTTATATAATCATTACTTCCATCAAGTTTTAAAGCGCCCTCAACCTTGCCAGTTGTCCAACCGGAATTTACATTAAAATCAAAATTCTTTAAAGTTCCTTTATTCCCAATGCCACTGCTATCATAAGCCGTGTATCCTGACCCTTCGTTCATTGGCCAATAGCCCACCAAACCCCGAGCCAGATCATAATCTCCGTCTCCAAGCTTTGCCGCAAACCCTCCATTATAATCCATTCTTATTTCAGCTTCAGTTCTGGCATAATTGTAAACGCGGACATCATCGATGAGGGCTTGTAAAAAATATCTCTCTCCATTATTTGACCCAATATAGAGACGCCCAGTAGAACTTTCTATTGGGGATGAAAATGCTAATGGATTGCTGTCAAGTTTTCCATTTGTATATATTCTAAGATAAGAACCATCAGCCACATAAACTAAATGTGTCCAGCTACCAATCGGAAGAGCTGTCTTTGCGGAAAGATTTGCAGGATTTGTTCCGGAAAGATTAACATAAAATCTTGGGGTGCCGAATACAATATCAGCCCAATAAGCAGAAACTGGATCGTCCCATTTACTTAAAATCGACACATGCGAATGAGCGGGGTCATCATTATAATAAACCCACGATTCAATAGTGATCGTGTCTGTAATGGCTAAAGTTGCGCCATTACCGACGTCGACGTAATCATTCGTTCCATCAAAGCTTAAAGCACCATTTATTTTTCCCGCAGTGGAAGTGGCGCCATACACAGTTCCATGATTTCCATTTCCTGAAGAGTCAGGGGTGGTTGAAGCGGCAGAAAAATAATCAAACTTCCACCACCCCACAGGCCCTCCTCTATTAAACTCCCAAGCTATTTCGTCAGCCGACAGCGCCCTGTCCCAAATCTTCACTTCGTCAATGCTACCATCCCAATAATTAGAATTATCTCCAAGCTGGCCAATACTGTCACTCATACTCCTTGAAGCTGCATCTCCCGTATAAGTGTTGGTGGCCTCTAAATTACCATTAAGATATAATTTCATTCCGTTGGTTTTGCTTCGAGTAAAAACTACGTGATACCAAACTCCTGCGGATATTGTCGGAGAAACTACTTTTTGTTCAACAGCACCAGTCCAAATTTTATATTCTATCGTGGATGTGTTTCTCCTTAATTCACTGTTTCTTGTTCCAGCTGCCGAAACGATGTAGGCTGATCCATTTGCAACAGTATCAGTTTTTACCCAGACTGAAAGACTAAAGTCGTTATCCCAAAGGGTAGCTGATTGATCAGGAACATCGACATAATCATTTGTTCCGTCAAATTCCAAAGCTCCCGCCACCTTGCCTGACTCCCAATTAGAATCATCGTCAAAATCGAAATTCTTCAAAGTTCCGTTAATACTATTCCCCGAAGAATCATAAGCGGTGTAGCCAGATCCTTCATCAAACTTCCAATACCCAACAGGGCCTGTATTTTCCGTAGACTTAGTTAAAGCGTAAATCAAATAACCCCCTCCTGAAAGAAGGACTATGGCAATAGCAATCAAAAGAGGTATGGGGAGTTTGAAAAACTTGCGACTTTTCATTGTTTTAATTCAAGATTCTATATTCCTTCCGTTGTAGTGGCATCTGTGGTTGTTGCATCTTCAACAGGAATGACTATTGGTTCTTCTTCAACAACTGGTTCCTCAGCAGGCGGTTCAGGAGCAGCCGGAGCTTCGGGCGCTGGCGCCTCCCCTCCGGAAGCCGCAGCCCCCGCCGTCAAACCTGCTCCATACCAATGAACGTTGGCTATATAGAGCACCTTGCCTATTTCGGCTCCTGAATAGCTTTCAAGAGCCATGCCGATTACCCGCCCCGGAGAGGTGGCTTTCATGGCAACTCCAGGAGTGGAAGTGGAGGAAGTTAAGAAGTCCCCAGCAACAATGTCTCCATTCTCAGTTGAAACTTTTACAGGAGCGCGGCCGATTAAAACTATGGGTCTTGGATTGTCCACTTCGTCAAAAACGTCTCCGAACTGGTCGTAAGGGACCGTAGAAACCACGCCCATTAAACTGGAATCATATGCCTGGGAAGATTTCTTAACATACACCTTGTTTGAAGCTCCTCCGGCAGGCTGGGAATTGGTTGCGTCAAGCGCCACGACATCCCCTGCCTCAATGGAAAAGTCATAGGTTCCGTAAAGCTCGGCTATGTCTCCAGGGGATGAGTCGCAGTCAATTACGTCAGACTGGCCATTGCCGTCCCAGCAAAGCTTTTCAGTGAAAGCAGATGATGTGGCATGATTAAAGTAAGCTGTGAATTTTCCTCCGGTGGTGTTTGTCGTGGGAAGGGTAGAAGTGGCCTGAGTTGAGGTGACAGTGTCTAAATAAGAAGAACTGGGAGCTGAAACTTCTATTCTGTAGTCGTCATTATCTGTCCAGCTATTATCCACACTCCTCCAGACGTAGTGTTTTGTCGCCCCGGGGGAAGGATCCCAGGAAACGACAATAATATTATTGGCTGCGGTTGTGACTGAAGTGGTGGCAGACCCAGTAGTTTGGCCATTATCATTGGCTGCGGTGATTCTGTAATAATAAGTGGTGGCTGCAGCATACCCGCCTGTGGTGGTAGACAAGGTCGGAGCTCCGGTTGTTGCCAGCTGATTGAGAACGACATTTCCTCCAGAAACATTGATATTCTGCTTTACCGTCAAGTCAGACCCCCCGGATCCTGCTCCTCCAATTTCAACGTCTCCTGAAGGAGAAATTCTGAAAACGTATCCTCCGTCATCATCACCTATCACTTTGAATCCACCTGAAGTGTTGTTTGAATACCTGACATCAACAATGACGTCTCCTGAATCTTTCCCCGATTCCCCGGCTACAGTTAAAACCAAGTTCTGTGACCTATTGGGGCTTCCTGCCTGGACAAACAAGGGGCCGGCAGAAGTGATATATGAAGCTCCGGTGTTTAAAAACTGCAAGTCGTATTCTATTCCGACATTGCCTCCCGTGTTCACGCTCAAGGGCTGGCCCACATTGATTACAGCTTCATTGACTTCAAAAGCTGAACTTGTGGCCTCAGATCCGTAGTAATCATTAGCGCGATAAACAACCATTTTTCCTCCGGTGGTGTTCTGGGTTGGGGGCAAAGCAGAAGTGTCTTCGGAAGTGGAACAGTTGTCAGTTATGTTAGTTGAAGGAGCGTAAATATAATCTGTGGTCGAAGCTCCGTCAACCCAGTAATCATCATCGGCTGAAGTGTTGACATCGTCTATATAGACTGTCTGGGCTCCTCTGTCGGTAGACAAAGACAAACCAATGCAGTCAACTGAATTCCTGTTTGTAGTTGCTGTTTCAAAAGGAAGTTTAACAAACTGCCAAGCGTCAGCTTGCAGGGCAGGAATACTCAAGCTTTCTTCAGAAGAAGTGCAGTTGTCTTCCTCATCAACCAGCAGTTTTAAGTCTCCTCTGTCTGTGGCTATTGAAGACCTTATCCAGAATTTGATGGAATATTGGGCAGAAAGATCAGTGTTGTCTGTAATGTTTTCGTAAGAGATTAATCCTGTTTCGGTAGTGGTTGAGAGAACGGCGGCAGCGGAATTGGCTCCAACTTTATAATAAGAGCTTGTGGCAGAAACAGACACGCTCGTGCTCCCCGCAGTCCAGGTGTCCTCGCCGTCGTCAAGCACTTTTCCTGTATGCCTGTATAACTTGTATTTGGAAGCTCCTGACACAGGATTCCAATAAACGCTTATTGAACTCGTGCTGCCTGTTGTTGTGGCGACAACTGGGGCAGAAGCCACGGATTCCCCATTGTCGTTTAAAGCAGTCACTCTATAGAAATAAGTGTTGGCTGTGGAACAATAAGCTCCCTGGCCTACGTTTTCTGATTTGGAAAGCATTTCTGCCTCAGCAACATTCAAAGGATTGACTGTCAGATTTCCACCCTGCTGGCTTATATTCTCCTTAACCACCAAATCTGATGCTCCCTGGCCAGTTCCTCCGATAAAGACGTCTCCTGAAGGAGAAATTCTGACAATGTATGAGCCTGAATCAGAACCGATTATCTTGAACCCTCCGTAGGAAGTAGTCGAGTTGACGATGTCTATTATCACATCTCCTGTTCCCTGAGTTCCTAAAGTCAAATTCTCTGCGTGATTCGAATCTCCAGCTAAGATTGCCAAAGGACCGGCAGAAGTAATCTGGGCCAAGCCCGTATTGGCAAAGAAAATATCATAATCAAATCCCACGTCTCCTCCCACATTGACTGAAAGAGGTTGATTTAATTCAACAATGGCTCCTCCTGCTTTAATTGAAGGCAATGAACCTGTTTCAGCCGAAGTCCTTCCAATCTCAACCGCTTTTTGTCCCCATATTGTGACATTTCCATTTGAATCAACAAATACTTCGCCGAATCTCAAATTGGAATCATAAAGCCTTATTTGATCAACATAGACTGCGGGAGAACCCATGTCGTAATCTGCCCTGAAGCCGAACCACTGGACAATATCCCTATCTGAAGAACTTGACATTGTGGTTAAATCCCATTCTTCATACTGCCAAGAACCCATTTCTTTTATAGTGACAGAATGGGAAGTGGTGGTGCCTGAGCTGTCTTTAATTCTGGCTGTTAAAATCTGAGTTGAAGTGGCTCCGGTTGAAGTAGTAAAGTAATCTGCTCTTACCCAGAAGCTTAATCTTTCATATGAAGTCCAGTCTTCAGAAGCTACTGAAGTGGTGGCCGTGTCTCCAGCTGACGAGCTTGAAGCTAATTTCCAAGACAAAGCATAGTTTCCCACTCTCACCTGGGTGGTGGTGGCAGTGGTTGAGGAATTGGTGGTGTCTGAAGAAACCCAGTTTGAAACTGAACCGTCTTCAAAATCATCTATTACCCTTTGGTTTATTCTGCCAAAACTCATTTCCCCACCTTCTTTAATATTGACTTCCCCGGGCTTGGTTACAGAAAGAATGTATCCGTCTGACCCCAAAACCTTGAAACCGTCAATGTAGGAACTTGTGGCATTTGAAATATCAATTAAAATGTTTCCCAATCCTCTGGTCTTTAATTTCAAATCCTGATACATGCCGGGAGTGCCTGCTTCAATGGCCAGATTCCCCTGGGCTATGATCTTGGATAAGTCAGGATCAGTGAATTCAATATCATAAGCGAAACCTACATTTCCCTCTACATTAACGTATAAAGGCAAATTAGCTTCAATCCTGGGCTCTTCCACCTTGAAGGCATTGGAAACATTCTTTGTGTTGATTACGAACGCAGACCCCGATCCTCCCTGGAATATCTTCATTCCCGTTGCGGTTGAGGAGGCATAAATATTGAAGAATGAATCGGGAGTGGAAGTTCCTATGCCCACATAACCAGCCGAATTTACGAGAAACACTGAAGAAGCAGAGGAGGAAGAATAAAGCCCAAAGATATTATTGGTTGAAGCGGCTTTGACAGAAAGCATCTCAGAAGGAGTGGTGGTGGAGATGCCAACCAGACCGCTGCTTGAAATCACTAAATCATTCCCCGTGACTGCACTTCGACTTATAAAAAGTGGGTCGCTAGCAGCTTCTCCGGCAATGCCAATATATGCGTGAGACGTAGAACGCTTAATATCAATATGAGCCGACCGTCCCGCTACTGCAACATCATCAAGCGTCAAAGTAACTCCATTAGATGTGGCTGGACCAACTACATATAATTTACTTCCCGGTGCAGTGGTCCCTATTCCCACGTTGCCATTTGGCAATATTGTCAGCATTGGAGAAGAAGTGGCAACATTAAAGACTCCCGTATAAGTGTTTGTGGCAACGCTGACAGACCCTGAAGCAAAATCTATCCCAAAAAGATTATTTGTTCCCAAGGTAGAGGTGGCAATAACAAAATCATTCCCTGCGGAAGAATCAACCCCCATGACAAACCTGGTTGAAGCTGCTGTTCCTCCATTTCTGAAAACTATCTGGGGATCATACGTGGTGGTGTTTGTGGCGACAGTGATTGTTAAAGCGGTTGAAGCGTCATCATCTGAAAGTTCCAAGAGAGAAGAAGGAGTGGTGGTGCCAATACCCACCTTGCCGCTAGTATCTAAATATAATCTATCATACACACCATTTGAACCGAGAGATAAAGCCTTTCCTGAATTGCTTACTAAATTAAAAGTATTGGCAACTCCCCCATTATATGTCAAATATCCTTGGCCAGATATCATTATAAAGTTATCGAAAAGTGTCGCTCCATTTACCTCCAGTTTATATGCACTATTCGGGTTCGCCGTTCCGATGCCCACACTGCCTGCGGAATTAACATAAATTGCAGGAGCTGAATTTGAAGCATAGACACCCAAGGCGGGATTAGTGGAGGTAGCTTTGATGGTAAGCATCTCGGAGGGTGAAGTGGTGGAAATACCCACTTTTCCCGAGCTATAAGTATTAAACAAAACATTTTGTGCCTCTAATCTCAAGGGGGTAGAATATCCGCTTGTATAAATAGATGGAGAGCCATAAAATCTCAGGTGTTCATAAATGTCTACTGATCCATTGACAGTAAGGGATGTCTGGGAAGTCGAAGTGCCAATGCCAATGTTGCCATTAGTGCCTACATATAATATTGGAGAAGAAGTGGCCACATTAAATAGGCCTGAGAAAGTGGAGGTTCCCACGCTGACAGATCCTGTGGTGTCATCTATCCTCATTCTTTCAGACCCTGAAGTGACAAAGATTAAATCGTTGGTAGAAGAAGCGGTAAGGTCTCCTGCAGATTGGAGAGTCAGATTTCCTGAGGTTGTTTTCCAGATGGAGGATGAGACCCCAGTCAGATTCAGGGCTCCAGAAGCTGAAATGGTGTCTGAGTTTAAAGTAATAGTAGATCCTATGGTTGCTGTAGCTACATATATATTGGCCCATTTGTAGTCAGAAGAGCCCAAGCTGTATTGAGTAGTGGTGGCAGGAAGAAGGTCTCCTGCAATGGTGGTGGTTCCAAAGGAAGTGGTGCCAATAGAGGTGACTGTTCCACCAAAGATTGCGTTTCCTGAACCATAGACATTGCCCACCACAGACAAGACATATGAAGGAGAAGAAGTTCCTATCCCTACATATCCTTTTTGATCAATAACCAAAGTGTCATTGGTTCCTATTGTAGTCGTGGCTATCTTGAATTTGTTGGAATCTGAAGAGTCAACTCCCATGACAAACCTGGTGGGAGCTGTGGTGCTTCCGTGTTTAAAAACTATCTGAGGATCATAGGTGGTGGTGTTTGTGGCGACAGTGATTGTTAAAGCGGTTGAAGCGTCATCATCTGAAAGTTCCAAGAGAGAAGAAGGTGTTGTTGTTCCGATGCCGACTGAGCCTGACGGAGCTATTCTTAACCTTTCTGCGCTTGCTCCTGCATTATTCGTATGAAATGCTAATCCTCCGCTTTCCTGGCTTATATCCGGAGTCACGCCATATATTCCGCCCAGAAAAGCCGGGGAATAAGGAGTCGTATTGGCGCGGAAAATTAAGCCAATAATATTTTCGTTGGCAGCTGCCGAAGTATCGCGCAAAAGTAAAGCATCGTTCCCGCTAGAAATGCTAACCGTCAATTTCTCTAAAGGACTTTCTGTCCCGATGCCCACCTTGCCGTTAGCTGCCACATATATGGCAGGTTCAGACGAGGAAGAATATGCTCCAAAGATGGCGTTGGTCGAAGTGGCTCTGACAGAAAGCATTTCGGAGGGGGTGGTGGTGCCTACACCGACGAAGCCGTTTGCCAATACCGTCAATATATTAGTCTGGTAGTTATAAAGCGTAAATAACTTTCTGTTTTGGATTGCTGACAAAGTGCCATTATTTGGGTCAGTAGCTGAGTCTGAGCGTAAAGTTTCAAAGTTGATAAGCCCATAATCCGCTGAATTTGAAGCATCGTTTGCTCCCGAAGTCAATCCTCTGAAATTTATAGAATAAACATTATTACTCGAATCAACATAGCCGCCAAACGTTGGAGCAAATCTATTATCGTTGCTTGTCCCGTTTACGATATAAAAAGCATCGTTTCCTGCGTCGCTAACCGTGCCTTTTATCAAAGCTTCTCTCGTGTTCGTAGCTGCGGTCTGGTTAACATGCAATTTTGTTGCAGGAGTTGTTATTCCTATTCCTACATTCCCTGCAAATGTTGTGGTTCCAGTAAAACTTGATGTTCCAGAGACAGTGAGGTTCTGGTTAAAGATGGCATTACCCGATCCATAAACATTGCCTGACACGGTTAAAGCGTATGAAGGTGAGGTAGTCCCCACTCCCACGTTGCCACTTGCCGCTATATACAAAGCAGGAGCAGAGGAAGAGGAATAAGCTCCAAAGATGGCGTTGGTTGAAGTGGCTTTTACTCTAAGCATTTCCGTAGAGGCAGTTGTGCCGATGCCTATATTTCCTCCTGCTGTGATATAAATTCTATCTTCCAACACGCCGTTTACGGCTGTCTTTATTGTAAAAGCTGAATCATATTCTCCACCTAGGGTATCATTTTGAAGCAATGTAGATAATTGCGCATGTATCTGGCCTCCATTCGAACGCTGATCTGTAAAGTAGATGCTTGTTGGACTATTTACAGCTCCGTTAAAATTCTGAATTCTAACAATAGGCTCATTGCCATAAATATGCAGATTGCTTACTGGACTTGCTGTTCCAATACCCACCCTGCCTGAAAAACTTGAAGTTCCAGTAAAGCTTGATGTTCCTGAAACAGTTAGGTTTTGATTGAAGATTGCGTTTCCTGATCCATAGATATTTCCTACAACAGAAAGGGTGTAGGCGGGTGAAGTGGTGCCGATTCCTACGTTGCCTCCGCTTGTGACATTGAATATGTCTGAAGAAGTAGCAACAGAGAAGAGTGTGGAGGCGGTGGAAGAACCCACTACGACATAGCCTGTTGTGGGGCTGACATAGAAGTTGTTGGTATTGAAAAGCGATCTTGAAGCGAAAGCTGGAGCGGAATCTCCTTCAACCATAACAGCTCCATCAAAATAGGCAGTGGTGGCTGTGTCAAAAAGAAGATAGGCCCTGAGCATAGTGGCTGAATTGGAAATAGTTGAAGTGGCTTTCAGTAACTGCCAAGCTCCATTTCCTGCATGATAACTTGAATGAGCTGCGCTGACGCCATCATAAATCTGTATCCTGACATTGGATGCCTGGTCTGCCCAGACCCAAGCTGAAAAACTCACATTGCGCCCTTTCAAATGCGTGTAAGCGGGAATGTATTGGTAGGCCCCCCTGCTAGCGCCGCCATTCACTAGCTTAATTGAACTTGAACTGATTTTATAAGTTGTCGTGTCTCTGGTTGCGGTTACGCTTCCGTCTGTGGACCAGGAAGTGGGAGGATTGCCGGTTTCCATGTCTCCGTTCTCCAGCAGATTGGTGTAGTTTACATACTGCATGTCAACGTTGTTTATCTGCTGGTAATTGGCATTCATTGCCGTGCCCAGAGTAAGATAACTGACGGGGCTCGAATTTAAATTAATGGTTTTGCCGGAT
Source organism: Minisyncoccota bacterium (assembly GCA_028712445.1). Classification (GTDB taxonomy): domain Bacteria; phylum Patescibacteriota; class Minisyncoccia; order Minisyncoccales; family RBG-13-42-11; genus JAQTPY01. Next base: position 184,134 of record JAQTPY010000001.1, on the reverse strand, counting down.
GCTATTTCAAAGGTTGAAGTCGGAGCCGAAGTTCCAATCCCCACATTGCCGCTGGCTGCCACATACAAAGCGGGAGCAGAAGAGGAGGAATATACTCCCAAAATAGCATTCGAAGAAGTGGCCCTGATTGTTAGCATCTGAGCGGGAGTGGATGTGCCGATGCCAACAAGACCATCGTTTGTAATACGAAGTCTTGTAGAGGTGGCTCCACTCTTTACTGTGGCAAAATCGAGATATCCCAGATTGTCTCTTGTAGCAATGAAACTCACATTGCCGCCCACGTGGGAAGTATACAATTCCAATCCTGATCCCGGAGCTCCGGAACCACTATAGTCAGAGAATAATTTTAAGCCAACTGTTCCGCCAGAATTATCCCCTTTCCATATTTCCAATTTACTGCTTGCGCTTGTTGTTCCGATTGCCACATTCCCATTAGTTCCTACATATAATATGGGGCTGGAAGTGGCCACATTGAAAAGGCCTGCAAAGGTTGATGTTCCTACAGACACAGATCCCGTTTCGTCATCTATCCTCATTCTTTCAGACCCATTTGTCACAAATATCAAGTCATTGGTTGAGGAAGCAGTCAAGTTGGTTGCGGCAGTTAGGTTCAAAGCTCCTGATCCTGCAATATCAGTTGAGTTAACGGTGATAGTTCCTCCAATGGTGGCTGTGGCGGTGTAGAGATTTGCCCATCTGTTTGTGGAAGATCCCAGTATATATGTAGCATCTGTTGAAGGAATCAAGTTTCCTGCAATGGTGGTGGTGCCAAAAGAAGTAGTGCCGGCAGAAGTAAGGGTTCCTCCAAAGATTGCGTTTCCTGATCCATAGATATTTCCTACAACAGAAAGGGTGTAAGCAGGTGAAGTGGTGCCGATTCCTACGTTGCCTGAAGTTGAAGCCACATATAAATTAGGAACCGTGGAAGTCCCGACATAAAGCCCTCCCCAAACAGTAAGACTTTCTAAAGGCGTGGAAGTCGAAATAGCCAAGCTCCCATCTCCTAAAACTACGAATTTAGGATAGCTTTGGCTATACCCCAATCCTGTTAAAATGTAGTTTTTGACTGTTGTTCCGGAAGAATGGGCTGCTGATACGGTTCCTAGCTTCCCTCTCGAAGCTCCGATAAATGAAGATGATCCTATGCTGGTATAAGTGATTGCTTCAGAATCAATAAGCAAAGTTCCTCTCGAAGGATAGCTGGAGGTCGAATTTACGGGGATCACAGTAGAAGTGGCCGAGATTGCTTCGCTTAAAGCAGTGAAAGTGGGAGGAGCTGAACCGAATCTGACATTTCCTGCGATATCAAGTTTTTCTGCAGGTGCGCCTGTTCCTATTCCGATCTCGCTGCTGGTAGCCATGATCAAGCCTGTTCCACTCTGCGGATTCAATGCAAAGTTTCCTGTTCCGTCTATCCCTGTCCAGAACTGCCTCGAAGTGGGATCGTACCACTCAATGTAATTCCAGGTGGAAGTATCTGACTGCTGCAACCTTAATATACTGTCAGCCGAAGATATGATGTGCAGAGGTGAGCTTGGAGTCGTTGTTCCCATTCCTATATATCCCGTTTCGTCATCTATCCTCATTCTTTCAGACCCATTTGTCACAAATATCAAGTCATTGGTTGAGGAAGCAGTCAAGTTGGTTGCGGCAGTTAGGTTCAAAGCTCCTGATCCTGCAATGTCTGTTGAGTTAACGGTGATTGTTCCTCCAATGGTGGCTGTGGCGGTGTAGAGATTTGCCCATCTGGCAGTGGAAGAACCCAGGAGATATGTAGCATCTGTTGAGGGAATCAAGTTTCCTGCAATGGTGGTGGTGCCAAAAGAAGTAGTGCCGGCAGAAGTAAGGGTTCCTCCAAAGATTGCGTTTCCTGATCCATAGATATTTCCTACAACAGAAAGGGTGTAAGCAGGTGAAGTGGTGCCGATTCCTACGTTGCCTCCTGAGGTGACATTGAATATGTCTGAAGAGGTGGCAACAGAGAAGAGAGTGGCTGAAGAAGTAGTGCCTATAGCCACATTGCCTGTTGTGCTTGAAATGAACATTCTGTCAGCATCCCCAACATTAAAATACATGTCGTTTGCAGATGAGATTGTGCCTGAAGCTGAAAGACGCACAGGGAAGTTAAAAGAAAATCTGTCGCTGTCGGCAATCCAGGAGATTGCAGCAGAATTAAGAGCATTTCCTCTGTAGAACTCTAAGTAAGAATTCTCATCGCCCCCAGCATCACTGTTCACGGTGAATGTCTGAGACTCAGTTCCGCTGATTGAAGTTGAAGCAGCGGCTAAATGCAGAATATTCATTTCGCCAAAATAACCATAATCCCACCTGATCTCAGGCGAACCGGTTCCGACATAATTGCTATCGTCGGCATCGTACGGCACAAGATTTCCCTTAACAATAACGTCAGCTAAAATAGTAGTTGTGCTAACTTCAAGAGTTCCTTTAAACACAGCATTGCCCGAGCCGTAAATGTTTCCATTAATGGTTAATGCTTCAGAAGGTGAAGTGGTGCCAATACCCACCTTGCCCCCGGAAGTCACGTTAAATATGTCAGATGAAGTAGCGACTGAGAATAATGTGGCTGCTGTGGAAGAACCCACAACCATGTTGCCATTTGCTGCCACATATATAGCAGGCACTGAAGAAGAAGAATAAGCTCCGAAGATGGCATTGGTAGAAAATCCTTTAACAGTAAGAACTTCTGAAGGACCGGTTATGCCGACACCGAGCTTCCTGTCTTCAGTAAACCTGGCTATCTCTCCGCTTGGCGCCACTATTCTAAGCCCGCTGGTGGCATAAACATACATTATATTGTCTTGGTCAAGCTGTATCCAGGACAATTCAACATTGTCCCTTATCCATCCTATTTCACTCGTCCAACCCGTGCCAACCTTGTTAATCACTATATTCCCATTAACATCAAGTGTTCCTTGAGGAGTTGTTGTCCCTATCCCCACATTGCCTGAGAATGTGCTAGTTCCTATAAAGCTTGATGTTCCAGAAACAGTTAAGTTCTGGTTAAAAATTGCATTGCCTGAACCATAGACATTGCCCACTACAGACAGAGTGTATTCAGGAGAAGTGGTGCCGATTCCGACATTGCCTCCGCTTGTGACATTGAAGATGTCAGATGAGGTGGCCACAGAGAAAAGAGTGGAGGCAGTGGAAGAACCCACTACCATGTTGCCGTTTTCAGCTACATATAATACTGGGGCAGATGAGGAGGAATAGAGACCTAAGATTGCGTTGGTGGAAGAAGCTTTAATTGAAAGCATTTCTGTGGGAGAGCTTGTGGCAATACCCATTTTTCCTCCAAAGTAGTTGGTTCCTCCAACAGAATAAACAGCATAGTTGTTGGATGTGCCGCCGGTCCTGTCTTGTAAATATATTCCGTATTCATTGACCGGCTTGCGACCTGATCCGCTAGCACCTTGAATGTAAAGACCGTACCAATTAGTGACCGTTGCGTTGGACGCGGAAAAATCTCCCTGAGCAAGAAGGGAAATCGCATTGCTGACTGTACCGGTAGCCCCCGCCCACGTCTTTATGCCACCATCCACACCAATCAACCCTAAGCTACTGGTCCAATCCTGGGTATTTCCGCCCCACAAAATAGCCCTCCCCAGAATACCCATTACGATTCCCGAATAAGGAGCTGTGGTTTTCTGAGCCAATACCTGAGACGTTATTCCTGTATATTCCTCATCGTCAGCAATTTTCACCACTTCCTGGACAGTAAGCATTGTTTTTTCACCAACCGTCGCTGTGGTTGATCCTACGTAAGTATGGCCCGTGGTATCCACTCTTAATCTACCGTTAACAGACAAAGAATGAGTGGGATCTATGACTCCTATACCCACGTTGCCGCCCATGAAAGTGGAAGTTCCCCAAACCCCTAAAGTGGAATCGGGCGTGCTGGTGCCAATACCAACTCTTCCTCCTGAGGTGACATTGAAGATGTCAGATGAGGTGGCCACAGAGAAAAGAGTGGAGGCAGTGGAAGAACCTATGGCCACATTCCCTGAAATATTGTCTATTACGAATAAATCATCTGTCCCTATTGAAGATGTTGAAATTTTAAAGTTATTTAAAGCAGAGGAATCCACTCCCATAATGAATCTGGTTGTAGGAACCGTTCCCCCGTTTCTGAAAATTATGCTTGGGTCATAAAGAGCGGAGTCTGTGGCTACAGTAAGAGTGAGAGCGGTGGAAGCATCATTATCTGCAATCTCGAGATTGGAAGAAGGAGTGGTAGTGCCAATACCGACAAAATTAGTGTCGCCATCTATTCTCATTGCTTCTGTGTTTGAAGCTGAAAAAGTGAGATTGGCTGCAGACAAGATATTGGCTGTATATACATTATTCCAGTTGTACGCGGAAGATCCCAAACTATAAACGGTGGTAGTGGAAGGCGTAATATTCCCTTCAACCACGATATCTCCCGTAAATCTGCTTGTTGTGGTTGAAACTGAAAGAGTTCCTCCTATAACTGTATTTCCCGAACCGTCGATATAGAAGACACTTGAACCTCCGGTCTGGATATCAATGAATCTTCCGTCAAAAGAAGAGCTGGCCGTAAGCGCTAAATAAGTTGAAGAAGCTCCTGTCCAGGATATGCCAGGTTCTTTAATTAAAAATGAAGGTGTGGTTGAGGCCGCCACTGCGAAAGTGGCATAACCTCCATCAGCGATGGAAAGAACGGAAGTGCCGCCGTCTTTAATATCAACTATATTTCCTGTGCCCGATTGATTTATAGAAAGCGCAGTTTCGCTTGAAGTGGTGGAGAGCGAAAAATTTCCAACCAAAGAAACCTGGCCATCATCGGTTAAAGAAAACATTGAAGATCCGCTCCTGATCACATTTATCACCTTGCCTGCTCCGCCGGCAGCGCTGAGAACCAATCCGCGGGCCGTCACTGTTCCTTCAATTTCAGTATCGCCCGCAATCTTGGCTTTATCGGCAATGTAAATTAAAGGATTCAGCACAGATGTGGAATCAATTACCACCTGCTGGCCTGAGATCTGCATTCCGGTTGCTGCAGAAAGAATGACGTTGCCTGAACCTGCGGTCTGCAAAACTATGTCTCCATTCTCCTGATATATCTTGGGGGAAGCCACGGGCTGGGTGACATATATCTGCTGAGTGATCACCCCGCCAGGAGCGTAAAGGCGGTTGGCAAGATCTGCCTGTATTTCACCAATATCAGACCATATCTTTTTTATGCTTTCCTCATCCGGCTTAATCACTGTTGTTTCTCTGACAATTTCCTTTATGGGCTGAACATTAGTCACCTGTGTCACCTGTTTTGGCTGATCCTTTTTATCTTCCTGCGGTTCCTCTTTTATTTCTTCTTTTTTTTCTTCAAAGGCGAATTCTTCTGAGGGGGTTTTCCTCCAAGGAGAAACAATCGCCTTAAAAAGATTATTGATTGGAGCTGTTGCTTTTTTATAACCCTCCTGTATCTTTTCCTCTAAAGCATTGTTTACAAAACTATATCCTTCAGAAAAATTAGTCGGAATTCTTTTTACGGTTTTAGCAAGATTTCCTATCGTGCTTCCCTGGCTGAAACTTGCTGCATCATTAACGTCAGCCGTTTGGTAATTCTTGTCTACAAAATTTCCCACCACGAAATTTTTAAATCCTTCTGTAATTATGTCTCCCGCCGACCCCACACTGAAAGCAAAATCATTCGCCTTGTTTATTCTTTTTTGAAAACCATTTGAAACATCTGCCAGTATAATATCTGCTCCTTCTTTCATTAATCCGAAAATATTCCACTTTTCACCGAAAGATAATTTAGGAAGAGAAATATTAAAGGCAAGGGAATCTCCAATTAAATTTCTCATTTGGGAATTTTGATTTCTAATTTCAAAATTCACAACATCAATTCCTTTGTTTAAATTTTCATTGATTTCGAAGGTTAACAAGGAAGCCGACTCATATCCTTCTTTAAAATCATCTGCCAATTGCTGAATGATTTGATCCCCGGCTAAACCGACAGCATTAACGTAGGGTTCAAAATCATTAAATACATTTTTAAAAGATTCTTTCCCTAAAACACTGTTGCCAACAAAAAGCAATCCAACCATCAGATATATTGCAAGAACCCTGCCTTGCAGAATCCTTGGTTTTAATATGCTTGGAATTGCAACTGAGGATATCGTCTGAAATTTTTCAGCAAAATATTTCCGGAAAGAAAATGTAATTTTTGCAAAATTATTTTCGGTCGGTAAATTTTCTGGAGTAGCTGATACTTTCTTCTGAAAAAAATCTTTGACTTCTTTTTCAATTTGCAAAACGTGATTATTGTTTGAATTGCCATTCGCCCCGACAGAACCATTATATTCTTCAACTTTAGATAAATATTCTTCCAGCCAGTCTTTTTTCGTCACCCAATTCCGACCAAATTTTACGGCTTTTAATTTTCCATTGCGGGCTCTCAATGATAAATACTCCTGAGAATAATTACAGAATTTTGTTGCTTCTTGTAGCGATATATACTCCTTAAAACTACCCTCCATAGCGATACCCGATATATGTATGAAATATTATGTTATTTTCCCTTAAATAAAAACCACAGTCAATGGGTAAAACTGTGGATAAATCAGAGAGGTATCGGGTATCGGTTTTTTTACCTATTTAAGCACTGTTGCTAGAATTCGCTCCGCTCATTTTGATGCTTTGAAGAATTCCCAGCGCGCAGAAAACAGCTATTAAACCGCTTCCTCCATAACTGACAAAAGGCAAAGAGATTCCAATGATCGGCATTAACCCTAAATTCATGCCGATATTAATAAAAATCTGAACAATCAGGATTATTGCAAAACCCGTGGCAAAAAGCCGGGAAAAATTGTTCTGGCAGGAAAGAAGAATTTTGAAAATGCGCCAGAAAAGAAGAGCAAAAAGACTGAAAAGCAGGAAACAACCCGCAAGACCGGTTTCTTCAGCTATGGCTGCAAATATGAAATCATTCTGGGATTCAGGCAGAAACCCGTACTGAGTCTGGGAACCGGATCCAAACCCCTTTCCAAGAAGCCCGCCTGACCCTACGGCTATTTTGGCCTGATTTTGGCTCCAACTGAGCCCCAGAGGGTCACTGGGCTCCACAAAGCTAATAATCCTGTTTTTCTGGTAATCTTTGAGCAAGAAGCTCCAGCTGAAGGCCAAAACTAGGATTCCGGTCAGGAGAAGAGCTAAAAAGTGAGGAATTTTGATTCCAGAAACAATAAGAACTCCTATCCATAGCGCAACCAGGATAATCACTGAACCCATATTGGGCTGAAAGAACGTTAAAAAAACGGGCAGGAAAACATAAAAACCAGACAAGACTATGTGCCTTATTTGAAATATTTCTACATGCCTTTTTGAGAAATATTTTGCTAGTATAATGATCAAAATAATCTTTGTAAACTCTATCGGATCGACTGAAAACAGCCCAAATCTGTACCAACTCTTAACTCCCCTGATTTCCGGCGCCCAGAAAAACAAGCCCAAAAGAAGCAAAAGGCAAGCAAGATAAAGAAACAAAATCAAGTATGAATTCTCCCGGAAAACCCTCCAATCAATAAAACTCAGAAAAACCATGGCCAACAAGCCAATTGCCAAAAAAGCAATCTGCTTATAGAAATTAGTTATTTCACCGTCAGCAGAGGAGCTATAAACTGAAAAAAGGCCAAAACCGGTCAATAACACGGCTGCGCCAACAAGTATCCAGTCTAAACGTTTTAAGGCAGAAAGCATAAATATTACTTTATCATTTCTAAAAACTCTTTTTCGCTTATTACTTTTACTCCCAATTTCCTGGCTTTTTCAAGCTTAGATCCCGGATCTTTTCCGGCAACCAGATAGTCAGTCTCTTTTGAAACCGAATCTGAAGAATGGCCGCCCAGGAATCGTATTTTCTTCTCAGCATCAGACCTGGTGAGAGAATCTAAAGAACCTGTTAAAACGAATTTTTTATTGCCTAATCTGGTCTGTCTTTTGAGAGGAGAGATTATATGCACGCCTCTTTTTAAAAGATCATCAATCAATTCCTGATTAGTCTTTTTCCTGAACCACTCGCAAATGCTTTGAGCAACCTTTTCTCCAACGTCAGGGACCCTTCTTAACTCTTCTTCTCGAGCTCTTCTCAGCGCATCAATTGAACCAAAATAATCAGCCAAGCTCATAGCTAATTCTTCTCCAACGTGCCTTATGCCTAAGGAATAAATAAACCTGGAAAGAGGGATATTTTTGCTTGCTTCTATCGATTGAACGAGCTTATTCGCAGACTTTTCAGCAAAGCGCTCTAAAGGAAGCAAATCGCCCTCTTTTAATTCAAAGAAATCGGGAGGCTGGGATATGAGATTTTCATCAATCAGTCTCTCGATAATTTTAGGGCCCAAACCCCGCATATCAAAAGCTTTTTTTGAAACAAAATGATAAAGGATCTCTTTTTTTCTGGAAGGGCAATCGGGATCAGGGCAACGCCAAACCGCCTCTCCTTCAGGCCGCACCAGTTTAACATTGCAGCCAGGGCAAATCTTTGGGAAACGGAATTCTCTCTCCTTTCCGGTTCTTAATTCTTTTATCACTTTAGAAACAGCCGGAATCACGTCTCCTGCCCTCTCAACGATGACTGTGTCTCCGATCTTTACCCCTAACCTCTTTATTTCGTCTTCGTTGTGCAAGGTCGCGCGGGTGATAGTCACTCCCTCAACAGCAACCGGTTCAAGATAAGCCACCGGAGTTACTGCCCCCGTCCTTCCAATCTGGACACGAATATCTAAAATCCTGGTAGTCGCCTGCTTGGGAGAAAATTTGAAAGCTCTTATTCCGCGGGGACTCTTCCCGGCAACTCCCAATCTTCGAAAAAGCTCATTGTCATTAATAACAACCACTATCCCGTCAATCATAAAAGGAAGAGACTCTCTCTTTCGGGCAGTTTCGTTCCAAAAATCAACTATATCGGATGATTTAGATACTATTTTACCTGAATCAGTTTTAAAGCCCAAGACCGGAAAAACCTCATGTTCCTGGGAATGTTTCCTTGTTTTAATATCGGTTACCATATCGTATGCCAAGAATTTCAAAGGTCGAGAGGCTGCCAACTTAGGATTGAGCTGCCTAATTGAACCTGCTGCCAGATTTCTTGGATTAGAATAGTCGCCTTTTATTCTTTCAAAGTCTTTCTTGTCCATATACACTTCGCCTCTGATCTCCAACCTTCCCTGTCTAATCAATGAATCTACCTTCTCTTTTATCTCTTTATTCGGAAAATCTCCTCTAGGATTAAGTCTCAAGGGAATGCTGTCTATTGTCTTTAAATTCTGAGTAACGTCCTCGCCAATGAGCCCGTTTCCCCTGGTTGCCCCCGTAACAAATACGCCATTCTCATAGATCAATGTCACAGCAAAACCATCTATTTTATATTCAAGAAAATATTCCAAACCTGCCCCCGGATCTATCCTTTTTATATGCTTTTGCCAATCTTCCAGCTCTTTTTCATTAAAAACATCCTCTATGGAGAGCATAGGGGCTGAATGTTGAACTTTTTTAAACTCCTTTAAAGGAAGGCCTCCTACGCGCTGGGTTGGAGAATCAGGAGTAATTAGATCTGAAAATTGCTGCTCTAAAGAATATAGCTCATGTTTCAAGGAATCTAGAGCCGCATCTGAAATCTCCTGCTTATTTAAAACATGGTAAAGATATCTGTGATGATTTATCGTCTCCCTAAGCTTCTTTATTCTCTTTTTTGCTTCTTCTTTTTTCATACCTTTGGGATGTGCGGGGTCGGGCTAAGCACACTCCCCCCCACTCTAGGAATTTAAAACTAAGGGATGTGCGGGGTCGGACCTAGCACATCCCCAGCACATGTTTATTGCTCGATAGCAAGATGGGAAATTTGCTGATATTTCCTCTCCTCCAAAACGTTCCTGACTAAATCCTGATAATACTTGGGGGTGGGCAGCATTTTGCTGAATAATCCCTTCTCGATAATGATTGACTCCCTTTTTCCCAAATAGTCCAGATGACTTGACCAGGGATATTTCTCAACACCGTCTAAAATCTTCTTTATGTCCTTTGCTCCCTCTTCTTTCAGTTTGGGCTGAATAAATTGGCCGGGATTAATAACGTTAATGTAGGCCAAAAGATATAAAAGATGCATGTCTTCCTTCACTAAAACCGTCTTAAATCTGCCTTGAAAAAGAGGGCCGACTCTTTTGTGTTTATTGTTAAAATAACGGGCATACCCCGTGCCGAGCCTCTGCATAAACCTAACGATTCCGCCTTCCTGGATTTCCTCAACCAACAGATGAAAGTGATTATCCATAATACAGTATGCAAGAATGCGCACCAAGGGTTCTTTTTTGTTCTCTGCAATGTATTCTTTTAATATGTTTAGATTTAACTCGCCTCGGCTTCTGGCTAATTTCCATAATACATTTGCTGCATTGTTTTTATCGTTGAACAGGCAAAGCCCCTGAAGAAAACGCCAAAGATCGTCTTCTTTTGCGCAAATTAAATTCTTTGCTACGCCGCGATTGTATATGTGATATATATGACCTTCTGAAAATTGTTTCTTTTTTCTCATTAAAGTGCAAATTACTTATTAACTAAGGGATGTGCGGGGTCGGACCTAGCACATGCCTCTTTTGCTAATTATAGCAGAAAATAAATAAATTGTTGCCTGTAAAACAAAAAAATCCGCACCAGCGGATTCTGTTTAACCGAAGAACGATCTGTTAATATTTTATTTCTATGGCTCTCCTTGTTCCCCCGAAAGATCCTATTGATTTTATGCAAAAATTAATACTTTCAGGACAATTTCCCGATCCTCCGGCAGTCACAATAACTCTAAAGCTTGCGCCATTAGAAAGATTTTCTTCCAGATTCTGAGGAGAATGCCTTTCCATTAAAACTTTTTCAATCCCTGCGTCAGCCGCGTAGAAAGCCGCCACCGAATGCCCAACCTCCTTTAATATTTTTATTTGAAACATTAAAATGTTTGCTATGCCAAAACTGACAGATAAAACAAGACTCAACACTAAAACAGCAAACAATATTGACGTGCCTTTTTGTTTTTCTTTTTTATCTTCTAACATCTAAGTTCCTCTGAGAAACAGTTGTCTGGACGTCTAATAAAAGAGGGGAGTTTGACCAATACCCCTCTGAATATACGGCCTTTAAATAAAGAGTGACGCGAGGCTGCTGATCGTCGTTTTGGTCCCAGGTGTCGGAGGGTCCTATTTTAAAATCACCTATTTCAATATTCGATGGCGTGAAAAAATTCTCTGCCTGAATTCCTCCTGTGTTTTTCCATTCTTTCAGTTTGTCTGATTCCAAAAAAAACTCCTGGCATTCATCTTTATAGTTTCTAAACTTTATCCCCTGGCCTGCCCGGGTAATTTCATAATTTACCTTATTCCCGACTAAGCAATTAACTCCTCCCAAATCATCCTTTTTTGCCATTCTTAAGGCACGGCTCATGTATTCTAAAACATAGGATGTATTGTCTATCATGCGCCCCATTATCAATGATCTTTCCTGGGTCTTGGTGGTTTGGTTTAAAAAACCAAACAAAGCTGTAATGGCCAACGAGAAAATAGCTACAGCAACACATATTTCAATTAAAGTAAAACCTCCTTTTTTCATTTCCAGTTTGATAATTGGTTTACGACTTCAACCTCATGGGTTGCCCCTCTCTCCTGCCAATATATTCTGCTTAAAACATCTATGTTGTTGCTGTCAATCTGGATAACGATCGTCTCTCTTTGGAATTTTCCCGCAAGAGAACAGATTGGCAAATTATAGGCAGGCGCGCACCCTATATAATTTTCAAAAGCTGTTAAGTCAAGATTGTTTACGTCTCCGTCACCATTAACATCTGCTCTTTTTAATTCTTCTGCACTCAATGACCCGAAACCTGATATATAATCTGAAACAAGATCGCTGTCTTTGTCGCTCACTACGCCGTCAAAATTTACGTCTCCGTAAGAATCGCAGGGTGAAATCCTCAAAGAAAGACAGCCCGAAGCTGAAACAATTCCCTCGGTCCAAAGAATGCCGGGATCATCTCTGCTTTCCAGCCAATTGTTATCCCTGATGTTTCTGACTATTTCAACTCCTTCCTGAGCCAAATAAAAAGCTTCAAACTTTGACTTATTCAGAGAGTTGGAAGCTGATACCTGCTGAATTAAGGCAAAACAGCCGCCTACGCCAACTGTCAGGAAAAAAATAGCTATCACTACCTCAATTAAAGTAAACCCGTTCTTCATGCGCTAATCTATGGTTATTAAACCGACTTTGTTAATGGTAACTGAAGAAACATCCTGCTCAGAACCCACCCTCTTCAGATTAATCGCAGCTGATTCAGATGAAGGAGTAATGGTCACTGTCGGATCCGGCGAAGTAAAAACAATTGTTAGTTTCGTTCCCGAAGAAAGACTGCTGATTTCAATTTCCTCCAATAAAACATCTTCTACAACATTGTCTAGAGACGAATATGTCTTGTCGTTATCAATGTCGGCAAAAATAATAAAATGAGCGGGCTCCGTTTTTTTAAAATAGACTCCGTAGCCACCGGGCACTGCTCCCTCAAATTCTTTGGCGGAAATGGCCATTTCTTGTACTCTCCTTATATTCTGAGACAGTTTATAGGTTTCTCTTTTGACTGCCAACTGATTTTCTCCGCTTCTGAAATTGGGCATGATCAAAATGCTCACGAGAGCAATCAGGGCCGTCACGACCATTAATTCTATCAAAGTGAAAGCTTTGTTCATGGATTAAACAGAAAACGAAGATACCCGTTAATTATCTGCTGGCCCCAAAAAAAAGAAATAAAGGTTGCCGTTATTAAAAAGGGGCCGAAAGGAATCTCTGATTTTAAAGTTTTTCCTTTGAAAATCATCAAGCTTATTCCTATTATAGCACCCAGAAAGAATGCAAAAAACAAAGCTACAAGGATTTTAGGAAAGCCGAGGAAAAGGCCCATTAATATTGTCAGACTAAAATCACCCAAACCCATCCATTTGCCGCGAGAAACAATTATAATGGCCAGAATAAAGAAAGCCGGCAGCACTCCCAATGCCAGATTTTTCATTTCCAAAAAATTCCATTGATATAAATTCCACTGATATAAAAAAGCAATTAAAATTGCCGGCCAGACCAATCTATCGGGAATAATATAATGTTTTAAATCAAAGACAAAGATTAAAACAAAAAAAGAAGAAACAAGCAAATAACAAATAAAATCCCAAATCCCTGAATTAAAAACAAAAAGCAATCCTAAAACAAATAGGATTCCTGTTCCCAGTTCCACCAGGGGATATTGCCAAGATATGGGCTTTTTGCAATATCTGCATTTTCTTCTCAATAAAAGAAAACTGAAAATAGGAATTAAATCACGCCAAGAAAGCTCGTGTTTGCAATAAGGACAAAAAGAACGGCCTTTCAAAAAACTCTTTCCCTCCTCCATTCTATAAATCACGCAGTTTAAAAAGGAACCGACTATAAGACCCAAGAGGAATGTGGCAATGCTAAAATATATCTGCATAAAATAGAATTTGGAATCTTGAATAAGGATTCTCTCAATTCTCTATTCTCATTCTATATACTATATTCTAAATTCAACATTCTTTCAAAGTTGCCCAAACAAAAAAGCGCTCCAGTTCGGAAACGCCTTTTTGCTTTTAGATAATGTGTGCTCTACCAGCAAACGCAATCTGAAGAGCCGTATTCAGGAAGCGCAGATACTGTTTTAGTTCCCTTCTCGGAAGCGGCAAAATAATTTCCTCCCTCCAGGGCGGCGTAAGCACAAAAGTAATCTCCCTGAGTGCAGTCTGTGATGTCGTAATCGTTGTTTACCCAAATGTAATCTTTGGTTGTCGGCTGAGGATCATCAATGGCATCCAAATAACCTGTAATCCCAGAAAAAGTGCTTGTGCCGGCAGTGGCTCCTGATTGAAAATAAACTGAGCTGTCTCCGTAATACATTTCTTGAGCTGTCACAATCTGTCTCATATCCGACTGCCTTTGAGCATCTCTGGCTTTAGCTCTTGCTCCACCCAAAGAAACTAAAACGATTGATGCTAAAATTCCGATAATGGCAATCACCACCAATAATTCAATCAAGGTGAAGCCACGATTTTTCTTTTCAAATAATTGCATATTTATTCTTTCGCCGTTCGCTGATTTGCGGAACGGAATCGTTATCTAATCGACCTTTGCTAAAAATATATTTACTATCAAACTCTAGGGGCAAGCTGACATTGTTGCGGGGTAAGTAGTCATCGTAGACACTCCCTTCTCGCTGGCCACAATCCAGTCTCCGGTCGAAAGTTTGGCATAAATGCAAAACTCTGATCCAGCACTGCTAGAATAAGCGCAGTAGCCTCCGGCTGCTGTCTCTGAGCTGTCATCAGTAGTGCAAGCTCCCGAACCTCCTCCAGGATCCTGAGGAAGAGACGGCATATAAGTTGCGAATGGAGAAGCAACGCTGGACAGCTTGCCGCTCGCCGCTGTAACTGCAGGGTATTGGCTCACGACACTGTCAGACATTGCCATTTCCATGGCTGAAGAAATTTGTCTGATATCTGATTGTCTTTTGGCGTCTCTGGCTTTGGCTCTGGCCGGCCCCACTGCCACTAAAACAATCGAAGATAGCAAGCCGATAATGGCAATCACCACCAATAATTCAATCAAGGTGAAGCCTTTTTTTTCTTTATCAATATTCATCATATTTTTTTTATTAATAATGACCTTTAATTAAGTAATATTAGCACAAGAAGGCAAGGGAGGGTATGTGGAAAACTCAATTAAAAACTTTTACATTGATATTGTCTGATAAAGAGGCATAAGAACCGAGAGCAGCATTCCTCCCACCAATCCTCCCAAGAAGATTATCAAAACCGGTTCCAGAACACCGATCAGGCCGTCTATTGATCTTTCTATATCTTTTTGAAAAAATTCAACTATTTCCAATAAGGTTACATCGAGAGTTCCCGTTCTTTCCCCGACTCTGACCATCTGAGTAAAAATAGGGGGAAAGAGAACTGGCGCCCCCTCCAGCACAGACGATATGGGCTCTCCTTTTTTAACGTCGTCCCGCGCTTTAAAGATTATTTTCTTGTAAGAAATGTTATCGATTATGTCTCCGGTAATTCCCAATGCCTGCGTAATGGGGAGGCCTCCGGAAATCAAGGTGGCAAGATTTTCAGCAAAACGGCTGACATTAATCATTTTTATCAGATTTCCCGCAAGAGGAAAATTAAGAATCCATCTGTCACACACCTCTTTCCCTTTAGGGCTCCGATAAAATTTGGAAAAAAGAAAAGCTGCTACTCCAGAAAGAAGAATCAGCACCCAGCCCGCCTTTCTTATAAAATCTCCCATTTTCAAAACAATTTTGGTAATCAGGGGAAGATCAACTCCGCTGCTTAATAAGACCTGGCTAAGGTTGGGAAGAACGAAATAAGTCATCATCAGAAGGACTCCTACTACCACGACGAGTATAAGGGAAGGGTAAACCAAAGCCCCCTTGGCTTTAGAAATAAGATAATACTCTCTCTCTAAATGATCGGCCAAATAATTCAGGGCCTGAGACAGCTTTCCTGAAACCTCCCCGGATTTTACCATTGCCACGTAAAAGGGGGAGAAGAGTTTGGGGTAATTTGAAATTGCCTTAGAAAAAGAGGTTCCCCCTTCCACTTCTTCGGAAATATGAAATATCTTTTCTTTTAAATCAGCATTTTTTGTTTGACTGCCTATGGATCTCAAAGCTTCAATCAAAGAAACTTTGGATTTAAACATTATGCTTAGCTGACGTGAAAAAAGAACTATTTCCTTTCTGGAAATATTCCCGAAAAGATTTAATTTCAAAGCATATAAGGGAGGTTTTGCTTCCTGGAGAAAAGTGACGTAAAGGCTATGCTGCTGCAGTAAATTAACAGCGGCCTCCTTTGAAGAAGCTTCCACTTGGCCTGCCTGAGTGTCTCCATCTTTCGTTCTCGCTTGATAATTAAATTTCATTTAATTAATAGGGACCCGCTTGCGGGAATCATAATTAAACTTCATCTACATTAACATCTGCAATTCTTTGGGATTAAGAGAAAAATTCAGAGCGCTCTCCAGGGCAATTTCTTTTCTTCTGACTAAATTAGCCAAAGATCTGTTTAAGGAAACCATTCCTAATTCGTTTGACGTTTCAATTACTAAAGGAAGCTCGTGCACTTTATTCTCCCTGATAAGATTTGAAATGGCGGGAGTAGCTATCATCACCTCGCAGGCAGGAATAAGGCCTCCTTTAATCCTTGGAATCAGCCTCTGGGAAACAACTCCGAGCAGGGAAGACGAGAGCTGGGCTCTTATCTGCTCCTGCTGGTCGGAAGGGAAAGAATCCACTATGCGGTGAATCGTTTGGCTGGCTGAATTAGTATGAAGAGTGGCAAATACCAAATGACCGGTTTCAGCAGCGGTAATGGCTGTGGATATTGTTTCAGGATCTCTCATTTCCCCAACCATAATAACATTGGGATCTTGCCTGAAAGTGGCCCTGAGAGCTCGCGCAAAAGAAAGGGTATCCTGCTGAACCTCTCTTTGGTCAATAATACTTCTGTCATCCTCGAAAATGAATTCTACCGGATCTTCAATGGTGATTATGTGATCTTTTCTTGTGTGGTTTATCTGATCAATTAAAGCAGCCAGGGTGGTTGATTTGCCTGAGCCAGAAGGGCCGGTGATAATGACAAAACCTTGGGAAGCTTCAGTAAATTCTTTGATGATAGGAGGCAAATTCAACTCATCAATGGTTTTTATCTTGTCTGAGATTAACCTGAAAGCGATTGAAATATTTCCCTGCTGGAAAAAAACATTCACCCTGAAGCGCCCCTCTCCCGCCACGTTGTGGGAAAAATCCAGTTCTTTTTCTTCAAAAAGCTTTTTAAATTGTTCGGGAGACATTAAGGCCTCTGCCATTCCTCTGGTATCGTCTGCTTCAAGAACCTTTTTTTTAACCAAGGGGATCAGCTCTCCTGCCACTCTCAAAATCGGGCTGTGGCCCACAGAGAGATGAAGGTCTGAAGCCTGTTCCTTGAATGTCAATTCAAGCAATTCTTTTATTCTTTCTTGGTAATTATTCATAAGAGTTATATGTAAAATTTAATCCAAAATCTTTTTCACCTCTTCGGCAATCTGGCTCGGAGTGAAGTGGGCTTTGATTAAATATTTGGTTGCCCCCAGCTTCATGCCTTTTTCCACCTCTTCTTTCTGGCCGAGATTGGAGAGAATTATCACCTTTAAATCTTTGAAACGTTTTTCTGATTTTATTCTTCTTAAAATTTCCCAGCCGTCCATTTGAGGGAGGACTATGTCCAAAACTATTAAATCAGGGGTTATTTCTTCGAGTCTGGGCAGAATCAAATCCCCAGATTTGATTATTTCTACCGAGAAACCGCTTTCTAAAAACTTAGTTGAATAAATATCGATTAAAAAGGGGTCGTCTTCTACCAATAAGATTGTTTTCTTTTTTGTGTTTGCCATAAATTTATTAATTATCTTTCTTCGGTTACTCTTAATACTTCTTCTATGGTTGTCAGACCCTCCAAGGCCTTTAAAATCCCGTCTTGGTCTATGGTCATCATTCCTTCTTCCCTGGCTTTCTTTAAAAGATTTGCCTCTGAAAGATCTTTGGAGATTTCCTGAATTATAGCCGGGCTGGAGGAAAAAACTTCAAAAAGAGCTATTCTGCCTGAAAAACCTGTTTGAGCGCATTTAGAACAACCCACTGGCTCATAAACATATATTTCCTTCTGGGTTTTGCCGCCCAGTTTAGCTTCAGATTTATAAGAATCCGGCATGTTTGCTATTTTCTTTAAAATCAACTCCTTCACCTCTGCTGTCGGTTTCACTTTTTTCCGGCACTCCTTGCAAAGTTTTCTGACAAGCCTCTGAGCGATAGCCACCTGAAGAGTCGGAGGAAGAAGGTAGGGTTTAATTCCCATATCAATCAGACGGGGAACAACACCCAAGGCATTGTTTGTATGAAGAGTGGATAATACTATATGGCCTGTTAAAGCGGCATGAATGGCCAGGGTGGCTGTTTCCTCATCGCGGATTTCTCCAACCATGATTACGTTAGGATCCTGCCTTAAAATATGCCTTAATCCCGATGCAAAAGTGTATTCTATTTCCGGCCTCACCTGAGACTGATTAATACCGTCAATAAGATACTCTACGGGGTCTTCAAGGGTGACGATATTGGATTCATCTTTGTTTAATAACTTAAGAACAGCATAAAGGGTTGTTGTTTTTCCCGAACCGGTGGGACCAGTCACCAGAATCAAACCGTATGGCTTTTTTATCTTTTCTTTAACTATTTCCAAGTTTCTTCCCCTCAGTCCCAAATCCTCAAAAGTCTTTATGCTTGCTTCCGGATCCAAAACTCTGATTGCCACCTTTTCCCCTAAAGAAGTTGGAAAAGTAGAGACTCTGTAATCAATTATCTTGCCTGCAACATTGGTTGAAAATCTGCCGTCCTGGGGGATCCTGGTTTCATCAATCTTGAGATTGGAAAGAATTTTTATTCTGGCCACTACCGCAGAATGGATTTTTATGGGAAGAAATATTGAGGAATGCAGCTCTCCTAAAAATCTGAATCTAATTCTCAGTTTGGTGCGGGTGGGTTCAATATGAATATCTGAGGCTGAACCTTCAACGGCATGCCTTAAAATAACAGCGACAATTTTGGTAATGGGGGCGTCCTCGGCAATTTTTTCGTAGTCTTCCTCTGTCCTTCCTTTTATTTTTTCCTCTTTTAACTCTCCTTCAAGCTCCTCTAAAGCTTGGCCTACCTCCTCTTTTAAGGTTCGATACTGGCTCAATAATTTTTTTAGAGTATCGGGAGTGATTAAAAAAACTGTGTAGTTGAAATTTTTCTGTCTTGCCCAGAATTTCAACACTTCCTGAGCTTTAAGGTCTTCAGGATAAACCATTCCCACTTCCAAAGTCTTCTCTGTTTTTTCCAAAGGAATCATTTGATAAAACTTGGCTGTTTCTTCAGGAATCAGTTCTAGGGCCTTTAAAGTGACTTTCTCAACGTCTACCTCTTTTAAGGGAATACTAAGATTCTCGCTCTTGATTTTAAATAAAACCTCTTCAGGAACCGCTCCTGAATTCAAGATTACTTCCTCTTCCTTGCCTTTCTTGGCCTCCTCTTCCAGAACCTTGGCTTTTTCCTGATCTATTAATCCCTTTTCTGCTAATTGCTTTATCAGCGACATTTTTGAATGATTATTTGCTTTTAAATGGAATAAACGGATTTTCCCTTCCTATTTCAAGTCCCGTTGAAGTGCTTGGAGGCAAAATAGGGGAAAAGGAAATTAAGGTTTGAAAAATGGGATCATTGAGAGTTGCAAAATCAAGATATATCTCATTTTCTGAAAAAACAGATTGCCCCATGGTTTCTGGTTCTGTGATAGTTGCTGGTCCTTCCTGGGAGGACGAACCCGAATCTTTCCTTAAAAAACCGAACCAGAAAATAAAACCAGTGACAATGATGACAGAAATAAAAACTATGATTAAATTTCGCTGATTTTTTTGCTGCTGAACAAAATTGTGCTCCATGTTTTGAAAACTAATTGCTGAAGGTTTCCAAGCTTAAATTGAAACTGAAGTTATTCTCCTCTTCTTCTTTTGCGTTGAAAGAAATGCTGTCTACGTTAATTAGTCTGGATGAATTTTCAAGAGAAGAAAGGAAATTCTTGAAATCTTCGTAGGAACCCGAAACCTGAATACTGAAAACAGTCTCCCTTATTTTTTCCCCTTGCAACGAATTAGATACGGTGTAGTCCCCAAGACCCTCCAAAACCATTCCCGAATAGGAAGCTGTTTTTTGAATGAAATCAAAAAGGGATGGAATATCGGGGGAATCGGGTAGAGCAAGGCCTATCTTTGCCATTTCTTCTCCCTTTTCAGCCAGCTTCTGGTCTATTTCTTTTAAATTGGTAAAATGCTCTTTTTCCCGGGTAATCAAAGATCCTTTTTCTTTGATATCTTTTTGAATTTTTGCCAGTTCGTTGATTTTAGGAATCATTGCTCCAGCCCAAAGAAAAAGGGTGATCATTAAAGAACCTAAAGCAATAATGGGTATGAAATTGGTTATCTTGAAAATATTCTGTTTATTCATAATTTCCCTCCGAGGATTCCTGAGTTACATTATAAACTTGAGGGTCTAAACTTAAAGATAAATTGAAGTTGATTCTTCCCTCTTTAGATATTGAAATTGATTGCAAATCAAAACTTTCAATGAGATTTTCAGATTTAAGAATAAAAATCTGCTGGCCAAGGCTTTCAAAATCCTTGGCTTGCCCCACAAGACCAATGGAATTTTCTTCTGATTTTAGTTCAAAGGAAGAAAACCAAACTTTAGGATGGGATATCTCCTGAAGAATTGAAAAAATCTCTGAAACTGTTTTCCGATTACTGATTAACGTCTTAAAATTATCTATTTTTTCTTTTTTGGCCAGAATGCTGCTTTCCAGTCCAGGGCTGACCTCCCAACTTTGATTGTTTAAGGCATCTTCGAGTTCTTTTAATTCCTGCCGGGAATTGTTGAAAATATTGTTCAGGATAAAAAAACAAAATAACGAAATTGCCAAAAGCCCGAGAAAAGAATAAAACATGTAGTTTATCCATTTCGGCATCCTGCTTGTTTCTGTTGGAATGATATCAACTGCCATATTTAAATATTATATACCTAATATTCCAAGCCGCGAAGGGCTGCTCCCACCGCTATGGAAAAAGAGGGGCCTTTTTCCTGAAGATTATTTTCTAAAATCGGGGGGTAAAAAAGGTGGGTAAAAGGATTGGCAATTACTGTCTCTGCTTTCAAATGCTCAGCGAAATATTCTTTTAAGCCGGGTATCAATGCCATTCCTCCGGCAATTATGACTTTTGAAATTCCTTCTGCTGGCAGATTTTTCTCTTTACGGAAATTATTTAAAACAGAATCTGTCTCGCTTAAAATAACATCTATTAAAGGAAGAAGAATTTCTCTGGGATTATTTTCATTTTGAATTTCCCCGGAACTTATTCCGAATTTTATCACCAATTCCTGCGCCTTGTTATAGTCAATGCTTAAACCCTTGGAAACAGCGGCAATAAGGTTGCTTCCTGACATATTAAAACTGTGAGAACCATAAAGACTTCTCTTAACAATTATGCTGCAAGTGGTGCTTTGAGCTCCAATATCGATTATGGCCAATGGTAATTTTTCATCCTCGCTGACCAGAGACCTTATTAAGCTGAAAACTTCCGCTTCCAGAGCATAAAGCTTCAAATTGGCTTTTTCGGCTATTGAATTATATTGATTGATCACTTCGTTGGGGACGGCGGCCAGAAGGATTTTTAAATTTTCTCCTTTCTGCAACACGGCCTTATCGTGAACCAGTTTCCAATCCAACGTCATCTCGCTTAATGGAAAGGGAATGTGCTGCTTGGCCTCATAACGCACAGCTTCGGGCAATTCCTCCTTGGTCATTTGGGGCAGTTCAAAATTAGTGAAGAAAGTTGAAAAATCAGGAATCGAAAAAACAACCTGATTGGTTTTGATTTTAGCTTCCTCCATTATTGCTCTTATGGCTCGGCTTACATCATCGCTTGAAAGAAGAAGAGTATTTTTGTCAAAAGTCCTGAAAGGCTTCTCATATAACACCTGAGCTGAAAGAAAGCCGTAGTTTTCTAGCTTCCTCCGGTTTCCGAATCTTGAAACTTCTGCAATTTTAAGAAAAGATGTCCCGACGTCTATTCCCAAAAATCTTTGAGGAAGGAAAATCTGCAAAAAGTTAAACATAATTATTCCATTGTATCATAAGAAAAATCTTTAACAAACAAAAAACTCCCTTAAAGGGAGCTCTGGCGGAGAGGGTGGGATTCGAACCCACGATGCCATTGCTGACATACTGGTTTTCAAGACCAGTTCTTTCAACCGCTCAGACACCTCTCCAAAGCATTGCTTTGTTAAAAATGCGGAGAGGGTGGGATTCGAACCCACGAAGGTATTGCTACCTTAACACATTAGCAGCGTGCCGCTTTCGGCCACTCAGCCACCTCTCCGTATTCCTTCATATTTTATCTTTAAAACTCCCTAAAGTCAATTTGATTCCGGTTGAAATTAAACTATTTTGTGTTAAAATTAATCCGTCACGTCCCCATAGCTCAACGGATAGAGCGCAGCCCTGCGAAGGCTGAAATGATGGTTCGATTCCCTCTGGGGACACTATTATGGATTTCATTTCCACTTCAGTTGAAAACATTCCCAGAATCGGACCCCAATATCAGAAAAGATTAAAGAGATTGGGAATCAAAACTGTAGGCCAGCTCCTCTTTCATTTTCCTCATCGTTACGAAGATTTCTCAAACCTGGTAAAAATTGCTGACCTCCACGAAGGCGGCCCTGCCTTCATTGAAGCTATGGCGGGCAAGCCTTTTTGCATTCAGGGACAGATAACAGACATTCGGGTTTTCAGGGCATTCCGAAAAAGGATGATGCTCACTCAGGCCGAGATCGCGGACGAAACAGGAAAGATAAAAGCTCTCTGGTTCAACCAGCCATATTTGGTAAACACCTTAAAGAAAGGAACTTTTGTTTGCTTGGCAGGAAAAATAAGGGGCAAAAAGAGTTCAAAATATCTATCAAGCCCAGCTTATGAGAAACTGCCCGAAAACTTCAAAGAAGAAAAAGCAGACCTCACTCATACTGCCGGCTTAATCCCGGTTTATCCTGAAACAGAAGGACTGTCTTCAAAATGGCTGCGCTTTATTATAAAGCCGATCTTAGCAAGCCTGATCCGCCCTGAAAACGAATTGCCGGATTCTCTTCCTAAAAAGATATCTGAAAAATACGAGTTCCTTTCAATAAAAGACGCTCTCTGGAAAATACACTTTCCTGATTCTTTAAAGGAAGCTGAGGAAGCAAGGAAAAAATTTTCTTTTGAGGAACTCTTTAATCTTTCTCTTTTTGTCCTTAAAGAGAGGTTAAAGCTAGCCAAGGAAAACGCAAGAGACATACCTATAAATGTAGGTCTAATAAAAAAATTCACTGAAAACCTTCCTTTCAAACTGACTGATGCCCAAAGAAAATGCGCCTGGCAAATACTGAAAGATCTGGAAAAATCCAGGCCCATGAACAGGCTTCTTGAAGGAGACGTGGGCTCAGGCAAAACAGTTGTCTCGGCCATAGCCGCTCTCAATGTGGCTCAATCGGGCTATCAAACTGCTTTTTTGGCTCCCACAGAAATACTGGCAAAACAGCATTTCAAAACAATAAACGAAGTCTTAAAGAATTTTGATTTAAAAGTGGCACTGATCACCGGCAAGGAAAGCTACTTTGAAGAAGAAAAAATTGAAAGAAAAAAACTTTTGGAAAAGATAAGGAAAAATGAGGCAGACATCATAATCGGAACACATGCCATAATCCAGGACACCGACCCCTCCACTGCTAAGAAAACTCCTTTGCAGTTTAGTAAGCTGGCTCTGGTTGTCATAGACGAGCAGCACCGCTTCGGAACGGAACAGAGAGCGAAGCTTTGCAGGCAGAAAGATTTCATTCCTCATTTATTATCTATGACTGCGACCCCGATACCACGAACCCTTTCTCTAACGGTTTACGGAGACTTGGATCTGTCTGTTATTGATGAGATGCCCAAAGGAAGAAAGAAGATAATCACAAAAATAATCCAGCCTCATGAAAAAGAGTCTGCCTACGAATTCATCCGGGAACAAATCAAAGAGGGCAGGCAGGCATTTGTCATTTGTCCAAGGATAGAGCCACCCTCCGCCCCGCAAGGCGGGGCTATGGAGGGGCAAGCCCCCTTGTTAGACGAAAGAAGCTTGTCGTGGATGGACGTTAAGGCGGTCAAGCAGGAATATGAAAAACTTTCAAAAAAAATATTCCCTGATTTAAGAATAGGAATGCTCCATGGAAAAATGAAATCAAAGGAAAAAGAAAATGTGATGTGGGAATTCAAAGAAAAAGTGTTGGACATTCTAGTTTCCACTTCCGTGATTGAGGTCGGAGTCGATGTGCCCAACGCTTCAGTGATGATGATCGAGGGTTCTGAAAAATTCGGATTGGCCCAATTGCACCAGTTCCGCGGAAGAGTGGGGAGAGCTGAATGGCAATCTTATTGTTTTCTTTTTACTAATGAACCAGGATTTGTCACCAACAGAAGATTAAAAGCCCTGGTAAGTTGCGATAACGGTTTTGAACTGGCTGAAAAAGATCTTCAGATCAGGGGCCCTGGCGATTTTACCGGCCAGCGCCAATGGGGACTTCCCGACTTGGCCATGGCGTCATTGTCAGATACAGTCATGGTTTCTGAAGCCAGAAATGAGGCAAAAGAAATTTTAAGCCAAGACCCTCAATTAAAAAAATATCCCGCTTTGCGGGAAAGATTGCAGGAGTTTACCAAAAGGATTCACTTGGAATAACTTATTTACGGTGTTTCTCTGTCACCCAAAAGCCCATATATTTTCCTAAAAGCAATCTTATCTGGGCGTCCAGAGCCGGAAGATTGCCGAAAACAATCAAAGTTATCGGTAATAAGAACCATTGGAAAACCATGGATAATTTTTTAAATTTTCCGTACGTTGCCGGTTTCGGAGGCAAAATTGCAAGGCTGGTAATGGCCGAGGCCAACATTCCGATCATTGCAAAACTCATAATATAGCTTGTGATTTTAGGAAGATTATATGAAAGAAGGCTTTTTTGGAATTCATCGCCTCCCAGCCAAAGAGGAAGCCAGCCCAAAATAAAAACCAAAAGGGAAGAAGTGGCCCAGGACCAGAAACCGTCAATAATGGTGAAGGAATGGCGGATTTTTTCAGCCATAGGAATTTTTTTTCGTTTCAAAAAATTAAAGAGCAGATAAGGAATTTCAACGCACCCCCAGGCCCACCTCCTTTGCTGCTTGTATTGGTTTATCGCCGTTCTCTTTAAACTTTCAGCCAGAACTGCATCCATCGAAATAGGATAATAAAGGGGAACTACTTTATAATCCCCGTCGTATTTAAAATATGCTTTCCAAAAAACATGGGAATCGTCAGCCACTATATTTGAAGGATAACCCGCCTCAATAAAAACTTTAAAAGGGAAGGCGTGAGCCGAATATGTGACCAACTGTTCCGGCCTCTCCTGCTGCATCATTTGCCAGAAAGTGCCTGAAGTGGCGATCACTCTGGAAAAGGCCGGGGCTTCCCAGACATTATTGTTGTAAACAGGTATGGGTTGATAACTTGAACGAAAGGGATTGGGATTATTAAGATAATTCCAGGTTAAATTGGCAAAATAATAAGGGTAGGGTTTGGTGTCGATATCAAAACTGGAAACAACGATGTTTTCGTAGGGAATACCAAGAGGATCGACTATTTTATCTTTTACCTCATTTAAGGCAAAAGCCACATTTGACCCCTTCCCTGCAATTTCACCCGGCATATCTTCCGGATGAGAGGTGACAATGAATTTAAAAAACTTTCCCTTGAAATCCTCTTCTATTTCTTTGGCTTCCTTAAAATCATTTTCCCCCATTCTTTCTTCAATAGCCAAAGCGACAATCATTTTTTCTTTAGGATAATTTGAAACAATCAAAGATTCCAAAGAAGATTTGATTATCTCTTTACTTTCTCTGCAGGAAGGCAGAATGATTAGGTGATAAACCCTTTGCCAGTCAGGATTTTCTTTTTCCAACTTTTCTAGCCAATTAACTTTCAGGTTTCTTTTCATCTGCCTGAAGCTTGAGGTTTGATGAAAGGCCAAATAAAAAATTCTTAAAAACCAGAAGAAATCAAAAACAATAATAAAAAAAGCTACAGAGACAGGAATTATCCAGGAGAAAATCAGGGCCCCCAACAATGTGCCCAAAGAAAGCAGAGCAGGGAGGGTCTCAAAAAAACGATAAAGCGCTCTTTCTTTCGGATTAGAAAGGTCTGAAGCGCGAGTGATATTAAGGTAATTTTCCTCAGAAACCATGGCGACCCTACGGGGATTTGAACCCCGGTTGCCAGGATGAAAACCTGGCGTCCTAGACCAGGCTAGACGATAGGGTCAAGTAAGATTTTAGCTTAAAATTTGAAAAATATCAAGAAAAAGATACAATAATCTTAAATGAAATCATTAAGGGCCGCATCCGGCAACATAAGGCCCAGCAAAAATCTTCTAAGGGGATTCACCCTCATTGAGCTTCTGGTAGTAATATCAATTATAGGTCTTTTGTCTTCAATCGTTTTGGTTGCCACTCAAGGATCAAGAGAAAAAGCCAGAATAGCCAAGAACCTCGAATTCTCAGCCAGGCTTCGGCATGCATTAGGAGTTGAAGCGGTTGGGATGTGGAGTTTTGATGAGACCTCGGGCTCCACGGCCTATGATGCCTCAGGATATGGAAATAACGGATTTATCAACGGCGCCGTCACCGCCACAGGAACTCTTGGAAATGCTTTGAGTTTTAGCGGAAGCAGTCAGTACGTCAATTGCGGTAACGGAGCAGAATTAAATATTGTCGGCGATATAACAATTGAATTCTGGTTTAAGGCAAATTCCTGGTCTGCGAATGAAGAATTGTTGAATAACGGCCTCTATCAAATTTTTCATCGAGGCGATTGGGCGGGAGATAAATTGTATTTCCTTTTTAAAACAAGCAACGATGTAAGCAGCGACTCTTCCTGGATTGGCCACGAGGGAGTGCACAGCTTGATGGATTTTCAAACAAATACTTGGTACCACATAGTCGGAGTAAAAAATGGAAATTTAATGGCTTTTTATGTTAATGGCGATAAAAAAAGAGAAAGAAATATAACTGGAGCTCTGATAAATAATTCAAGTTTTGGCAATCTGCTTATCGGCCGATTCTCTGGCTCCATTGATGAGCCGCGAATTTACAGCAAGGCGCTATCTTCTTCGGAAATTATTCAGCATTATGCAGAAGATTTGCAAAAATACGAAAAATTAGTTATTCAATGAATTTCATTTCATGATATAATCTCCATATATGGAACTTGCAAAAGCTTACAATCCCAAAGAAACGGAGGAAAAGATATATCAACTCTGGCTAAAGAGCGGTTTTTTTAATCCGAACAACCTTCCTAAGGGAAATGGAAAACCTTACACGATCATGATGGCCCCTCCCAACATTACAGGATCCCTCCATATGGGCCATGCCTTAGAGAATACTCTAGCTGACATTTTAATAAGATATCACCGCATGAGAGGATATAAAACGCTTTTTCTGCCAGGGATTGATCATGCTGGCATCGCCGCTCAGAATGTCGTTGAAAAAGAACTAAGAAAAGAGGGGATTTCCCGTTTTGATTTAGGCAGAGAAAAATTCATAGAAAGAATCTGGCAATGGAAGGAGAAGTACGGGAATATAATCCTGGAACAATTAAAGAAGCTCGGTATTTCTTCAGACTGGTCTCGAACCCGCTTCACCATGGATGAAAAGTATGTGAAAGCAGTTGAAACGGCTTTCAAGCATTATTACGAGAAAGGATGGATTTATCAGGGAAAAAGGGTAGTTAACTGGTGTCCTAAATGCCAGACCAGTCTTTCTGATTTGGAATTGGAATATAAGGAAGAAACTGGTAAATTGTGGCACCTCCGCTATCCCCTGAAAGAAAACAAAGAAAGATACATTGTTGTTGCCACAACCAGACCCGAAACCATGCTGGGAGATACCGCAGTAGCAGTGAATATAAAAGACAAGAGATACAAAGATTTAATCGGAAAAAAGGCAGTTCTCCCCATTTTAAACAGGGAAATTCCTATAATAGGAGACTTGGCCGTAGATATGAGTTTCGGAACGGGAGCAGTGAAAGTCACTCCTGCCCACGATTTGACTGACTGGGAAATAGGTCTCCGCCATAATCTTGAAGTTATCCAGGTGATCAGCGAAAGAGGAAGAATGACAAAAGAATCTGTAATCTGCCAAGGGGCTCTGCCTTCGGAATGCAGGGAAAAAGTCATTGAAGAATTAACGAAAAACAATCTGATTGAAAAAATCGAAGATTACACTCATTCGGTTCCCCATTGCTATCGCTGCAACTCCGTCATAGAACCTATTGCTTCAAAGCAGTGGTTCTTGAAAATGGGTATCCTGGCCAAGGCGGCAATCAAGGCCGTAAAATCAAAGAAAGTGAAGTTCGCCACTAAAAACTTCGAGAAAATCTATTTTGACTGGCTGGGCAACATTAAAGACTGGTGCATTTCCCGCCAAATCTGGTGGGGCCACAAAATTCCTTTGGAAGGAGAGACCGATGTTTTAGACACCTGGTTTTCTTCCGCTCTCTGGCCGTTTGCCGCCTTGGGTTGGCCTGAGAAAACAGATGATTTAAAAACCTTCTACCCTACAAACTTCATCACCTCAGCCAGGGACATTATCAATCTTTGGATAGCCAGAATGACATTCTCAGGATTTGAATTCATGGGAAAGGAACCTTTCGGCAATTACTACGGCCACGCCACGGTTTTGACAAGGGAAGGAAAAAGAATGTCCAAATCGTTGGGAACAGGAATTGACCCCTTGCAATTAATTGATAAATACGGAGCCGATGCCACCCGCTTTGGATTAACCTGGCAGATCACCGGCGGACAGGATATAAGATTCACCGAGGATAATATTTTAATGGGGAAAAAATTCTGCAATAAGATCTGGAATGCGAGCCGATTTGTCCTTGGACAGATCAATGAGTCTCCCGCAGTTTTGACGAAGAAGGATAAATTAACGAAAGCTGATGAAAAAGTATTCAACGCTTTGAATAAAACAATAAAAGCCGTAAATAAAAACATTGAAAAATATGAATTCGGAGACGCAACCAAAACTCTTTATGACTTCTTCTGGCATGATTTCTGCGACACCTATATTGAGGAATCTAAAGCCCAGAAAGACGAAAAGACTCAGAAAATACTGATCTGCACTCTGCTTTCCTCCCTTAAACTGCTCCATCCTTTTATTCCCTTTGTCACTGAAGAAATTTACCAAAAACTTCCCCTGGAAAACAAAAAAGAGTGTTTAATGGTTGAAGATTGGCCAAAATAAGTAAATTTGCTGACCCGCAATAATGTCTTACTTTCTATATATAATCTTTGGAACACTACCCAGTTTCTTGTGGCTGATTTTCTTTTTAAGGAAAGATGTTCATCCTGAGCCAAAGAGGATGATTTTGAAAATCTTTTTTTACGGCATGATCATTGCCCTACCTGTGGTTTTAATTGAAATGGGCATAATAAAATTCATCGGAGAATTCAACCTTCCTTTTTTGGCAACCTCAATCCTTAATATGGTCCTTGGCGTGGCATTCGTTGAGGAGTTTATAAAATACTTGGTGGTCAGAGAAAAGGCACTGAATCACCGTGAATTCGACGAACCCATCGATGCCATAATATACATGATTACGGTAGCCATGGGCTTTGCCGCCATTGAAAATATTTTGATTCTCTTTTCTTTGGGACCTGAGTTTTTCCTCCGGGAAACATTATCCATAAGCGCCTTCAGGTTTTTGGGAGCCACCTTTTTGCACGCTCTTTGCTCAGGAACCCTGGGATATTTTCTCGCTCTGTCCATTTGCCAAAAGAACACCTTTCTCTTCGTAAAAGGGCTGTTAATCGTCACCCTCTTGCATGGAATCTATAATTCTTCTATCATTGGAATAAAGGGAGCGTTTTCATTTTTGATCCCTGCAATAATATTGCTTTCTTTAGCTATTTATCTCGCTTTCGCCTTAAAAAGGTTAGCGAAAATAAGGACTTTCCCGTATCCTCGGGAAGAATCCTGATTGCTTTAAATAAAAATTAATTCTTAATAAAAATTATTAAATTAAAACATGGTATCTTTTTTTGAAAAACTTAAAAAGGGCATGGGAGTAGAGGAGATGACAGAAGAGCCAAAAATGGAAGATCCTCTCCCTGAGATCGAAGCCGAAGAGGACGAGGAAACAAAAAATAAAATTACAGAAAAGAAGCAGGCCAAAAAGAAAAGGGTCCTGAAGGTTAAAAAAATTGAACCTGTTTTAGAAGAACCAACAAAAACAGAGGAAAAGCCAGAAGAATCAGAAGAGCCCGAAGAACCAGAGGAACCAGAAGAAGAAACTCCTGAAGAAAATGATGATGAGAAAAAATCAATAGAAATTGAAGTTGCCGAACCCTCCGTTGAAGATTCTTCTGAGAATTTAATTAAAGTAAGCCATTCCTCTGAAGATAAAAACTGGTTTGAACCCGAAGGGCAATTGGCTATTGATATTTTCCAAACAACCAACGAATTAATAGTTCAATCTGCAATTGCCGGAGTAAGAATGGAAAACCTGGACATTTCCCTAGAAAGAGATGTTATGTCCATTAAAGGAAGGAGAGAAAATCCTCATCAGGAAAACGGAGACTATTTTGCGCAGGAATGCTATTGGGGAGCTTTTTCAAGAGAAATTATACTTCCTTCAGAAATTGATCCTGACAAAGTCAGAGCCAAAATGCAGGATGGAATCCTGACGATCAGAATGCCAAAGATTTTAAGAGAAAAGAAAAGGAAAATCGTTGTCACAAGTTAAGCAGGATTGCTGCTTTGAAATAAAATATTCTGCAATTAAAAATCTCCCCCTATCGGGGGAGATTTTGTTTCCCAAGACAAATATAATAACTGTGCGGACGGAGGGAATCGAACCCACACGCCTTTAAGGCATAGGATCCTAAATCCTACGTGTCTGCCAGTTTCACCACGTCCGCGCATCTAAATTTTAACGATTTTTTCAAAAAAAATCAACCCCGCTTGGTTTCCCAAACAAGGCTGATTTAATTACCAAACAAGACATTACTGAATTATTCTGACGATCAGTCCGGGGATAGCTCTTGCTATGAAGGCTACTGCCAAACCGATAGCGGCATACATTATGTAATTTCTGCCAGAATCCATCTTCCCAGACCCTGCGCCAAAGATAATGTTCATGGCTCCTACGATAATAAAGATGGTGGCTATTCCTACCAGAATAACGAAGAACCAATCAGTGAAATTATAGATTGTGTTCATTACGCAACAGATCGATTTGTCTCCGTCAATCGCATAGGATGTGCCGTTCGTGCAGGTTACGCCACCGGCACCATCACCCCCACCTATTGTCACCGTCCTTTTCATTTTGCATGAATTTGGAGTAGGAACACTAACATCAGCGCTGGCGACCAGCGGAAAAATCAATACTGCAACAAAGCTTAATAAGAATAATGAAGCTAATAATTTTTTCATGGTTTTTTGAAAAAATTTACAAGATTTTCCGCTGAAAGCGGGGATTCTTATAATTTTTTCTTGATTTTCATATTTTATTTCTGAAAGATACTCGACCTTTGCACAATTTTTATATTATCATTCTACACCTATTGCCTTTTCTATTACAGATACCAGAGCTTTAGCTAAAAGAATCACTGTTAATCCTATGGCTGTATAAATTATAATATTCCTTGCCTGAGTCACCTGCTTTTCATTCCCGCTCGATGTCACAATCATTACACCCGCCACCCCGAAGAGTATGGGGGCGATCACAAAACCTGCTATCAAAAGGAACCTAAGGATGGCATCAACCAACTGATCAAAATTATCCCATTTTAAAGGATTTTGAATGCCTTCTGCGCTATTCTTTGCTACGCAAATATTGCCAGGGCCGCAAGTATAACCGTTGCAACAGCTTTCGCCGATAAAATCATCGCAGCCCTCTCCAGCTACAGAACAATCAGCATTGGCCCGCAAGGGAGGAAAAGCAAAAAAAACAATAACAGCCGCTAATCCGATTAAAAATAATCTAGACATGTTTAAAAATTCAAGATTAAATTATTTTACCAAAATCAGGCCATAATGGTAGGCCCCGGCGTCAAACTCCTTTTCCACAGCCATTCCCAGCTCCTGGGTCATTCTCTTTAAGTCTTCTGTTGAAACTCTTTCCCCCTTGGGGCCAAAAAGAGACTCTTTTTTCCAGTCTATAATCAAAATCTTCCCTCCGTTCCTTAAAACCCTCTTTCCTTCAGAAAGGACAGATTTCTTATCCTGGCATTCAAATAAAAGATTGGTCATTAAGACCAAATCCAGAGTTTCGCTTAAAATTCTGGTTCCTTTTTCAATGTCTGCCACAATCGTCTCGATATTAGAAACTTTTTCCAGTTTCATTTTAGCTTTCAAGGCAGACAAAGGTTCCTCTAAAATATCCAATGCAAAAACTTTTCCGTCTTCCAGTTTTTTAGCTAAAGGGATTACCCAGCCGCCAGAGCCCGCGCCAAAATCAGCTGCGCGCTGGCTTTCCTTAAGATCCACCTGCTTTAAAATTTCGTTTGGGTTTAAAAATCCTTCCATATTACATGGTAATAGATGACGCTACTTTGTCTCCAGAATCAAGTCTCATTAATCTGACTCCCTGGGTTGAACGATTGAGCTTGGCAATCTGGGAAATTTGAGTCCTGATCACCTGCCCCTTTCTTGAAATAACGATCAAGTCTTCCTCTTCTCCTGTCAAAATTGATGCTCCAGCCAGGTCTCCGGTTTTAGGAGTGATGTTTGAAGTTTTAATTCCGGATCCTCCTCTTCCCTGGACCTTGTATTCTTTGACATCCGTTCTTTTCCCAAAGCCGTTTTCAGAAACAACCAAGAGATAAATTTCTTTCTTCTGCCCTTTTTCAGCCTCCTTGGCTGCCCTGACAACATCAAGAGAAATCACTTCATCGCCCTTCTTTAGCCTTATTCCTCTTATACCGGCTGCCTGCCTTCCCATGGGTCTTAAATCCTTTTCTTTAAAGCGGATTGACTGGCCTTTTTTGGTTACAAGCACAATATCGTCGTTACCCGTGGTTTTCTGAACATTGCACACTTCATCGCCCTTCTTTAAGGTAATGGCAATGAGGCCTGATCTTCTGATATTTTCAAAATCTTCCAAAGGAGTTTTCTTGATTATACCATTTTTGGTTGCCATAACCAGATATTTAATTCCTTCCTCCTCATCTTTTTTGCTCAAAGTCCTCAAAGATAAAACTTTGTCTTCAGGAGTCATTTCCAGGAAGTTTAACAAGCCGCGTCCTCTGGCCACTCTCTGGCCCTCAGGAATCTCATAAACAGGCGTCCTGAAAACCTTGCCTGAATCGGTAAAAAAGAGCAGGGAGTCATGGGTCTGGGCTGATAAGAAGTGCTCAACAATATCGTCCTGCATGGTCTTCATTCCGCAAATTCCCTTGCCGCCCCTCTTTTGAATCTTATAGGTTTTGGGATTAATCCTTTTGATATATCCTCCATGAGTCAAAGTGATTATCGTTTCCTCTTGAGGAATAAGGTCTTCTTCGGCAATCTCTCCTATTCCCTGGACATGAACTTTGGTCTTCCTTTCATCTCCAAAGTTAGCTTTCAGCTCAACCAATTCTTTTTTGACCACACCCCTTATCTTTTGAGGACTCTTTAAAATGGCTGTTAATTCTTTGATCTTTTCCTGAAGTTCCTTTAATTCGTTTTCTATCTTCTCTCTCTCGAGTTTGGCTAGGGCTGCCAATTTCGTCTCAAGAATGGCATTGGCCTGAATCTCAGTCAAACCGAAGCGCTTCATTAAATTCTTCTGAGCATCTTCTCTGCTTTCTGATTTTTTGATTATCCTGATTACTTCGTCGATGTTGGCTAGGCACTTGTGCAAACCCTCTAAAATATGGGCTCTTTCCTTGGCCTTCATCAAATCATACTGGATTCTCCTCGTGATAACTTCTACCCTGTGGGAAATAAAATATGAAAGCATCTCAGCCAGATTCAAAACTCTGGGCTGAATGCCGTCAACCAAAGCCAGCATGTTCAAATGAAAAGTTCTTTGAAGATCAGTAAATTTATACAAACGATTTAAAACTTTTTGAGGATAAGCATCTTTAGAAAGTTCAATGACGATTCTCATTCCGTCTTTGTCTGATTCGTCTCTGATGTCTTTGATTCCGTCTATCTTCTTTTCCTGAACCAAATTAGCAAACTGCTCAATTAAGGTTGATTTCTGCACCTGAAAAGGAATTTCAGAAATTATGATTCTCAATTTGCCCGACTTCTCCTGTTCTTGAATTTCTGCCTTGCCTCTGGTGACAATGGGCCCCTTGCCCTGAGAATAAGCCTGAATTATTTCTTTCTGATTATAAATTATGCCTCCTGTCGGGAAATCAGGCCCCTGAATGAATTTAAAAAAGTCTTCTGTCTCAGCTTTAGGATTTTCAAGCGAATAAATCAAAGCATCGCAAACTTCAGAAAGGTTGTGAGTAGGGATGTTCGTCATCATTCCGACGGCAATTCCCAAAGAGCCGTTTAATAAAAGTTGGGGAAGAGGAGAAGGAAGAACCGTGGGCTCTTTCCTTGTCCCGTCAAAGTTTTCAATGAAATTGACCGTGTCGCTGTCAATGTCTCTTAACATTTCCTCTCCTTCTTTTGAGAGACGACATTCCGTATATCTCATGGCTGCTGCCCCATCTCCGTCAATTGATCCCCAGTTCCCTTGGCCATCAACCAAAGGATAACGCAAAGAGAAATCCTGAGCCATTCTGGTCAAAGAATCATAAACCGCCATATCTCCATGCGGATGGTATCGTCCAAGACAGCTTCCGACAACGGTAGCTGATTTTCTGTATTTGGCAGAATGCTTCAAACCCTCCTCAAGCATTGTATATAAAATTCTGCGATGAACGGGTTTTAACCCGTCTCTGACGTCGGGCAAGGCGCGGGCAACGATAACAGACATCGCATAATCAATGTATGACTCCTGCATTTCCTCGACAATCTCTCTTGCCTTGATCTGGCCTATTGGATTGTTGTTCTTTCCGCCCGCAGGCGGATTCTTTTTCTCTTCCATTTTTTTAAACTAATTGCTCAAAACTATTATCTTTGCCTCCTCGGCAGATATGTCTTTCTTTTTTACAGAAAGCTTAGGCAAAGTTTCTCCTGATTTCACGCCCATAGACTTTAAAAACTTTTCTGCTCCTTCAAGTTTTGAAGAGGTTTTCAAGCCCGGCAGGTCGTAGTGCATGGGAATGGTGATCGAGGGCTCAATCTGAGATATTACTTTTACTGCATCTGCAACTTCAAGAGTAAAAACTCCTCCGACAGGCACCATTAAAACGTCTATGTCTCCTATTTCTTCTATTTGTTCTGAAGTCAATTCTTTCTGGCCCAAATCCCCCAAGTGACAGATTCTCATGTCTTCAGTTTCAATTACGTAAATGGTGTTTAGTCCTCTCTCTGTCCCTGATTTTGAATCATGAAATGAGGGTATTCCTTGAACAAAAGCTCCTTTTATTTCAAACTCGCCAGGCATATCGATTACAAAAGGATTGCCGGAAACAGCTTTAACGTTGTTGTGATCGTGATGAGAATGAGTGACAAGCAAAATATCTGCTTCAAGTTTTGGAACCTTGAGCCCCAAAGTCTGATCAAAAGGATCAATAACTATCCTTACTGCGCTATCTTTGCCCTGACTCGAAACAATTTGAAAACACGACTGACCGTGCCATGTAATGTTCATAGTGGTAATTCAAGTTTTATCGTTCGCTAATGCTCACTCTTTAGAAACCCGCGGTTTCTAACGCCTGCGGGCTGTTTTCCTAATCGGAAGAACTGATAAGTTCTTCCGACCCATCTCCGAATTGGGATTCCGAGTGATATAGCTTATATAATTTTACCATAAACGACTTTGGCTATCAACTGTTTATTTTGTGTATTATTGAAAAAATATTCAACTTATGATACATTAGAATTCATGAAAGACGTTGCAGAAAAAAGTAATTTATTAAAGCCCCTCCAGACGGGAAAAATCGTGGAAGGGAAGGTTGTCGGCAAAGGGAGATCTGCTCTCTATCTTGACTTAGGCATTTATGGAACCGGGATAATCTACGGCAAAGAATACCAGGATGCCAAGGAAAATTTAAAGAAGCTGAATGAAGGGGACAGCGTTTTTGCAAAAGTTGTTGACCTCGAGAATGACGAAGGTTACATTGAGCTTTCTTTGAATCAGGCTTCGAACGAGCTTACCTGGGACAATCTAAAAGAAAAGAAAGAAAAGGGAGAAAAACTTTCAGTTAAAATTGTAGGCGCCAACAAAGGCGGACTTTTGGCTGAAGTTTCGGGAATCCAGGCCTTCCTGCCTGTTTCCCAGCTCGCTCCCGAGCATTATCCACGGGTAGAAGGAGCTGAATCAGCTAAAATATTAAGTAAACTGCAGAACTTTGTCGGGAAAGACCTTGAGGTTAAAATATTTGATTTGGACCCGAGAGAGAATAAGCTCATATTGTCTGAAAGAGCAAAAGAATCAGAAAAGATAAGGAAAATCCTTGAAGAATATAAAGTGGGCGATGTGATTGAGGGGGAGATAACCGGCATAACTGATTTTGGAGTCTTTATGAAGTTTGGAAAAAAAGAAGAGGAACTGGAAGGTTTAATCCATATTTCTGAACTTGACTGGCAGCTTATTGAGAATCCCACTGATATAGTAAAACTGGGAGACAAAGTAAAAGCTAAAATAATTTCAATCGTTGACGATAAGGTCTCTCTTTCCTTAAAATCCTTAAAAAAAGATCCCTGGGCAGGGATTGAAGAAAAGTACAAGAAGGGTGACACTGTCAAAGGAAAAGTCACCAAATTCAATCCTTACGGCGCCTTCATCCAGATTGCTCCCAAAATTCAAGGGCTCTGCCACATTTCAGAATTCGGAACCAAGGCCAAAATGGAATCATCTTTGGAAATAGGAAAGGAATATGACTTTAAAATTATTTCTCTTGAACCTGCTGAGCACAGAATGAGTCTGAAACTGGCAACCGAAGAAAAGTAATTCAAAAAATTATTTTCAATATTTCTAACGGCTAATGATATATAGCCGTTTTGGTTTACAGTTGACAAAATCTATTAATTATGATATAAATTAATTACCGTGATCAGGAATCACGAGTATTTTTACAAGGAGGATGGACGAAATGTCCACAATAAAAATGGATCCAAGAAGGGAAATGGATTTGGTGAACAGAATCGTTGAAGCGGCATTAGGTCAGTCTCAGCCATCAATCAAAAAACTGGTGGGTCATACTTTCCCGGACACCGATGTTTGGGCCTGTCTCTGGGCAGCAAAGAAATTCATCGAAAAAGCCCAGGAAGCGGAAATTGTCTTTGTCAGAGCGGGTGAATCGCTGGAAACCGATGACGATGAGTCGGTCCTTCACTTCGACACCGGCGGTGGAGAATATGATAACCATAATGACGAGAACGACAAAAGAAGCAGTTTTGCTCTCTTTGTCGATAAAATGGGGTGGCTGACCAAATGGCCAGGATTAACATCTCTCGTCGAGTTGACAAATACAGTAGACAACATCGGAGTATTGCCTGCCACGTCAATCCATTACATAATTGAAGGTCTTCCGCGGAAAAAGGAATATAAAACCGAAAGAGGACCGGACTGGGAGAAAATACAAGAACGCGTATTTGAACTCTTCGATATCGTCTTTAACCAAGAGGAGCAGAGAATAAGAAGCCGAGCAGAGTTCAGGAGGTCAGCTGAAATCCGACTTCTCCCCAATGGCCTGAGAGTCGCCTCCCTTTTCTGGAAACTTAACCTTAGGGAGGCAGCATTTGAGACGGGAATTGACGTTATGGTTGGAACAGAGGCAAGGGGAGCAGGCAAATTTTATGTAGTAATTCAACGGAATCGAAAGTTGAATGGAAAGCTCGGGCTCGATGTGGTGGCAGCAACTCTGAGAAGTCGGGAGGCCAGTATCCGCAGAATCCCCATCAACGGCAAAAACCTAAGGATTAAGAATACCATAGAGGGAATCCCTGGCTGGTTCCTCCATAAATCCTTCGGCCTGATCCTTTGCGGCAGCAAAGCTTTCCCCCTTACAAAAGAGGAATTCACAAAACAAGATCCAAGGGGAATAGCAGACGCAACCTGCAGAGCTCTTTCAAGTATTCCTAAGGCCATGGTAGATGGCTGGAGGAAGAAATAACAAGGATTGTCGAAAGACAATTCGCCCCTGTTGGCTCACGCTAACAGGGGCTCATTTTTTATCTTGATTTAGACTATTTTTTCTGGTATTCTTAAGATATATTGAACGTTAATTTTCAACAAAAACCTAATGAAAAATTTGTTTAGGAATTTTCTTACAATCATTCTGCTGTTTTTATTAATTTCAACTGTCTTTACATTTATTTCAAGTCCCTTTGAAAAAGAAAATAAGATTTCCTTAACCCAACTGGTAGATGATATCAATGGAGGAAAGATTAAAAAGATATCAATCCAGGGCGACGACCTCCAGATTTTATACCAGGATGAAACCAAAGCCGTTTCGAGAAAAGAAACTGACAGCGCTCTTTCCCAATCTTTAATCAACTATGGGGCAGATCAGCAAAAACTAAAGGGAGTGGAAGTGGAAACCCAGGAAGCAAACGGAACAGGTTCCTGGCTTTGGCCTTTATTGTTGTCCCTGCTTCCAATTTTAGCTATAGCCGGTTTCTTCTTCCTGATTTTCCGCCAAGCCAAAACAGGGGCCATGCAAGCTTTTGATTTTACTAAAGCTAAAGCCAGACTTTTTGGAGCCGAGGGGCACACTAAAGAAAGAATCACATTCAAAGACGTTGCCGGTTCGCAGGAAGCCAAATCGGAGCTCATGGAAATCGTTGATTTCTTGAAAAATCCCGCCAAATTCCTTCAAATGGGAGCAAGGATACCGAGAGGACTTTTAATGATGGGTCCCCCGGGAACAGGAAAGACATTGTTGGCCAGAGCGGTGGCAGGAGAGGCCCACGTTCCTTTCTTCCACATTTCAGGATCCGAATTTGTTGAAATGTTTGTCGGAGTTGGAGCAGGCAGGGTAAGAGATCTTTTTAATACAGCCAAAAAAGCGGCTCCCGCCATAATCTTCATTGACGAACTCGACGCCATAGGCCGCCACAGAGGAGCAGGTTTGGGAGGAGGGCATGATGAAAGAGAGCAGACATTGAACCAAATTTTAGTGGAAATGGATGGTTTTGAAAGAGACACTAATGTAATCGTCACTGCTGCCACCAACAGACCTGATGTTTTAGACCCTGCGCTACTAAGGCCGGGAAGATTTGATCGAAGAGTAATTTTAGATCTTCCAGACGTCAATGAAAGAGAAGAGATATTAAAAATCCATTGCAAGGGAAAACCTCTGGCCTCAGATATAGAAATAAGGGAAATAGCTGAAAGAACACCTGGATTTTCAGGCGCTGATTTGGCTAATGTAGTTAATGAAGCTGCTATTCTGGCTGCCAGAAGAAATAAGCACCAGGTTTTCCAGGCTGAATTATTGGAATCAATAGAAAAAGTGCTTTTGGGTCCTGAAAGGAAAAGCCATATTTTATCCAAAAAAGAAAAGGAGATAGCAGCTTATCACGAAGCCGGTCACGCCGTGGTTTCCACCTTTGTGCCTGAGGCAGAGCCAGTGAGAAAAATATCAATAGTTTCCAGGGGATTTGCCGCAGGTTATACTATTAAAATGCCTAGGGAAGAAAAGAGCATTAAAGCCAAGTCTGAATTTTTAGGAGAAATGGCTACTTTGCTCGGAGGATATATTGCCGAAAGAATAAAATTCAAGGAAATTACCACCGGAGCTTCAAATGATCTGGAAAAAGCTTCACAATTAGCCAGAAAACTGGTAAAAGAATATGGGATGTCTTCTTTGGGGCCCGTATCTTATGGAGAGAAAGAAGAAATGGTATTCTTGGGAAAAGAAATCTCCGAACAGAGGAATTATTCAGAAAAAGTGGCGGCCCAGATAGACGGAGAGGTGGAAAAATTCATCAAAGAAGCTGAAAAAAGAGCTGAAAAAATTCTGGTCAAGAAAGGAAACATTTTAACAAAAATTGCTTTAAGGTTAATTGAAAAAGAAGTAATAGAGCGGGAGGAGTTTGAAGAAATGATCAGAACCTCTTCCTCGTCCCGAAAGCGGAACCCTGGACAAGCAAAGGAAAAAACCGCTGTCGAGGTGCCAGTCAGAATCATCAGAAAATCTGTAAAAATTGCCAAATTGAAATTGAAACAGATTTGAAGAATCGGGCGCATAGCTCAGTTGGTTAGAGCACAGCTCTTATGACGATGGATAATTTACAGCTCTAGGTGGGCGCATAGCTCAGTTGGTTAGAGCACAGCTCTTATAAAGCTGGGGTCGATGGTTCGAGTCCATCTGCGCCCACTTAGAGCCTTAATAAAATCCATCGGCAGTTTTTGCTAAAAGCAAAATCTTAAAGCTGGGGTCGATGGTTCGAGTCCATCTGCGCCCACAAAGGCTTAATTTCCGTGAGGAAATCAAAACCCTGAAAGGGCTTATAGTTTAGTGGTAAAACGCGTCGTTGACATCGACGAGACCGCAGGTCCGATTCCTGCTGAGCCCACAAATCAACATAAATGACAGAACCAAAAAAAATCTACGAGGACGAAAGGGTTCTAGTGATAGATAAACCCTCGGGAATGAATTCAGACGCTTTTCCAAAAAGAGTCCATCGACTAGACAAAGATACTTCCGGAGCGCTCTTGATAGCGAAGGACGACGAATCACTGGAATTTCTTCAAAAACAGTTTAAAAACAGAAAGGTAAAAAAGAAATATACGGCCTTGATTGTCGGTCATTTAAAAGATGATGAAGGAGAAATTAAAACCCTTTTAGGAAGAGCTCCCAAAGACCGAAGAAGGCAGAAAGCTTACCTTGCCGGAAGCCCCGATGCCTCGGGAAAAAGAGAGGCCATTACCCGATACAAGGTATTGCAAAAATTCAAAAATTATGATTTGATTGAGGTTGAACCCAAGACAGGCAGAAAACATCAAATCAGGGCTCATTTTACTTATTTAAATCACCCTCTTGCTGGAGATAAATTATACGGGTTCAAAAACCAACCGACGCCAAAAGGATTAACAAGGCAATTTCTTCATGCAGGATACTTAAAAATAACCTTGCTGAACGGAGAAACAAAAGAATTTACTTCTCCTTTGGCAGAAGACTTACAAAAAGCATTAAATAATCTCGAAGAACAACATGATTAATTTAGCAGAAAAATTCAATAAAATTCAAATAAAACCGGGCTTATCTGAAATCAGCCCTGGCGACACCGTTGAAGTTCATCAGAAGATAAAAGAAAAAGACAAGGAAAGAATTCAGGTTTTTGAAGGCGTGGTAATAGCCAAAAAACACGGCAAGGGAATAAATGCCACAATTACTGTCAGGAAAATAATCTCGGGAATAGGAGTGGAAAGAGTTTTTCCTATTCACTCCCCCTCGTTGGCTAAAATAGAAGTTATAAAAAGGGGGAAAGTCAGAAGAGCTAAGCTTTACTATTTAAGGGGAGCTAAAGGCAAGAAAGCAAGATTAAAAAACAGAGAAACTGTAAAAACTGCTACGGAAGAAAACCCTACGGAAACCGAGCCAAAATAGGTCGCGACACAATGCGCGAGTGCTGTAATCGGTAGCCAGGCTAGCTTGAGGTGCTAGTGCCGCAAGGCGTGGAGGTTCGAGTCCTCTCTCGCGCACCAGAAAGGACGGTTAGCTCAACGGTAGAGCATTGCGTTTACATCGCAGTGGTTATAGGTTCGAATCCTATACCGTCCACCGAGAAAACCTTAAACCTTTCTAATGTTTAAGGTTTATAACCCAAACGAGCCTGGGTAGCTCAGTGGTAGAGCGAGCGACTGAAAATCGTTAGGTCGGGAGTCCAATTCTCCCCCCAGGCACAATAAAATTACCCTTGCGGGTGTCGTATAACGGCCATTATGCAACCTTGCCAAGGTTGAGAAGAGGGTTCGACTCCCTTCATCCGCTCCATTAATTTTTCTCCTCCCAGTCTTGACAAAACAGTCTTTTTGATATAGGATATGATATTACCCCTGTAAAGGGGTTTTTGTATGGAAAACTATACCGATAAAAATTCTTTAGAGAAAAAACCGGGAAAATACGCCTATTTTATGGCCAGCGTAATGATGGCCATTCTGCCCGTTTTGAATATAAATTTCCTTCAAATAAATCAAGGGGCAATCATGGAGAAAGCAAGCCAAAGTCTCCAGCCAGGAAGCTTGGCATATGTTAATGAAAATGCTGTCTTGCCGCTTTCCGATCCTTCAGCTCCCGAACCCAAGGTGGCAAGAAAAATCAATGTTATCATAACCGCTTACTCAAGCTCAATATGGGAAACCGATGACAGCCCCTTAATAACGGCTGCCAATACTTATGTCAGAGACGGAATTATAGCCATTAACAGCCTGCCCTTCGGAACCAAAGTCAGAATTCCTGAAATCTATGGAAACAAGATATTCACAGTGGAAGATAGAATGCATATCAGAAAGGGCAAATATCACGTTGATGTCTGGTTTCCTTCATATAAAGAAGCCAAGGAGTTTGGCGCCCAAAGAACATACATCGAAATTTTAGGCAGTTAAAAATTCTTAATAAAAAGAACAAAATCCCGCCAAAAGCGGGTTTTTTATTAGTGGGCGAGGAGGGAATCGAACCCTCATGGTCTAAGACCGCAACATTTTAAGTGTTGTGCGTATGCCGTTTCGCCACTCGCCCTCATGTCTTGAGGCCAGGGCGGGAATTGCACCCACGTGTAACTGTTTTGCAGACAGTTGCCTTACTACTTGGCTACCTGGCCGAGTATAAATATTCTAACTTAAAATAAGCGCTATTTCAAGGTTTTTGAACAAAGTGAAAGGTTCTTATTTTTCCTCTTTTTTTAATTTTTCCAGGATATTTTCTATTTCTCCGGCTTCAACCGTCCCCGTTTCCACAAAAAACATTATTTTAGGAACAGGACGCATTTTAAGTCTTTCGTCTAATTTCTTTTGAAGAAAATAAACCAATTTTCTCAGAATGGACAATATGTCTTTAGCTCTCGTTTCCGGCAAAACACTAAAATAAACCTTGCATTCCTGAAAATTAGCCGTAACCTCTGCTCTTGTTAAAGTCACAAGAACTCCTTGAGGAAAATCAATTTCTCGGAGAATAATTTTTGCAAGTTCTTTTTTTATAAATTGGTTAACCTGGGGAATTCTTCTTGCCATAAAAAATTTAAATGACTTTTTTCTTTTCCTCGATATAGAACTCGAGAATGTCTCCTTCCTCTATTTTGACGTTCCCCTCAAAAAGTATTCCGCATTCCTCTCCTTTG
Organism: Minisyncoccota bacterium; assembly: GCA_028712445.1. Lineage (GTDB taxonomy): Bacteria > Patescibacteriota > Minisyncoccia > Minisyncoccales > RBG-13-42-11 > JAQTPY01. Next base: position 140,974 of record JAQTPY010000001.1, on the reverse strand, counting down.
GAAACAGAATTGATATCTTTTTTATTTCTCTGTAAGTTAATCATTCTTCCTGAACCAATCTTCTCATCATTTCTTAAAACATCGATCTGCACTCCTCTTCTGATCTCACCCTCAATGACTTTTCCGCCAATAATTTGGCGATTTTTTTCAGCTAAAAATTTGGCCAACACCTTCATTCTTCCCACAACTGTTCTTACTTCCTCAGATATCGCAATCCTTTCCATAAAATTTCTGACGGCTTCAACCAACTCATAAATAATATCAAAAGTCAGTGCTTTTACCTTATCTCTTTCCATCAATATCTTAGCCTGAGAATCAATCTTAACCTTGAATCCAAGAATTATGGCTTTGCCGCCGCTAGCCAGCTTAACGTCTGATTCGTTAATATTTCCTGCTTCGGCTTTGATAATCCTTATTATCACCCGCTCCTGAGGCAAAGACTTGAGTATGCCTTCTACGGCCTCAAGGGATCCCAAAACATCTGCTTTTAAAATAATCTCCAGAACTCTTTGCCCCTCTGAAACCTCGGGCGCTTTTTCTTCTCTTTTACCCGTTGCGCCGGGCGCATTCCTTAATACTCGCGAATTATTTTCTGCCTCTTCAACTGTATTAAAAGTTTTAAACTTCTCTCCAACTCCTGGGACCTGATTGAATCCGAAAACAATGACCGGAGTGGAGGGCAATGCTTCCTCGATAGGCTTTCCTTGGAAACTTTCCAGACTTTTGATTTTAGTAAATGCTGAAGAGGTGCCGATTATATCTCCGCTTCTCAAAGTACCGTTGGAAACCAACAGGGTAGCCGTAGGGCCTCTTTGATTATCAAGATATGACTCAATAATCACTCCTTCTGCCGGAGCATCGGGGTCAGCGTTCAAATCCTCAATATCAGATACCAAATTAATCATGTCTAGCAATTCGGGTATGCCTTTCTTGGTTTTTGCTGAAACGTTCACAGAAGGAATCTTTCCTCCAAGACTTTCAACTAAAAAATCCTCTTTTACCAGCTCTCTTTTAACTCTTTCGGGATCAGCTTCAGGTTTATCAATCTTATTCAAAACTAAAACAGTCGGGATGCTGACTTTCTTTATCAAAGACAAAACCTCTTTTGTCTGGGCCTGAATTCCTTCAGAAGCGTCAATAACCAGAATGGCTATATCTGCCACTCTTGCCCCCCGACCTCGCATTTGGGAAAAAGCTTCGTGGCCCGGAGTGTCAAGAAAAGTTATTTTTTTGCCCTGCTCTTCAACCTGATAGGCGCCAATATGCTGGGTGATTCCTCCTGATTCTTTGGAAGTAATTTTAAAATCCTTTATTGCTTCCAATAAAGAACTTTTCCCATGGTCAACATGTCCCATCACCACGACCACTGGCGGCCTTTTTACTCCATTGGGAATATTTATTTTATTATTATCTTCTGCCATTCTCAATTATAGATTAGTGTTTTTTCTTTTCTTCGTCATTAATTCCTTTCGCTTTATCAATCGCTTTCTTTTCTTCTATAGACAAAGTGTATTCTGATTCGCCTCTCGTCACCGGTTTTCCGTAAACCCTGTTTTCTTCTCTCGAATAAAGGCTTGTAACCACTGCCCCTGAATCATTGTCATCCAAAAGAGCTAAAGAAAAACTTTGATCTCCGCCAACTTCTTTAAAAGGATTATATCTAACCAGCCCTACTTTTTGAACTGAGTCTGTCTGCCGCTTTTTTACATTTTTTATTTCTTCTGAAAGATTTTCAAATTTTTCTTTCAGATCCCCGAATTCTTTTAATACCTCTTTGATGTCTCGGGGCTCTTCTTTTTTCTTTCTTGAAAATTTAAACATGTAAAACTTTAAATAATTGTTAAGTGTAGAGCGGAGGGGGTGGGAGTCGAACCCACGTGTCTCTTGCGAGAACAGCGGTTTTCGAGACCGCCCCGTTATGGCCTCTTCGGTACCCCTCCAGGATAAATACAGTGGACCCGAGGGGAATTGAACCCCTTACTCCTCCATGCCATGGAGGCGTGTTGCCGGTATACTACGGGCCCATAAAAGTAGGCAAATATACTTTGCCTAATCGCTGTAATAAAGATCTAATCTGGCTTTATCTATAGTGTTTCTTATTAACTCCGGATCAGTACCTATCGGGAAAACCAGCGGTTCTCCGATGCTTATTGTAACTTTTCGCCACAAGCGAGGAAAATAGGAGCCGCGCGGCAAAACCTTATCAGTTCCTCTTTCAATCACAATTATCACCTTTGAGCCGGTCATGGATACCAGCCTGCAAAACCCTGGCTCTATTAACCTAAGTATGGGCTCTTTTGTGGCGACATCAAATATTTTCTCTTCATCTCCAACACTGCCGAGCATTCCTCCTTCAGCAAAAATTACAACCCGACCGTTCTTTTTTAAGACGCGCTGAGCATATCTGGCAGAAACAGCTCTTTCAGAAGGCGTCCCTCCGTTCTTTTCCCGATTTACCCGGAAAATTATACCTTCCAGCCAAGGAAATGCCCGAAGATTATGCTTGTCGGCAGCGGTAATCGGAACGTCCTTGGAAAACACGCTTTGGCCATTACCAATCTTAATCCTTATTCTTTCATCAATTATCCAGTGCAGTATCCTATGGACAGCGGAGATCGTTTCCTTTAAAAGATCGATTAAATCTTCTTTCAGCTCTCTAAACCACCAAGGAAAATAAAGATGAGGAGTAACGACAACGTCCCACCAGCTTCTATGGTTAGGGAAAATTATCACATTCCCTTCCCAGAGAGGCAATCTCTCGTAATGCTTAAATTCTATTCTTTTTAACGGCGGCGCTTCCAGAAGCAAGAGGAACACGCAGATTATCGGACTTCCCACGTACTTTAACAAGAAAAGCAGGAATTTATTGATTACAAGGATTTCTTCCTTTCTTACATTTATCGTTTCCAATTTTTCCCTCCTTTCTGCAAAAAGACGATATAGATTAATTAAAAGATCTTTATCCTGTGCCCCCAGCGTGAGTCGAACACACATTTATCCCTTAGGACGGGATTGTTCTGTCCATTGAACTATGGGGGCTGTTTCGCAGAATCTTAACTCTGACAGATAAAGAAATTTTAACAGTTTTTTTGCTTGTTGGCAAGGTTAATTGATGATATGATAAATGAATAAAATTATCTTTCCCGCTTTGAGCGGGAGTCCTGGAAAATTTTAAACAAAAATTTTATGGAAAAATCTCCAATCATTGAAGTGGCAAAAAGGGTTTGCCCCGCAGTAATTACAGTCGTCATTTCAAAAGATCTTCCACGGGTGGAAGGGTTTTATTTTTTGCCCTATGGAGGCGAAAAGATGATGATGCCTAAGGTCAACAACCATAAAATGGAAAAGACTAAAGTCGGCGGGGGATCAGGATTCATAATATCTCCCGATGGTTTCATAATTACCAGCTGTCATGTGGTTGGAGACACTGCCGCTGATTACACCATAATTTATGAACCAGAAAAAAAATTCCCTGCCAAGGTCATAGCCAGAAACCCGATAAACGACATCGCTATCCTGAAAATCGATGCAAAAGATATAGATTATCTGGAGCTCGGCGATTCAGACACCCTCGAATTGGGCGAAAGCGTGATTGCCGTCGGAAACTCTCTTGGAGAATTCAGCGATACGGTAAGCACCGGGGTGGTTTCAGGATTGAGCAGATTTATTACCGCTTTTTCAGGATACAACCAGCAGTCATCTATGCTGAGGGGATTAATACAAACTGACGCGGCAATCAATCCTGGAAATAGCGGGGGTCCCCTGGTAAACATTGAGGGAAAAGTAATCGGGGTAAATACAGCCGTCGTTATGGGTGCTCAAAATATAGGTTTTGCCATACCCATAAACTACGTTAAAAAAGATCTCGAAGAAGTCAGAAAATATGGAAGATTAAAAAGAGCATTTTTAGGAGTAAAATACATAGTTCTCAACGAAGAAATATCAAAAAAGAATAAACTGCCGGTTTTTAACGGTGCCTTGGTTGTAAGGGAAAACCTGGGAGAACCGCCCGTAATCAAAGACAGCGCGGCTGAAAAAGCGGGAATAAAAGAATTCGACATCATTTTGGAATGTAGCGGAGAAAAAATCACCGAGGAGAATCCTCTTTCCCATATTTTAGAAAAACTGGAAATAAACAAAGAAATCTCTCTTAAAGTATTGAGGGGCAAAAAAGAAGTCACTCTCAAGGCAAAACTCGACGAAAAAAAGTAGAAGGTAGCCCTTCGAATAAACTCAGGGCACTTCACCTCCCTAGCCAGCGAGCCCAAGGCGAGTCGAAGTGTGCCCCCGCGAGGAATCGGACCTCGATCTAGAACTTAGAAGGTTCCTATTCTATCCATTGAACTACGGGGGCGTTTTATTGTGCTCAAATTATAACTTAAAAATCCCCTCTCGTCAATTAAAGCAAATTAGAAGGGGCTGTGATAATCTGATCTTTCTGTTTTTAATTTTTCATTTCTCTCCTGCAGTTTTTCCAAAACCCTCTGGAATGTTTTTTCGTCAAACTTTATTACCTCTTCTGAAATCTTGGGGCTTTCATTATTTGGCTTTAAAACATACTGATAAAAAACCATGCTTCCTATAAAAAGAGAGGCAAAAAAGATCGCAATAAAGGACCTGAAAAGATTTCTGACAATCGCGCTTAGATTCCTTTTAAATGCAACTTTTTTAAATTTAAATCTTACCTTAATCATTTCTTTTTCACTTTGCAAATACCTTTACGGAAAAACTGGCCGAAACATTATCTTCTCCGCTTCTTAAAACATTAACATTCTCCACCTCTGCCAGATAAGAACCGTTTTCTATCTTGTGCAAAAATTTTAAATAATTAACAAATGAACCCTTTGCATTGATCTGGAAAACGAGGAAAGGCCAGAAATCTTTTTTATCTGTTTTTGTGACATTAGAAGAAATTTTAATTTCAAGATTTGAATCTTTGGCCTTGTTCTCGAGAAAATTGATAAAAACGATGGGCACGTCTGAATCAACAAATAAACCGTCGATTTCTTCAAGAAAACCTTCCAAGCCATTGTAAATGGTTCTAAAATCTTCGAGACTGGATATTTTACTTTCAATCATGTAAGACTCTTCCCTTTGTTTTTTCAATTCTTCCGAGCTGGCTTTAATTCCGCTTAAAATCGGACGGACAAGGAAAACTGCCATTATTACTGCCAAAAAAACAATTAAGGCGACAGATATCTTAATTTTATTGTTTAGCAACATTTTTATTTATATTATTCATCTACGCTAAAACTTAAAGCGAAATCTATATCTTTTGACTCAACCCAACTCCCCGGTGGGAAATTAATATCTTTAAAACTCTCATTTTCCTCCAAATTTTCTTTAAACTCCAGAAGCAATTCTCTATTCGGAGAAGAACCGCTAATACCGCAAGTAAATTTTTTGCTTTTCAGACCTAGTGAAAGATTGTTTATTACTACTCCTAAAGGAACAGTTTCGGAAATTTTACTCAAAATGTCACCGATCTTTTTCTGATTGCCATAAAAATAATCTAATCGAGAGACAGTCTGATTGAAATTGATTAATTTTTCATTTAAATCTTTGATGTTGGAATTCTCGAATTCTTTTTCTTTCTGACTTAATATTATTTTTTGAACTTTTGATTCACCTAAAATATAGTTCTCTATTGAGAAAAAAATCAAAGACAAAGATATCAAGAAAAACAAAGCAAAAATCCCCAAGACAATTATCAGTTTCCAGTTTTCCTCTTGTCGCAGCTCTTCTTTTTTTAATTGTGGAAGCAGATTTATCATTTAAAACAATCTTTACTTATTTTTTACCCCCCTCAGGGCCAGTCCCAAAGCTGAAGCAAAATTTATTGACCCCTTGAATGAGGGCTCTATAAATTTTCTCTGCTTGTCGGTTAAAACATTAACCCAGGGATCGCCAATTTCAGCCTTTGTTAAAAATCTTTCGGAAAAATATTTTGTCACACCTTTAATGTCAGCTCCTGGCCCGGACAAAAGAATCTTTGATATCTTTTTTCCCGAAGTTGAAAGATGTTCGTGGGCAGAATGGTTTTCATAATAGTCAATATATTTTTTGATTTCATCAGCCAAAACGCTAAGGGCAGGATAAAGGGCTTCGAAAACCTCCTTTCCTTTATTTTCTTTTTGCTCCAAACCGTACTGCGCTCGCAGATATTCTGCTTCTTTCAAATTAACTTTCAACGCCTTAGATATAACTTCATCAAAATCATATGCTCCCACCGGAGCGCAAAAAGAAAACCTTAATGATTTTCCTGAGAAAATAATAACCATTGTTTTTGTCTGCCCAAAATCAATTATTGCAACGGGGGATGGCGCAGTCTGATTTTTGACCAAAGCTCTGGTTATTGAAAAAGATTCTGTTTCCAGAGCAAGAGGCCTTAAGCCAGCCTTCTCTAGAGAAGAAAGATAAAGATTCACAGTTTTCTTAGGCAAAGCAGAAATTAAAACATCATAATGATTAAGATGGTTTTCTATTGGAGTGACAATTTCAGAATCAAAATATACTTCTTCTATGGGCAGTGGAATGTAATTTTCCGCCTCATAAACAACAGCTGCCTTCAAATCTTCCTTTGAAATCAAGGGCATCTGGATAACTTGAAGAAAAGATTTGTTTTCAGGAAGAGAAGCAACAACGTAATTTGTGCGAACCTTTTTCCCCTTTGCAGCGTTTACTGTTTCTCTGATAGCTTTAGCCAATTCTTCTTCTTTTTTTACTTCTCCATTTTTTATGATATCCGGATCAATCTTTCGTTCCGCATAGGAGGCTACGTCAAAACCATCTCTTTTCTTTTCAAGTTTTACTATTCTTAAATAAGAGTCTGAAAAATCTAAACCGAAAGATTCCGGCTCTAACTCTAAAAAATTAAACATTTATAATATTATACTAAAATGAAGCAAAATAGCCCAGGGCTTGATTTTTATATTCATATAATATATCTTTAAAATCAGAAATTTAGGAGGTGAGAAATTGAAAAAAGCTAAATTCGCATTCCTTCTCATTGTCGCACTGATTCTAATTGTCATGGGGGCAGGAGGTGTCGGAGCTCCAATTGGCGGTCCGCCAGGAGGAAACCCCGGCAGCGAAGTGACTCCGCCTCTCGTCTCGCAAGTTGCTCCAGCCAGAACGACAAGCTACGAAGGGTGGAGAACGTTGCCCGCAACAATCGATCTTTATTACGGTTACCATTATAGTGGTTATGTAAAAGATATAAACAAGGAGTCGAAAAGCTTTACTTACAGTACGGGAGCCCTCCAACCCGTTATCTCCATCGATGCCACTACCGTATTCTTCTACAGAGAAGGTAAGCACAACAGAAGAGTGGAGTTTTCATCAGATCAATTCTTTGACGCTCTCTCTCCTGGAGAATTGCTCTGGATTAGAGGAATAGATACCCAAAAGAAAATATTCCAAGTTCAAGTGCCTACGGATTTCTTTTCTCGGAATATGAAGAATTAATAGGCGCGACCCTCATATGAGGGTCTTTTATTTTACCTCTTCCCACTCCAGGAATTCATATTCTCCGCTGGTTGGAAAACGAGGAGGCGGGCTATAGGTCAGCCTTGGATCATAATTCATATCTGTGTTTTGATAACCGGATGTTACATCTTCTTCGTCGTCTACCCAGCTGAAAGTCCAAAACATCTTTGTTATTATCGAACCGTAAGTTGTAATTGAATTCCTTAAGGCATAAGTATTATAAGGTTCTGATGACCAATCAGGATAATAATACCTGAAAACATGGCCATTCTGAGCAAGCATGGCTGCGCTTATTGATAAATTATCGGGAGAATAAAGAGGAATCAAAACATCGCTTTGACTAATCAGCCCCAGAGATGAGCCGGAATCAGCGTAGTCTATGTTCCCATTGATGATGATTTTTTTCATTTTTTGAGACTTTTCAGGCAATTCGGCTGCGACCAGAACAGCTCTTCCGTTAACGGTTCCATCCACCCAAACATTATTCTCAACGAAAATCGGAGAACAGTTTACCGGAAGAACGTAATTTGCCTGCCATTCCTCATTATCAATATCATTTGATTCATAAACCCAATCTACACCATTCCATCCCCAAACTTTTTGCTTAACGCCTTTTACCCGAAAAACATCCATGGTTCCGTTGGCGTTAAACCTGATATGATATCCGTGATCGACTGGCTGGGTGATATATATGCCCGAAGCCAATGCTTCAGCTTTCAACGTGTCTAAATCCTGAGTAATTAAATCAAAATCAACCGTTGGAACCGGAAACTGCCAAAGCCCCTCATATTGTCCCTGTCCAGCTCCCCATATTCCCGGCTTATACTCTGCCGGGTCACAACCATGTTCTGACCCGCAAAGATAATTTTCTTCATCTGACGTAAAAAGAGAATTCTGATTCCCATCCATTCTGATTCCTCCGTTTGAGTGAACCGGCCCTTTTAAAGACTCTTCTTCTCCAAACCAGACGTTGGTATCAGTTAAGAAAGCATATTGAGACAGAGAGGGTTTGGAATATTTTATCCTTACTTTTCTTTGCGTTTGAGGAAAACTGGAAGCAAAACCCGTGGAAGTAATCTGAGCTGCCTGATCGCAGCCTGAAGGAGAAATAATATCAAGCTGAAACTGACCGATATCCGCATATTCTTGAGCTCCCTCAAAATCATAATCTTCCGGAGAATGCAAAAGATGCCATTTGGCATAATTTATGCCTGCTTCAGCTATATTCAAAGCTTCATTCCACGCTACTTTTTGAAGAGACTGCCTGTGCTGAATCAGAATAAAACCCAGCAATCCTGATAAAAGTATTAAAAACACCGAGCCGAACACCAGAACTAAAGTAATTATAGATCCTTTGTTTTTCATTGAATTTAATTCAAAAGGTTTCCACATATTTGTGGAATTATAAATTATCTTTAAGATTTCTGATCTGAACTGAAGATTCCAGTTCATAGCTCTGGGGAGCCCTACTAAGATCGACGTTAACCACCAGATAAACCCTCATCAGTTTCGTATCCTTGGGACGAGCCGGCAGTTCGACGATTTCCAGCCCATCTCCGTCGTAATAATGAAAAACAGGGGGGCTGTTTACTACGTGCTCAGACAAAACAGTGATTTTTTCAGACGCAGGAAAATATTGCGGGGGAGAACCCGAAGGATCAGTGACTCCTTTCTTAAAATTGGTTCCGTCAATAAAATATCTTATTTTCTCGGAAGCGGAGTCATCGTCAATATTTGAATAAAAAATAAATTCATAATCATCTGCCTGTTCGATAACATAAGAACCGTCTTCGCCGCTTTTTGCCTCCCTTATTTCACGAACCAAAGTTTCTATCCCTTTTCTCGCCTCCCCGATAGCTACCGCCTGCTGAGAAGCATAACTTTGAGTTTTGTAGCCCAAAACAATAAAAGTTGAAACAACTCCCATGGTCAAAGCAAAAATAGCTATGGTTACCAAAGTTTCTATCAAAGTGAATGCTCTTCTCACGGTAATGGATTCAAATTAATATTTAAATCATCGTCTCCCAAAACAGAAACCGATCCTGATGAGCTAGCGTATCCTAAAGCCTCTATTTCAAAATTATAGATTTCGGCTTGGAGAGGCAAAAAGAGAGTAGTTCCGCTGGCATTGGTGGGCTGAATTTCATCATACCCTAAACCAGTTTGGTATAATCTCACTCCTGCCCCAAAAACAGGCTGGGAGCTTGAGGCGTCCCGGACAGTGGCATTAAGGGTGTTTTCTGCCTTCAAAATCAATCTTAGCTCCTTATTCTCATCAGGAAGAAGTGTCACAGGTTGGGTAGTCGTGGATCCCAAGGGAGATTCAAAACCTATCAGTTCGTAACTGGAAGAATCAACAAAAAAATTGTAAGAATCCCATTCAAGACCGCTTATGGTGATATCTGCTGTGCCGTTAGTTAAATGATCCCCGGAATATTTATAGATCGGGCTGCCATCTTCTTTATTGCCTACTGTTTGGCTGCCCGTCATGCGGAAAAGAACATCGTGAATAGGGGGATATCCTTGATCTGCAGTTCCCCGTGTCTCAATCATGAAGGATCCCACCTGATCAATACTAAAACCGATTTCAGTAAGGTCTCCTTCATAAACCGATGGGTGGGACTTTAAAGGTTCTGCGATGATTTGTCCCTGGTAAACATCACCTGCGCCATAAGTTTGGGAAGTGTTATAATTATTCTTGCTGACTTTGACTTTGTAGGTGCCTGAAGGAAAAACAAAGTCATGATTGCCCGAAATAGGTTGGGAAAAAGAAAGCACCATCTCTGAATCAGGATCAATTATTTCAATTAAAGGAGAATCTACTGCCTGGCCCAGAGCATTAAAAACTGTGACTGAAAGGACACCCGCTGCTTCCCCGGTGCACTCCTCTTCCTCTTGATTTAGACTTTTAGGAGAAATATCTGTCGTTAAAGAAACGCTGCCTGGTTTGGGATTGCGCCAAGAAACCCCGACAGTCGCCCTCTTATAATCACGCGGACAACTGTCGGACGAAGGCGCTGTTGGACACTCGCTGTTCTGCGGACCATCAAAACAGTCATTAACGTACGCTATTCTCGTTTCTATTGAATATTCAACATTGTTTCGGATTGTTGTTTCAGTTTGAGAAATATTTCCTTCAGGCTCATCAATGGAATGAGGAGTCGTCCCAATGTCTCTATATGGCAAATTTCTTATAATCTCTATCTTCTGGTTGGCAATAGCTGTTGCTGTAATCCTGTTTTTTGACTGGAGAATAACTCTTAATCCCAGCTGGTATGCCCCGAAAATTCCCAAAAAAACAATAAGCATCAAGGAGATGCCCACTAAAACATCGATAAAACTGAATCCTTTTGATGTCTGCATTTAAACTGAATCTAGCATTGAATACATTGGCTGGACCATTGATATTGCAAAAAATCCTATAACTACGCCGATGACCAGCATTAAAACGGGCTCAATAATAGAGGTCAAGTTCCTGGCTGCGGTTCCCACTTCTTCTTCGAAAAATTCAGCAAGCTTCGATAGAATCTTTGCAGTTTCCCCGGTTTCTTCTCCCACCTTAATCATCTGGAAAACAACTATTGGATAAAGATTTCCGTAGGGTTCCAGCGCTTCGGAAAGTCTCCCGCCTTTCTTTACCTTTTCTGAAGCTTCAATAATTGCTTTTTTGTAATATACATTCCCAAGTGTGTTTGAAATTATCTCCAGAGAGCGGACAAGGGGAACGCCAGCCGCGACCAGAGAGCTTAAAGTTCTGATGGTTGAAGCCGAATTTGATTTTTTGATGAGGACCGATGCTATGGGAATGCGCAAAACAAAACCATCAATTAGTTTCTTGCCAGCCATGCTTTTGGAAATCAATAAAAAAATAATTCCCATTGCTATAATCAAAGCCAACCCGAAATACCACTTAGTGGCCAGAAAAACTCCGACATTTATCACAAGTTGCGTAGTAAAAGGCAATTCTATTTCCAATTCAGCAAAAGTTTCAGCGAGCTTTGGAACAACCATAATCAACATTAAAACGCCTATGCCGATCATCGCTGAAATTATAACTGCGGGGTACATTAAAGCTGACTGTATTTTGGATTTCAGTTCATGCTCTTTTTCCATTTGCCTGGCCAAAACAGTTAAAACTTCCTCTAAATTTCCTGCTTCCTCTCCGACTCTTATCATGTTTTGAAAAAGCTCAGAGAATATTTCGGAATGATCAGCCAGAGAATCAGAAAAATTTTTACCCTCAACTACTTCATTCTTGATGGAATCTATCGCTTTTTTGAATTTATTGCTCTTTGTTTGGAGAGACAGAACCGCCAAAGCTTTGGGTAAAGAAAGACCCGAAGCCACCATCACCTGAAGATTTCGAGTAAACATCATTTTTTCTTCCAAGGGCACGCTTCCTAAAAATGGGATAGAAAAGCTGATTTTCCTTCCTGCAGTTTTTTCTTTTTCAGAAACAGCATGAACCAAAATAAAACCTTGCTCTCTTAAGGCCCTGGCCAGTTGATGAAGATCTTTTGCCTCCGCGCTCCCGGTTTTCTCTTCACCGGAAATGGATTTGGCAACGTATGAATAACTTGGCATAAAACTACTCAGCGATAACCCTTAAAACTTCTTCTATGGTAGTGACTCCCTGGACCGCTTTAATAAAACCATCTTCAATCATTGTCCTCATTCCCTCCTTTTGAGCCTGAGCCTGAATTTGGTCTGAAGTCGCCTCTTTAACGATTAACTCTTTGATTGTCTCTGTGACCGGCAAAACTTCGTAGATGCCTATTCTCCCCTTATATCCTTCAGGAGAAGACTTTGAGGCCTTGGGCCGATAAAAAACAATGTCTTTGATTGATTGCTTAGGCTTAATCAATTTTTCTCCTTCAAGTATTCCCATAATTCTGTCTAGATCGCAATATTTCCTTAAATTTTTTATTTCAGCGTCATTTAAACTATATTTTTCTTTTTCCTCGCAGAGACGCCTCACCAGCCTCTGGGCTAAAATAACATTTAGGGTTGATGCAATTAAAAATGGTTCTGCTTTCATGTCGATCAAGCGGGGCATGGATCCGGCCGCTGAGGTTGTGTGGAGAGTAGAGAGAACCAAATGGCCCGTCAGAGCCGCATTTATTGCCAAAGAAGCTGTCTCTGAGTCTCTTATTTCCCCAACCATAATGACATTCGGATCTTGCCTCACCAAAGCTCTCAGGCCTGAGGCAAAAGTAAGCCCGATCTTTGGATTAACCTGGGTTTGATTGATTCTCGGCATCCTGTACTCAACAGGATCTTCAATTGTTGAAATGTTGACTCCGGGACAATTCAAAATTTCCATCATTGAGTAAAGAGTGGTCGTCTTTCCTGATCCGGTGGGACCCGTCACTAAAATCATGCCCACTGGTTTTTTCAGATTTGACTGAATATCTTCCAAAGACTTATCCCATAACCCCAATTGTTCCAAAGTGTAAGCTTCAGCGGTCTCTGAAAGAAGCCTTAAAACGATCTTTTCCCCGTCAAAAACCGGCAAAATTGAAACCCTGACGGAGTATTTATAATCTTCTGTTTCGATCTTGAACCTTCCGTCTTGAGGTAGACGATGTTCATCAAGCTTCAAATTGGACAATACTTTAATTCTGGCCACAATGCCTGAAGCTGCCTGTTTCGGCAAAGTCATGGCATCCCTCAGAACTCCGTCAATCCTGTATCTGACAATGACGTCCTTTTTAGTGGGTTCAATATGAACATCTGAAGATCTCTCTAAAATTGCGTGCTTTAAAAGGGTGTCCACTATTCTGACCACAGGCAAATCTTCAGCGATTTTCTTTAAATCATTTACCTCCTCTTCGGTAAAACCTTCTCTTTCCTTTGTCACTTTTATTCCATCTGCTTCTTTTTTGATAATATCACCGAATTCTGCCTGCAGAGTTTTTTGATATTGCTGCAGAACATTTTTGATGCTTTCGGGAGTAGTAAGTCTCGGAAGAATCCTGAAATTAGAAGTTTTCTTGATAAACTCAATCATTCTCAAATCGTCCGGATCGAGCATGGCTACCTCCAGATCATCTCCTTTTTTCCTGAAGGCGACAATGTTATTTGAACGAGCTATGGGCTCGGGAATGATTTTTAAAATATCTTCTTCAATCTTTTCTTTTTCCAAATCGACAAAAGGAATGCCTAAAATATAGGCCTTCATTTTAATTAGCGCATCCTGAGGAACCAATCCTTCAGAAATCAAAACATCATCAATTTTTTTGCTGTTCTTTTGAGCAATCTTTCTGGCGCGCTCAAAATCCTCTTCCTCAATTAATTTGGCATCCAGAAGGAATGCCTTTAACTGCTCCGATTCAACTTGCATAAACGCAGTTTACTGTTTTATTATTGCTGCAATTTTTTCCAAAACCTCCTCGAGCTTGTAATCGGCTTTGACCAAATAAGTGGTGGCCCCCAAAGATATGGCCTTATCAACATCTTCCATGCTTCCCAGGTTGGTCAAAACAATGACCGGTATGTTTTTTGTTTCCTCGCTCTCTTTTAAAGATTTTAAGACTTCGAATCCGTTCATTCTTGGCAAGATTAAATCCAGAATGATCAAATCTGGCTTTTTTGACTCAGCCATTCTTAGTCCCAGTTCTCCATCAAGAGCGGAGATCATTGAATATCCTTCCTGGGTTAAAACTTCTCCAAAAGTTTTTTGGAGCGCAGATTCGTCTTCGATAAAAAGAATTGTTTTTGTCATAATGATATTATTTTATTGGTAAGGTGACCAAGAAAGTTGACCCGACACCCTCCTGGCTGTTAAATTTAATTCTGCCGTTAAATTTTTCGATGATTGATCTGGTTATATATAATCCCAGTCCTGATCCTTCGGTTTGGTGCTTTAAAGCGTTGGCTGAACGAAAAAACTTCTGAAAAATGTATTTCTGATCATTTTTAGGGATTCCCACCCCGCTGTCTTTCACAGACAAAATGAGATGGTTTTTCTTTTTCACCAGACTTACTTCAACTTTGCCTCTTTCCTTAGTGTAACGAATGGCGTTATCTACAAGATTCTCAACTATAAGTTTTGCCTGGGAAGGGTCGTTAAATACGCTGGGCAAATCGTTCTCTGCTTTAAATTCAATTTGGACGTTTGAAGCGCGTGCGAATATTTCACTATTTTTAATTACTCCTTGGACTATGTCTTTCAAGAAAATTTTCTCTTTCCGTTGAGGAAATCTGCCCTGTTCTATTCTGGAAACAATGAGTAAATCTGAGATAAGTTCCTCCATCCGGCTACTATTTTCTTTTAAAATCTTGAAGTATTCTGTCTGCTTTTCAGAAACAGCGCCTATTCTTCCTGAAAATAATAATTCAATCACCCATTTTAAATTAGAAAGGGGACTTCTCAGTTGATGAGAGACGATATTAACGAACTCCGTTTTCATTCTGCTGGCCTCAGCCAGCTTGTCAAAACTATGAGAAATGATTGTCGATAAAACAAAGAGGATGCTTGCTACTAATAAAACCACTATTGCCACCATGTAAGGATCGGAAATATAACGGGTGCCGATGGCATAAGTAAAAAGACTGGAAAAAATAATTATCAGTCCCATTACCAAAAAAATAAACTGAGGGCACTGCCAAAGAGACAAATTATATTTTCTGCATTGAGCTGCAATATTTAATTGGTCAGCTATGGTTTTCAAAATCATCCATTTACCGCGTTCTAAGAGATAAAAGCTTTGTTTATTATATCACATTGATAAATTGACTCAAACCCAAAATTCAGATAGAATAAAATCCCCCGTATTGGAAAAAATGAGAGCGAAGCGTGCCAAAAAACCGAAGGTTTTTTGAGCCAGGGGTCGGGGGATTTTATTCGGGGTGTAGTACAACGGTAGTATTCGTGTTTTGGGAACACGAGACCTGAGTTCAACTCTCAGCACCCCGACACACTACAAAGAAACTCTCAAATAAATCTTGAAAAAACAGATTTTTTCTGGTAAAGTATAGTTGCTTTGCGGGCGTCGTATAACGGCTATTATGGAACCCTTCCAAGGTTCAGACGAGGGTTCGACTCCCTTCGCCCGCTCCAACAGAAAAACGGAGATCTGACCTCCGTTTTTCTTTTAAAATCCCTAGATTTTTCTACTTTGCGTATTCTGTCACCCTTAGCTCTCTGATAACATTAACCTTGATCTCACCTGGGTATTTTAATTCTTCCTGAATGCGGCTGGCGATGTTTTTTGCCAAATTTCTGGCTTCCAAATCAGATACTTCTTCAGGTTTTACGAATACCCTTATTTCTCTTCCTGCCTGCAAAGCCCATGCCTTTTCCACTCCTTCAAAAGTAGTGGCGATGTTTTCAAGCTCTCCCAACCTTTTTAGATAATTTTCCAGAGTATCTTTTCTGGCTCCCGGTCTAGCGCCAGATATCTGATCGGCGACCTGAACAAGAATGGATTCCAATGTTTCATAAGGATATTCCTCATGATGGGATTTCATGGCATTAATGACTTCTTTTTCTGAACCAAATTTTTCCAAAATCCTGATACCGATATCAACATGAGAACCTTCGACTTGATGATCAACTGCTTTGCCGACATCGTGCAAAAGACCTGCTTTTTTGCATATAAGAGCATTAGCTCCCACTTCTTCAGCCAAAGCCCCTGCCAAATGCGCTACCTCAATTGAGTGTAAAAGAGCATTCTGGCCGAAGCTTGTCCTGAATTTGAGCCTGCCCAATAATTGGACAAGCTTGGGCTCCAGTCCAATCACCCCTGTGTCATAAACCGCCGCTTCTCCGGCATTTTTAATCTGTTTAACGATATCTGCTTCCGCCAGCTGCACCTGTTCCTCAATCTTGGCAGGTTGAATTCTGCCGTCCTGAATCAATTTTTCCAAAGCAACCTTAGCTATCTGCCTCCTTACGGGATCAAACCCCGAGATTACAACAGCCTCCGGAGTTTCATCTACAATAATCTCTGTTCCGGTAAGCCTTTCTAAAGTCCTGATATTTCTTCCCTCCTTGCCGATAATTCTTCCTTTAATCTCTTCTGAGGGCAGATTAATGGTTGTTGTTGTTAACTCCTGAGCTTGACTCAAACCGCATCTCTGAATAGCTAAAGCCAAGATGTCCCGGGCTTTTTCTTCATATCTTTCCCATCCTTCATTTTCCATTTTTCTTAATCTTTCCAGAATCTCTTGCTGACACTCTTTTTCAAGATTGTCTAAAAGCTGGGATTTAGCTTCGTCTTTAGACAAGCTCGCCACTTTTTCCAAACCGACTATGGCTTCTTGTCTCAATTTTTCTAAATTTTCTTTTATCTCTCTGACTTTCTCAACCTTGCCCTGAAAATCACTCTTTTCTGACTCAAAATGAGACATTTTTTGATCCAAAATGTTCTCTCTTTTTAACAAGAGTCTTTCTGTTTTAAAGAGTTCGTATCTCCTGGATTCTATTTCTTTTTTTGTTTTTTCCAAGATGCCTTCTGCCTTTGCTTTGGCTTCAGACTGGAGAGCTTCTGAATCTTCTTTGGCCTTTTCAACTTTTTTCTGAAGTTTGGCCTCTAGAGTTCCTGCTTGTTTTTTAGCGATTGATTGACGAGCATAATATCCCAGAGTGGTTCCCATCGCCAGAGCCACCATAGTCAAACCTAAAATAAGAAACTGGTTCATAATTCAAATTGGAAGATTGGATTGTAAAAACTTTATTCATGAACATTGTTTAATTGCGAATTGGTTAAAATTATACTTCAGGATCAAGGTTCTCCGTTGAAAACGGAAGTTCTTATCCTCCAAAATCCAAAATTAAGATTAATCTTTTTGCGAAATAATTTATACTAAGATTCTATCAAAAAACTGCCTCTCTGTCAAAAACCGTCAAAATAGTTTCTGAGTAGGCAGAAATCTGCTTTTATTCCGGGAAACAGGGGTATTCAAACCAGTTTTCGAGGCCTGTCCATTCGCTGACCCCGATCACTGTAAAAAAATAACCTATTAAAAGGAAAGACGCATAGACTATAACAAAGCCGACCGCAGCGGCAATTAGTTTTTTTATAGCGCTGCTTCTCTCTTCCGGTTTTCCTAAAGAAAAATAAAGATTAATGCCGCCAGTGACTGTGACAGCCAAAGCGATCCAGGGAACTATTTTAAACAAAACAAAATCAACTATATTGTCAGCCAAAACAAAAAGGTGGCAAAAAGTGCATTTTTCCTGGCCATCTCCTCCGCAGGGAACCAAAGGAGCTGCCTGGGTGAAAAGAGGCAAAACTATTAAGGAAAAAACTATTGCCCAAAAAACCTTTTTCATCTTTTTAAGACATCAAGTCTTTAAAAAATAAAAATATCGTTGACAACATTTTCTTTAGAAATGACGAGGGCGGCACCTCCTGCCATTCAGGCAACGATTCGCTGCCAGAAACAACTTTTACTATCTGACATTCTCCTTGGGTATCCGACACGCTCAAGCTAACGGAAAAATCAGAAGCAATGCTGTAAGTATGAGTGGCATTTCCCCGGCAGAGGGGATTGGTATTGCTGTCGCAGGTTGTTCCATCACCGAAATCCCAAATATACCTGTTTGAAGCAATATTTTTACAAGCGTAGGAATTATTGCCAGAGTCATAGCATATAGATATGTCTGTGAAAGAAACTGTTTCTCCCGGGGCAGGATCTGTCGGGGAGAAATTAAAATCAGGTTCAGGATAAGTGTTCCTGGGAGCAGTGAAAGAAACGGAATTTGACCATTCAGACCAATCGTCATTGCTGTCTTTCACCCTGACCTTCCAATAATAAGTGGTGTTAAAATCTGACCAGGACAACCATTCTGAGATTATCGGAGAAAAAGAAGTTGATTGACTGGCAGCTGAACATATTTGACCGGAACATTTAAATTCTGACGATTCCGGAACAGGATCGCCTTCGCCATCAACCGGGAAATTAGAATCTGTCCCTATCCTTATTTGATAAAAAGATTGGGGATCGGTTCCTGGAGGAACATTATCTGAATCAGAATAGTTCCAATGAAAAGAGGGAATCGCCATTGAATAGGAGCATCCCTGGCTCCAGGACACCCCAGAAGGCTGATATTCCGGAGGAATAGTGGGTTTTTCAGGAGGATAATTGAAAGAAAAACTGGTATTGACTTTATAATTTGAAGATCCGCAAACCCCCTGGTTTGCGCAATTGAAACTGATCCATCCTATCACCATATCTGACCATGCCCATCCTGAAAAATCGCCGGTATTTTCATCTAACGAAACTCCGTAATTAGACCCTCTCAGTTTTATCCACCCGTCCCAGCCGCCACCGTATGCCAAAGCCCTTGCCCAACCAGAAAGCTGGCCGCTCTCCAGATTCGCTTTAGCAGAATAATTCGGAGAAGAGGGGTAGGGGCCTGCCGGGGCAAAATCAATCCAGCCGATGTTTTCTGACCAGGCATAGCCGGAAAAAGTGCCGTCAGAGTTAATATTAACTCCGTAATTTGAGCCGTTAAAATTAATCCACCCTATGTTTTCTGACCAGGCAAAACCCGAAACATTGTCTCCGCTTCCGGCTTTGGCATCAAAGGGATATACGGAAAAGAAAAGCAAACAAACACCGACAATTAAGATCGATGTTTTTAATTTTAAAAAATTATCCATTGTTTTTATTAAAAATCAAGAAATATTCTGCCCTTATGCTGGTTCCATCTTGGACGCCAACAACTTCGATGAGATAATGCTGGTTTTCTTCGAAAATAGAATCTGCCTTAGGATAAGTGTTGTCGTAAAAACCTTCAGGAACGTCTCCTATTTTATAAGGGGAAGATATGAAAACGTCTGGGTCTGAAACTTTTCTAAACAAGCTTGGCTGAGTTTGGGGAAGATTTCTTTCTAGTTCTTCGGGAATAAAAATGTTTGCGGCTCCCTTTTCAGTCTCAAAGTTGGAAGTAAAGAAAACTAATTTATGATCTCTGCTGTTTTTAGGATCTCCCAGATTAAAAACCCTCACCTGCGTCACTTTCATGTCCTTTAAAGGCCAGCTAAGAAAAACTCCTTCATCTGTCTTTTCCAAATTCAAAGGAAAATCTCCTCCGAACCCTTCCTGGAATTCAATCTCTTCTGGCGTCGCTCCTTGCTCTTTTTGAGTCAGATTTTTCTGCCAATATTGAAAAGCAAAAGAACCGCCAAGCCCCAAGACAATGCCTGAGAAAACAGATAAGGAAATAATAATTGCAAAGTTTCTATTAAACATATGGATATGATTAATTCCAACAATGGCAACTTACCTGATGGCCCCTGTAAGAACATCGTCCATCCCAACAACTGCACAGATCATACCGGACGCCACAGCCGTATCCGTACATTGACCAATAATTGCAACTTTCGTAGGGGAAATTAGCATTGCAGCTGGCCACCTCGCTGTTTTGCCAACCAGCGCCAGAACATTGTTGCTGGCAATATGCTTCGTCTTCCCCTGAATTGCATGCCGCACCCGTTCTTATCACTGTCGGGCCGAACGTGCAGGATTCCGGAGTATAATTGCCAACTGTATTTTCCACTCCGCATTTAAACGTTAGCTCGCATACGCCGTAAGAAGTGCAATCATTGGTGCAACTTGTCGTGTAGCTGGTGCATTCGTCCCTGGCGGCTCTTGTATACCAGTTTGGGCAAGATTGACTCATAATGGCAGATGCTTTAACAGAGGCCGTGCCTCCGTTAGTTGAACAGGAACATGCATAAAAATCATTTGCGTAAGATCCTGAAAGCAGCGTTCTGGGACAATTCACCAAAACGGCGGTGCCGCCATCAGGGCAGGTGTAAGAAGCTGTTTTTTGTCCACAAAATTTTGAGTTTCCAACGCAATAACTGCTGACTGTCATTTTGAAAGTAGTATCAGCTCCCCCTTCTTCCGGCCAACTCTCTATACAATCATTATCGATACAAACCTTTCCTTGCCCTATAACCAAAGCATTTTCTTCTGTTCCTGAAGCATTGATAATCAAGCTGCCTGCTTTCGTTTGGGTTTCAGGACCGACGTTAAGGGGCGCATATGTATTGCCTGAAGGCGGCGCCTGAGTTGGCTCCTGCCAGGCAACGACATAAAATACCGCCAAGAAGGATATGACAAATACTCCGAAGGATAGAGCTATTATTTTAGGAGAAATTGGTTTGCGCATTTTGTTTAAAAAATTTATTGCTTATGATTCCCTCATTATAAATGATTTCGTTATTGCTGAAAACAAACAGATCGGGTTCCGTTATAATAATTACTGACATTTAAAACATGTTCTGTAGACTGGAATGGAGTTTCCGCACATACCGCCCAAACCAGAATCAGATCCTAAGCCAGCCTGCGTCCAACCAGAAGGGCATGGACTTACATGATAATCTCCGCAAACTGAATAGTACCCATAAATTACCAGAGAACTGCCACCAAATGCTCCAGCTTGCCAACTCCCTAACCCTGAAGTATCCGAAGTTAAAACCTTGCCTTGCCCAGGATCCCCTCCTGTGATTTTGACTTGACCTCCTACTTCAAGTTTCGCTCCAGGATCAATCGTCCCAATACCGACATTTCCCTCACCGATAATCAAAGCATTCTCCGCGCCTCCCGTATTCAGAATGACTCCTCCGGTTGTTCTTAATATCCCTTCTGTTCCTTTTTCCACTTCGCTCGGCTGAGAGCCAATAAAAAAACTTTTAAGAGTAGCTAGCCATCCTTCTTTAGTTTGGCCTGTTAAACTGACATTAAGGGGAGTAGAAACATTTCCCTCGGATGGTTCTTGACTTGGCTCCTGCCAGGCAACGACATAGAAAGAAATGGAAAAAAGAATAACCAATACTCCGAAGGATAGGGCTATTGTTTTAGGTGAAAAAGTTTCCTTCATATTAATCAGCTTTTAATGCAACAACTTGATTTATTTTAATTATTGGCACAAGAAACAGGTACGATAAGCATCGTAGCTGGCCTGATTGTTAACCGGAGCAGGAGAAATATTGGAAGGCTGATATCCCAAGCCAGCCTGCGTCCAACCCGAAGGGCAATTGGGCACCGAGTAAGAAGAACTGTATAAAGAAGTATTATAAGTGCCGTAGTTAACGAGAGACAAGCAGGCCTGATCTGTTTTAATACAAGTCCTATAAGCAGGATAAATGTCTGTTCGCGATATCTCAGGTATTTGGCTACCCTGCGCCCAACCCCCACCGCTCCAAGTATATGTGGGAGCTCCGGATCCCAAGCCAGCCTGCGTCCAACCTAAAGGACAAGGGCTGACTCCATAAGAAGATTGATAAGGATAATTTTGATTATAATTATAAACCCCGTAATTAACCAATACGCTTCCTTTAAAACCGTTTGGCGCTTGCCAACTTCCTGCGCCCAAAGTATCCGAAGTTAAAACCTTGCCTTCGCCCGCATTCACCGGAAATAAAAATCCTGTCGCTTTTACTGTTCCGTTTACATCCAATTTTTGAGCGGGATCTAATTGACCAATACCCACCCTTCCCCCGCCCACAATCAGCCCATACTCTGCTCCTCCTGTATTCAGAATCAAACCTCCTTCCTTTTCCTGCCCTTCAGGGCCTGAATTCAAGGGAGTGGCGATGTTGTCTGCGGGAGGATTGCTAGCTGGTTCTTGCCACGCGAAGATGTAGAAAGAAATGGAAAAGAGAATAACCAATACTCCGAAAGTTAAGGCGACTAGTTTGGGGGAAATGGTTTTTTGCATTCTATTTAGTATAAATCACTTGCCTATTATTGAAAACTAATCCATTTGGTTCCATTATAATAATACATTTTTTCTTCTGAAGAATTAAAATAAATCTGACCTGGAAGAGGGGAGAAAGGCTGACTGCTGGGTTTCAGTGTCAATGAATCGCCTAAATCCGCTTTTCCTTGACCTACAATTAATCCGTACTCTGCTCCTCCGGTATTTAAGATAAGTCCTCCTTCTTTCTCCTGCCCCTCAAAGCCTGAATTAAGAGGAGCTCTTGCGTTGTTGCCAGCGGGAGTCGCTAGAGGCTCATCCCAAGCAAAGGCGTAAAAAGAAACTAAAAAAATAATTACCGATAATCCAAAGACTAGAGAGATGACTTCTAAAGATAGAAATTTTTGCATTTTTGGAGCACTATGGCATTACCGGATCATACTGATAATCTTTGCACGTTATATAAACTCCGCCGAAATAGCTTGGCACAAGACTGCATATCCCTTCTATGCTGTTGGCGCATGCAACAAAACTTTCTCCCCAATCAAGAGTTCCGTAACAAGCAGGATATCCAAAACCTTGGCAGATTTGCGTACCCGTACCGCTTTTTGTAAATCTAGACGTCCACACTCTACCATAATTACAGATCCCCCAAGAGTCATCTGCAGGCCTTTTCGGAACCATTGGAGCAACACAAACCCCGTGCCCATCACATCTATAATGAGTTTGATTGCAACCATTAGGATCGACTGTTCCCAAATTGTAATTAACGCATTGACCACCTAAACAAGCTTTGCATGTCCCGCAGGGGGCAGAACATTCTTCAGGTCCAACCCTTGCCCATTTAGTGCCGCTGTAAAAATAAAGTCCTTTATCTCCTTGATCAAAATATAGCTGCCCTGTTGCTGGAGAAGAAGGCCTTGCTCCTGGAGTGACGATAAAAGACCCTTCTATCTTAGTCTTTCCCTGATCCACAATTAGTCCGTACTCTGCTCCTCCTGTATTCAGAATCAAACCTCCTTCTTTTTCCTGTCCTTCAGGGCCTGAATTCAAGGGAGTAGCTATATTATTTTCAGGTGGATTTGCAGAAGGATCATTCCAAGCCACAACATAAAAGACAGCAACAAAGGAGATAACCAATACTCCGAAAGTTAAGGCGACGGCTTTGGAAGGAATTGATTCTCCCATTTTATTTTGGAGCAGTAAGGGAATTAAGTATATCTTCTGAGACCTCTCCCTTGCCGGGAGCAGTCAAAGAGTCCAATGTTTCTGCTGATATTTCCGTTTTTTCCCTATTTTCCGGCGCTGTTAAGCTCTGCAAAATTTCCTCCATTGTTTTTTCTTTCTCGGCTCCACTAAATCCTTTTTCAGACAATTTATATTTATAAATCAACAAGTAAACCGACAGAGAAAAAATGAAAATCAGAATTGTTGCAATCAGGATGCCCTTGGGAGATTTAAGTTTGGAAAAAGGAAGAAACATGTTTTTTCATAATATCACAATTCAAAAAGAACAAAAACTCCCGCAAGGGGAGTTTTGCACATTCTTTTTAAAATTTAAGATTATTTTTTAGTTTTAATCACCTCGTCTATTAAACCGTATTCTTTGGATTCCTCAGCTGAAAGATAGAAATCCCTGTCAGTGTCTTTTTCTATTTTAGACAAGGGCTGTCCCGTGTGTTTGGCTAAAATGGTGTTTAATCTCTCTCTTATCTTAACTATTTGCTTTGCCGTAATTTCAATCTCTACGGCCTCTCCGGAAACGCCTCCTGCAACCTGATGAAGCAAAACCTCTGAATTGGGCAAGGCAAATCTTTTTCCTTTAGTTCCGGCTGCCAGCAAAGTAGCTCCCATTGAAGCTGCGAGTCCCACGCAGACCGTAGAAACATCGGGCTTAACATACTGCATCGTATCGTAAATAGCCATTCCGGCTGTCACTGAACCTCCGGGAGTATTGACGTAAAGTTGAATATCTTTTTTGGGATCAACCGAAGAAAGATAAAGAAGCTGAGCGATTACCGAATTGGCCAGAACATCAGAAACGGGACCTGCCAAAAAAATGATCCTGTTTTTTAATAAACGGGAATAAATATCGTAAGCTCTTTCTCCGTATTGTGATTTTTCAATTACTGTGGGTATTAAATTCATGGCTTTATTATAACTCTGAAAACAAGGAGGGTCAATTCCTTTTCTGATTAGCTTTTGTTTTTTGAAGAATGTGATAGATTCAATTTATTGCACCTTCTGACAACTGAATATTTCTGGCAAATAACTTTGAAAGGAGACGATAATGGAGGGAATAAAAGAAAGGACTGCAAGCAAATCCAGAAAAAAGATGAAGCTTGCTGCGTTTATCCTGTCCACAATCACCCTTACCTATTTTTTAATATGGAAAATCGGTCCTTTTCTCGGTCAGTTAGGAGGATTGGGGCTCCTGGGACTCTTTTTCATTTCAATGGCAGAGAATGCCACCGTCATTTTCCCGGCAATTTTCTTAAGCTTATCAATTCCTTTGGCTGTGAGCTTGGCTTCTCAAAACAGCCTAGTCATAATTTCCCTGGTGTTTGCGACCGGGGCAAGCTTAGGAGAAGGAGTGGGGTATTTTCTGGGAAGGTATGGAAAAAAGCTAATCAACGGAGACGATAACAAGCTCTACATGAGATGCGAGGGATGGGTCAGGAGGCACGGAAAATGGGCAATAATCTTTCTAAGCATTTCTCCTTTTCCGCCCTTTGACCTGGTTGGCATTGCCGCAGGAGTCCTTAAATATCCAGCATGGAAGTTTATCTTCTTCTGTTTTCTTGGCCGAGTATTTAAGTACGCAATATTGGTCGGAGGAGCAGGGGAAATCTGGAAACTATTGTCTAAATTATTTCCAGCAACATAAAAGCGTCTTGGCAATTGCCAGACGCTGTTTTTTTTATAATAAGATATCTAAACCAAGAAGCCGACAATCAGCAGAGCCACTATATTCAATACCTTGATCATGGGATTGATGGCGGGGCCGGCAGTGTCCTTATAAGGATCGCCGACGGTGTCTCCAGTGACCGCTGCCTGATGGGCGAAAGATCCTTTGCCCCCGAAATTTCCTTCCTCAATGTATTTTTTGGCATTGTCCCATGCTCCGCCTCCGGAAGTCATCTGAATGGCCAGAAATATTCCGATAATGATTGATCCTATCAAAAGGCCTCCCAATGCTTTGGGGCCCAAAAGAAAACCCACTAAAATCGGAAAAATAACCGGAAGCAAGGCGGGAACTATCATCTGTTTTAGAGCGGCTTTTGTGACGATGTCTACGCAGCAGGAATAATCAGGCTTGCACGTGCACTCCATAATTCCCTTAATTTCCTTAAATTGCCTTCTTACCTCCTCAACCACTTTTCCTGAAGCCTTGCCGACGGCCTCCATGGAAAGAGCGGCAAAATAGTAAGCTATTATTCCTCCTGCCAAAAGCCCAACCAAAACGCTGGGGTCTTCCAAAGAAAATTCTACCTTCTTTCCCAGGTTAAGCAGTTCTTGGGTGTAGGCAGAAAAAAGCACTAAGGCCGCCAAGCCGGCTGAGGCGATGGCATACCCCTTGGTTACGGCCTTGGTCGTGTTGCCGACTGAATCTAAAGCGTCTGTTGTTTTTCTGACTTCGGGCGGAAGACCGGACATTTCTGAAATGCCGGCAGCGTTATCTGTGATTGGCCCGTAAGAATCCAGAGCGACTATCAAGCCCGCCAAAGAAAGCATTGAGACGGCAGCAATAGCCAAGCCATACATTCCTCCGACATTAAAACTGATCAGAATTCCCAGAGAAATCAAAATGACGGGCAATATTGTGGATTTCATGCTGACCGCCAGTCCGGCGATTATGTTGGTTCCATGCCCGGAAGCCGAAGCTTTGGCAATGGACTGGACGGGGGAGTATTTTTTTGAGGTAAAGAATTCTGTGATGGCAAACATCCCGCCGGTAATTGCCAGACCGATCAAGGCCGGGACAAAAAGACTGAAGACAGACAAATCAATTGTTGATAAATCAAACTTTCTGCTGAACTGAAAAATGATAGCAAAAAAACCAACTGCAGATAAAATCGCGGCCGCAATGATTCCTTTATAGAGAGCAAAAATGATTGACTGATTCTTGGGAAGTCTGACAAAAAAAGTGGCGATGATGGAAGCCAAAATAGCGACAGATCCAAGAGCTAAAGGAAGAAAAACCATCTGGGGAAGAGCCGGGAAAAGAAGGCCGGCCAAAACCATGGCTGCCACTAAAGTGACAACGTAAGTTTCAAACAAATCAGCCGCCATGCCCGCGCAGTCTCCGACATTGTCTCCCACCTGATCTGCAATCACCGCTGGATTTCTGGGGTCATCTTCAGGTATTCCATTCTCAACCTTGCCTACCAAATCAGCTCCGACATCAGCGGCTTTAGTGTAAATTCCGCCTCCCAATCTGGCAAAAATTGAAATCAAGCTTCCTCCAAAGCCCAAAGCAATTAAAGAGGCCACATCCCGAGTAAACCAATAAAAAATGGATATTGAAAGCAATCCTAAACCGGCAACCAAAAAACCAGTGACAGACCCTCCTTTAAAGGATATCTTGAAAGCTGGCTTCAATCCTTTCTTTGCGGCTTCAGCTACCCTGACATTTGCTTTGGTTGAAACCGTCATTCCCACAAACCCTGAAATTGCTGAAGCTATAGCTCCGATCAAAAAACCGAGAGCTATTTTAAGCCCCAAAAACAGAAGAATTAAAAAAATTACAGCGGCCACTATCGAAACCGTTTTGTATTGCCTTTTTAGAAAAGCCATCGCTCCTTCTCTGATAGCTTGAGAAACTTCTATCATTTTTCCCGAACCTGCTTCGGCCCTATTAATGTCTCTGATCAGGAAATAGGAAAAAAGTAAAGAAAAAATGGAAACGATGATCGGGATCAGCAACATGTTTTTAGTTATTAATAGTTAGTAGTTTTTAGTTTTTAGTTATTAGTCTTCAGTTTCTTTTTTCTTTTTGGACTTCTTTTCTTTGGTTTCTTCTTCTTTCTCTTTATCTGCAGACTCTTCTTTGACTTCCTCAACTGCCGCTTCTTCTGTCCCCTCAGCAACATCATCTTCATGCCCCTCAGCTTTTACATCTATTTTCCAACCCGTCAATTTGGCAGCCAGCCTGACATTCTGCCCATCCTTTCCTATAGCTAAAGACAGCTGGTCTTCAGGAACAATTACAATGGCTTTGTTTTTCGGCATTATTTTAACGCCAACAACTTTGGCCGGAGAAAGAGCATTGGCAAGATATCTTTCCGACTCGTCGGAATATTCAATAATATCAATCTTTTCCCCGCCCAGCTCATTAATGACAGCCATAACTCTTGTTCCTCTCTGGCCCACCATGGCCCCTATGGGATCTATTCCTTCCTGAGTTGAGGCCACGGCGATCTTCGATCTTGAACCGGCCTCTCTGGCTATTGATTTTATCTGAACTTGATCGGCTAAAATCTCAGGAACCTCGAGCTCAAAAAGCTTTGAAATGATTTTAGGATAAGCTCTCGACAAGAAAATAACAGCTCCTCTGGGAGTTTCTTCCACTTTCAAAACAAACACTTTTAATCTTTGGCCCGGACGATAAAACTCTCCGGGAACCTGCTCTTCCTTGGGAAGCATGCCTAAAGTTTTTCCAATATCCATAAAAACATTCCTTCCTTCAATTCTCTGAACGATGCCGGAAATCAATTCTCCTTCTTTGGATTTGAATTCACTGAAAACGCTCTCTTTTTCCGCCTCCCTTATTCTCTGCAAAATCACTTGCTTTGCTGTCTGAGCGGCAATCCTTCCGTAATCCGCTTTTGTTTCCAAAGGAAGTTCCAAATCTTCTCCAACTTTGATTTTAGAGTTTATTTTCTTGGCGTCAGCAACCATTATATGTTTTTCGGGATTAAAGCGCACCTTCTTGCCGTCTTCGCCTTCCTCCATGTCGGCTGCCGGATTCTGATCATTTAATTCTTCCAGCTCCTCTTCGGTATAGAGCATGCTTTCCTCAACAACTTTCTTTACCTGCCAAAAATTAACTCCTCCCGTTTCAGGATTAAGCTTGGCTTTGATTATTTGACCCTTTTTCCCGTAATCTTTTTTGTAGGCCGCAGCAATTGCCATTTCGATGGTTTCCAAAACTTTTTCAGGTTTGATTCCTTTTTCCTCTGCGATTTGAGCGATTGCTGAAGTAAAATTCTTTATGTCCATCATATTGTTTGTATTAAAAATAAGCGGAGCTTGTTTTTAGCTTAACGCTAAAAAAGAATCCGCAAGATTGCGGAACATCTTCATTTTAACAGAATAACTTTAATTGTCAATCAAGCAAAAAGCCACTTCCAAATTCTTTGCTTTTGCGTCTGACCCGTAAATAACGCCTGTGATCTTTCTTTTGCTCTGGCAGGACTTAATCTCTCTGGCTAAAATTTCTTTTGGGTTGCTTCCTAAAACTATTTTGGAAATTTTAAAAGCTCCGTTCTTGAGTTCAAATAAAGGCCTGAATCCTATTTTTTCAATCAGGGAAAAATCTTTTTGAGGAGTGGCCAGCATCCTTATTTTTAAACAAAAGACTTTCAGCTCTTCAATTATTTCCTCCATTGATTTTCCGAGACCGATTAGTTCCCGGGCTTTCAAAACAACTATTTTTTCGGCGGTGGACAAAGTAAAAGAATCAAAAACATAAATATTTGTTTTCTCGGGCTTTCTGAAAGTGGAACGGGCAATCCTGGCTGCGCTGTAAGATCCTGATTTTTTAGAAGAAACTGTGATCACTAAAATTTTCTCATATTTAGCCAATTCCCTCTGATAGGCAGCCAAAAAATCTTTAAAAGAAGGATTAGGACCCGAATTAATAATCTCTGAGTCGACTATCAAACCCAGGGGGTTTTTAGCCAAAGTCTCTGAGGATTGCATATCCTCCACTTTAAATTGGACATCTGGGAACCCCTTGATTTTTTCTACAATCAGGTCGGGGTCAGAGCAATGAATGTGAAATTTGATTTTATCATCCGAAGCGATTACTTCCAGACTGTCGCCCAAACAAGAAAGCTCCTCCTTTAACGATTCCTGATTCATGTCCTCGGATCTTTTAAAAAGAGCCACCACTTCGTATCTGAGCTTCAGTTCTTCTTCGGCTTTCGGTTGTTCGGCAGGACCTGCCTCCTGTTTGATTTCAATTTTATTTCCTTTTAAGCTGTCCAGCCATCCTTCCAAAATCTTAACAAACCCCAATGCCCCCGCATCCACCACATTGTTTTCTTTCAGAATCTTCAGTTTTTCCGGAGTTTTTTCCAGAGCTGATTGGCTGGCCCTGTAAGCTTCGTCCAGAACCTTGATTATGTTTTTTTCTTTCTGATTTCTAGACAGCTCCAAGGCTTTTTCGCCAGCAGCTTCTATTGCGTCGAGAATCGTACCCTCAACCGGCTCGGCAATCGATTCCCGGGCCGCTTTAATTCCTCTTTGCATTGCAAACGCCAAATGAAAGGCATCTAAAGACTCCAGATGTTTTATTCTTTCGAGAAGCTCAACAAAATATCCTGTAGAAATCATGCCTACATTTCCTCTGGCATTTATCATAGCAGCTTCGTTCATATCTTTAGCCAATTCACGGAAATCTCCGTAATTTTTCTGAGAAAGCGTTCCTTCTATTCCCAAAAGAGTAGCTGCCAGGTTGTATCCCGTGTCTTTATCTGCAACGGGAAAAACATTTATTTTGTTTATATCTTCTTGATGGAGGACTATTTTTTTTGAAGCAGCAATCATCATGTTTTTGAAATCAAAAGCATTGATTTCCAAAACTTGCTTTTCTGAAACACCTAGAAGATATTTTCTAAAACCGTCTTTGGCCACCTTCGCTCCTTTACTTGCGGCTCTGGCTCCATATTGAGCCACCTTCCAAGTAATTTGAGGGGGCGCCAGAAGGGTATCCTTGATGGGCTTTGCTGACCCCTTTCTTACAGCGGCAATGAATTTGTTTATTCTAAAACCATGCGGTTCATTATCGTCAAAAATCAAACGGTTCAAAACCATGGTTCCAAATTTCAGTTCCTTCAGGGGACTCAATCTTTTAAGAAATATGGGGAAGAGAGAAAACAATGTTAGCAAACCGCAGCTTTCAACTTCCTTTGAATTTAAAAATTGAGGGGGATAAAAAAACAAAAATATTATCAAAAACAAGATAAAAAGAGTGCCGATTGCGGCATTCCAAATTAAAGAAATGATCAGGAAAGGAATAATTATTATTCCGAGAATCTGCGGAGAGAAAGCCAGAACCACTCCTCCGAAGGTCCCTATCCCTCTGCCCCCAGAAAATTTTAAGAAAATTGACCAATTGTGTCCGACTATCGCAGCCAAGCCGGAAAAAACTTGAATTTCCAAAGAAAATCCTAATTTTTGAGCTAGAAAAACCACCAAATAACCTTTGGCGACATCAAATAGGCCGGTTAAAACTCCCTGCTTCTTTCCAACATTTTTAAAAACATTGGATCCTGAAGTCTTTTTCCATCCCACCTCTAAGATGTTCTTTCCTGAGAATTTGGATATTATGTAACCAAAAGGAATAGAACCTGCGATATAACTGATTATTATCCAAAATGCTTCCATAAATGTGGAGATACCGGGAATTGAACCCGGACCTCAGCAATGCGAATGCTGCGTAATGCCGTTTTACTATATCCCCATGAAATTTAAAGCCCTTAAATTAACCTGCGGGAGCCCAAGCCAAAACCAATGCTCCCGGGCCAACCAAAGTTCCCAAAACGTTATCAGCTAAATTAACGAGCTTAACTTCCACGTTTCCCAACCCCTCAAGCAATCCTTTTAATTTTTCTGCTCCGGCCACATCATCGCCATGGGTAATGGCAACCCATATCTTCTTATTCTCAGATCTGAAAGATTTTGTCTTTCCCTCATATTCGTCCAATAAAGTGCTCACCATGTCTTTTGATTTTTTAACTCCGATTGGCCCCAATTTTCCTTCTTTAAAACCAAGCAGCGGCCTGATTCCCATTTTCTGAAAATTTCTGAACCAATTAGCCAGCATTGGAGAAAGACGTCCTGAAGCTTCAAGCCTGCTTGGGCTTTCAACTAAAATGTAAAGGCGGATCTGAGACATAAAAACTTCCAATTCCTTTAATATGGCTTCTGTCTTCAATCCCTTTTCAACCAAATCAATTAATTTAAAGACGATCAAAGAAGTTCCGGCTGAAGCATTAAGAGTATCTACCGGAAAGATTCTGTTCCCGTTCTCTCCCATAAACTTTTTTGCCTGGCAGGCGGAGTTGTAGGTGCCCGAATGCTTTGAAGTAATGGAAAGAGAAATTATTTCCTCAAAGGAATCAAGCTGCCGAGTGAAAACATCAATAAAAGCTTTGGGGGATGGTTGGGAGGTTTTACCGAAACTCTTGTCTCCTCTTTTTTCCAATTCTTTGATTTTTTGATAAATATTATCTCCAGGAATATTCTCGATTTCTGGCCAGTGAACATTCAGAGGAACCACCCCTATATTGTATTTATCAATTATCTCCTTGGTTAAGTCAGCTGCTTCATCAACCACTATGCCTATTGGTTTTTTGACGTTTTCCATATGTTTTAATAGATTAATTCTAAATTATCGGGGTATCAAAAATTGAATCTATTCCTCGCTCCCCAACTGTGCTAGAATAAGATAATGGTCTAAGTTTATTCTATACTAATTGAAAAAATCAAAATAGTAAATAAATCATGGCTGAACTGAAAAAAATATTTTGTGCGACGTGCAAAAAGCCATTTTTCCGAAGCACGGGACGTTATAACGAAAGTTTAAAGCTTAGCTGGAAGACTTTCTGTTCGAAGAAATGTCAATCTGAACATAAAAAAAAACGAAAAATTTTAACCTGTGAAAATTGTGGCAAGTCTTTTGAAAGAGTTTTAAATGATATTTCTAACCATAACTATTGTTCTCAATCTTGCGCAGCAACAATAAATAACAAAAATCATCCTAAAAAACGAAGTGAATTTAAAAAATGCTTAACATGTGGCCGCTTGTTTCCAAAAAGCCTTAACCAAAAGTTTTGCTCTTTAGGATGCCGAAGATTGGGAAACGTGGGAAGAAGAGGAAAAATAGGATATTACACTCCAGAAAATATTATAAAAATCATAAATGACTTTTTTGAGAATTTTAAAAGAGTCCCCACTCAACGGGAAATGGGAAGCCTTAAGGGTGCCGGAATAAGATTCTTCGGATCGTGGAATAAAACCATATTATCCTCAGGATTACAGCCAAATCGCTCTCATAATCAAAGGATGTACAAACGAATGACCGCTAAGTCTATCGATGGACACCCTTGCGACTCCGTTTCGGAACTATTGATTGATAATTGGCTATTTGAAAATAGAATTGCACATCAAAGAAATACTCCTTACCCCAATACTCATCACAGAGCTGACTGGAGTGTGGTTTTAAAAAACAAAATGATTTTCATTGAATATTTTGGTTTGGCGAGTGATAGCCCCAAGTACGATCGATCTGTCCAAAGAAAAAAAGAATTGTGCCAAAAACACAACATAAAACTAATAGAAATCTATCCTCAAGATTTATACCCTAAAATTGATCTAGAAGAAAAATTAAAGATTTTCTCTGCTTAATGTCGGGGTATCCAGATTTGCACTGGAGCTAAATCCTCCCGAAGGACTCGTGCTGCTATTACACTATACCCCGTAAAATTTATGTCACCCAATATTTTTGTTTAGTCATTTCGTCTTTTTTTATTTCTACTTTTTCTCTTTCTTTCTCAGCCTTCTGGGCTATTTTATTTAATTCAGTTCCAGACAATTTTCCCAATTCCTTTATTTTTTCTTCAAGAAATTCTCTTGTATTTTTTTCCGGCTCATTAAGAACATATCCTAATAGGACATCTAATATCTGTCCTATCTTGGGACCAGGCTCAATTTCTAAAATTTTCATCACATCGTTGCCTGAAACCTTAAGCATTTTAACCGATATGGGATCGTGAGAAACCTTGTCTAAAACATATCTTAAATGTCTCAATTTGTATGGCTCAGCTTTCGGCACGCCTGACCCTATCCTGTCAGCAAGCCTCACCTGAAGCAACTCTTCGATGCTTTCTGACCCAACCTTTCTAAGCAATCTCCTGACTGAACTTTCTGAAACTTCGCCCACATTGTAATAAAAGAGATGATATCTTACGAGTTTTGTGATCTTTTCTGCATCTTTTTTTGAAAATTTCAGCCGGTCTAAAATTCTGCTCGCCATTCTGGCTCCCACTATTTCATGTCCATAAAAAGTGGAATCTGCTCCCTCCCCGCTCTTTGTTCTTGGCTTTCCTACATCGTGCAAGAGAGAAGCTATTTTAACATATCTGTTAAACCCCTGCTTGGCCGCATATTCTAACGATTTTAAGCTATGCTCATAGATGTTGTAAATATGATGTTTGTTCTGTCCCACGCCATAACCCTCTTCCAGTTCGGGAATAATGTATTTTAAAAGCTCAAGTTCTCTCAAAAGCTCTATGCCCTTGGAGGCCCCTTCTGAATCGATTATTTTAACCAATTCCTCCCTTATTCTCTCATTGGAAATCAACTTTAAAGATTCTGCGTTGTCCAGAATGGCTTGAGCCGTTTTCTTTTCAATCTGCCAGTTTTCTCCCAAAGTGACAGCAAACCTGACAGCCCTCATCATTCTCAAAGCATCTTCGGAAAATCTTTCCTCGGCATTGCCCACAGCCCTGATAATCTTTTTTTCAAGATCGTCTTGCCCGTTAAAATAGTCTACAATCTGCAGATTGCCAGAGTCCCGCGAGGCGGGAATCATAGCTAATGCGTTTACTGTAAAATCCCTTCTTTTTAAATCTTCCTCCAGAGTTTTGGCAAATCTGATTTCGTCCGGGTGTCTCTTGTCTGAATATTTTGCCTCAGCCCTATAAGTCGTGATCTCTATTTCCCTGAGAGATTCTTCCTTGCTCTCCAACTGGACAGTTACGGTTAAAAATTTGTTTTCATAGAAACTGTTAGGAAAAACTTTCTGAATTTCTTCGGGCTTGGCGCTGGTTGTGACATCCCAGTCTTTGGGCTTCTTGTTTCTGAGAAAATCCCTCACACACCCTCCCACAACAAAGGCCTCAAAGCCCGCTTTTTGGAGATTTTCGATCACTGATTTTACTTCTCTTGGAATCTGCATTCACTCATTTTATCTTAAAAACTTGTTTTTTTCAATCAATCTGGTAGAATAACGATATTCCAGTCTAACAAAAATCTGGCCCCCGTAACGTAATGGATAGCGTACAAGACTTCGGATCTTGGAGTGAGGGTTCGAGTCCTTCCGGGGGCATAGCGGAGGACTTGCCCCCGTAGCTCAATTGGTAGAGCAATTCCCTCTTAAGGAAGTGGTTCCGCGTCCGAGTCGCGGCGGGGGCACCAAGTCTAAACTAAAAACTACTAACTAAAAACTATAAACTAATATGCTAAGCACAGAAGATAAATCAAAGATAATATCAAAATACAAGCTTCACGATGTGGACACAGGATCTCCCGAGGTCCAGGTGGCTTTGCTGACCGAAGAGATAAAAAGACTTCTTTTGCATTTAAAAAAGAATCCTAAAGATGTGCACTCAAAAAGGGGATTGCTGCAAATGGTTTCCCAAAGAAGAAGCCTTTTGAATTTTCTCAAAAAAGAGGGGACGAGAAGATACAACTCTTTGGTTAAAAAAATAGGGTTGAAAAAGTAAACTATGTCTATAGTAAAACACAGCGGGCAAAGAGTAGCCGTTTTAATAGATGTTCAAAATTTATATCATTCAGCCAAGAATCTCTTTGGCGCGAGAGTAAATTTCGGCGCCATTCTCAAACTGGCTGTCTCAAACAGAAGTCTGATCAGAGCTTTCGCTTATGTTGTCAAAACAAAGACCGGTGAAGAAAAACCCTTTTTTGAAGCTTTAATCGAACAAGGAATAGAAACCCGGGAAAGAGATCTCCAGGAATTTTTTGGAGGAATAAAAAAAGCTGACTGGGACGTTGGCATTACCGTGGACGCAATCAGAATCGCTCCAAGCGTAGACACCATCGTCCTGGCCTCAGGAGACGGTGATTTTTTTCAGCTAGTTGAATTTTTGCAAAATCAGGGAAAGAGAGTCGAAGTGATAGCTTTCGGCAGATCGGCTTCGGCAAAAATAAAAGAGAAGGCTGATGAATTCATTGATCTGGGAGAATCCCCTGCAAAATATCTGCTTAAAACACCAAAATAAGAACCTGAATTAAAATAAATAAAAAAACAATAAAAAGAACTGAGATAAAAAGATGAAAAAAGAAACATTCAAATTGGAAATCGGAGGAAAAGAGCTTAAGGTTGAACTGAGAGATTTGGCTGAACAAGCTTCCGGATCCGCCATTGTCCAATACGGCGGAACCATGGTTTTAGCTACTGCTGTCATGTCTGAAAATGAAAGAGAAGGAGCAGATTTCTTTCCCCTGACCGTAGAATACGAGGAAAGATATTATGCTGCAGGAAAAATATTGGGTTCAAGATTTTTGAGAAGAGAAGGCAGGCCTTCTGACGAAGCAATACTGGTTGCAAGATTTATCGACAGAGCAATCAGGCCTTGTTTCCCCAAAAACTTAAAAAAAGAAGTCCAAGTGGTTGTCACCTGTCTTTCGTGGGATGGGGAAAATGATCCCGATACTTTAGGCCTTATTGCCGCATCTTTAGCCCTTTCTGTTTCAAATATTCCATGGAAAGGGCCCATCGCCTCCTTGCGAGTGGGAGGAAAAGACGGGAACTTTATTCTCAACCCCACTTATCAGGAAAGAGAAGAAAGCAATTTTGAATTAGCTTTAGCTGCTTTGGAATCAGACTCAGCTAAATTTCTAGGAAACAAAGAAGATGATAGAATTTTAATCAATATGATGGAAAATGAAGGTGATGAGGTTGAAGAAAAAACCGTTATTGGAGCCATTAAAATTGCCAAACCTGAACTGAAAAAGATAATCGATTTTGAAAAAGATATAGCAAAAAAAGTTGGGGTTGAAAAATCCCAGATAACAGAATCTCTGATCGATGAACAGTTGAAAAAAGAAATTAAAGAATTCATCGGAGACAAACTTGAAAAAGCCGTATTTCAAAGAGAAAAGGGCCAGAGAGAAAAGGGAATCAATGAATTGAAAGAAGAGGCCATGGTGTTCGTCGAAGGGAAATATCCCGGCTTGGGCAAACAAAAATACGTCACTTCTTTTTTTCACAACGAAACAGACAGAATCATTCATGACAATATAATCAACTCTGACAAAAGATGCGATGGAAGAAAATTGGACGAGCTGAGAAAGATTGAAGGCGAAGTGGGGCTTTTGCCCAGAACTCACGGTTCCGGCCTTTTTGTCAGAGGACAAACAAAAGCTCTTTCCATTCTGACCCTGGGAGCCCCCGGAGATGTAAAACTGCTTGAAGGAATGGAAATCAAGGGGAAAAAACGATTTATGCATCACTACAATTTTCCCCCTTATTCCTCGGGCGAAGTAAAGCCAATGAGAGGGCCCGGCCGAAGAGAAATAGGACACGGAATGCTTGGAGAAAAAGCCCTGGCATCAGTTGTTCCTTCGGTTGAAGATTTTCCTTACACAATCAGAATCGTCACTGAAATTCTTTCTTCAAACGGCTCTACCTCAATGGCTGCAACTACAGCTTCAAGCATGGCCTTAATGGATGCCGGAGTTCCTATTAAAAGACCTGTCACTGGAATTTCGCTGGGACTTATGGCTGATTACAAAGGAAAATACAAAATCATTACCGATATTCAGGGCCCTGAAGACCATCATGGAGACATGGA
This sequence comes from Minisyncoccota bacterium, assembly GCA_028712445.1. Taxonomy (GTDB): domain Bacteria; phylum Patescibacteriota; class Minisyncoccia; order Minisyncoccales; family RBG-13-42-11; genus JAQTPY01. Next base: position 104,002 of record JAQTPY010000001.1, on the reverse strand, counting down.
CTTTAAAGTAGCTGGAACAGAAAAGGGGATTTGCGCAATTCAGATGGATGTTAAAATAGAGGGCATAGGAGATGAAATCATTGAAAAAACTCTGGAACAGGCCAAAAAAGCAAGATTGGAAATATTAAAGGAGGTATCAAAAGTGATAGATAAACCCAGAGCCCAGCTTTCCCCTTACGCTCCAAGAATAATAGTCCTCCAAATTAATCCCGAAAAGATAAGGGAGGTGATTGGTCCGGGCGGAAAGGTGATCAATGAAATCATCGATGAATGCGGAGTTTCAATTGACATTGAAGATTCAGGAAGAATCTTTATTACGGGAGAGAAAGAAACTGCAGCCCAAAAAGCTGAAGAATGGATCAAAAACATCACACATGAAGTAAAAGAGGGAGAAATATTTCAGGGAAAAGTAAAAAGAATACTGGCCTTCGGAGCATTCGTTGAAATCCTCCCCGGACAGGAAGGACTCGTTCACATATCCCAGCTTGCCGACTATCGCGTGAACAAAGTAGAAGATATTGTTAAAATAGGGGATATGATCCCTGTTAAAGTAATTTCAATCGATGAGCAGGGAAGAATAAATCTGTCCCTGAAGGAAGCTAAAAAAAGTTAATATTATAACTTTAAACTGTTTCTTTGTTTCCAAGGTGAATTTTTCTGACATTAAAAAACCTGACTTGCCTCAGGAAAATCAGCCGACTGAGGGAGAGAAAAAAGAATTCTTGAAAAGAGAGGAGATAAGCACTATGGAAAAAGAAGTGGCCGGACTGAGAGAAAATGAAGCTCAGAAAGAAAAAGAAAGAATCGCTTCGTTAAATACGGAAGGAAAACCGGTCACTCTCTCACCCTCTCTCGGGCCTCAAGAAAAAAAACCCGAAGAGCCGGGATTGCTGATTCCCAAATCAGCAGGAAAAAATACAGCTTTTCTGAAAATCATTATCCGGGCAGGCATAATTATCTTTATTTTTTTGATTGGACTTTCAATCTACTGGTTTTTGTTTGCAAACAACTCTGCAAAAGAGTCTCCTCAGAAAAATGAGCCAGCAAACAATGAACCCTTGAATGAAAATCCTCCTGAAACAGTTATCCCTGCCGGCGGCGAAGCAACAAGCAGCGAACCTGAAGAGGAAAATCCGCCAGCCGAAGAAGAACCTCAGGATTCTGAACCCGAAAAGGAAACTGGTCCCTCAACCATAAACAGAATCCTAAGCTGGGGACATTACACTCCTAAAACTCCCAGAACCATAGACACTTTAATAATCCACTCTGCCTACAACGCTTTGGGAGGGGATGTTTACAGCGTAGATAAGGTAATTGAAGAATTCAGAATATACAAAGTCGCCTCTCATTATTTAATAGACAGAAACGGAATAATCTACAGTCTGGCTCCCGAGAAAGATGTGGCTTATCATGCAGGCACCGGCGTAATGCCCGATGGCGCCAGAAAAAATGTCATCAACAACTTTTCGATCGGCATTGAATTGATTTATAAAAATACCGACTCCCCCAGCCCCGCTCAGTACGAAGCTCTAGCTGAGCTCACGCGATATTTAAAAAGTAACCATCCTCTCGTCTCAAACAATATTCTTGGACATGAAAACATTTCTAGCACCAAAACAGATCCTTGGAATTTTGACTGGGAATATTTTGATTCCCTAATAGAATGATATATAAATTATAATTAATGACGCCGGTTAAATTAAAAACGTTGCTTACGCAATAAAAATAGATGAAAAAAGAATTAATTGAAGAATTAAAAAAGAAACTGGAGGAAGATAAAGCAAATATTGAAAGCCAATTGGCCAAATTTGCAGACAAAGATAAAAATCTTAAAGGTGATTGGGATACCCGCTTTCCTAAAATGGGATCCGGAGACACCGGCAGCATGGCGGAAGAGCAGGCAGCAGACGAAGTTGAAGAATACAGTAAATTGCTTTCAATGGAGCACAGTTTAGAATCACACTTGCAAGAAATAAATGGAGCTTTAGAAAAAATCAAAAAAGGAATCTACGGAAAGTGCGAGAACTGCAACCAGGAAATTGAAGAAGAGAGATTGCGGGCCTATCCTGCAGCAAAACTCTGCCTGAAATGTGAAAAAACAAGAAAAGAAACCTAACTCTTCTTTTAGCATCAAAAAGACACGGAGGTCTAACCTCCGTGTCTTTTTACTTTTTTCTTTCTATCTCGCAAAAGGATTTCTAGCTCCTGAAACTCCGAAATGAAGATGACAACCTGTTGATTTCCCTGCTCCAGCAGTGCCAGGTTTTCCTCCCATCAAAGCTATAGGCTGGCCCTGGGAAACTTTGTCTCCCGTATTTACCAGAATAGCGGCAATGTGCCCGTAATAAGTGACTGCTCCATTGGGATGCAATATGGTCATGTGGCTTCCATACCCGTTATTTGCCAGCCTGTAAGTGGAATTTGTCATGTTAACCCTCTGGACGGTCCCGGCAGCTGCAGCATAAATCACTTCGCCGCATTTTCCATGGCTGAAATCAACAGCGTTATAGAAATGGAGACCTTGCGTAATGCGGCAAGGAGAACCGATTGGACAAATAAAGTAGCTGTCAGCCAAAGGAACATTGGGTGAACTGGGATAGGTTACTTTTGGCATTTTCCCGCCAGGAATAACCAATATGTCTCCGACGTAAATATCTCCTTCGTTAGAAAGATTATTGTACGCTATAACATCTTCTGTCTTTCCTTTATACTTTTGAGCGACAACGGATATGGTGTCTCCGGACTTAACATGGTGAATGACGCCTGAAACAGGAAGAATTATCAATCGTTGCCCTTCTTTAAGCAAAGTGTTCTTATTTAGATCATTCGCCCAAAGAATGGTATCTATTGATATGCCGAATCTGTCGGCAATAGACCAAAGGGTGTCTCCCGACTCAACGGCGTATTCACGAACACTCTTTTCATTGTCATAAGATTCAACATCGCCAACTAAAGCTCCTAAAATCTGAGGGGAAAGAGCGCTAGGTGAAGTGACTGCCTTTAAGCTGGAATTTCCGACCAAAAGAAAACCCGGAGATTCAATTAAAGTTTTCTTGGCAGACAAGCCGGCAAACTGGTTTTTATCGCCAGATTCATCTATTAAAACCTGGGAAAGGGCTGCTAAAGAAAGATTCTCTCTGCTTTCTGAGGATCCGGAAATATTTCCCGGATTCAAGCAGACAATAATGAATAAAAATAAAGCGGCTGCTCCAAAACAGAAGAAAGGATCTTCTAGAGACCCTTCAAAATACTTTTTTAGCTTTTTGAGACTCTTTCTCCACCTCAAGAGCCCCTTGCTTTTGCGTTTCATATTGACTTGTAATAGTATAATAAAAATAGGCTCCTCAGTCAAGCTTTTTATCCACAATTTGTACACCTTTAAATATGGATCTTTTTTCCAAATCTGACATTAAAAACATCCTGAAAAACCATCTGGCTCGCCCCTCTAAAGGATTGGGGCAGAATTTTTTATTGAATAGATCGACTATAGAAAAACTTACCGAAGCTTTAGATCTCCAATCTGATGAATTGGTATTAGAAATCGGACCCGGGCTGGGAGTCTTAACCCAAGAACTGGCAAGAAAAGCTAAAAAGGTAGTAGCCATAGAAAAAGACCGGACAATGATAGAAATTTTGAAAGAAACTCTGGCAGGGCTTAATAATGTAGAGGTAATAGAGGGAGATGCTTTAAGAGTGGATCTGGGAAGTCTCGGTGTCCAAAATGAAAAATACAAAGTAGCCGGCAATCTGCCTTTTTATTTAACTTCTCCCCTAATCAGAAGATTTCTGGAATCTGAAAACCCTCCTGAAAGCATGGTTTTTACAATTCAGAAGGAAGTTGGAAAAAAAATATGCTCTAAACCGCCTGGAATGAATATTTTAGCGGTTTCTGTCCAGATTTACGCAAATCCTAAAATCATTTCTTACGTCCCTGGAAAATTCTTTTGGCCGGAACCCAACGTTGACGCTGCAGTGATAAAGATTCTTCCTTTTAGAGAGCCATTATTAAAGGAAAAAAACAGGGATTCATTTTTTAAAATCGTAAAAGCTGGATTTTCCCAACCGAGAAAACAATTGATAAACAACCTCTCAAACAAACTTAATCTGAGTAAAGAGAAAGTCGGGACCTGGCTGATTGAAAATAAGATTGAACCTAAAAGAAGGGCCGAAACATTAGAGCTGGAAGATTGGCTGAATTTATTAAAAACATATAGAATAGATTAATGATGAAAAAGTTTTTCATATTTTTTATTTTACTGTTTTTTATTTTTTTATTTTTTCAGCAAGCAAAAGCTGAGGGGGAAAAATGCATCCCTTGCCCCTGCGGAGGATATTATTACTGCGCCGGAGGCTGCGAAGGAGAGCTCCGCTACGTGACTCCCGGGGAGCCCTGCTGTGGAGGAAGCGAATGCGAAGACATATTAGTCCAGGAATGCCAATCCTGGGAAAGATGCAGCGCCTCTCCGCCTTCCTGTTCCTGTCAGGGAGAATGCTTGGAAACCCCTTCTGGCGACAGGTATTACGATAATCCCTATTATTCAGACCAGTCTTCAAAAAGCGTAGATAAAAATAATATTAAGCTGCCCGTAAAACTGGATTGGAACGACGTGGCAGGCTGGGGAGAGTCTACCGGACCTAAATCTTACGTAATTAATATTTACAACAAGATAGTCTCAAAAATAATTAATAAATCTGAATATGATGTCCAAGAAGACAATGGTTCTTGTCTTCTTGACTCCAATTCTTCTTATAACTGGGATGTCTCTGCTTGCTGCAACGCCAACGGAACCAACTGTGGAAATTCCAGCAACTGGAATTTAAAAACCTCTCTGGCGCCAGAACTAGTTTCGCCGAAAGACCCCGACTGGCAAGGGGAAGAGAGCGCCCAAAACACTTCCGTGCCAGTGAAACTTGACTGGTGCTCAGTAAATGACGCTGAATCATATTTTCTTAAGCTGTACAAAGACGGAAAGATATTTTTTCCCGTTCCCATCGATGAAAAAGAAAACATTGAAAGTTCGGAAATAGAATATGGGACAGATATTTTTACCAAGCTTAGTGATTATTCTTGGGAAATCGCCGCCTGTTTGAATGCGGACGGCACTGATTGCGGAGAAAAATGCAAGGAAAATCAAGAAGGTTCAGAGTGCGGAGATTTCAGTCAATATTGGAAAATAAACACAGGCACTCTGAACCTTCTTGCTCCCGTGATCAATTTCCCCAAAGACTCAGACACGGTCAATCTTTCAAACTCCATCTCCTGGGAATCAATGGGGCTGAAAGGGGTGCTCTCCTACAGATATGAAATTTTAAAAAACGGCCTGACGATAATAAGCGCCACCACTTCGGGAGAAATCACTTCCGTTCCTTTCAGCGATATCTGGAACAAACTTGAACTTAATCAAGGCTACACCTTGAAGTTAAGTTCTTGTTGGGACGAAAAAGGGAACAATTGCGAACAAATTTTTAATAACTTGACTTTCAAAACCACAGGGGCTCCTCCAACAAACATTAAAATCAGCCCTTTCGGAAACCAGGGGCTCCCCTTAATTCCCGTTTCTTTGACTTTTGACCAAATGCCGGCAGCCGCCTCTTATTATTATGAGCTTTCATCTAATGGAAGCTTTTCTCAAATTTTGTCTTCAGGCCTCCTTCCTTTCGCGGGAGCCAATCCTTTGGCCGATTATCCTCTCCTTAAAACGAAAACGAACTATTGGTTAGCTCTTAAAACCTGTGCTGACAGGGAAGCTAAAATCTGCGGAAATTCCTCTGTAAAAAATTTCACTACTTTCACTCTTCCCCAAGTGGCAAATCCTGAACCCTCAAACGGCGGAGAATTAATTTCTTATCAAAAAAACCTTTCCTGGAATCCTGTGGAAGGAGCCAACTATTATCAATACAAGATTTCGGGAGGCCCCGAAGGCATTGTTGGGACGAACTCAACTTTTCTTGAAACCGGGAACTTAAATTTTCAAAACTACTCCTGGTCTGTCAAGGCCTGCTTGGATAAAGACTGCCAAGACGCCGGAGAATGGGCCAATTTCTCTTTCAATTTGGTTCCTGGAGATAAAGAATGCAAAAAAGGGCTGGTTCCTTGCGGAAGGAACTGCGACTCCCCAGACACCCCTTATGACGATCACAGGCCTTGCGAATTTAAAGATATTTTCTACATTTTCAGAAACATTCTTGATTTTGTCCTCTGGACCCTGATTCCTATTTTATTGATTTTCCTGGTGACTGGCTCTGGCATAATTTATTACACTGCCATGGGGGATTCTGGCACCTTGAGCAAAATCAAATCTATTTGGAAATCATTTGGCAAAGGATTTTTGATCGTCTTTTCTGCCTGGTTTATTGTCACTTTCCTCTTGTCATTACTGGGATTCCAAATTGAGATCTTTGGCAAATGGTGGCAGTTTCCTATTTAATTTTTGCCAAAGGAAGGAAAACTGTGCAATAATCAAAGTAGAAAGTTAAATTTGGTTTAAAAACTGAACATCCTTATTGACTATTGACAAAACGCAAAATTTCTGGTAGGGTATAAACAGCATCGAATTTCATCTGAAAAAGGAGGTGTCCAGTGAAAAAAAGATTTGTTTTTATAATAATCTTCTCCGCAATATTATTGGCTGCAGCTGGGGGCTTCTTTGCCTTCAACACCGCAGCGACAACGCCAACGTCAGAAGCAATCGCAATGAATCCCGAAGCTAGTGCTTCTGCGCCTACGGTTGCTATAACCTCAACAAACACGCCCATAGCAACTCCGAAAGCTCCGCCGACCAGCCCACCAACTTTGTCTAAACCCACAATTACTGACACTCCTTCATCTCCTTCTTCTGCTCCCCCTCTAATGTATGCTGATCAGATTTTCAAAGAAGGTCACAACAATCCATCGGCATATAAAGATAAGGAGTTGCTAGTGAAGGGCACTGTCAAGGAAATCCACACGCTTTCAGACAGCGTGGTAGTCTGGCTTTGGGCAGGATCTTTCAGCAAAGTACAATGCGTCTTCAATACTATCCCGACCGGCGTAAAGGTGGGAGACACAGTAATAGTGCAGGGAGTGTTTAAGGGCAGCTCCGACACATGGGTGGAGCTTGCCGAATGCAAAATAGTCAACTAACTTCGGCACCATTAGTTGGCTTGGGGCTAACAAGAATCTTGTTAGCCCTTTTTTTGTTGCGCGATGAAACAGCTTTGGTATAATGGATTAATATTTTATTTGCATGGATCTGATCAAAAAACTTTCAGCAAACAAAAAAACCTTAGTTTCTTGTTTCGGGTTAATTTTGTTGTTTAGTTTTGCAACAATTAACTTTGCCAACGCTGCCGGTCTTAGCGATATCTGGAAAGGGATTATGGACGTTGGCGACTATATAAAATATTTGCCTCTTTTGATGTTTTTTGGTATGCCGATAACCATCATCATCGTCGGAACGACAATTATAACTTTATCGTCATTTGCGTTCTACTCCCTTTGCACTTCTCTTTTGACCTTTGTCACCAGCGAGGCGTTCGTTTCTCTTTCCGCAACCCGTGGCGGTATTGTTGATGAAGGACTAAGAGTTACTACAGGGCTGGCAAATTTAATTTTTATTTTGGTTTTGGTTGTAATTGCCATAGCCACTATTTTAAGAAGAGAAAACTATGGATTAAAAAAACTTCTACCCAAATTTCTCATCGTTATTCTTTTAATAAACTTTGTTCCCGTATTCTGCGGGATAGTGATTGATATTGCCAATATAGTAACCCGACACTTTTTAATCGGAAATTTGGGAGATAATTTTATGACGTTCTTTAATAAAACTCCTTTGGGTGATTTTGTTTCAGTCTTTACTGGCCTAGCTGACCAAATGCAACCCGAAACATCGACCATTATCATAGATGGAGAGGAAATTACTCAAATAGAACCGACTAAGACATGGACGAGTATTTTGGATATTTTTGTTAAATATCTAAATCCCCAACAAATAATAACTCTTATAATAGACACCGTAATGATGAGTCTTTTCGGGATTATGGCTGGAATCGTTATTTTGCTTTATGTTGCCATTTTTGCAATAAGAATAGTTGCTTTGTGGATTTTGGTCATCTTGGCCCCTATCGCCTGGTTTTGCCAAATTCTACCCACCACCCAAAAAGTCTTCAAAATGTGGTTGAATTATTTCATCCAATGGTCTTTTATCGGAGCAATAGGAGGATTCTTCCTTTACTTGGCGGGACGTTTAACCAAGGCCGACATACCTTATCCTAAAATAACCGAAACAGGGGCAGAAGGAATTATGCAAATCATAATATCTCCCGTTACTTATATAATGAATGGCGCGTTTGTCTTGATCGCCTTTATTGCTTTTATGATAATCGGCTTCGTCGTGACTTTGAAATTCTCTGGCGGGGGAACAGAAGCGGTTCTCCAGTGGGGAAATAAAGGGCTTAATTGGGCCAAAAAGAAGGGCTTGAGCGCGCTAAGGAGCAGAACTGACAGGGGTTTGAGAGAATTCACTCAAAATACCAGAGAAGATTTAAGGGCGAAAGTGGCCAGCGGTCAAAAAGTAGGTTTGTTAAACAAAATGCGGCTAGGAGCAGGAAACATGATTGACTTTGGTTACAGGGTGGCTGGCACAACCGTTGGCGAAAAAACCATGGCAGGGGTTGAGGTGGGCAAAAAAGACGCAAAAGACGTTAAGGATCCTGAAAATCTGGAAAGAAAAATCATGGCGGCCAAAAGATTGGGCAATAAAGAAAAATTAACCGGTCTGATTGCCGGCGGAATTGAAGCAGGAAAAGAAAGCAAAAAACGAGTCTGGGATATGTTTGAGAGGGGCAGATTAAGCAAAGAAGAAATCATCTCCTCAGCCGCTTCATCAAACAGGCTTGGCAAAAAAGATGATGCCGAAAGGATGGCCAGGGGCTTTATGCACACCCTCAACAATGATGACTTGGCTAAGATGGGATTTGAACTAAGCGCCGAAGAACAGGCAAAATACGGAACGCTTACTGATAAAATATGGGCTGAGACAAGTGGAGATGAGGTTAAAGATTTTAAAGACGGATCTTGGTTAACAAAAACAACTAATCCTGATACTGGGAAAGAAGAAATGACGATAAGAGAATCTATACTCAAGAATTATGATGGCAAAAAGATCAGTAAAATGGTTGAAGAATTCGGTTCCCCATTCGCTGATGATTATATAAACGAAGCTAAGAAAAAAGGTCTTGATTGGTTCACGGAAATAGAAGAAACATCTTGGACTGAAATTAACCCAAACACAAAACTTCCTGAAACAAAAACAATCCACAAAATGAGAAATGCCAAAGCAGCAAAGTTCTTGATAGACACTCCTGCTTTAACTCTTGGAGTAGGAATTGCCGGCGTCGATGAAAAAGATTTCGGAAGAAATGTCGCCGCCAAACAGATCTTGGAAAGCAATTCTCCGCTAAATGAATATATCGAAAACCAAAAAAGCGTTGACAGTGATGAAAATTCCATACTTAAAGCGATAGCTGACGGACAGGTTCCTGCCAAAGAAGATATCCAAAAACAGATAATAGAAAGAAACGAAGAAATATTTAAAGCCAGAGATTTTATCGACAGTGATCCTTTGTCAAGAGGGCAGTTGCAGCGATATAAAGAAACATTGAGCAAGCAAAAAGGGAAGGGCGACGTGAAACGAGAGCTTGACGCTCACAAAATACTTGAAGACAATCCACAGATCAAAAAATTTGTAGAAGGTTCTGAAATAGCAAAAAAATTAGGAAAAGTGATTGTGGCCATGCGAGACAAGGGCCAGGCAATACCTGCGGAAATCTCAAATAATCAAATAAAAAGAGCTGGCGAATTAACTCAACTGATAAAAACAATCGACGGAGACGCAAAACTAAAAGCAGAATTGGCAAAATATAAAAAATTAATATAAAAAAGAAAATAAGGTTTGTTCTTATAAAAAATAGGGGGTAGAAGTTTCCTTCTACCCCTAGATAGCAAAGTGCTAGCTATGGTTTCCCCTCGTTGATTTTTTGCTCCCATCCCTCATTGCTTTTTTCCGCGGCTTCAGTGGCAGCCAGGATCTTCTTCTCAAGCTCTTTGTTTTCATACTGCTGAGAAAGAAGTTTCCCCTGAAGACGAAGAGTCCTTAACCTTTCCCCCAATCCCTTTACGTCTGTCGGTTCGGGAGAAAGAAGCCCCTGATAGTAAGCCGCTATCCTTTGTTCTTCCCGGATACGGGACCTGATTCTTTCTTCCTCCGTAGGGTCTTCCGGAGCCGGGGGAGGTGTCTCCTTCTTGGCCCTGATCACCTTTTTAACCGTTGTGTTGCCGGAGAAAGCCAGGATTACCAGAACGAGAGCTCCTGCGATTATTAGCCATACCCACCATTCCACGATATTAGTCCTCCTTTATTAAATTTTTCTGGTTCTAATATTAACATATTTATTAAAAAATGTCAATATGACAACCTTATCTCAAGAAAATATTAAAAAAAACTGGGAGTTGTACGAAAAACTCCCCCAAGAGCTCAAAGAAGCTTTGCTTTCGCCTTCCACCGCTGAAAGCATTGGGAATGTCTGCGAAAAGAACGAGGTTGATCTTCCTTCAGACATCTCCCTGTTGGTTGGAGAGGTTTTGTTGGGTATTTTGCCGCCGGAAAACTTCCAAGAAAGGATTGAAAAAGAACTGGACGTTGAAAAAGAAAAGGCAAAACAAATTGCCGAAGAAATAAACAGATATGTATTCTTCCCGGTAAAAGCATCTTTGGAAATTCTTTATTCTCAAAAAAATAAAAAGGCGGAAGAGAAGATCATAGAAGAAATCAAACCCGAAGTTTCTGAGGAAAAAAATCTTCCTAAAAAGAAAGTTTTTGTTCCGAAAGAAATCGGTTTGCAGATGAAAACAGCCAACCCAATAGTCAAAGAGAGATCTGCGTCCAGCGATAGTTATAGAGAACAAATTGACTAAAAAATAAAAACTAATTTATGCGCTTTACAGTCCCACAATTTATTGAATACGAGTCTAAAATATTTGGGCCTTTTACCTTCAACCAATTTCTTTTTATTGCCGGAGCAGGAGGAATTTGTTTTTTGCTTTACTTCATTTTGCCCAGACCTGTCTTTTATATTGCTGCTGTTTTTGTTATCGGCGGAGCGTTGGCCATGTCTTTTATAAAAGTCAACGGCCGTCCTTTTATAGTGGCCCTTGGCAGTGTCTTAAAATTTTTTATCGCTCCTAAAATGTACATCTGGAAAAAGAAAAAACAGCAAGATAAAAGATACGAATTAAAAACCAAAACCTGACCATGCCCTCATCATCCACTCAACAATTTTTACAAATAGAACAAATAAGAGAAGGGGTTGTCTATTTAAAGAACAAATCTTTACGTGGAGTTTTAAACGTGTCCTCGCAAAACTTTGCTTTAAAATCAGCTGAAGAACAGGAAGCCACCATTTTCCAATTCCAGAACTTTTTAAATTCCCTGGATTTCCCCTTGGAAATCGTTATCCAGTCCAGAATTTTAAACATTACAGGATACATAGACAAAGTTGGCGATTTGGCCCAAAAACAGCAAAACGAACTCTTAAAAATACAAACTGAAGAATATCAGAAATTCATCAAAGAACTTATTGCCGGAGGCCAGATTTTATCTAAAACCTTCTATGTTTTGGTTCCATTTTACGTTCTTAATATTCCTGGAACAAAATCAAATACTGCAACGCCCACGGAAGACGACTTTCAAAGAGCTAAATCCCAGCTTTGGCAGAGAATGGAATTTGTCGCTTTAGGATTAAGAAGATGCGGCCTGCAGTGCAGCCACCTAAACACTCCTGAATTAATTGAGTTGTTTTGGAGTCTTTTTCATCCCGAAGAATCAGAAGTGGGATATTATCCTGAAATTCCACCGGAAATAACAAAATAGATTAAAGAATTTATGCCTTTTCCATTTTTTAAAAAGAAGAGCGTTGAGCCTGAAAAACTATTTGAGGCAAATGCCCTTGATTCCAAAGACATTATTGCCCCGTCTTCTATTGTTGTAAAACCCGATCATTTGGAGTTTGGCAAAAGATTCGCAAAATCTTTCTTTATTTTTTCATACCCCAGATATCTTAATACCGCCTGGTTTGCCCCGGTAATCAACCTCGACACTCCTATGGATATCAGCTTGCATATCACCCCGATTGACACAGGAACAGTATTGAAAAAATTAAGAAAAAGAGTGACTGAAGTTGAAGCCGAGCTTATAGATAAACAAGAAAAAGGGGAGGTGAGGGATCCTGCCCTAGAGGTGGCCTACCAAGACCTTGAGATGTTGAGAGATAAATTAATGACTGCCCAGGAAAGAATGTTTGAATTCGGGCTCTATCTTACGGTTTACGGAAAAACCTTAGAGGAAATAAAGAACGTTGAAACCACCTTAAGGTCAATATTGGAATCAAGATTAATATATATAAAGCCTGCTCTCTACCAGCAGGAAGAAGGGTTTAATTCCACCGCCCCTTACGGACTAGACCAGGTTAACGTTCACACCACCATGGACACAGGTTCTCTTTCGAGCTCTTTTCCTTTTGTTTCCTTTGACCTGAGCTCAAATGACGGAATATTGTACGGAATAAATCTGCACAATAATTCTTTAATATTGTTTGACCGTTTCAGTCTGGAAAACGCAAACTCCATTGTTTTTGCAAAATCAGGTTCCGGAAAATCCTACGCGATAAAACTGGAAATCCTCCGCTCTTTAATGATGGGGTCAGACGTAATTGTTCTTGATCCGGAAAATGAATACAAGCATCTGGCTGAAGGAGTTGGCGGTTCCTTCTTTAATATGTCTCTCTCTTCTCCCAACCACATTAATCCTTTTGACTTGCCCGCTCCAAGAGAAGACGAGAGGCCCGAAGAAGTTTTGCGTTCAAATATTATCAACTTGGTAGGGTTATTAAGAATAATGCTTGGGGGATTAACCCCGGAAGAAGATGCCATTATTGACCAGGCCTTGAGTCAAACCTATGCCTTAAAAGACATTACTCCCGAAAGCGATCCTTTAACTTGGAAAGAAAAAATCCCTTTAATGTCTGACCTTGAGGAAGTTTTAAACGGAATGGAGGGGTCTGAGTCTCTGGTCCGAAGAGTTAAAAAATTCACCGAAGGCAGTTTCGCCAGCTTCTTTAACCAGCCCACCAATATTTCCACAGACGTTCCTTTCGTTGTTTTCGGAATAAGAGACATGGAAGATGAGCTGCGCCCGATGGCAATGTTCATTATTATGAGATATATCTGGAATAAAGTCAGATCAGAATTAAAAAAGAGGATATTGGTTGTCGATGAAGCATGGTGGATGGTTCAATCTGATGACGGAGCTTCTTTCCTTTATGGCATTTGCAAAAGGGCAAGAAAATATTGGCTTGGAGTGACGACTATTACCCAGGATGTGGGAGATTTTATGAAATCTGATTATGGAAAACCCATAATCACCAACTCTTCTATGCAAATTTTAATGAAACAAAGCCCGGCGACAATAGATATTCTCCAGGAAACTTTCAATTTAACCCAAGAAGAAAAAAACACCCTATTGGAAGCAGAAGTGGGAGAAGGAATATTTTTTGCAGGCCAGAAACATGTGGCAATTAAAGTTGTCGCTTCCTATGTCGAAGATCAGTTTATCACTACTTCCCCTGAAGAATTAATAAAAATCAAAAGAGCCAAAGGTTCGCAATAATTCATGGCAGAAAAAAACGACAACCTGACTCCTGTTCAAAATCCTGTCCAACCTGAGGCCGACGTCCAAAACACAAATACTCCGGGAAGAAAAACAGGGTCCCGCGGCAAATGGTTTAAAAAAATCCCTCAAGACGTTCTTTTTTCGCCCGGAGGAATAATCTTGCTCTTTTTTGCTGGCATAATGGAGTTAATAGATTTAATTCCGGGGTTGGGCATAGATACCTTGACCTGGGAGCTGCTCCTGGAAGTGATTTTTATAGTTCTACTGGCTTTAATAGCAAAAATACCTTTCCAGGGGATGATTATGCCTTTCATTATAGAAAGAATCCCCGGAGTCAGCGACATTCTGCCCACGTGGCTTATAAGATTATTAATGTGAAATTGAGATTTTTAATGTAAAAGAAAAAATGTTATATTGTCTAAAGATCATGATGAAGTTTCTGAAAACAAAAAAAGAGCTTTTTGCTCTTCTCGCCCTAAGGGCGGAAATCGATTGGCCAGAACTGCCAGGAGGCGTGAAAATTTCTGAGAACGGGAATCTTGTAGCCACCCTTCCCCAATTGATACAATATATTTTTAATTTTGCCGTTGCCATCTCAGGTCTTTTGGCTTTTACAATGATAGTCTATGGCGGAATCAAATACATGTCTTCTTCCGGCAACCCAACTACTCAAAAAGATGCCACCGATATAATCAAATCTGCTTTGATCGGAATTCTTCTTTTGTTGGGATCTGTAATTTTGCTTCGTATCGTCAATCCCGACGTTTTGATGTTGGACTCACCCAATTTAAATTTTTAATACTAAGGACGAGGTTTAATTATCAATCTTCTTTCCGGTTCCTCTCCAATACTTTCCGTCATCACATCTTCTCTGCTAGCCAATTCCATATGAACGACCCTTCTCTCATAAGCCGTCATTGGAGGAAGTTCTTTTTCTTTTCTCATTAAAGAAACTTCATTTGCCGTAGATACGGCCAATTCCTTGAGATATTCTATCTTTTTTTTCTTGTAGTTATTGATATCCAAATCTAAATAGAACAAGCTTTCCGCTTTTCTTTTTATTATGAGCTTTAAAAGATGCTGAAGTTCGTTTAGGGTTTGCCCTCCTTCCCCGATTAAAACCTGGGGTTCTTCCATTTTTAAACTCACAAAAACAGTATCTTCACTTTCTTTCACGCTTTCTATGTCCACCTCAAAATTAGCTTTTTCAAAAAATTCTTGAATTGCTTTTTTTATTACATTAAGATTTTTCTGGCTCATTTTTTTTCTGCTTAAAAATGAAATATTGTTGTCCAATAGAAAACAGGGTTGTCACTATCCAGTAAATACCAATTGCCGAGGGGAGTCTAAATAGAAACACAACTGTAATTAAAGGAAAAAAATAGATTGTTTGCTTTTTCATTATGTCTGACATAAGGTCTTTCTTCCCGTCTCCGGAAGATCCTCCCATTTTAGGGGCAAACATTTTTCCCTGGAGAAACTGAAGAAACCCGGCAATCACGGTAATGACCATGTTGGGCTGAGACAGATTTATTAATCCAATAAAATTAGGGTCGATTACTCCCGGATTAGGAACAAAACTGTAAAGATAATTAAGAGTACCCGGATCTAGTCCTCTCCAAAAAACCCGATAAAGGGCAATAAGAATGGGGAGCTGGACCAAAAGGGGCAGACATCCGCCGAAAGGATTGATCTTTTCTTTCTGATAAAGCTCCATTAATGCTTTGGTCTGTTTTTCCTTATCGTCCTTATATTTATTCTGAATCTCTTTTATTTTTGGCTGAAGCTCCATTCCCTGCTTTTGGGACTTCAAGGATTTTACCATTAAAGGATAAACTAAAATCCTTATTAAAAGCGTCAAAACAATAATGGCCACTCCAAAGTCTTTCCCAGGCAAATACTGATAAAGAAAAACCAGAGCGTTAAACAATGGCTGGTACAAAACTGTAATAAAAATTTCTTTAAAAAATTCCATTAGGGTAAATCTATGCCTCCGCTATGCAGAGGATGGCACTTTAATAGTCTTTTTGTCGCTAAAATCATCCCTTTGAGCAAACCGTATTTTTCCATAGCCACAAGAGCGTAATTTGAGCAGCTTGGATAAAATCTGCAATTTTTTCCCAAAACAGGGGAAATAAATTTTTGATAAAACGTGATTGTATTTAAAAAGATTTTTTTGATCATGCGCTTTTTGATTTTTTGTAAACTTTGGAAAAAATCTCTCTCAGCTCCTCAAAATCTTTGTTTGCCAATCCTGGCAAGGCAATAAAAAGAAAATCTTTCCCGCCGATTGCTTCGTTTTTCAGCTCGCCAGACAGAATTACCTTCAACCTTCTCCTAATTTTATTTCTGATGGTGGCTTTTTTGGAAACCTTCTGAGATACAACAAAACCGAAACGGGGGACGTTGAGATCATTTTTTGCTGTTTTTAAAATTAGAAACTTTTCTTTATAGCTTTTTCCTTGCTTAAAAACATTCTCAAAATCCTTCTTTTTCTGAAGCCGGTTTTCTTTAGACAACATCTGACCTTGAAACGCTTTAAACGGTTACTAATTTCTTTCTTCCCTTAGCTCTTCGTTTAGAGAGAACCCTCTTTCCGAACTTTGTTTCCATTCTTTTCATGAAGCCATGCGTCCTACTTCTTTTTTTTCTTTTTCCGTGGTAAGTAATAGACATAGTGGGTTTATTTTAGCAACAAGGCAGAGATAAGTCAATTTGCCGATCGTTGCGATTTAAGCCATAAAAAGTCTCCTAGTTTTGCACACTTTTTCCTCATTTTTTCAACAGAATACTTTATTTTATTCGTATTTTACGTTAATTCTATTTTAATTTGACATGTGTTATCATGGGAAATGTTAACTAGCTTTTCGTGATATGACATTCGTGATATGACAAAAGAAGAGCTTTGGCAAGCGGTTCTTGCCCAAATTCAATTAAATATATCCCAAGCCAATTTTGCCACTTGGTTTAAGGAGACAAATATTGTCTCCTCTAAGGATGGCCAAATAATGGTCTCTGTCCCTAATTCTTTTGCTAAGGAATGGCTGGAAAATAAATACGGAAAAACGATTCTAAAAATTTTGTTCAACCTTGACAAGGAAATCAAAGAAGTTAAATATTCTGTGGGCAAGGCCGAAGTAAGAGCGGTAAAAAAAGAATTGCCTCCCCTTACTGTCCCCGGTCAGATGGAATTTGAAGAACTTCAGGTAGACAGAGAAACCAACCTTAATCCTAAATATAACTTTGAAAATTTTGTAGTGGGTCCTTCTAACGAATTAGCCCACGCAGCCGCCTGGGCAGTATCTCAGAAGCCCGGGCTTGTTTATAATCCTCTTTTTATATACGGCGGGGTAGGACTCGGGAAGACCCATCTTTTACAGTCCATAGGAAATGCAGTTATCAAAAACTTCCCGCAAAAAAAGATCAAATATATCCCTACTGAAAAATTTACCGCAGGCCTGGTTTCCTCAATTAGGAACCAAGACGTTGAAAATTTCAAAGCAAAATACAGGGCTTTTGATATTTTGATTTTAGACGACATCCAATTCCTGGCCGGAAAGGAAAAAACCCAAGAAGAATTTTTTCATACCTTTAACGCTTTATATGAAACGAACAAACAGATAATCCTCTCTTCTGACCGTCCTCCCAAAGCCATTCCCGCCTTAGCAGAAAGGCTCAGGTCTCGATTTGAAGGAGGAATGATCGGAGACATCAGTTATCCTGATTATGAAATGAGAGTGGCAATTTTAAAAACAAAAAGCTTAGAAAAAGGAGTCAATCTTTCTGATGAAATCCTTGATTATATTGCAGCTAATATCCAAAGAAACATTAGAGAGTTGGAGGGGGCTTTAAACAGAATAATTGCCTATCAGAGAATAAACAACCAGATACCTGAATTAGAGACAATAAAATCTCTTTTAAAAAACATCCTAATTTCTCCCAGCAAATTGGCCAATCCGGCAAAAATCATTCAAACCGTGGCTGAATTCTATGATCTTAGAGAAAAGGAATTGCTCTCTTCTTCCAGAAAAAAAGAGATTGTTAGGCCCCGCCAGATTGCCATGTTCCTTTTGAGGGAAGAATTAAAAAGTTCCTATCCTTTTATTGGCAGAAAATTTGGGGGAAAAGACCACACAACCGCAATCCACGCCTGTGGAAAAATTGTGAAAGAATTAGAAAAAGATGAGAACTTTTCAAACGAAATTAACTTAATTAAACAACGCATATACACTGCATAAGCTGGGGATAAATGGCGACTTAATTTTTTTCCCCAAATTTTAAACCGTGAAACAACTAGATAATTTAAGAACAAATTAGCTTTAAGGAAAAAGTTTTACACAATGAAAACAATAATATTAAAAGATAAATTAAAAGAAGGTATTAGTGTTGTTGAACGGGTCGCGGGCAGATCTTTGACTCTGCCAATTTTAGACACGGTCTTAATTAAAACAGAAAAAAACTTTATTAATCTGACTACCACGGATTTGGAAATCGGAATTAACTGGTGGTCTTTGGTTAAAACTGAAAAAGAAGGAAAAATTGCAGTTCCTGCAAAAATTCTTTCAAGTTTTATTAATCTTCTCCCCAATAAACCGATACAATTTGGTGTTAAAGATTTAAATCTGGAAATTGAATCGGATAATTATAAAACCCTGATAAAAGGGGTCGATCCTGAAGAGTTTCCAATTATTCCCAAAATTTCCACAGAAGAAAAGATAGTGGTTGGGAATCAGCTGTTCTGCCAAAGTTTAAGCAAGGTTGTGGATATCGCCAGCTTATCTTCAACTAAGGTGGAAATTTCCGGGGTCTATTTTCTCTTTCAAGGAAACCAAGTGACGATGACAGCCACTGACAGTTTTAGATTAGGAGAAAAGAAATTATTCTTGCCTGATTCAGCTTCCAAAATAACCAAAGACTATTCTTTTATTCTCCCTCAAAGAGCGGCCAAGGAAGTGATTAATATTTTTGGAGACAAAGAAGGCAGCATGTCGATCTATTTTTCTCCGAATCAGGTTTTATTCGAAAGTCTTCTTTCTGAAACAAATCATCCTCAGATTCAGCTTACTTCCCGTTTAATTGAAGGGGATTATCCTAATTATACAGAGATTATTCCTAAGACCTACGAAACGAAGATCGCTTTGGCTGCGGATGAATTTGCCAACCAGATTAAAATGGCCTCTCTTTTTTCAGGGAAAATAAACGAAGTTAAATTAAAAGCAGATCCGGAAAAGGGATTGCTCAATATTTTCAGCCAGAATCCGGATGTTGGGGAGTATAACAGCTCAGTGGCTGCAAAAATAGAGGGAAAGCCCTGCGAGACGTCTTTTAACTACCGCTTTTTGTTAGACGGCCTCCTGAACATGATTTCCGGAGACAAGAAAAAAGAGGTGGTTTTTGGCCTTAATGGTTCAGAAAAAGCAGGAGTCCTGAAATCAAAAAACGAAGACAGTTATCTGTATCTGGTAATGCCCATCAAGGCAGGATAATGTTAAATAGGTTAATAAAAAAGAGGGCTTAACCGCCCTTTTTTGTTTAGAAAGATGGTTGTCCTGGTTGGCCAGAGCCAGGTTTTTTAAAATCTTCTTTGGGGACCATGGTCAATGCTTTTTCCATGAAAGAGCGGAAAACATATCCTGCGACAGAGACTGCCGGCTTCTCCCCGACAGATTCATTATTGCTGTTCCCAGCCCAAGTTCCGACAACAATGGAAGGAGTATATCCTATTGTCCAGGTGTCTTTATAGTCCTGAGTGGTTCCTGTTTTGGCAGCCACTTCGTATCCCGGGAAATAGAGATTGGAGTTTAAACCGAACATAGGAGCCCGAGCTTCATTGTCTGAGAGAATGCTGTTTATGAGAAGGGCTGCATTTTCGGGCAGAACTCTTTTTAATGTTTTCTTATTTTCTTTAAGTATATTTCCCTGGCTGTCAACAATTTTTAAAATTGAAACAGGAGGCACTACAAGGCCATTAGAGGCAAAACCGCCGTAAGCTGAAGTCATGTCCAAAAGCTTAACTTCCCAACCTCCCAGGACCAAAGCAGGCCCGTAAGGGGGCTTTAAAGTAGTGATTCCCAGATCCTTCGCAGTTTTAATTGAATCAGGTTCTTCTCCTGCTTTTCTGAATTTTTCCGGAGAATCGGCAAGCTCGAGCAGAACCTTAACCGAAGGAACATTCAAAGACTGAGCTAAAGACTGTCTGAGGGTGACTGCTCCCCTGAAGAGCCCGTCGTAATTTTGGGGAATGTAAGATTCCTGATCCCCCCAGGAGCCGAAATTAGTTGGCTCATCCATAACCACTGTTCCATCGTCAAATCCTTTTTTGAAGGCGGTAGCATAAACAAACGGCTTAAATGCCGATCCTGGTTGCCGTCCTGGATTTCTTTCAGTGCCGGTGACAACATTGTATTTAGGATCAAAAAGACAGCTCACTCCCGACTGGCACCCTTTTGGATAGGGTTCTGCGTAATAATCCCCGTTTCCTACGGTCATTGCTAAAACTTCACCGGTTTTGGGGTTAAGCGCTACCAGTCCTTCATTATAAGCGTTGTAATTTCTTATTATTTTTGAAGTGGATGAAGCTGTTTCCTCAGCTATTTTTTGCATCTCCCAATCCAAAGAAGTATAAATTTTCAACCCGTTCCTCATTAAAAAATCCTGGCCATACTCCTTTTCCAGCTGGTCTTTAACCCAGAGAGTAAAATAAGGAGCTTTAATTTGGATGGGTCTCTTGTTAAAAACAATTTCTTTTTCCTTAGCTTCTTTCTCTTCTTCAGAAGAGATATATCCCTCTTCTCTCATTCTGTTTAAAACATAGTCCTTTCTTTTTAAAAGGAGATCTTTGTTTTCTCCATAAGGGGAATATTTAGTGGGAGCTTGAATCAGGGCCGCCAAAACAGCCGCTTCCTCGATGCTTATCTGAGAAGCCGGTTTTTGAAAATACGTCTGACTGGCAGCTTCCACCCCGTAATTATTTAATCCGAAAGGAACTTGGTTTAAATACCATTCAAAGATCTGGTTTTTAGAATACCTTCTGTCTAGCTCCAGAGCCAGGATCATTTCCCTTATCTTTCTTTCCGCCGTTTTTTCAGTTGAAAAAAAGGTGGACCGTATGAGCTGCTGGTTGAGAGTGGAGCCGCCGTAGGTCAGGGAGCCAATCCTGAGATTAATCAGGACAGATCTTAAAATTCCCTTCAGGTCAATGCCAAAATGGCTGTAAAAATCAGCGTCTTCCGTGGCAATGACGGCCTTCTTTAAATATTCGGGCATTTGGTCAAAAGGAATCAAAGTCCTTTTTTCCTCCCCGTAAATTTCATAAAGCAAAACTTCACCAGTCCGATCATAGATTTTAGTGGATTGGATGAATTGTTTTTCAGTGAACCTTTCTGGCCTGGGAAGGTCTTTGGCATAGAGAATAAAAATCACAAAAAAACCAAAAACGCCAAAAGAAAAGAGCAGCAGAAAAGTTTTTATAACTCCCCGGAGATGGAAAAATTTTGCTTTGAAAGGAGTCTTTGAAAAATTGAATTTCATCAGAAGGTTTTCCGAATTCTTTCTAATTCTACTAAAATTAAAACGAGTTGGCAATTAAATAATAATTGTATTAAAATGAATAAATTATGAAAACAGATACTGACGCTCAGAAAATAGAGGAGCTTTTAAGCCGGGGGGTGGAAATAATCTACCCTTCTTCAGAAAGCTTGAAAAAGAAATTAGTTAAAGGATCCCGTTTAAAACTTTACTGCGGGTATGACCCTTCTTCTCCTCGCCTTCACATCGGACACATGATCACCTTAAGAAAGCTGGCTCAATTCCAGAAGCTGGGGCACGAGGTGATCATGCTTATAGGAGATTTTACGGGAATGATAGGAGATCCTACAGACAAAACAGCTGCCAGAAAGAAATTAACAAGGGAAGAGGTTGAATCAAATGCCAGAAATTATAAGAAAATGGCTGCTAAAGTCCTTGATTTTGAAGGAAAGAATCCTGCGAAGATAATGTACAATAGTCAATGGTCAGACAAGCTGACTTTTGTGGATATAATAGAGCTGGCCTCAAACTTCACTGTCCAGCAGATGATAATCAGGGATATGTTCCAGGAGAGGCTGAAGGAAAAGAAGCCGATATTCCTCCATGAATTCCTTTATCCTTTAGCTCAAGCATATGACAGCGTAGCCATGAACGTGGATTTAGAGGTGGGAGGGAAAGACCAGCTTTTCAATATGCTTTGCGGCAGAGATTTAATGAAAGTCCTAAAAAACAAAGAGAAGTTTGTTCTCGGAATGAAGCTTTTAACGGGCCCCGAAGGAAAGAAGATGGGAAAGACCGAGGGAAATGCGGTGAATATGGATGACGATCCGAAAGACATGTACGGCAAAATTATGAGCTGGCCGGACGAATCAATTATCCCGGGCTTTGATCTCTGCACAAATGTTCCAGAAGAAGACGTTAGAAAGATAGAGAAGGACATTAAAGACAATAAGACAAATCCCAGAGACGCTAAAGCTATGCTGGCAAAAAAGATCGTAGAAATTTGCCACGGAGAAAAGGAGGCAAAAGAAGCAGAAGAAGAGTTCGAAAGCGTGTTTAAAGAAAACAGTTTGCCGTCGGAAATTCCCGAGGTTCCCATCAAAGAAAAAGAAATGGACATTCTAGATTTGCTTGTTGAAGCAAAATTGGTTTCTTCAAAAGCTGAAGCTAAGAGAATGATTGTTCAAAAAGGAGTGAAGATAGGAGGCAAAGTTGAGGAGGACTGGAAAGCCAAGATAGAAATAAAAAAAGGATTGCTTGTCCAGGTGGGAAAAAGGAAGTTCGTCAAAATATCTTAAAAACAAACACCCCGCAAATAAGCGGGGTGTTTTTATAGTTGAATTTATTCCGTTAGGATTAAAGTCCTTATTCTTCTAATTCAGATGAGCCTTCTTCCTCTTCTTCTTCGGAAGGAAAATCTTCGTCAAGTTCGGCGCTTTCGCCCTCACCTTCTGTTTCGTCTTCTTCGAAGTTGGTAGTTTCTTCTGATATTTCCTCTCCAACCCCTTCTTCATCCTCAGAAGCTATAAATGGGTTGATGACCCCTGCTTCGTAAATCATGTTTCTATGTTTTTAATTTTAGTGTCTCCGTTAAATTGGAGATTGTCCGCATGGCGCGGATTTTCATGTTTTAAGGCTCGACCTTTTCCTCCCATTTAATTAATTTTTGAGGGAGGGTTTCAGTTTCATGATTATGATTGTATTTATATTTGAAACCTTGTCAAGAGTCTTAAACCGTCTCTTTTTTTAAACAGAAAGCCAGAGCCACTGCCAGAGCATCGGCGGCGTCATCGGGCTTGGGGATTTCCTTTAATTTAAGTATTTTGGTGATCCTTTTTTGGACCTCTTTTTTTTCAGCCTTGCCAAAACCAGTGACAATCAGTTTTACTTGCAGAGGAGTGAATTGGAAAATAGGCAATTTGTTTTTAGCGGCGGTGAACATAACCACCCCGATTGCCTGGCTGACAGGGAGTGCAGTTTTGAGATTTCTGAAAAAAAATAGTTTTTCTAAAACCAAAATCTCCGGCGAATGCTTTTTAATTATTTTGACCAGCTGCGCATTTATCATACACAAGCGATCAGGGGCAGAAGCCGTCGGGGGCGTTTTAATGATCCCGTTTTCAATATGTTTAAACTTTTTTTTGCCTTCCACTAAATTATCTATTACTCCGTACCCTGTAGTGGCGGTTCCAGGATCAATTCCTAAAATTATCATTGTGCTTTTAGATTTCAGTTAGACTCTGAGGTTTGAGTAAACCCCTTGGATGGAGTCATTGTCATCCAAAGTTTCAAAAAGTTTTAAGCAATTTTCTTTGGTTTCTTGGTCAACGGCAATTTCTTCTTTTGCTGTCCACCCCAAAGAAGCAGACTCGATTTTTATACTCTTTTCTTCGAGAGCTTTTTTCACTTTTTCCAGATCTTCGGCTTTTGTATGAAGGTCAATATAATCTTCTTTAAAGTAAACATCTTCAGCTCCGGCTTCAATAAGAGCTAATTCCAGATCTTCTCTGTTGGGCCAGGCGATTTGATTTTCTTCAAGACTCATAGTGATTATTCCTTTCCTTTCAAACATCCATCTGACAGAGCCTTCTGTCACCAGTTTTCCGTTTGCCTGATTTAATATCTGTTTTATTTCTCCTAAAGTGCGATTTTTGTTATCAGTAATGCCCTCAATGATGATAGCAATCCCTCCCGGACCGTAAGCCTCGAAAGCCACTTCCTCAAGCTTTTCTGCAGCCAGCTCTCCGGTTCCTTTTTTTATAGCTCTTTCGATGTTCTCCGAAGGCATGTTGGCTGCTTTGGCCTGTTCTATGGCCAACTTTAATTTCGGGTTGGTTTCAGCAACGCCACCCTTCTCTTTAGTAGCCACTATTATCAACTGAGTAAGTTTTGAAAAAGTTTTGCTTCTTTTAGCGTCCTCAGCCGCTTTCTTGTGTTTAATTGTGGAAAAATGAGAATGACCTGACATGTTTTTTAAGATAAGCTACGTCTTAAGAATAGCACCATTATTGCTGAAAATAAAGATAAAATCAAGGGAAGAACAAAAAAGAACGAATTCGGGGATTTTTTAAATTGAATCTTAGTTGCCGCAAAAGCTAAATAGTTTTCTTTGTTTTGGATAGAGTCTTTTGTTTCTGACGCAATGGTGGCAAGAGAAAGATCGGGAACATTTTTTGCGCTAATCTCAGACGAAATTATTGCTCCTGAACTGTTTTTATTTTTTGGAGTTCCTCCCGGAAGCTTGCTGTCTTGCCAATCAGACGGACCGCTTAGACCTTCGAATCTAATTCTTTCCATGGTTTGTTTTGCAGAATTGTTTCCTTTAAACCATCCCAGAGAGCAGTTTAAGGAGTCAATTTCAAGCCCCGAGTCGTCATAGATTGTAATTTTTCCTCCGGAGTTTCCGAGGTTCCCTTTATAAATTTGATCAGAAGGTATATCTTTTACAGTATCGTCGTCAGTTCTTTCAAGCAAGAAAAAACCTTTCGGAACAATTTCGCCCAGAAGGTTTATTTTCAATCCATTATCTGATTTTAATGTCCATCCTAAAAGGTTAATTTTTTCATCAGAATTATTATATAATTCAATCCATTCGTCAGCATAAGAGTTTTCGCTTCCCATCCAGGCGATTTCGCTAAAGAAAATATTCGTCCCATTTTCTGCCATAACCCTAAAAGGGAACAGGGGAGAAATTATGAAAAAAAGGATGGATAGGACTTTCAGAAAGATTAAATTGTCCCATCTCCAATCGGGCCTTGACAAAAAATACATAATATATTAGAATAGGATGGTATTAGCCGTAAAGCTGGGGGCTGGGAGCTTTCTTTAGTTGGATAGTTTGGTTCCGGCTGGACTACTCCTCGAGAAAACTCTAAACTTTGTTTCATACCAAGTAGCCCCCAGCTCTGCGGCTAATTTTTTAATTGCGCACAGTATCAAGGTTCTTAATCTCCGGTCGTTTTTTCAACCTCTTCTATCGTTGTCACTCCTTCCAGTACTTTAACGAACCCGTCTTGTTTCATGGTTGTCATCCCCTCTTTTACGACCTTTTCCTTAAAAGCAGCAATCGAGGGGTTTTCTAAAATAAATTTTTCAATTTCATCATTAAAAACAATTGCTTCAAATATTCCAACTCTCCCCTTATATCCTGTATTATTGCAGTTTTCACAACCCTTGATTTCCGATATTTTGGACAAAGGATTTAATTTGTATTCATTTTGAAGATTTTCGGGAAGAGTGTTTTTTATTTTTTTGAGTTCTTCAGCCGAAAGCGTTCTTTGTCTTGAACATTTTTTGCAAACTTTTCTTACTAATCTCTGGGCAACAGCTAAATTGATTGCTGGTCCGATGTTTTTGACATCCCCTTCAAGACTTATTAACCGGGAAACCGTTCCAGCGGCGTCATTGGTGTGGAGAGTGGAAAAAACAAGGTGACCGGTAAGAGCGGCTTGGATTGAAATTTGGCAAGTTTTAGGATCTCTTATCTCTCCCACCAGGATAACATCCGGGTCCTGTCTCATTATCGACTGGAGCCCCGATGCAAAATCATATCCCTGGCTGGGGTTTACTTGGGTCTGAGAGATTCCGTTCAAATGATATTCAATGGGGTCTTCAATTGTAATTATTTTTGTTTCCGTGCTTTTTATTTTGTTTAAAAAAGCATAAAGAGTAGTTGTTTTTCCAGATCCGGTTGGACCAGTGATGATTATCATCCCGTTGGGCTTATGGATTTCTTTTACAAAAAGTTCATAAAGATCTTTTCTCAATCCCAACTCTTCCAAGCTAATCAAGCTTTTAGGGTTCAATATTCTCATGACGGTTGCTTCTCCAAATTCTGCAGGCAAAGTGGAAACCCTGACTTCAACAGAGATCTTTTCTTTTTCGGATTCTTCTAGAAAAATACTGAATCGACCGTCTTGAGGCCGATCGTTAACGTTTAATTTCATTCCAGCTAAAAGTTTGATTCTGGCAAGGAGATCTCTTTGGATTTTTTCCTGCAACTCAATTACGTCGTGTAGTATCCCATCCATTCTTAATCTTATTTTCGCCGACCCTCCTTCGGGTTCAATATGGACATCTGATGCTCCAAGTCCGATCGCTCCAAAAAAAATACTTTCGACTGCTTCGGAAGTATTTTTATTTACAGCTTCTTCAACAGATTTCTTCAAGGAAAAAATATCTTGGATTTCTTTTTTGAGTAATTTTATTTTTTCGGGAGAAAAAGACAACCCTTTTTTTTCTTTTTTTGAAATCTCAGCCATGAAGAGGTAAAATGATAAAACAATGGAGTAATTGATTCAAATTAGCTTAAACAGTTGAGGAAGTCAATGAATTATTTCACATTAAAATGAAAACTGAAATTGAAAGCGTCAATCCTGAGCAAACTAAAAAAATAGCAAAGAATTTGGCTCAGGAAATAATCAGCCATCCCTGTTTTTCGAAAGCTTTTATTGTCGGCCTGAAAGGAGATCTTGGAGGAGGAAAGACTACTTTTGTTCAGGGGTTTGCTTCGGGTCTTGGAATAAAAGACAAAATCACGAGTCCCACATTCGTCTTATTAAAGAGATTCAAAATTAAGTCCAAAAAATTTAAAAATTTTTATCACATTGATTGTTATAGGATGGAAGGAATCAAAGATTTTAAAGAGTTAGGATTAAAAGAAATAATTTCTAAACCAGAAAACATTATTGCCGTTGAATGGGTGGAGAAAGCAGAAAAGCTGCTTCCGAAAGGTTTCTTAAAAATAGAATTTCAATTTCTTGGTAAAAAAAGAAGAAGATTAAAATTTTTATGCAGATAAAAAGATTTTATGGAAAGAGTTTTGATTATTGATTCAAATTCGGTCCTCCACCGGGCTTACCACGCTTTGCCGGCCCTGTCTTCAAAGAGCGGAGAGTTGGTGAATGCAGTCTATGGATTTTTGCTGGTTTTTTTTAAAGTTGTCCAAGAATTTGATCCAAAATACATCGTTGCTGCTTTTGATTTTCCTTCTCCGACAATCCGTCACGAAAAATATAAAGAATATAAGGCAACGAGAAAAAAAGCGCCAGACGAGTTTTATCAGCAGATTCCAAAGATTAAGGAAATATTGGAAGCATTCAACGTGCCGATCCTTGAAAAAAAAGGGTATGAAGCAGACGATATTATTGGAACGATAAGCAGGATAACTCTCGAATCGCCCCAGAAAGAGGCAATTGTGGTCAGCGGAGACTGCGACATTCTGCAATTAATAAACGAAAGAATCAAAGTCTATGTTTTAAGAAAAGGAGTTAAGGATACTCTTCTTTATGACCAGGAGCTGACTCGAGAGAAATACGGCGGCCTTTCTCCTCAGCAACTTGTGGACTTCAAGTCTCTGAAAGGAGACGTTTCAGACAATATTCCTGGCGTTCAGGGAATCGGAGAAAAAACAGCACTCAGCTTGATTTTGGCTTTCGGCAGTTTGGAAAATTTATATGACGAAATAGACAAGGGAACGGAAAATGCCAAAAAGATCGCGCCAAAAGTAAAAGAAAAATTAATTCAAAACAAAAAGCAGGCATTTCTTTCTAAAGAATTGGTTATGATAGAAAAAGAAGTTCCCCTGGACTTCTCTTTTGAAGAAAAAAAATGGAAAGACTATAAAAAAGAAAAAGTGATTGAGTCTTTGGAAAAATTGGGATTTTACAGCTTGGTTAAGAGGTTGCCGGGGAGCGTAGAAAAAAAAGCCGCTGGGCAGAATTTGAAGTTATGGTAGAATTAGAAAAACATATTGCATGAAAATTCTAATTGCATATTATTCAAAAACCGGGCAAACCGCAAAATTGGCTCAGGTGCTGGAGGACAGATTTAGAAAGAGAGAGCACGAAGTAGATGTTGAAATTATTAAGCCGGTAAAAGAAAAAAGTTTTTTTGGCTGGTGGATTTCGAAGCTTTTTAAAAAAGACTGCGAAATTATTCCTTTAAAAATCAATGATGTTTCAAAGTATGATTTAATTTGCATAGGAAGTCCAAACTGGACCTCCCTTTCTTCACCGGTTGTTAAATACCTAAAAATTGTTAGAGGAATAAAATATAAAAACATCGGTTTTTTTGCGACAACATTTTTGCTTCCCCAACTTGAATGGTATTTATTTTCGGCTTTCCTTCTTGATTATGATTTTGCTTCAGTGGTTTCAAAAAGAGAAGGAAAAACAATAGACACTCTTCTTCTTTCCAGCGGTTTTAAAAGACGGAGCTGCTTCTCCGAATACGGGAAAAAGAAAATAGATAATTTCTGCAACAACGTTGAAAAGTTAAGATATTCTTTTAAAGATTATTATCTTAAAGAAAAAGAAGTAAATATCGCGAGATCTTCCTTGATGATGCTTTCTCTTCTCCTTGTTTTTGTTTTGGCCGCAAGGGGCGTTTTACTGCTTTTTAATCATCAAATTTTCAGCTGGCAGGAGTTTTCTTCTCTTTTTACTATAGGAGTTTTCTTCTATCTCTCTGTCTTAATGATACTCGGAGCAAAATCTTTTCTTTATTTAACAAAATATGTAGTGAGTCTGGCGGTTTTATCTGAGGCCACAATAATCATTTTCTTTCTGGCCCCGGAATTAGGAAAAACTTTTTTTACAGGGGCTGCTTTAATTTTTATTTTGTTCAGCTTTTTTCACGATCTAAAAATGATCTTGTTTTCAGGAGCGGTTTCTTTGTTAAGCTATTTTTTTCTGCTTTTTAATTATCCCGACAAAAGATTTTTTTCTCCTTTAGAAGACATAATTTCTGTTTTGATAATTACAATTATTGTAGGTTTCGTAACCCAAAATTTGCAAAAAAACCGGTTTAAGCTGCTCGATGCTCAGGATGAAGCTGAGACGGCGCGAGCTTCCCTTGAAATTAAGATCATAGCCAGAACAAGGGAATTAAGCGATCTTTCCCGAAACCTTGAGGCTCAGGTTGAGGAACGAACCAGAGAATTGGAAGAAAAAATAGATGAACTGGAGAGGTTTAATAAGCTGGCCGTTGGAAGAGAGTTGAGAATGATAAACCTGAAAGAAGAGATAAGGAAGCTTAAAGGTCAACTGGAAAAAATTAATAAACCCAATTTAGAACAAAAAAATGTCAGGAGATCAGTCAGTAAAAAATGAAATAGAACGCTTGCTTAAGCTCCCCGGTGAAGTGAGAGGACAAGTATTTTTGACTGACTTTGAGTATGTCAGAGATAAAGGAGGAGAAGAATTCAAAAGCTTATTAAAGAATAAAATAAAGGAATGGGGAGTGAGTTTGGATTACGAAGAAATTAAGGCGACAGAGTGGTATCCTTTAGGGCTGAGAGTGGTTTCATTGTTGGCTATAAAAGACGCCTTGAGTTGGGGAGATAAGGAAATTTTTGAATTGGGGAATTCAGCTCCCAAATACTCTTTTATAGTAAAACTGCTCATGAAATACTTTCTCTCTTCTCAAAGAACTTTTAAGGAATCTCCCAAATACTGGGAAAAACATTATACCAGAGGAGAAATAGAACCTTATGAATACAGTAAAGAGAAAAAGCATTTCATTATTCGGTTAAAGAATTTTAAAATTCATCCTATTCTTTGCGTCTATTTTGCAGGTTATTTTTTGAGGATAGGCCAGTATGTCCAGAGAAATAAAGAAGGGAGCGGCAGAGAAACAAGAACAATCAAAGAAACGAAATGTGTTTTTAAAGGCGACCATTATGATGAATTTGTAATAAAATGGGAGTAAGCGAAGCTTGCTGCTTTGCAATGGAAATTTAAAAATGATTGAAGAAAAAGTCTCCAAAAAAATTGTTTCCAGAGAAACATTAAAAAAGGAACTCCAAGGAGTCAAAGAGGATCTAAACGATTTGGAGGGCTATATGAGGGATCTTTCCCTTTTTCTTCCCTTGGCTGTCTGCACGATTAATCCTGCAGGAATAATAGTCAATATCAATAAAGCGTTTGAAAGAATGACGGGCTATCAGACTTTGGAAATAGTCGGAGAGCCCTTGGAAGGAATTTTCTTTGAAAAAGAACTATTAAAGAAAACGATTATTTCAATCGGACAAGAGGAAAGAGCGCATTTAAGAGAAGTGGCTTTAACTACGAAGAAAGAAGAAAAAATTCCAGTTGCTCTTTCAATCGCTGCCAGAAAAGACGACAAGGGCAGTTTAATAGGATGTTTTGTTGCTCTTACAGATATTTCAAGCGAAAAAAAATTAAGGGAGGGGCTTGAAAAAGAGGTTGAAGATCGAACAGGAGAATTGCAAAACTCGAGAAGAGCTTTAATGAACATTCTTGAGGATGTCGAGGAGTCCCGCAAAAGAGCGGAGGAGGAGAGGAATAAAACATTAGCCATAATTAAAAATTTTTCTGACGGGCTTATTGTTCTGGATTTCGAAAAAAAGGTTTCTTTGGCGAATCCCCAGGCAGAGAAATTTTTTAACATAGCATCAAAAGATGTAGTAGGTAAAAACATTTTTGATTTGACTGGCGTGCCGACACTTGTCAATTTAATAGATATTCTTAAAAAAGAAGACAAGGTTTTCAGAAGAGAACTGGTTTTAGATAAGAATCTGACAATAGAAGTGTCGGCCTCCTCCATGATTCTAGGGAGCATTGCCTTGGGAACCTTGATTATCCTTCATGACATCACGAGAGAAAAGACGATAGAAGCCATGAAGACTGAATTTGTTTCGCTGTCTGCCCACCAATTAAGAACACCTTTGGCCGCCATCAAATGGTCTCTTCAGATGTTTCTTGAGGGGGACATGGGAGAAATCAATGAAGGACAAAAAGATCTGATCGGCAAGGCCTATCAAAGCAATGAGAGAATGATAGCTCTGATCAACGATCTTTTAGACGTAACCAGAATTGAAGAAGGGAAATACCTTTTCAAACCCACTCTTTCTGATTTTGGGAGTGTTATTAATTTTGTAGTGAATTCTCATAAAGAAGAAGCTAAGAGAAAAAACATCAAAGTGGTGTTTAAAAAACCAGGCGACAAGTTTCCTAAGATTTTAATTGATGTTGAGAAAATGAGGCTGGTAATTCAAAACTTATTGGAAAATGCCATAAAATATACTCTCCCCGGAGGGCAAATATCAATTTCGTTGAAAGATTATAAAAAAGAGATTCTTTTTGAAATTTCAGATACTGGCGTGGGAATCCCCAAGGATCAGCAAGGCCGGATTTTCAGCAAATTCTTCAGAGGATCAAACGTCATCAGAATGGAAACTGAAGGATCGGGGCTTGGAGTTTTTCTTTCAAAGAACATCATTGATGCTCATGGCGGGAAAATTTGGTTTGAGTCGGAAGAAAAAAAAGGAACTGCTTTCTATTTCACCATTCCTGTGAAAAAAGAATTTGAAGAATTTCTAAAAGAATTCTAGAATAAATTAAAGATTGCTAGGGCCAATCAGCATGAAAAAGAAAAACAATTCAAACAATAAAATTTTATTGATTGAGGACGAAGAAATAATGCTGGATCTTCTGCAGAGGAAACTTGCCCAGGAGGGGTACGATATTTCAGTGGCTCGGAATGGCGAGGAAGGGTTAGATATGATGAAAGAATTTATTCCCGACCTGGTTCTCCTAGACATCATCATGCCTAAAAAGGGAGGATATGAAGTAATGGAGGAAATGAGCAGAGACGAATCTTTGAATAAGATTCCTATTATAATTATTTCCAATTCGGGACAGCCGGTGGAAATAGACCGGGCTCAGAAGCTAGGGGCCAAAGACTGGCTGGTAAAAACAGATTTTAATCCTCAGGAAGTGATCGCCAAGGTAAGAAAACAGCTTCCTTTATAAAGCATGATAAATTCTTAAATAATTTATGGTCATGAAAATTCTTCGAAACCAAGGACGCATATGAAAATCAAAATCCTTATAATTGAAGACGACAAATTTTTGAGAGAACTGATTTCTCAGAAGCTTTTGAAAGAGGGTTATGAAATAGTCGAAGCAATCGATGGTGAAGAGGGGGTCAAAAAAGCAAAAGAAGAGAAGCCGGACATAATTTTATTGGATCTCATTTTGCCAGGCATAGATGGATTCGAAGTTTTAACCAGAATGAGGGCCGATAAAGAAAATCCTCCCATTCCAGTTATAATTTTGTCTAATCTTGGCCAAAAAGAAGACGTAGAAAGAGGTTTGAAGCTGGGGGCAGCAGACTATCTGATTAAAGCTCATTTTACTCCGGGTGAAATAATTGAAAAGATAAAAAATATCATTAAGTGATAATGCCCGAGCTTCCTGAAGTAGAGACAATCGTCAGAGATTTAAATGCAAAGATCCGCAAACGGATCTTTGTTGATGTTTGGACTGATTCTCCGAAAATAATCAAAAAGCCCGAAAATTTCGAACTGTTTAAAAAAGGGCTTAAGGGAAGGGGAATAGAGAACATTCGACGGAGAGGGAAAAATATTATTTTTAATCTTTCTGACGGGAAAGTTTTGCTAGTCCATCAAAAATTGACCGGCCATTTCCTTTTGGGCAAATGGCAAAAAACAAATAATCATTGGATTCCTCCTAAGGGGCCTCTTTCTGATAAAATCAACACTTATATCCATCTTATTTTCTTTTTGGACAACGGGAAGATGTTGGCCTTGTCTGATCTTAGGAAATTTGCCAAAGCTGAACTTTGGGATAAAGGAGAATTGGAAAATTCAAAGGAATTTAATTTACTGGGGCCGGAGCCTCTGAGCCCATCTTTTGCCTTCAATGATTTTAAAGAGCGTTTTAAAGGAAAAAAAGGAAAGATCAAGAAAATTTTAATGGATCAGCGGTTATTGGTGGGAATCGGCAATATTTATTCAGACGAGATACTTTTTGCCGCAAAAATTTCTCCCCTAAGAGACGTTTCCCAACTTTCCGAATTTGAGTTAAAAAGAATCTACAAGGCAACAAAGAAAATATTGTCTCTAGCTATAAGGCTGGGCGGAGAATCATTTTCTGATTACAGGCGGATTGACGGCGAAAAAGGGTATTATGATAAAGCAAGAAAGGTATATCGAAAAACAGGGGAGCCGTGTCCCGGCCGCTGCGGAGGAGTTGTAAAAAGAATTAAGATTGATGGCAGATCAGCCCATTACTGTCCTTCTTGTCAGAAATAAAAAGTTTGCGTATGATCATCTTTCTTTACGGTGAAGATACTTTCAGTTCTCGCCAGAAATTAAACGAAATAATCGAAGAATACAAAAAAGCCAACAAAAAGGGTTTGTCTTTAAGATATTTTGATGCAAAAAATTTATCTTTCTTGGACCTTAAGAACGAATTGCAGCAAAGCTCCATTTTTGCCGAAAAGAAGTTGATAGTTTTGGCAGATGCTTTTTTAAATCAAAAATTCAAAGATGACTTTCTTGAAAATACAAAGAAATTTTCTTTCGGAGAAAATATAATTGTATTTTTCCAAGGGAGTAAGGTTGACGCCAGAGACCGGTTTTTGAAATATCTTAAAAAAGAAGCCAAGACTCAAGAATTTCAACCCTTGGAAGGAGAAAAGTTGGAAACCTGGGTTGATGATGAATTTGCTAAATTCGGAGGAAGGGCCGGCAAAGAGGTTCAGAAAAAATTGATCGAATATGTAGGATCAGATCTCTGGCAGATGGAGAATGAAATCAAAAAACTAGCCAGTTTTAAAGGAAAGGATGTAATCGGGTCAAAAGATATAGATCTGTTGGTCAGTCCCAAGATTGATCTGGATATTTTTGAAGCCATAGACGCCATAGCTCAGAAAAATAGAAAAAAAGCCATATCTTTAATGCACAATCATCTGGAAAAAGGAGATAGTCCCGTTTACCTTATTTATATGATAAATTATCAATTCAGAAATCTTCTTTTAGTCAGGGACTTGATTGATAAAAATTATCCTTATTATCACGCCGTTAAGGCAACAGGATTAAAACCTTTTGTTTTAAGAAAAAGCTGGGAACTGGCCCAGAAGTTTTCCTTTCCTGAATTAAAAAAAATCTACCAGAAGATTTTTCAGGCAGATTTTTCTATTAAAACAGGCAAGTTGAAGCCAGAAGTTGCTATCGATTCCCTGCTTTGCGATATCTAAAACGCAAACCCTACGATTTGCGGGAAACAGCCAGGGTTATTTTAGACTTCTTTCGATCAGCATTTCCTTTTTTGATGATTCCGCTTTTGGCGGCCTTATCCAAAGTTTTGTAGATTTTAGGCAGAAGCTTTTTTATCTCTTCATTTTTCTTTTCAGCCAACAAATCTTTAACCTCTCTTAAAAGGTCTTTCAGAACTCTCCTCTTTTTTATATTTTTAGCTCTTCTCTTAATGCTTTGACGAAGGGCTTTTTTTGCAGATTTTATTATTGCCATAATTTTATAACGATGCGCTTCTATAAACTACCAGATTTCAGCTTTTTTATCAAGTCCCTTATCTCGGCTGCTCTTTCAAAATCCAATCCTTCCGCCGCTTCCTTCATTTCCTTTTCAAGGAGTCTAATGTCACGGATTGATTCGAATTCAGAGAAGACCTCCTCTTTTTTTGAGAATGGCCAGGCTTTAATTTCTTTGCGAATCGGCTGAGGAGTCATGTTGTGTTTTTTATTATAATCTTCC
The DNA here is from genome assembly GCA_028712445.1 of Minisyncoccota bacterium. Lineage (GTDB taxonomy): Bacteria > Patescibacteriota > Minisyncoccia > Minisyncoccales > RBG-13-42-11 > JAQTPY01. Next base: position 69,226 of record JAQTPY010000001.1, on the reverse strand, counting down.
TGAATTTTTCTCCTCCTTTTAATTTCACTAATTGCCGCCTCCATTGATTTTGTCATTTTGTCCGCATAGAGAATGACGCATCCTTCTTGATGGCGCGCAGCTCTTCCCATGGTTTGAATTAAAGTGGTTTCGTTCCTTAAAAATCCTTCCTTGTCGGCATCCAGGATTGCCACCAAAGAAACCTCAGGAAGATCTAGCCCTTCTCTCAAAAGATTGATTCCCACCAAAACGTCGTACTTTCCCTCTCTCAGATCTTTTAATATCTGCGGTCTTTCCAGGGCCTTAATTTCAGCGTGCAGCCATTGAGTTTTGATTCCTTTTTCAATAAGATATTCAGACAAAGCTTCAGCCATCCTTTTAGTCAGAGTTAAAATTAAAGTTTTTTGATTTTTTTCGATCCTTTTTTTGATTTTTCCTATCAAATCTTCCATCTGGTCCGTGCTTGGTTTTATTTCAATCCGGGGCTCTAAAAGGCCAGTTGGTCTGATCAATTGCTCAACGATAAAGTTTTCTGATTTCATTCTTTCTTCTTTGGCGGGCGTGGCGGAAACATAGATTTTCCGTTCAGTTTTTTCTTCAAATTCAGCATAGGTTAAGGGCCGATTATCTATGGCGGAAGGCAGGCGGAACCCGTGTTCAACCAAAGTTTTTTTTCTTGCTTTGTCCTGGACAGACATGGCCCTTATTTGGGGGAGGGTCATGTGAGACTCGTCGATGAAAACTAAAAAGTCTTTTGGGAAATAGTCTATTAAGGTGTAAGGGGCTTTTCCTGGTTCTCTGAACTCAAGATATCTTGAGTAGTTTTCTATTCCATGACAAAACCCCGTCTCCTTCATCATTTCAAGGTCATAATTTGTTCTTTGTTCTAGTCTCTGGGCCTCGAGCAATTTATTCTCTTTTTGAAATTTTTTTAATTGTTCCTGCAATTCAATTTCTATGTTTTCTATGGCAATGTTTAGTTTTTCCTGAGGCGTGACCCAGAAATGGCCGGGAAAGAGATGAAATTTGGAATCCAGGAGTTTGAATTTAGGTTCTATTTCGGGAAAGGCTGAAGAGACTTTTTCAATTTCGTCTCCAAAAAATTCGATTCTTATAATTTCCTTACCCGTGACCAGATATACGTCAATTGCGTTTCCTCTCACCCTGAAGGTGGCGGGTTTAAAATCAACATCGTTTCTTTGATATTGGAGATCTGTCAGGCGGGAGATGAAATGATTCCTTTTTATTTTTTGACCCACTTTTATTTCCAAAGAAACTTTTTGATAATCTTCAGGCGAGCCTATATTATAGATACAGGAAACAGAAGCTATTACTATCGTATCTTTTCTGGTTAAAACATCCTGGGTGGCCGCATGTCTTAAACGGTCAATTTCTTCGTTAACCTTGGAATCTTTTTCAATATATGTATCTGTTTGAGGTATATACGCTTCAGGCTGGTAGTAATCAAAGTAGCTGACAAAATAATGAACTGCATTGTTGGGAAAATAATCTTTAAATTCCTGGTAAAGTTGGGCAGCCAGAGTTTTATTGTGAGATATGATTAGAGCCGGTTTTTCTAATTTTTCTATGACCTTGGCCGTGGTGAATGTCTTTCCTGATCCCGTGACGCCCAAAAGCACTTGGTGTTTTGCCCCAGCCATTATGTTTTGAGTCAGTTTTTCAATTGCCTGCGGCTGATCTCCAGTCGGCTTGTAAAAAGATTTTAAGCTAAACATTTTGCTTTAACAACTTAATATTTTAACTTAAAATTGACTTTATCTCAAGGTAATTTTCAAATAAATTTTATCTATTGCAAAAATTTACATTTTGAGATTATTCCTTTAAACTTTAATTAAGAACCAAACGCATGAAAGAATTAATCAAACGCTTCATCCCTCCCTTTTTGTTAAGTTGGTATCATTATCTTTTGGTTTTTTCGGGAGCTTTAGTTTACGGTTTTCCTTCAAGAAAACTTATCGTTATCGGAGTAACCGGCACAAAAGGAAAATCTACTGTTGTGGAATTCTGTCACCAGATTTTTTTAGAAGCTGGTTTTAAGGTAGCTTCCTTGTCTTCAATCAGATTCAAGATAAACAATGCAGAGAAGCCAAACAATTTGAAAATGACAATGCCTGGCCGATTGAAAATACAGAAGTTTTTAAAAGAAGCTGTAGTTTCAGGATGCAAATTTGCAATTTTGGAAGTGACCTCGGAAGGAATCATTCAGCACCGCCACAGATTCATAAATTTCAATACAGCGGTTTTTACCAATCTATCTCCAGAACACATAGAGCGCCATGGAGGATTTGAGAATTATAAGAAAGCAAAAGGAAGACTTTTTCAGGCGGTCAAAGGAGTACATATAATAAACAGAGATGACAAATATTCAGATTATTTTATGCAATTTTCTGCAAGAAAAAAATATACTTACGGATTAGAGCAGGGAGATATAAATAATCGGGCTTTGGAACTAAAAATCAAGCTGTTGGGAAGTTTTAATACGTACAATGCCTTGGCGGCAATCAGCGCAGGTGTTTCTCAGGGAATAAACTTAGGGGTTTGCAAAAAGGCGGTTGAAAAAATTGAAGGGCTGCCCGGTAGAATGGAAGTAGTGGCTGAACGTCCATTCAGAATAATAGTGGATTATGCCCATGTTCCCGACGCTTTGGAAAAAGTTTATAAATCCTTTGAGTTTTCGAGGAAAATTTGCGTGTTAGGGTCGGCGGGAGGGGGAAGAGATAAATGGAAAAGGCCTAAAATGGGAGAAATTGCGGAAAATCATTGTCAGGAGATAATTTTAACCAATGAAGATCCATACGACGAAGATCCTGAAAAAATCACCCAGGAAATCATTTCAGGGATAAAAGATAAGAAAAAAGTAAGAATTATTTTAGACAGAAGGGAAGCAATAAGGGAGGCAATAACATCAGCCATGATTGGTGATGCTGTTTTAACCACGGGCAAGGGATGCGAGCCCTGGATGTGCGTTAAAGGAGGAAAAAAGATCCCCTGGGATGACAGAAAAATCGCCAAAGAAGAATTGTCAAAACTTTTAAACAGTTGACAATTTTTCGAAATTGAGGTATCTTTCTTTTGTTTGGGTATTTTCAAAACTTAATACTTTCCCCAGCTTTTGCTAAGTTTTGAAAAAAACACCAAATTGATTATGTATTTACCTGAAATTAGCATCCCAACTGAAGAAGTGGTAGAAGTTGCGGGAATATCAATTACAAATACTTATATTTTGGTTTTAATTTTAAGTCTGGGCATAGCAGCCCTTTTTTCGTTGTCTCTTAGAAATTTAAGGATTATTCCTCACAAGGTCCAGAATTTTGTGGAATGGGCTCTGGAAACCCTTTTCCAATTCACAGATTCAATCACGGGATCGAGAACAAAGAGTAAAGAAATTTTTCCTTTAGCAGCAACTCTTTTCTTTTTAATACTATCCTCTAATTTAATTGAGCTGGTTCCCGGCGTAGGAGTAATTCATTTTATAAGGTCTCCCAGCTCAGATCTGAATTTCACCTTTGCTCTGGCTGCTTTTGCCATGGCCTATGTTAATATTGCGGCTTTATGCAAGCTTGGATTTTTTTCTTATTCAAAAAAGTTTTTCAATTTCAGGAGTCCTATTTTATTTTTTGTTGGAATTCTGGAAGGACTGGGGGAGTTCAGCAGGATTATTTCCTTGACTTTCAGACTTTTTGGCAATCTTTTTGCCGGGGAGGTTCTTTTAATGGTCATCTCTTATCTTTTTGCTTACGTCATGCCTCTCCCCTTCCTTTTTTTGGAAGTTTTAGTGTCGTTTATACAGGCTTTCATCTTCTTTTCTTTAACAGTAATCTTTTATCATACAGCTACACAAAATGAGCACTAAACAAGAAAAAGGAAAATTTTTTTACGCCGTATCTTTGGGGTCTGAATTGGGGTTCATGATTGCCCTACCCTTAGTTTTATTTTTGTTTTTAGGAGTGTATCTTGATAAAAAATTTGAAACTTTGCCGATTTTTATAATAACGTTCACCGTCTTAAGTATTGTTTTTACATTTTTTGAATTAAGGTATTTTATTTTGCCGTTTCTTGAAAAAAGGTCGAAGAAGAAAAATTCGCCGATTGGCGAGAAAGATAATAAAAAATAATGTTGTTTATAAAATTATGGAAACAGAAGCAATAAAAAATTTAGCTGCAGCCGTGACTGTCTCTATCGGAGCAATTGCCCCCGCAATCAGTATCGGTATAATCGGAAGCAAGGGGATGGAAGCTTTGGGAAGAAATCCTGAAGCAGCCAGCAAGATTCAAACAGGCATGATTTTAGCTATCGCTTTTGCCGAAGCAGTCGCAATTTACGCTTTGGTCACAGCTTTAATTATCAAATTCGTTTAATCAATTTAAGTAAAAATCTTTTATGGAAGGATTAGGTATTAATTGGAAAATTTTAGTTGGTCAGCTGATTAATTTTGCCATCCTCTTATATGTCTTAAAACGGTTTGCTTACAAACCTTTCTTTAATGTTTTGGAAAAAAGAAGGCAGAAGATAGAGGAGGGGGTCAAAAAGTCTGTTGAAGCCGAAAAAACTCTCCAAGAAACCCGAAGCCTTTCTGAAAAAATAAAGAAAAGCGGGGAGGAAGAAGCAAGGAGAGCTTTTAAGGAAGTCGAAGAAAGAGCCAACGTGAAAGCTGGCACCATTGTTGCGGCGGCCGAAGAAGAGAAGAAAAAAATGATCACGGCCGCCCAAAAATTGTTGGAAGAGGAGAAAAAAAGACAGAAGGAAACGCAAAAAAACGAAGCCAAAGAGTTAGCAGTCTTTTTGTCTGAAAAAATTCTGGGGGAAAAAATAGATCTCAAAAAGGATCAGAAGCTGATAGAGGGTATTCTTGCTGATCTAAAATAAACCACCAATGAACACAAAAAAGTACATCTCAAATTTGGCAGAAGCTCTTTTTTTGGCGCAGGAAGGAAAAAAAGAAGAAGAGAAAAATAAATTGGCTGAAAATCTCAGACGTATTTTAAAGGAGCGCAAAAAAGAATATCTTTTACCAAAAGTGATAGAGAAATTTGAAGAAATGATTTCTAGAAGGCAGAGAATTAAACTTTTTTTGGCCAAAGATCAGAAGTCGGATTTAATTAAAAAAATAAAAAGTTTCCTTTCAGAAAAATTCAAAGGCAAAGAAGTAGATATAATTATTGATCAGAATCTTATTGGTGGCTTCAGGGTAAAAACAGAAAATGTTTTAATAAAAGCTTCAGTTAAAGATTTTTTAAACGAATTTAAAACCTGCCTTTAAGCAAAACTTGATTATGAAAATTATTAAATTAAAAAATTATTAAACATGGAAAGAGTAGAAGATTTTAAAAAGAAATTAGAGGAATTAAAGCTCAAACCCAAGATAGAAGAAATCGGTGAGATTCTTGAAATAAAAGACGGCATAGTCAAAGCATCAGGACTGGAGGGAGTGGAAAATTTTGAAATTGTGGAATTTGAGAGCAGGAATAGTTTCGGTTTGGTTTTAAATCTTGAAGAAAGCGAAACGGGTATTGCCTTGCTGGATCGCGGCGAGGGGTTAAAAGAGGGAGATATGGTTAAAAGGACCAAAAAGACGTTGACGGTTCCTGTCGGAGAAAAGCTTTTAGGCAGAGTAATTGATCCTTTGGGGAGGCCTCTGGATGAAAAAGGAGAGATTAAAACAGGAGAGTTTTTGCCTATTGAAAGAACGAGTCCCTCGGTTTTTGAAAGAGAACCGGTTAGAGAACCTTTGCACACCGGGATTTTAGCGATAGACGCTTTAACTCCTATCGGAAGAGGACAGAGAGAACTGATTTTAGGAGACAGAGGTATCGGGAAAACAGCGCTGATCATAGACACGATTTTAAATCAAAAAACGGAAAAAAAGAGACCGGTTTGCGTTTATGTTGCTTGCGGCCAAAAAAAATCAAAAATAAAAAGATTAATAAATACTTTGGAGAAAAAAGGAGCCTTAGATTATACGATCGTGGTTTGCGCTTCAGCCGACGATCCGGCTAGCTTTTTATACTTGGCTCCTTTTGCAGGCGTGACTATAGGAGAATATTTCCGGGATAAAGGAGAAAACGCTTTGGTTATTTTTGATGATTTGACCAAGCAGTCATGGGCTTGGAGGGAAATATCCTTGGTTTTAAGGAGGCCGCCGGGGAGAGAGGCATATCCAGGAGATATTTTTTATTTGCACTCAAGGTTATTGGAAAGAGCAGGCAAGCTTTCAAAAGAAAAAGGAGGAGGGTCTTTGACAGCATTGCCAATCATTGAAACTCAGGCAGGAGACATTTCAGGATATATTCCGACCAATGTGATTTCCATTTGCGACGGGCAGATATTCTTGGATTCGCCGCTTTTTTACAAAGGACAGAGGCCTGCTATTGATATCGGAAAGTCTGTTTCCAGGGTCGGTTCTCAGGCCCAGCTGCCGGCAATGAAAAAAGTTGCTGCAACCCTGAAGTTGGACTTAGCCCAGTTTCAGGAACTGGAAAGATTTTCTGAATTCACCGAAGAGTTGGATTCTCAAACGAAAAAGACGATTGAGAGAGGAAAAATAATGAGAGAGATATTAAAACAAGGCGACTTGTGTCCTCTTCCGATTGAAAAAGAGATAGTTATTATTTTTTCTGGCACCAAGGGGCTTTTAGACGAAGTTGATTTAAAGAAAATTCAAAGCTTTAAAGAAGAGCTGATCGAAGAGATTGAAAGAACGATGCCGGAAGTCTTTGTTAAATTGAAAGAAGGAGTTTTGGATTCCGAAACCGAGGCAAAAATAGAAAAAGCTGCTTTAAAAGTAAAAGGACGTTTAATTTCTTCTGACAAATAAGGGCTTGCCTATAATTTATGGAATTAAAAGAAATCAGAAGAAAAATAGAGTCCATAGGGAATATTGAGGATTTGACAGGAGCCTTGGAAACGCTTTCTGCCTTAAAAATGAAGAAGGCCCAGAAAGTGGCTTTAGAATCAAGATGTTTTGCTCAGACTATAGCCAAGATTTTAAAAAAATTAAAACCCGTTCTTGAAAAAAAAGAATCAATTTATTTGAAAGAAAAAAGGGTTAAGAATTCTCTCGTTGTGATTTTAACGTCAGACAGAGGATTCTGCGGATCTTTTAACCAGAACATATTAAGATTTGCTGAAAAGGAAATAGAAAAATTGGAAGCAGTACCCGCCCACAGATCTGCGCTCGAGAGAAAAATTCATTTGTTTCCCGTGGGAAAGAAAGGAGCAGCTTTTTTAAAAAAGAAAGGGTGGGACATTAAAACCTGTTCTCCTGGATTAGGAGAGGCGGTTTCGTTAGCTGAGGTAAAATCCATTTCAGACTTCTTGATCAAATCTTTCCAGGAAGATGCTTTTCAAAGAATATATTTAATCTGGGCCGATTTTATTTCAGCCCTTTTTCAAAAGCCAAAATTGATCAGATTGTTGCCTTTAAACAGAGAAAGTTTAGATGAACTTCTGAGATTGGCGCCCCAGGATGAAGAAAAAGAAGAGGAATTCGTCATTGAACCAAGCCCCGAAATCATTCTTCAGGAAGTAATTCCTCAACTGGTTGAATATCTTATTTACCAGTGCATTTTAGAGAACAACGCTTCAGAACATTCAGCCAGAATGATGGCCATGAAGAATGCTTCAGAAAATGCTGAAAAGAAACTGGAAATATTAAGACTTCAATATAATAAAGCAAGGCAGGAAGGAATCACTCGCGAGGTCAGCGAAATATCTTCAGCCAAAGAAATTTTAGAGTAAGAATTAATAAAAATAAAACCATGGCAAAAATCACGCAAATCATAGGTCCGGTAGTCGATGTGGAGTTTAAAAATGAGGAGCTCCCAGATTATTACAATGCTCTTTTGGTAAAAAGGAAGAGTTTGGTTTTAGAAACAGAGCAGTATTTGGGCGGAGGAGTGGTCAGATGCCTTGCTATGGGGATGACTGAGGGCTTAAAAAGAGGAGACGAAGTCGAGAATTTAAAGCATCCTATCCAAGTGCCTGTTGGCAAAGAAGTTTGCGGCCGTCTTCTCAATGTTTTGGGAGAGGGTCTTGATGACAAGGGTGAGGTTAAAGCTAAAAAGCGCAAATCTATCCACCAGAGGGCGCCTGTGTTGGCTGAGGAAAAAGGTGAAATTGAAATTTTGGAAACGGGAATCAAATCAATAGATCTTTTGTGCCCAATTCCCAAAGGAGGAAAGATCGGACTCTTCGGGGGAGCTGGTGTTGGAAAAACAGTTTTGATTCAGGAATTAATCAGAAGCATTTCCAAAGTACATAAGGGAGTCTCGGTTTTTGCAGGTGTCGGAGAAAGGTCCAGAGAGGGCAAGGATATCTTCCTTGATATGAAGAACAGCGGTGTTCTTAAAAATACAGTTTTAATGTTTGGCCAGATGAATGAACCTCCCGGGGTAAGGTTTAGGCTTCCTTTTTCTGCCTTATCTGTTTCTGAACATTTCCGCGATGAAGAGAATAAGGACGTCCTTCTTTTTATTGATAACGTTTTCAGATTTGTTTTAGCCGGTTGCGAGGTGTCGGCGCTTTTAGGAAGAATTCCTTCTCAAACTGGTTATCAGCCCACTCTTTTTTCTGAAATTGGAAGTTTGGAGGAAAGAATTACCTCAACCAGATCGGGCTCCATTACTTCAATTCAGGCAATTTATGTCCCGGCAGACGACCTGACCGATCCCGCTATTGTGTCTATTTTCTCTCATCTTGACAGCTCATTGGTTTTGTCGAGACAAATAGCTTCTTTGGGAATTTATCCTGCTGTTGATCCTTTGGAATCATCCTCTTCAATTTTGAATCCGAGAACCGTGTCAGAAAAGCACTATCAGGTGGCCTCCGAGGTTATCAGAATTCTCCAGAGATACAAGGAATTGCAGGATATAATTGCTATTTTAGGGGTTGAAGAATTAGCCGAAGAAGACAGATTAGTGGTAAGCAGGGCGAGGAAAATCCAGAAATTTTTATCCCAGCCCTTCTTTGTGGCAGAGCCTTACACGGGGAGAGCGGGAAAGTACGTCACCCTGGAGGAAACCATAGAAGGTTTTGATAAAATAGTTTCAGGAGAATTGGATTCAAAAAGAGAAGAAGATTTCTATTTGAAAGGAAGCATAAAAGAAGTAATTTGATAAAATGAAAGTAGAAATTATCACTCCTCAGAAAATAGAATTCCAGGACGAAGTCAAATCCATCGGACTGCCCACAATGATGGGGAGGATTTCGGTTCTTCGAAATCACATTCCTTTAATTTCCGTTTTGAAGCCAGGAAGAGTGAAAATAAAGACTCTAAAAGGTGAAATATCTTTTGAAGCAGAAGGAGGAATTTTAATGTTTCGCCAAAATAAACTGACTCTTCTCTTGAAAAATTTCAATCTCAAGCAAGAACTTTAGCCCGCCTCCGGAGATTAAGCAGCTCCAGTTTTTAAAGACATTTTCAATGCCCTTATTTGTATTGCCTCAAAGAAGATAAGATAATAAATGTGGAGTAAAAAATCGGACCATTGGACAAGAAGAGGTAAAAAGCTTAAAATCAGGGATTATTGATTACGGACTGATGTTATGACAAAAATATTCTCAAAGAGCACTAAGAAACACATTCGCAGAGAGAAGGCGCGGATTCGACGCGAAATTTTGGATTTAAAAGAACAAGCGAAAAAAATTCAAGAAATCTATTCTCAGATTGCAATAAAAGATAAAGCGATGAGACAGAAAAAGGTTAATTTAAATAAAAATGAAGACAAATCAAATATACGAACTGGCAATAAATAAGGGGATTGAATTTGATCTGAGAGGAAAAGAAGGAGTAGAAAAATTCCTACGGAAAAAGAGGGCTAAGTATGAGAGAATTTCTGAGGAAGAGAAGGGAGAATTTGATTTGGATTCTTTGGAAAATCCGTATCTAGATTCAAGGATACTTAATATTTCTGATGACAGAGAGATAAAGAGGGTTTTGGTCGGGATTGATATTGACCCCGCAGAAGTTCTTTTAGCAAAAGAACTGGGAAATATTGATTTGATTATTTCCCATCATCCTCTAGGAAAAGGGCTTTCCAGTCTCCATGAGGTAATGGAGTTGCAATGCGACGTTCTCAATCTTTACGGAGTGCCGATAAACATCGCCGAAGGATTGATGAAAGAAAAAGTAGGAGAAGTTGCAAGAGGAATAAACAGATTAAATCATCAAAGAGCAGTGGATGCAGCCCGGCTTCTCGGTTTCAATTTGATAAATTGTCATACTCCGGCTGATAATTTGGCAGCCAGTTTTTTGAAAAGTCTGATTGAGAGAGAAAAACCGGAGACATTGGCAGAAATAATTAAGATTTTAAAGGAAGTTCCTGAATACCATAAAGCTTCGGAGTTGGGAGCTGGACCTAAAATTTTTGTAGGCTCCCCTGAAAACCGCTGCGGGAAAATATCGGTAGCTGAGATTACGGGCGGCACCGAGCCCTCCCCTCTAATTTACGGCAAACTGGCTCAGGCAGGAATCGGCACGGTTGTTGGAATGCATATTTCCGAAGACCATAAAAAAGAAGCTGAGTCAGCCAGCGTTAATGTTGTTGTTGCCGGCCACATTTCTTCAGATTCTCTCGGAATGAATCTCTTCTTAGATGAGCTTGAAAAGCAGGGAATTGAAATCATTCCATGCTCGGGCCTCATCAGAATTTCAAGGAACAAATGAAGTTTCTGAACTGCAGAATATCTATTACTCAAAAAGTTTTTTCTCCAAGAATAGAGACTGAATTTTGGGTTGAGAGAGCTTTAAGGGAAATCAAAAAAGATAAAAAGTTTAAATTTCTTGATATCTTTTCAGGGACAGGATGCATGGGGATATCCATTTTAAAATCATTTAAAAAATCCCAAGCGGATTTTATAGATATCAGCAGGGAGGCAATTCTGCAGATCAAAGAAAACTTAAAGAAAAATAAAATCGACAAAAAAAGATACAGAGTTCTTCAGTCGGATCTTTTTAAAAAAACGAATAATTTAAAATATGACTATATTTTTGCCAATCCTCCTTACGTGGCTCAAAATAGGATAAAGGAAGTTCAGAAGGAAGTTTTAAAAAAAGATCCGCATTTGGCTTTGTTTTCCGGCAAGGAAGGCATGGACTGTATAAGGAAGTTTGTTCCTCAAGCAAGGAAGCATTTAAAGAAAGGAGGAGTGATTTTTATGGAGTTTGATCCTTTACAGAAAAAGGAAATAGGAGAGATTTTAAAGAGAGAGGGGTTTAAGTTTTCTTTTAAAAAAGATCAATTTAAAAAATACAGATGGTTAAAAGCAGAATTGAAAAATTAGACAATGAGATTAAAAATTGCAGAAGATGTCCTCTTTGGAAAGGAGCTAAAAATGCCGTACCCGGCGAAGGGCCTGCTAATGCCAAGGTTATGTTTTTTGGAGAAGCGCCAGGTCGAGAGGAAAGCTTAACAGGAAAGCCGTTTGTTGGAAGGTCGGGGAAATTGCTGACTCAGTTGCTGGAAGAAAACGGAGTTAACAGGGATAAGGTTTTCATTACTTCCATCTTAAAGCACAGGCCTCCAAACAACAGGCAGCCCAAGAAATGCGAGATTAAAGCTTGCGAGATTTGGTGGAGAAAGCAGATTGAGATTGTTAGGCCCAAAATAATAGTTGTTTTGGGCAGGTTTGCCTTCGACACGATAGTTAACGAAGGAAAATCGCTTTCCAGGAGCCGGGGAGAGTTTTTGACCCTGAATAAAGAATGGGGAGAGCAGAAATTTTTTATTACTTTTCATCCTTCAGCCGGATTGAGATTTGTTAAATTCAAAGAAATTCTTAGAAAAGATTTCAGAAAACTGGCAAAAAAGATTAAATCTTTTTGACCATGTACGTATCTCTCAGCTTATATCCGAGTTTTCTGTAATATCCCCTCACTCCTGCTCCGGAAATAACGCTTAATTCTTTTGCCTTAAATTCCTTTTTTGCTATTTTTTCAGCTTCTTTAATGAGTTTTTTGCCAAATCCTCTGTGCTGAGGAGAGGATGATAAATCAAAGTCCTTTCTTAAAGGAATTAGTTGGCCGTAAGTATGAACCTCTCTGATAAACGCTTTGCTGCCAGAAGTTTTTCTTAAACGCAGGAGGCTGTAAATTTTTGTCCTATTTTTGTTCTCAAAACTTAAAAATATCTCCCTGCCCTGCGAGGCCTGATAATCTTGGCGCAAGAAAAAAACCCTTTCTTTGTGATCGTATTCGCCTTTGATTTCCCTGCATCTTATGCATTTGCACGACCAATTTTCTTTTTTCATGCTTGCTATTAAGACTTGCCTTAAGTTAGAGATTCTGGCAGGCCCTGCTACGATCAAGTGAGAGGGAATGTCTCTTGTAATTCTCTGAATTCTAACGTAGCAGGGAATGTTTTTCTTTATCTTCTTTAGCAGTTCGGTAAGTTCTTTTTCAGAATAAGGCATGTATTTGCCTTCTCTCCAGAATTTGTATAAAGGAGCTTCTTTTAAGAGGGCGCAGGGATATATCTTGAGTAGATCTGGCTGGAAGTCAGGGTTTGAGAACAGTTCTTTGAACATTGCTTCGTCTTTTTTTAAATTTGAACCGGGAAGGTTGGGCATTATTTGATAGAGGACCTTAAAACCGGCATCTTTTAAGAGTTTGGTGGCTTCGATGGTTTCCTTCACCCCGTGCCCCCGTTTATTTAAAGACAGAACATCATCATAGATTGACTGGACTCCCAGCTCTACTAAAGTTGCTCCCAGTTTTCTTAAATGATCTATTTCTTTTTTATTAATAAAATCAGGCCTGGTTTCAACAGATAAGCCGACAATTCTGTGTTCAGCTTTTTCGTTCTGTTTTTGAAATGATCGGAGGTCAGACCTCCGTGCTTTTGATTTTTTGGAATTGCAGGCTTCAAAACAACGCTTAACGAACCATTCCTGGTATTTTTTGGGATAATAACTCCATGTGCCTCCGACAATCCTTAACTCTATTTTATCTGTGGGGTGCCCTTCTGCTTTCAGCATTTCAATTCTTTTTTTAACCTGCAGAAAAGGGTTAAAACCCAGTTTTTTTGCTCTTTCTACGGCAGGCTCGCCGGAAACATAGCTTTTGGGAATTTCCAACTCCTGTGGGCAATAAAGACAATTTCCCGGACAAGGGTAAGGTTTGGTCAAAACAGAAACATTGACGATGCCTGAAAGGGATCGGATAGGCCTTGTTCTTAAAAGTAATTCAAGGGTGTTCGATTTTTTTATTTTTTCCTTTTTAATCAATTCGTGATACCTTTTAAGTAAGGAAATATTGGTTGGCAGGGATATTTTGTTTTTTCTTGCCATTTTCCTTTTTGCCCGAGCCAAACCGTCCAAAGTCTTTGCTCTGGACATGATTAATTCTTGAATTATTGATTCTGAAATATCCATGGATAGAAATTACGCTAAATATCTATTGGAAGATACGAGGAAAAATTACAATCTGACGGCAGAAAGCTACACCAGAACAAGGGCTTTTATTCCGGAAGACATTAAATCTTTAACAGGATACGCCCAAAAGGGGGACAGAGTTTTGGATTCAGGATGCGCCTCAGGAAGACTGTATAATATTTTGAAAGACAAAGGAGTTGATTATTATGGTGTGGACATTTCTGAGAAGCTGATAAAGATTGCTCTAAAAAATTATCCTAAAGGGAAGTTTCAGACAGCCAATACCCTGGATCTGCCTTTTGAAGATAATTTTTTTGACAAGATATTAAGCATATCCGTTATTCATAACATTCCTTCTTGCGAATATCAACTGCATTATCTTTTGGAGTCAAAGCGGGTATTAAAGCCGGGAGGAGTGCTTTTTTTGAGAGTCTGGGACTTTTGGAAAAGAAAAGATTTTCTTCCTCTATTTATAAGATATTCTTTTTTAAAGATTTTGGGAAAGTCCAAATTGGATTTTAAAGATGTTTTTGTTCCCTGGAAAGATTCGCAAGGGAAAATTCTGATCAACCGTTATTTCCATTGCTTCACTAAAAAAGAGATAGAGAATTTGATTAAAAAGGCGGGATTTATGATAAAAAAGAGTTGGAGAGGAGGAGAGGACCCCCGAACCAACATTTATATTATCGCAGAAAAGCCTGCCCGTCTGTAAGTAGGGGCCCCTGTAGCTTAACGGATAAAGCGCAGCCCTCCGAAGGCTGAAATCCGAGTTCGATTCTCAGCAGGGGCACAGTAATCTTTAATATTATATATAAATAAATACTGTAGGCTATTATTAAAATCATACAACATGGCAAATGATCAAAAATTAAGCATTGGTTTTCTTGGCGTTGGAGGAAAGTTATTTATTAAAGATGGTTTTTTAAATTTCTCTCATCCTTACGGTAAAACTTTTAAAATATGTATTGTTGACATCGACACTGTTACAATAGATACCGTAGGATTGGGCAAAGGGAAGTTAAAGATTATCGGAAAAGGCGTTGAATTAGCCAAAGTTGAAATGTCTATTATTTGGGCAAACAAATGTCAAAAATGGATTTTATCAAAGATTAGATAAGTGTTTTTAAACTATCGACTTACGAGGTTGGATGCAGAAACTGTTTAGAATCCGTAAAGTTTGTGGAAAAATTGTGAAAAAACTGTTCTTTCCTGTGCATTTCCCGAATAAATAAGGGGAAAAATCCAATCCACAAAATCTTCATTTGACATAAGAATATTGTTGGCTTAAACTTATTAACGAGGGGTGCGGGTTTATATGCCCAAAAGGACAAATAGTCTTTGGTGAAGGAGACCAAAAAGCAGCTGCCTGGTCAGTCCAACTAGACTCGGGAAATCGGTCAATTTTATCGGGGATTATCCCCCCTCATCAAAAAAGAGCATTTAGTTGCTCTTTTTTGATTTCATCCGGTGTGATAAAATAATTTAAAACATGATATACAAAGAAAAATTCAAAATTGCGGTGACCGGGGCAGCTGACGAAAACTTCTGCTCAAAAAGAGCGATTGAGTTAGCAAAGGAAGTGGGGAAAGAAATAGCCAAACAAGGATGCGTCTTGGTGACAGGAGCAACCACAGGAACTCCTCATTATGCGGCCCATGGGGCCAAAGAGGCAGGAGGCATTTCTATCGGTTTTTCTCCGGCCTCATCCGCTCTTTCTCATGTTAAAACCTACAGATTGCCCATTGATGCTTTTGACATGATCGTCTATACGGGTTTTGGCTATGCGGGAAGGAATCTTTTAATGACCAGAGCAGCGGACGCAATTATTGTTGTTTCAGGCAGAATGGGAACCCTGAATGAATTCACGATTGCTTTTGAAGACGAAAAGCCAATAGGAGTTTTGGAGGGAACTGGTGGTCTTGCTGACGAAATAAGGACGATAATAAAACGTCCCTTTAGGGGAAAGATGAATATTATTTACAGTGAGTCTCCCAGGGTTCTGGTAAAGAATTTAATTGAATTAATGAAGAAAGAAAAAGGTCGTTTGTAAAATTAAATTAACAAAATTATGCCAACAAAGAAAATTGCAAAAAAGAAAAAGACTGCAGTTCGTCCAAAAAAGAAACCGGTGAAGAAAGCTTCGGTAAAAAAAACACCGAAGAAGGCCATTGTTGTTAAAAAAACGGTAAAAAAAGAAAAAAAAGGGCTCGCCCGTAGGGCTACGCCCGAGGGAAAGTTAATAGGAAAAATCATCCATTATTTTGACAACATCAAGGTGGCTGTGATCGGAGTTTCTGGCACATTGAAAGTCGGAGACAATATCAGAGTGGTGGGAGGAGAAAACACGGATTTTTCTCAAAAAGTGGATTCAATGGAAATCGATCACGAGAAGGTCAAGGTGGTCAAGAAGGGAGGAGAAGTGGGTTTGAGAATAAAAGAAAGAGTGAGGGACGGATACAAAGTTTATTTAGTGAAGTAAGAATAAATTATGCTTTTCAATAGGAATTTTTGGTTCGCCCTTTTTGTTTTTATCGGAACCACAGTTGGGGCTGGAATTTTTGGTCTCCCTTACATTGCTGCAAAAAGCGGGATAGCTCCCGTTATTTTTTATTTTTTCATCTTAGGAGGAGCAATGGTTCTAATACATCTTTTTTTCGGAGAGGTTTTGCTGAGAACCAAAGAAGATTATCGTCTGGTCGGGCTGACAAGAAAATATCTTGGCAGGAAATCAAGCGTTTTAGTTTCATTCTCGGTCATAATAGGGCTCGGAGGATCTCTTTTGGTGTATATCATTTTGGGGGGTGATTTTCTAAGCATTCTTTTATCTAATATTTTTCCTTTGAGCCCCTTCTATGGCACTTTGATTTTTTGGCTGATTTTTTCACCACTTATTTTGAAGGGAATAAAATTAATAGCTCCCGTTGAAATCCTGACTAATTCGCTTTTTTTTATAATTATCATTGCAATTTTCATTTTCGGAGCTCCAAAGATAAGTTTCGATAATTTTGAGATGATAAATTTTTCAAACTCGCTTCTTCCTTACGGTGTAATTCTTTTTTCCTTAGCAGGGATGAGCGCCTTGCCGGAGATAAAAACTTTATTGAAAACAGGAGAAGAGAAAAAGTCTTTAAAGAAAGTGATTACTTCGTCTTTTCTGATAATTATTCCTTTCTGCCTTCTTTTTTCCTTTTTGGTTTTTGGGATAAGCGGGAAAAGCACTTCTGAAGACGTTTTTGGGGGATTGGCTGCTTTTTTGGGCCCCCAAATAATCTTTTTGGGAGCCCTTGCTTCTTTTATCACCATATCTGATTCCTTTTTGATAATAGCTCTCTATTTAAGGAATACCTGCGTTTGCGACTACAAACTATCGCCCACAATTTCAAATTTTCTGGTGATCGGTGTCCCCATGATTCTATTTTTGGCCGGATTTCGCCAATTTGTGGAAGTCATCGGGTTTTTAGGTTCCATTATCGGGGCAGTTGAAGGAGTAATTATCATATTGCTTTATATGAAATCCAAGACTTTGGGAAACCGCAAACCGGAATATAGCATAAACGTTCCCAAGATTGTCCCTTATTTTTTAATGGCTCTCTTTATTTTCGGCGCTATTTTTCAATTATTCTGATGAAATTTATTGCTGATTTTCACATTCATTCAAAATATTCCAGAGCCACTTCCAAAAACATGGATCTGAAGGGCTTGGATGAGGGGGCCAGAATAAAAGGGGTCAATGTTATGGGAACAGGGGATTTTACTCATCCCCAATGGCTGGATTATTTGAAAAATAATTTGGTTCCGGCAGAGGAAGGACTGTTTAAGCTGAAAAAAGAAGAAAAAGGAACGCGTTTTATCTTAACTTCTGAAATAAGCTGCATATATTCTCAGGACAACAGAGTGCGCAAGATTCATATAATAGTTCTTGCGCCTTCCTTTGATGTTGTAGATAAGATAAATGGTCGTCTGGCTGAAATTGGAAACCTGAAAGCTGATGGAAGGCCGATTTTGGGACTCGGGGCAAAAGATCTGGCAAAGATTATTTTTGATTCTTCTCAGGATTGCATGGCGATACCCGCCCACTGCATGACTCCCTGGTTCGGGATTTTCGGGTCAAAATCAGGATTCACTTCGGTTAAAGAGTGTTTCGGGGAATATGCAGAATATATTTATGCCCTTGAAACTGGTTTAAGCGCAGACCCTTTGACGCTTTGGAGAATACCTGATGGCAGAAGATTGGCTTTAATTTCAAATAGCGACGCTCATTCTCCCAGGAAAATAGGGAGGGAGGCCAATGTTTTTGATACAGAGGTCAGTTACTCTTCAATTATAGAGGCAATAAAAACAAAGGACCCAAAGAAATTTCTTTATACAATTGAATTTTATCCCGAAGAAGGAAAATACCATTTCGACGGACATAGGAATTGTGAGGTGAGACTTTCACCTCAAGAAACAGAAAAATACGGAGGCACTTGTCCTGTCTGCGGAAAACCGTTAACCGTGGGGGTTTTAAACAGGGCGGAAAAACTGTCCGATAAGAAAGAAGGATTTATTCCCGAAGGCGCCATTCCTTTCAGAAGTTTGGTGCCTTTAGAGGAAATAGTGGCTGATGCTTTGGCTCAAAATATCGGAACCAAAGAAGTATTAAAGCAGCACAATAATTTAATTGAGAAATTGGGATCGGAATTCAATATTTTATTGAATGTTACTGAGCAGGATCTGGCAGCGGCCACTTTGCCTGAAATTACAGAAGGAATTATAAGGGTGCGTGAGGGCAAGGTTCAGAAAGAGCCAGGATACGACGGAGTGTACGGGAAGATAAGTATTTTTTCGAAAGGCATTGTTCCAAATAAGCCCAAACAAAAAACCTTATTTTAGTTATAAAAAAGCTCCATCTTAATTGGAAGATGGAGCTTTGGTTAGATCTACCGGAGGATTGTTGAATAAATTTACCAACCTTAACTCTTTCGGGATTCTCAAGGATCTTAATATGATATCGGTGATCTCAGGGCTGTCTATTCTCCAAACATGATCGTTTTCTACAACGATCACGTTTATTTGGCAAGGACAGTCGTCCTCTGCCATAATCGGTGTTCCCTTGGCCCATCGCTTGTAATCTTCGGCGATTAATCCTGTGACTTCATGTCTGTGGTTTCTCCATTCTTTAGGCAGATTATTTACTTCCACTTTTCCTCCTGCGCATAAAAAGAACTGGTTATTTTAAATCCAACAGCGTTTGACTGATCTCTTTTATTACCCAATCTGGTGTGGATGTCCCGGATACGACTCCTAATTTTTTAACGTTATTTAAATTTTTCAATTCTCGGGAACAGTTGGCAAAAAAGACTTTCTTATTTCTTTTTTCCGCCGTTTCAACCAGTCTTTTTGTGTTGGCTGATTTGCTGGAGCCGATGACCAATATTCCGTCATTGTCGGTCAGAATTGAAGCAAGTTCTTTTTGTCTGGCCTGAACTTCGGGGCATAAGGTATTGATAAATTTTATCTTTTTTGACTTCTCTTTCAGTTTTTCCAAAACTTCTTTAACATTCTCAATATTTTGGGTAGTTTGAGCGACAACTCCTATTTTTTTGAAAAATGATAATTTTTCTACTTCGGAAGATTTTTCGATTATTAAAGCTTTGCCCCTTGCATATCCTGATATTCCTTTTGTTTCAGAGTGATCTTTGTCTCCTATAATTATCACCTGATACTTATCTTTAAAAAGAGATTCTGCGACCAGTTGAGTTTTTTTTACCAAGGGGCAGGTGGCGTCTTCCAAAACAATGTTTTTGTTAATTTCCTTTAAAACAGGAGGAACGCCGTGGGCATGGATGATGACGGTGCCTGATTTGACATCGTCAAGCTTGTTTATAAACCTGATCCCTTTATCTTTGAATTTTCCAACAACTCTTTCGTTATGAACCAGACTTCCTAAAAAAAAGACAGGTTTTTTTCCTTCTTTTAAAGCATTTTCTGCAATCAATACGGCCCTTTTTACTCCGGAACAGAATCCGATGCTTTTAGCAAAAGATATTTTCATGTGGGCGGCTAAGCAGATTTGAACTGCCTCTGAGAACTCCACAGGTTCTAGTGCTGCCATTACACCATAGCCGCCATCAATTCGTTTACTATTTTACATCAATTTGCCATTTTAATCAAGCTTAATTTGTGCTTAAATATCATTGTTAAAGGAGTTTATGGAAAAAGATATTGAATTGATTAAAAAATTGGACAAAGAGTGGGGAAAAGGCCCTTTAAAGATCAAAAGAGCCGGGGGTCAGACCAATCGCAACTGGACAGTTGAATTCAAAGGAAAAAAGTTTTTCGTCCGCCTCCCGTGGGAAAGAAAAGACATTGTAAACAGAGGGTTTGAGGGGAAAAATATTTTAGCCATTACCAGGAATAGAAATCTAAAAGGAGTCGTTCCTCGATTTTTTGTTTATATTCTAAACAAGAAAAATATCCTGAATTCTGCAGAAAGATTTGATTTTCCTGACGGAACCATGGTCATGGAATATATAGATGGTAAAGACATCGACGGAAATGATTTGAAAAATCAAAAGACGCAAGAATCTTTAATAAGAACCCTTCATTCTTTTCATTCAAGCGGAGTTAGATTTGTTAACCCGTATGATGTTTTTAGAGATGAAGTCGAAAAATATAAAAGACAAGCAAAAGAGCATAATTTAGAAGGACTATTGACCAAAGAAGATGTTAGACAAATTGAAACGGTCGAGGAAATTGCCAAGAAAAAGCTTTCTTTTGGAGGAAAGATTTCGACTCATAACGATTTAATCTTTGAAAATCTGAGACTTGCTAAAAACGGCAAAGTTTATCTCATAGATTTCGAATACGCCGGCTGCAACATGAGAGATGGCTTGCATTATGATCTGGGAATAATTTTGGGTGGCAATCTTTTTCAAAAGAAACCAATGAGTTTTAGATTGTTTGAAAGGATTCTTGAAAAGATGGGGAAAATCTATGGAAGAAATTTAAATAAGGAAACAATTTATTGGGGAGCGTTGGTTAATGTAATGGTGATGTTGTGGTGGGGAATAGTGAAATATCACAGTCTGGATTCTTCTAAAGGGAAAAAATATTTTAAAGAATATGTTTTAAAAAGAGTCCGGGGAATCAGAAAATTAAAAAAGATTTTAACCAGGAATGTCTGATTTTTCGGTTTGATTTGACAATACCTGTTTTTTATATCATTTTAGAAAGAGCAGAATTAAGCTCTTTCAATCATTATTTAAAGGAGAGTATATTTTATGGCAAATAAAAAAACGGTCAGCATTTTGGGAGCGGGAGCGATGGGATGGGGAATAGGATATATTATAAGCACGTATGGCAAGGCCAATGTTATAATATGGGATCGCAACTTAGAGCTTGTGGAAGAGATGGCCAAGACAAGAAAGAATGTCGCGAATTCTGATTCAGCCATCGTTATGCCAAGCGACGTTTTAATAACGAACGATCTGACAGAGACAGACGGATCGGATGTGGTGTTGCTCGCTGTTCCTTCCTTTGCGGTAAGGGAAATGTGCGAGAAAATTTCTGGGTTCAAGTTCTCCTCATTGCTGATGATTTCCAAGGGCATGGAAAAGGAAACATGCCTTCTCCCTTTTCAGGTAGCGCGAGAGCTATTACCGAAAATTAACATTCTTCATCTGACTGGCGCTGGTTATGGCAAAGAAGTGCACTTGAAGATTCCTGTTGCAGAAACCCTTGCCTCCGACAACGAAACTTCTCTAAAAGAGATGAAAGAATTGTTGGAGACCGATTGGCTGACCATTAAACCCTCTACTGATCTTCTCGGAGTTCAGCTTGCTGGAGCAATGAAGAACGTGATGGTAATCGGAATAGGTCTTGCTGAAAATGGACAGGAGGATCAGAACCTCAGAAAGGCGCTGATTGACGAGTGCGTCAGAGAAATGACTTTACTCGGCGATGCAATGAATGCCAGGAAGGAAACCTTTGAGGGTCCTGCTGGCCGGGGAGATTTGGAAATCTCCGCTCATCCTTCAAGCAGGAACTACAAGTTGGGCCAATCATTGGCTCAAAAAGGAATAGCGGAAGTGGAGGCTGATCTGAAAAGAAGGAAGGTTACTGTCGAGGGGTTTCATACAGCATATGCCGTTTACCAGTTGTCAAAAAAGTATCTCGTTAATTTACCGATAATCGAGGAGGTGTACAGGGTAATTTATGAAGGGAAAGATCCGAAAGAAAGTGTTAACAGAATCATAAGCTAAAAAAACGGGCTGATCGTCTAAGACGAAAAGCCCGTTTGTTATTTATATTCCTTTTGTGCTCGGAATGCTTGCGTCAACTATCCTGGTAGCTCTGTGTAGTACGGTGCCGAATGCCTTACAGAAGGCTTCCAGCTTGTGATGGTCGTTGCGGAGAGTCCCTACTGTCATTATCTTTCCGTAAAGATTAAATCCTCCATTCAGCGCCACGCCTTCGAAGAAATGCTGGGCCACTCCGGCAAGGGTTTTATCGTCAGCGTCTTGAAAGTTAAGGCACGCGTATCCGCGGCCACTGAGATCGACTGATACTTCAGCTAGACTTCCCTCGAAAGGAACAGATATGCTTTCAAACCGCCTTATTCCTTTTCTGTCACCCAGAGATTCTTTAAAGGCTTGACCAAAAGAAATGCCAATATCTTCTATCAGATGATGGGGCAGATCTCCCTCTCCCAATATTTTTCCTCCTAATTTTCCATGGTGGTAGATCTGAGCGAACAGATGTTCAAATAGATTGATTGCTGATAGGCCGAAACCCACTTCATCTTTTTTCGCAACTATCGAAAGCTGATGATCTGATGGGTCGTCAAGACATAGCTCAACTAAGATGTCCACTTCAACAGTTTTTCTCCGAACGCAACTTACACGGTTTTTCACTTCTCCTCCTTAAGTTGTCAAAGTTATTAGCTATCACCACACTAAACAATCTTGATAAATTGTCAAATATCTTGTAAAATAAAGCAGAAAAAAATAGATAAAAAATTAATCATAATTTCATCTTGAATTATTAAACTAAAATATTATGTCGCAAAGGATTTGTTTGGATTTTGGCATTACTTTAAGAATTTTATGGCTATCAAAAAAAGAGTAACTAAAATGGGACATTACAAGCCCCCGCTCGAAGGAAGGAGCGAGAAAGATTATTTGTTGTTAGATTTTAGTGAAAGAACGACCGGTCCCAGCCCTGAGGTAAAGAAAGCTTTAAAAGATTTTATCGATTTAGACAGAATTCAAGTTTATCCTGAATATGGTAATCTTGAAGAGAAAATCGCTGAATATGCGGGGGTAAAAAACGGGAGAGCGATGGTGACAAACGGTGGAGACCAGGGAATAGACGTTATTTGCCGGTCCTGTCTAGACGAGGGGGACAGGGTGATAATTCCGTTTCCTTCCTTTGCCATGCATTATCAGTCAAGCGGTATTCAGGGAGCGGAAATACTGGAGCCCAGGTATGGAGATGACGGAAGTTTTCCTTTAGAAGAAACTTTAAAAATGCTGGAAGATGAAAAAGTCAGGCTTGTTATACTTTGCAATCCCAATAATCCTTTAGGGTCGCCAACCTCTCTTGAAGATGTAGAAAAGATTCTGAAAAAAGCTCAGGAAAAAGACATTACTGTTATGCACGATGAAGCTTATTTTGAATTTTCCAAAATAACAGCAAAGGATTTTATAGATAAATACAGTAATTTATACATCATTAGAACTTTTGCAAAGGCGTTTGGTTTAGTGTCTGCAAGAGCAGGTTATGTTTTATCCCGAGAAAACAATATTCAGGAACTGTTGAAGGTAAGGGGCCCTTATGACGTTAACATGTTCGCAAAAGTGGCGATTTTAGCAGCTTTGAAGAACAAAAGATACGCGGAAGATTATGCAAAAGAAGTAATGGAAATATCCAAGCCTAAGCTGGAAGCTTATCTTCGCGGAAAAGGTGTGGGGTTTTTCCCAAGCCGGGCCAACTATTTATTTTTGCGCCTTGCAGATCCAACCAAACTAATGGAGAAACTGAAAGCCGAGAAAATATTAACCAGGCCGAAAGAAGACCCCGACAGAAAAATTTCCTTAAGGATAAGCATCGGAACATCGGAAGATACTGAAAAACTTATTTCCGTCCTGGACAAGGTTTTAGATTGACTTTCTGTCTCTATTTGGTAAAATTGCCAATTATTTTCAATAATTATGGTAGACCCTAAAATATTAAAAAATTTGCTAGTAGATTATCTCACTGAGGCGATTGCTGAAGTAAAAAAAATCTCTTTAACCAACGGAGGAAGGGAAATTTTAGGAGATATAATAAACAGGCCGGAAGATGTTGAGATAGGGATAGACAGAGTGGGCGAGGAGATTTTAGCTAAATTGGTAAAAAAATATAAGATTAAAATCCATGCTTTTTCTGAGCCGGATGGCCGGGACATTAAAACCAGCGAGAATCCTGAAGTCTATGGTTCAATTGATCCCTTTGATGGATCAGTCCTTTATTTAAGAGGGTTTGAACACAACTGGTATACGGCTTTGAGTTTCTTTGATGAGAAATTAACTCCTATTTGCGGCGGTGTAGCTGACATTTTGAACGAAAAACTTTATATTTCGGCATTGGGGGAAAATTATATTCTGGATACGAAAACTGGGAATATCAAAGAAATGATTCCTTCGAAAAGAAAGAGTCTGTCTGAACCTCTTGTGATAGCCAGTTACGTAATGAGTTCACAATACTCAATAAAATTCTTAGACATATTCAGTGATTTGTTAAAAAAACTGCATTCTAAAGCTTTGCTTTATCCTCAAGGAGGATCATTCATTTATTCTTATCTGGCCTCGGGCTTGATTGACGCCTATATTATGTTTGACGAGCCTCGATCCGAGATTGATCCGGGTTTCCTTATCGCAAAGAATACCGGCTGTGAAGTGATAACAATTGACATTGATGGAAAATACAAGGATTATGAATTTATTCCAGGAAGACAGCACGATAAAGTTGATTTACTGATTGCCACATCCACTCCTCAACTTAGAGACGAGATAATTAAATATTATATTAAAAAATATGGTGAAAAATACTCCTTTTAAATATAAGCCAATTTATGGAGAGGAATTTATAAAAAAATTCATTGATGGACTTGGAAAGAAAGCCGAGCAATATTTTGGATCAGATAAAGGATGTATTATTGGCTTGAGAGATGAAGGAGTTTTCTACGGAGAAGCTCTTTGCCAATGGCTCAATAACAAAAAGATAGAATTCACAACCATGAATGATGATGGAGAGGGATTAGAAGAAGAGAAGTTAAGGGGCAGAAGAGTTTTAATAACTGAAAATGATATTATTACCGGGAAGGCATACAAAAAAGTCATGGAAATCATAAGGCAAAAGAAAGATAGGTTGGGAATCAAAGATATCAAGTTTGCCGCACTGAGAGACCGTCTTGACTTGGCTGATTTTTCAGTGGAGGGGTATAATGTTTTTGCTCCTTGGAGCTTAAACCAGATAGACGGTCTTGATCTTGAAATAATCAAGTCTTTGGTCCAGGACGGCAGAAAACCATTTGTCGAGATCGCCAAAAAAACAGGTCTTAGCCCTGTTGGAATTAAAAATAGGGTAGAAAAATTAATAACCCAAGGCGTCTTGAGGATTCAGGCTGGCTTAAGAATAGAGACTTTTAATTCAGTTAGCGCCCATATCAGCATCGAGGCAGAAGAAAAGGCGCTAAATTCTTTAGCTGAAAGGCTGGAAAAGTCTCCTTTAGTTTATAACTTAGTTAAAACCTCAGGAAGTTACAATCTTGTAATCGATGTCGTGGCTTCCAACACAACTCAGATCGAAAGACTCATCTCCAAAGAGATAAGAGAAAACGAAGGAGTTAAAAGAATAGATGTTAACATCGGAGAGTTGCCCGTTATTCCCAAAATTTGGAATCCTCCGATTGTCTAAAATTTCAATAATTTATTTTTCCTGACAATTTTATTGTCTTTTTTTGTTTTTTAGAAAAGTTCATTTTATTTTCAGGTTCGCTTGACAAGATAAGGTATTATAATAGTATGATGTATACACTTTACTTTCTAAAGCGAAAAGGTCACTTTATTAAGTTTTTTTAAGCCATTGACGAAGAAATTGGAGAAGATATAATATAAGGAACTCAAACCCACTAAAGAAAACAAAGCAATGGCAATAAAATTAAACACTAGATGTTAGAAAAACATTAAGATGGAAGAAAAAAAATTCTACTTAACCAGAGAAGGGTTGGAGAGGACAAAAAAAGAATTAAGAGGTCTTAAGGAATTAAAATTGGCAAAGACAAGAGGCGAATCCCCGAAAATTTTACAATCAGAAGATCTTAATCCTGAATATATTGTTTTCCAGGAAGACATAAGTTTTCTTGAGGCAAGAATAGTTGAAATAGAAAATATTTTGAAAAATTATGAGCTGATAAAGGCGCCTGCAAAAAGCAATAGAGACATTATTGATTTGGGAGCCACTGTCGTGGTTGAAGTTGACCGTCAGGCTGACGAATTCACATTGGTTGGATCGTTAGAGGCAGACCCTAATCTGGGCAGGATTTCCAACGAGTCTCCTGTAGGGAAAGCTTTGATGGGGCATAGAGTTGGAGATGAAATTTCAGTTACTTCGCCGATCAAAACAATCTATAAAATAAGAGGGATAAAGTACAAATGTGCCTGAGGGGCACAGGGTTTTGAGTAACGCAAAAAACAAAGATTCTCTTTTTGTGTCTAATTTTTTGTGTTAGTTTGAAATAATGGAAAGATTAAGGAGATTTATTTTAATTTCCATTATTGCCCTCGGCATTGTCTTTCTTTTGATTCCTCAATCAGCTCCCGACAACTTTTTCGCTCAGGAGGTTTTAGGAGAGATTAAAAATAGCGATGTAATTATAATCTTTAATGCTGGGGGGTGGGGAGACGCTCAATTTGAGGAATGCCAGGATTTTGCTCCTATAATCAAAAGAATCCAAAAAACTTTGAGCAATTGGGGGCAAAAATCAACGATTATTCCTTATACGAGAGCAGAAGATAATTTTTTCGGGAAAATATCCGCTTTCAAAGAATTTCTCAGTTCTTTTGATAAGTCTTCAGAATATCTGGCTGAAAAAATTGATGATTTGGCCAGAAGTATGCCGGGTAAAAAAATTATCGTGGCAGGGCTTTCAAACGGCGCTACTTTTGTGGATAAAACTTACGACAAAATTTCACAGGACTTAAAGAATTCGGTTTACGGCTTGGCCTTGGGAGCTCCTTTCTGGTCTGAAGCTCCTTCTTCTGAAAAATTTCTATCATTAAACAATCCAGACGACTATCTGGCTAGAGGCGATGTAGGATCTCTGCTGAAAAATTTAGTAAGATCATCTGCGGAGTGGGTATTTTCCAAGGCAACCGGGTACAACAGCAAATTTTCAAAACATCTTCATTTGTCAGGGCATGATTATCTCTGGTCATCTTCGGAGGTTGGCCCTCAAATAATGACTTTTTTGGAAAAAAATTTCAAACAATGATTCTCTCGTCGGCTGTTTCCCGGATGCTCGCTAAACGATCTAGCTCATGGTATAATTAGAAATTATGAAGAAATTTTTGCTTCTTCTGTTTTCGTTGGCAGTCGGAGTGATACTTTTTTTATGGATAGCTCAAACTGTCGGCTGGGAAGGGGTTCAGAAAGCTTTTAAAATATTTACAGGATGGGAAGGGCTGGTGGTTTTGGGGTTAACATTGTTAACGATAGGCATTAGCACATGGAAATGGAAAGCGATAATCGAGGCGGAAGGGATAAAAGTTCGTCTCAGCAGTCTAGTGGGTCCTTATCTTGCCAGTTTTTCGATAATGTATTTTGCCCCTATCCTTATATGGGGCGGGGAATTGTTCAGAGCATATGTTTTAAAGGAAAGAAACGGCATTCCCTGGCAGAAAGGAATGGCTTCGGTGATCATAGACAGGATTCTGGAATTGACCATTAATTTGTTTGTCATTGTTCTGGGTTTTATCTTTTTCCTCTTTTTTATCGGAGTTCCTCCCTTAAAGCTCACTGTTTTTTTTGGAGGAACTTTTTTGATTTTTGCCTTTATTCTGGCCTTTTTTTATTTAACATGCTGGAAGAGAGGAAGCATAATTAATTTCTTTGTTAAAAACAACGGAAATAAATTTGTTGAAACCGAGAAAGAGATTTTCAGTTTTTTTAAGAAAAACAGATCGTCTCTCTGGAAAGCGGTGATGCTCTCGTTTTTAAAAATAGGGGTGATGTATGTCAGGGCTTGGTTTGTAATTTTATTTTTAGGCAAGATTATAAGCGGTTTTACGGTATTTTCAATTTTCAGTTTTTCCTGTCTGGCTGTAATGATTCCCATTCCCGCAGCTCTTGGATCGCACGAAGCCATCCAGACATTCGCCTTCAACGCGTTGGGGGCAGAAGCATCCGTAGCAACGGCCTTTACCATGACCCAGAGGGGAGCGGAAATGATTGTTGCTCTCCTTGGCGTTGTGATTATATTCAGACTGGGATTGATCTTAATTAAGAACAATTTTTTTAAAAAGATAGATAATTTAGTCAGTAAGAATTAAAAACATGTTTAAACCAATAAATAACGTAATCAAAGTTTTAATTGCCTCAGATGTCCTTTTGATTACAGGTTTTGGCTTCATTTCTCCGATAATAGCCATATTTATTTCCCAGAAGATTACTCTGGGTGATGCGTCGGAGGCCGCAAAGATAGCAGGATTTGCAATGGCCATTTATTGGGGTGTTAAATCCTTTTTGGAAATTCCTATTGGTAATTATTTGGATAAAAATCATGGAGAAAAGGACGATCTTATTTTTGCCATGATAGGGAATTCTCTGGCCGCCATCTCAGCTTTTCTTTATATATTCAGCAATCAACCCTGGCACATCTATCTTCTGGAAATAATCTATTCTGCGGGTATGGCAATGAACATTCCTGCCTGGACGGCAATGTTCACGAGACATATAGACAAAGGGCAGGAAGCTTTTGAGTGGGCCTCAAGAAGCACTTTTATTGGAATCGGAGCTGCGGCTGCAGGAGCTTTAGGCGGACTCATTGCTTCAAATTTCGGTTTTAATTTTTTATTCGTTACCGTGGGGGTCTTTTCTCTTTTTTCATCATTAGTCCTCTTTTTGATTCTGAAAGCAGTTTCTCCCAGAGATAAGGTAACTCCCCGCACTCCCGAGGTAAAAACTTTTCAAGAACCCTATCTTCCCAAAGAATGAGGGGTAAAAAACATGAGAAATCAAGAGGTTGCAAAAATATTTTATGCAATAGCTGATTTTCTAAAAATGGAGGATGTGGACTTCAAACCGGCTGCTTATCAAAAAGCAGCGATAGTCTTAGAGAGTTTAGATGAGAGTTTAGATGCAATTTACGCCAGGGGTGGCAAAAAAGCTTTGGAAGATCTTCCGGGAATCGGCAAAAGTATGGCCGAAAAAATTGAAGAGTATATTAAGACCGGCAAGATCGGTTATTACGAAGATTTAAAAAAGAAAACCCCCATTGATATTGGAGATTTGACGGCGGTGGAGGGTCTGGGTCCCAGAAGAGCTAAAAAGCTTTATCAGGAGTTGGGAATAAGAAGCTTGGATGATCTGGAAAAAGCTGCCAGAAGCCATAAAATTGCCAAAATCGAAGGGTTCAGAGAGAAGACCGAAGGAAATATCCTTGAAGGGATAGAATTTTTAAAAAGAAGCAAGGGCAGATTTCTTTTGGGAGATATTCTGCCAAGAGTAAAAACAATCCAAGAAAGATTGTCCCGATTAAAAGAAGTTGAGAGAATAGATGCCGGAGGATCGGTCAGAAGAAAAAAAGAGACCATAGGAGACGTTGATTTTTTAATAATTTCAAAGGAGCCCAAAAAGGTAATGGATTTTTTCGTATCCCAGCCCGAAGCGGTAAAGGTGTGGGGTAAAGGGCCTACCAAGGCCTCGATTAGAGTCAAGGAAGGTTTTGATATTGATTTAAGAGTGGTCCCGAAGAACAGTTATGGAGCGGCTCTTCAGTATTTTACGGGTTCCAAGGAGCACAATATTGCAACAAGAAGAATAGCTATGGCCAAAAATTTGAAGTTGTCGGAATACGGCCTTTTTAAAGGTAAAAGAATGGTTGCTGGCTGGGATGAAGAAGGAGTTTATAAAAGTTTGGGATTGGTTTGGGTGGAGCCTGAATTAAGAGAGGATAGAGGAGAAATCGAGGCTGCTTTAAGACAAGCGCAAGGCAAGGCCCAGGGATTGCCCAGAATTATTGGATATGATGATATCCGGGGCGATCTCCATTGTCACTCTTCATGGAACGGAGGGTCAAACAACCTTGAAGAGCTGGCTGATGCTGCTCAGAAGATGAAATATGAATATTTGGGGATTTCAGATCACACCAAATTTCTAAGGATTGAAAAGGGGCTGGACGAAAAGAAATTGGGACAAAGAGACAAAGAAATCGACAAGTTAAACGAGAAGTTTAAGGTTCAAGGTCTAAAATTTAGATTATTGAAGGGTTGTGAAGCCAATATTCTGAACGATGGCTCGGTCGATATTAAAGACGAGGCTTTAAAAAAACTTGATTACGTAATAGCGGGAATCCACTCCAATTTTAAAATGTCAGAGAGCGAAATGACGGAAAGAATGATTAAGGCAATTAAAAATCCGAATGTAGATATTATTTCCCACCCCACGGGGAGGATCTTGAAAAGAAGAGATGAATATCAGATAGATTTGGATAAAATTTTAAGGGCCGCCAAAGAGTTCAATGTTGTTTTGGAAATTAATTCCTATCCGGAAAGACTTGATTTAAATGACATTAACATCAGGCGGGCAAAGGAATCGGGAGTAAAAATGGTGATTAACACCGATTCTCATCAGAAAGATCAGCTGAGGTTTATGGAATTGGGAATATCTCAGGCCAGGAGGGGGTGGGCTGAGAAAGAAGACGTAATAAATACTCATCATTTAGAAAAGCTTATGAAATATTTTAAACATTAAGCATGAAAAAAATCAGCCAACTCAAAATCAGGAGAGCAGAAATGTCGGATATCAGACCTTTTTACGAATTATTTAAGCATTGTCTAAAGACGCAGTTTCCTCATTATTCCTCCAAGACCATAAACGCTTATTTAAAAAAATATTTTACTCGGGAAAATATCGCTTTCGATTTAAGGAGAAAAATAGTTGATCTTCTTCTGGCCTTTGTCGGGGAGGAAGTTGCAGGATATATTCTTACCAATCCTCCTTACGGAGGAGTAGTCTACATTTCTTGGTTTTCGGTGAAAGATTCATTCCAGGGGCATGGAATAGGCAGCGCTCTTCTTAAAGAATATGAAAAGATCGCCAAGAAGAGGAAGATTCATAAGATTCACCTTTGGACAGATGAACGCAACGTCAAATTCTATAAAAAAAAGAAATGGATTCTAGTGGGGCATGTCCCGGATAATTATTTTGGATCCGAAGACTACCTTTTTTACAAAACAATTCAAAAATCAAATTATTAATTGTATGCCCATCGAAAAATCAGCAGGAGCCGTAGTTTTCAGAGTAGGAGATGATAAAACATATTATCTCCTTTTGCATTATCCGGGAATGAGGCATTCAAAATCTTATTGGGATTTGCCTAAAGGGCATTTAGAAAAGGGAGAGACCGAAGAGGAAACCGCAAAAAGAGAAGTTAAAGAAGAAACCGGTTTAAGCGATATTAAAATTGTTCCTGGATTCAAAGAAGTAATAAAGTATTTTTTTAAATGGAAGGAAAAAAATGTTTTAAAATTTGTCACATTCTTTTTAATTAAAACAAAAGAAAAGGAAGTAAAGATATCAAAAGAGCATATTGATTTTGCGTGGTTGCAGTTTAAGGAAGCTTTAGATAGGTTGGCATTCAAAAATGCCAAAGAAACATTAAAGAAAGCAGAGAATTTTTTAGAAAAATATGTTGCCTGAGGTGAATTTTAATTTAACAATTCAGTCAGAAAAAATAATAAATCCCACTAAGCCGGAGATTCGGAGAGGAGTAATCAAATTAGATGAATACAGGGGGATAATAGGTTCGCATTTGTTCAAAGAGATAAATTCTTTGGCAAAGGATCTGAGGGGATTAAAGGTTTTCCATGTTAATGCCACTTCTGATGGTGGAGGCGTGGCGGAAATATTAAAAAGCTTGGTCCCTTTAATGAGAGGGGTGGGGCTCGAAGTTAAGTGGTATAATATTCTTCCTTGTCCTGGTTTTTTTGATTTGACCAAGAGAATCCATAACGCCCTTCAGGGAAAAAGAATAGAGTTTTCACGTAGAGATAGAGATTTATATATGCGCCATATGGAATCAATGGCCAAAAAAATGGAAGACATGAGACCTGATGTTTGGGTGATTCACGATCCTCAGCCTGCCGGTTTGATTTCCTATCTTCCGCGTTTATGCCCGATGGTTTGGAGAATTCACATAGACACATCAGGGCCTAATAAAAAAGTTTGGAGTTTCTTTCAAAAAATTGGAGATGATTATGATAGGATAATTTTTACTTCAAAAGATTTTATTGGACATGGAATCCCTGAAAAGAAAATTCGCATTTTTTCTCCAGCAATAGATCCTATTATGAAAAAAAATGAATCGATGGATTTGGAGATCGCCAAAAAGATAATGAAGAGTTTGGGGATTAATCTTTCCAGGCCGTTGGCTGTTCAAGTTTCTCGTTTTGATCCCTGGAAAGATCCCATGGGAGTAATAAGGGCTTATCAGGAAGCGAAAAAAGAGATTCCTGGCCTGCAGCTGGCTTTGCTGGGCCTTCTTTTAGCCAAAGATGATCCTGAGGCTGAGAAAATTCTTAAAGAAGTAGAAAAGGCTTCCGGGGAAGATCCCGACATTTTTCTTTTTTCACGAGTTTCACAGATAGGAAACATTAAAATAAATGATTTTGTGAATGCTTTTCAAATGGCGGCGTCGGTTGTTTTGCAAAAATCCACAAAGGAAGGATTTGGCCTGTCTGTGACCGAGGCAATGTGGAAAGGCCAGCCTGTAATAGGAGGGAATGTCGGAGGAATAAAACTGCAGATTAAAGACGGGGAAAACGGTTTTTTGGTCAATACCTGCAAGGAAGCTGCTCAAAGAATGGTTGAGCTTATCAAGAGTCCCCAGCTTAAAAAGAAAATGGGGCAAGAGGCCAAAGAAATCGTCAGAGAAAAATTTTTGATACCCAGGCTCCTGAGGGATTATTTGAAAATGTTCAAAGAATTGGTCAAATGAAATCGTTTGAAGAAAAAGTCTTTTCTATAGTCAAAAAAATTCCGGAAGGAAAGGTTTTGACCTATAAAGAGGTTGCTCTGCTTTCGGGGAAGCCAAGAGCATGGAGATCTGTGGGGAATATTCTCAACGGAAACCCGAGGCCTTTTGTTGTTCCCTGCCACAGGGTCATCCGTTCAGATGGATTTATTGGCGGCTATAAATATGGTATAAAGAAGAAATCAGCCTTGCTTAAAAAGGAGGGTCTGATAATCAAAAAGGGGAGAATTGCCCTTTGATTGTTTAATTTAAAGGAGGGGTAATTGGATATTTATTTTAAAAAATGTCCTCGATGCCTTATTTTTATAGAATCAAGGGCAGGAGAAGAAGTTGATTGTCCTTGTTGTTGCCAAAATCATCTTAAACCAGTTTCTTTGAGCGAAGTTCGAATAGTGAAGCTGGCAAAAAAGCATAAGCTCTGGGTGAGAAGTGCCAATTATTTGATCGCGGCTACGGAACGGTACGAGAGGGATAGATTAACATCGAGGTTAAAGAGAATAATGCTCAGATTCAAGAATATTTTACGTCAAGCATTGGCCTGTAATTAACAGGCTTTTTTATTGGGAAACATTCCTAAACCAAATCCCGCCCTTTGGGCGGGATAGATAAATTTTTAGCAGAAAATTTGAGGTTCTGCCTTACGGTTTTTTTTACTTCCTTGCGGCTTCAACCAGCTTTTCAAATATTTGAGGATGTTTTTGAGATATTTCGGATAAAACTTTTCTATCCAGTTCAATTTTGTTTTTCTTTAAACTGTTCATAAATTTTCCATAAGGAAGTCCAAGTTGTCTGGAAGCAGCGTTGATCCTTGTTTGCCAGAATCTTCTGAAGTCAGATTTTTTCACCTTCCTGTCTCTGTAGGAAAACTTTAAAGCATGCATTAATGCTTCTTTCGCAGCCCTCAATTTATTTTTCCTTCCCCAACGGAAACCTTTCGTCTGTCTCAGGATATTTCTTTTTCTTTTTTGCGAAATTATGCCGCCTTTTACTCTTACCATAGTATTTTTCTAACAAAATAATTTTTTCAATAAAAATTAGAAAACAATCATTCTTTTGACCCTCTTTTTTTCAGAAGGATTAAGAGGTATCCATTTTCTGCTTTTTCTGACCTCCTTTCCGGATTTCTTCGCCCGGAAGTGGTCAAGACCTGTTGGTCTTCTCAAAATTTTTCCTCCTTTTGTCATTTTGAATCTCTTCGATATTGATTTTCTTGTTTTAACTTTTGGCATATTGTTGTATAAGCAGCAATCTTTGATTACTTCTTTGATATTATTGTCATAAATCCTCTCGGCTCTCTTTTCAATTCTCTCTCCATTTTAATTTCAGTAAGACTGTTCAGCAGTTCAAGGAATTTATTCACTTTTTCCCGGCCAAAGTCTCCGAAAGCTTTTTCCCTCCCTCTCAGGTAAAGTTCGACTTTCACCTTATCTCCTTTTTTTAAAAATTTCTCAGCCAATTTTGCCTTAGTTTCAAGATCATGAGGAGATATGTTGAAGGTTAATCTTACTTCCTTTAATTCTCCACCTTTCTGCTTATTGAGCGTTTTCTCCTTTTTTTCCTGCTGATATTGATATTTTCCATAGTCTCCTATTTTGCAGACAGGAGGATCAACTTTTTCAGTCACCTGGATCAGATCTAGATTCTTCTCTCGGGCCATTCCCAAGGCGTCTTCAAGAGAGACCACACCCAATTGTTTTCCGGTTTCGTCTATCAGCCTTACTTCTCTGGCCCTTATTTGGTTGTTTATATAAGTTCTTTTATACAATGTGATTATGTGGAGATGACGGGATTTGAGCCCGTGTCTAAGGAGTTTCTTAAAGCAACTCTACAAGTTTAGCTAGTTTTTATCACCCGAAGGTGAAATTTGTTTAAGCAGAGAAATAAACTAGTCAAAATTCCTTTGCTCATATCGCTTAGATGATACTCTCACCTAAGAGACACTTTCCGAAAGAGCTACCTATCTCGCTAAAATGACACCCGTTCTTACCTAGCGAGAATCCGTAAGTCGGATGGCATTAGACGTATGCTAATGCGGGTTGTTTGAACAAGTTGGCACTTATTCGTTTGTTGTTTTTTTACAAGTTACAACAACTTGACTTGCATGTTTTAATACTCTCCTTATCGATTCCTTTCATCCCCGTGAACTTAATGCGGGTTATCAAACCTGTTTAATTCCCTTTTAATTTCTCTGTCTGATTCGCGCTTTTTAATGGCGTCTCTCTTGTCAAACTCTCTTTTTCCTCTTCCTAGTCCAATTTCAATCTTTATTTTACCTTTCTTAGTATACACTAACAGGGGCACTAAAGTCAACCCTCTCTCCTTCGTTTTACCTATAAGATAATTGATTTCAGATTTTTTCAAGAGGAGTTTCCTTGATCTTTCCGGATTATAATTTGCAGGGCTGTTTTTCGGCTGATAGGGAGGAATGCTGGATCCCACAAGAAAAACCTCGCCTCCTTTCAGCATTACATAGGCCCCAGCCAGATTTATCCTTCCTGATTTAATGGATTTTACCTCCTGTCCCAATAGAGACACTCCAGCTTCAAATTTCTCTCCAATCTGGTATTTATAGTATGCTTTTTTGTTCTCAGTTAAAACTTCCATTCTCTTTTCTATTTTACCACCAAAACCAATTGATTTAAAACAAAATCAAGGTTGATTTAAAGGGAAAAATAGCTTAAACTGGTATATTGTAAATGATTAGAAAAGAATTAGTCAAGCTAATCAAGGAGGCCGCAAAGAAACTCTACAAAGAAGAGGCTGAAGTTAGGATTGAGAGGCCTGAAAATTCTGTTTTTGGAGACTATTCCACTAACGTGGCTATGGTTTTGAATAAGAATCCGAATGAGATTGCTTCAGCCATTAAGTCAGATTTGATAGAAAGGGTAGAAGTTAAAAATGGGTTTGTTAATTTTTTTATTTCCAAAGATTATTTAGTCAAGGAATTAAAAGAGATATTAAAAGAAAAAGAAAAATTCGGCCAAGTGAGATTGGGGAAAGGAAAGAAGGTGAATGTTGAGTTTATTTCCGCTAACCCGACAGGTCCTTTGACTTTGGGAAACGGACGAGGGGGATTCTGCGGAGATGTTTTGGCTAACGTTCTTAACAGGGCTGACTTTAAAGCGGAAAGAGAATATTACGTAAATGATGCCGGAGAGCAGATCAGAAAGTTGGGGCATTCTGTTTTTGGAGACCAGGAAGCGGTTTATCAGGGCCCCTATATTGAAGAATTAAAAAAGAAGATAAAAGGAAATAGCGTAGAAGATGTTGGGAAAAGGGCAGCGAAGGTGATTTTAGAAGAAATGATAAAGCCGTCTGTCAGAAAAATGGGAATAGATTTCGATGTTTGGTTTTCCGAATCAAACCTTTATAAAGAGAAAGAAGACGATAAAGTTTTGAATCTTTTAAAAGAAAAGAAGTTGGTTTATGAATCAGAAGGCGCTCTTTGGTTTGAATCAACCAAATTCGGTGATGATAAAGACAGGGTTTTAATAAAAGCTGATGGGGAAAAGACTTATTTGGCTTCAGACACGGCTTATCTTAAAAATAAATTTAAGAGAGGGTTCAAAAAATTAATTTTTATTTGGGGTGCCGATCACTACGGTTATATAAACAGAATTAAGGGAGCAGCTGAGGTTATGGGCTACAAAAAAGGAGATGTAGATATTATCATAATGCAGCTGGTAAGATTGATTCAGGGTGGCCAGGAAGTGAAGATGTCAAAGCGGACAGGCATATATGTGACCATAGATGAGCTTATCGATGAAGTGGGATTAGACGCAGCCAGATTCTTTTTTTTAGCGAGGGGCAATGATAGTCATCTGGCATTCGATCTGGATTTAGCAAAAGAGCAGTCAGAAAAGAATCCGGTTTATTATGTTCAATATGCTTATGCTCGCATTTGCAGCATAATTTCGAAAATTTCAAATTCCAAATTCAAAATTCAAAATAAATTTCCAGATTTAAAATTATTAAATAAACCTGTCGAGCTGGATTTAATAAAGCAGCTGATTATTCTTCCGGAAATAATAGAAGATACGGCCAAAGACTATCAGGTACAGCGTCTTCCTCAGTATGCTCTAGATTTGGCTTCTTCCTTCCACAGGTTTTATCAGGAATGTAGAGTAATTTCAGAAGATATTAAGTTAAGCCAGGCGAGATTAGCTTTAATTGAGGCAACAAGAATAGTTTTAAAAAACACTTTAGGTTTAATGGGCGTCTCAGCTCCCGAGAAGATGTGAATATGAGAAATCAATATTTTATATTAAGGCATGGGGAGAATGTTTGGCAGGTTGAGAAAAAAGGTTTTGTTTATCCCTGGGGAATTTGCAGACAGATTAAGCTAACGGAGAAGGGAAAGGTTTGCGTCAAAGAAAGTTCAGCTAAACTAAAAAAAGAAAAAATCGACTTGATTTTTTCTTCTGATTTTCAAAGAACCAGGGAAACAGCTAAAATAGCAGCTAAAGAATTGGGGATTAAAAAAATAAATTTTGACAAAAGATTAAGAGATATTGATTTGGGCATATATAACGGGAGACCGAGGAAGGATTTCCTTGAATTTTGTCATTATAAGGAAAGAAAATTTTCGACAAAGCCTCCAAAAGGCGAAAGCTGGAATGATGTCAGAGAAAGGATTAAAAATTTTATTCAAGAAATAGATAAAAACTACAAAGGAAAGAACATTTTGATTATCGGCCATGGGGACCCCTTGTGTTTATTGGAGGGAGTGATAAAAAGAAAAACCGACAAGCAGCTTTTAAAAGAAATCCATTGCGGAAATTATATTAAGGTGGCCGAGTTAAGAAAAATTGATTAATTATAAGAATCCCGCCCTTGTCGAGAACCTTGAAATTTCTCGCGGCGTTCGAAATTATGGAGTTTAAACTACCGAAAATTGAAGAAGAGATATTGAAATTTTGGCAAGACAAAGACGTATTTAAAAAGAGCCTGAAGAAAACAGAAGGAAAAAAGAGGTTTGTTTTTTACGAGGGGCCTCCTTTTGCCAATGGTTTGCCGGGGATACATCATCTTTTAGCCAGAGCCTTTAAGGATGTCATTTTGCGCTACAAGACTATGCAGGGATTTTACGTAGAGAGGAAGGCTGGCTGGGATACTCATGGTTTGCCCACTGAAATGGCTGCTGAAAAGAGTCTTAAAATAAACAGCAAGAAGGAAATTGAAGAAAATATTGAAAAATTTATCGCAGAATGCCAGAAGAATGTTTTTACTTATAAAAAAGAATGGGAGAGTTTTACTCAGAGGATAGGATACTGGCTGGATTTGGAGAACGCTTACATTACCTGCGGCAATGATTATATGGAAAGTCTCTGGTGGATTTTAAAACAGGTCTGGAATAAGGGTTTCTTATACCAGGATTATAAAGTCGTCCCTTATTGTCCCAGATGCGGAACATCCCTTTCTTCGCATGAGGTTGCTCAGGGATATAAAACGACTGAAGAAAATTCAGTTTACGTCAAATTTAAAGTTAATGAACATAAAAGTGTAGTTAAGGAGGGCGATTATCTTCTTGCATGGACAACCACACCCTGGACCTTGCCGGCGAATGTGGCATTAGCTGTAAATGAAAAAGTTAATTATGTTCGAATCAAAATAAATGATGAATTTTATGTCTTAGCCGAAGAACGTTTGGGAGTTATCAAGGATAAGTATGAGATTAAATCTCATTTTAACGGGAAAAATTTAATAGGTCTTGAATATGAACCTCCTTTCAACTTTTCTAAGCCAGACAAGCCAGCTTTTAGGGTTGTATCTGGAGATTTTGTTTCAACCGAAGACGGGACCGGACTGGTCCACATCGCTCCGGCATTCGGGGAAGACGATATGAGGGTTGGAAAAGAAAATGATTTGCCCGTAATTTTGAATGTGGACGAAGAAGGAAAATTCAAAGAGGAGGTTTCTCCTTGGTCAGGCAAGTTTGTTAAAGAAGCAGACCCCCTGGTTGTCGAAGATTTAAAGAAAAGAGATCTTCTTTATAAAGAGGAACTTTATTCCCACGAATATCCTTTTTGTTGGAGATGCGGCTCCCCCTTGATTTATTATGCGAAGGAATCTTGGTTTATTAAGACAACGGCAATAAAAAAAGATCTGATTGATAACAATGGAAAGATAAACTGGATTCCTCCTTACTTTAAAGAGGGTAGATTTGGAGAGTGGTTAAGAGAAGTTAAAGATTGGAATCTTTCCCGGGAAAGATATTGGGGCACTCCTTTGCCCATCTGGGTCTGCGAAAAATGTAAAAAAACAGTTTGTATAGGAAGTATAGAGGAGCTTAAAGAAAAAGCTAAAATAAAAGAAATAGGGAATTTGCACAGACCCCATATTGATGAAATTGTTTTTGACTGCGAGTGCGGGGGCAAAGCAAGGAGGGTTAAGGAAGTGATTGATTGCTGGTTTGATTCCGGTTCCATGCCTTTTGCTCAATGGCATTATCCTTTCGAAAACAAGGAATTGATTGATAAAAAAGAATTTTTCCCAGCTGATTTCATCTGTGAAGGAATAGATCAGACGAGAGGATGGTTTTACACTTTACTGGTTGTGTCCACACTTCTCGGCCTGGGGAATCCTTACAGGAACGTCATATCTATTGGAATTGTTTTGGACGAAAAAGGGCAGAAAATGTCAAAGTCCAAGGGAAACGTAGTCAAGCCCTCAGAGATCGTAGATAAATACGGAGCGGATGCAGCCAGGTTTTATTTCTACACGGTTAATGCCGTGGCTGAGTCAAAAAATTTCAGTTTCAATGATATTCAGACTCTGTATAGAAAATTCTTTGACATTTTATTCAATGTTCATAATTTCTTTAATACGTATGCAGACAGAAAGTTTGCGGAGGAAGAATTCAAATCGAAAAATATTCTCGATAAATGGATAGCATCTGTTTTAGAAAGATTGAACAGCGAAGTTGAAAAAAGGATTGATGATTATGATGTTGTGGGTGCAGCCAGACTGTTTGAAGGGTTTGTTGATGATTTATCAAATTGGTACGTCCGTCGTTCAAGAAAAAGATTTCAAAAGCCGGAAAACGATAAAGAAAAGGAAGAAGCTTCGAGTACTCTGAGATATGTTCTTTTGAAATTCTGCCGGATTGCAGCTCCCTTCACTCCTTTCATTGCAGAATCAATTTATAGAGATCTGGGA
The DNA here is from genome assembly GCA_028712445.1 of Minisyncoccota bacterium. Classification (GTDB taxonomy): domain Bacteria; phylum Patescibacteriota; class Minisyncoccia; order Minisyncoccales; family RBG-13-42-11; genus JAQTPY01. Next base: position 29,423 of record JAQTPY010000001.1, on the reverse strand, counting down.
GGAAAAGAGGAGTCGGTTCATTTAAGCCAGTATCCTTGTTCAGACAAAAAGCTGATTGATGACGATTTGGAGGAGAAAATGAGGAAAGCCAGAGAGGTGGTGAGTTCAGGTTTGGCCGAAAGAATGAAGTTGGGCATTAAAGTAAAACAGCCCCTTTCAGCTCTAATGGTTAAAAGCAGGACGGATTTTGGCGGGGAAATTTCAGAACTGATAAAAGAAGAGGTGAATGTAAAAAAGATAATCTTTGATGAAAAAATTAAAAATGAGGTTGAGCTGGACGCAACAATGACCGTAGAGTTGGAGAGGGAGGGCAAAGAAAGAGAATTTGTCAGAAATATCAACAGTTTGAGAAAAACCATGAAACTGGTTCCTGCTGATAAAATAGTTATTGGATCAACTTCGGAAATTGTTTCTCCCTCAGATGTTTCTTACGAAATAAAATCTCTCGAAAGGATGCAGAAAGAGGGGTATGCAATCAAAGAAATAGAAGCGGATGGAAAAAAAGAACATCTGGGAATTAAAAAAATTTAGCTTCATTGCAGGAAACCATTTCGGTTAAATCTGGTTTAACCGAAAGACAATGAATTGCCACTATGTTCGAGCATTATCGAACCCGAGGATTTGTTATTAAAAAAACAGACAGAGGGGAGGCAGACAGATTATTCACTGTTTATACTGAAGATTTTGGGAAACTGGAATTAATAGCTAGATCTGAAAGAAAAATAAAATCCAAACTCAGAGTAGGTTTGGAAATGTTCTATTTTTCTGAAATTGAATTCATTCAGGGCAAGGCTTACAAAACCCTGACAGACGCTATTTTGATAAATCAGTTTCCTGAAATTAAGAAAAATTTGGGGAAATGGGAGATTGCCTCCAGAATTTCTGTGATTATAGACCTATTTATTCGCGGACAGGAATCAGATCCTGCTGTCTGGCAGCTTTTAAAAGAAGTTTTCAGATCATTGAATGATTGGGAAGCCGAGAGAACGAGACTGAAGCTGATTTATTTTTACTTTCTCTGGAATTTTTTGTCGATTTTAGGTTATGGTCTGGAATTTTATCGCTGTATTTCATGCCGACAGGAAGTTTTTCCCGAAAACATGTTTCTTAATATCAGGGAAGGTGGGGTTTTGTGTCTAGCTTGCCAAAAAAAAGTGAAGGATTTTAAAACTTTAGATGCCGGCTCTGAAAATATCGCTGATTTGATAAAAATCTTAAAGGTTTTTAGTGAAGAAGACATAGAAATCTTAAAGAACCTTAGAGTTGAAGAGGGCAGGTTGAAGGCGCTTCAAAAAATATCTCACCGTTATCTTTTGGAAACTTTGGAGAAAACAAAATAATTTGTTAAAATGAACGAAGTGAATTTGTAGCGAAGCATTTAAATGAACGAAGTGAATTTGTAGCGAAGCATTTAAATGAACGAAGGATCAAAATTATGGCAAAAACAAATTTGTTTAAAAAAACAAACCTCTTGATTGCAGGCGCAATAGCCTTGGTTGTTTTCGCCGGCATTTACTATTATCAGAGGAATATATACTCCAAAGACATATTAAAGCTTGAAATTCTGGGTCCTGAAGAATCAGATCTTTTGGGCGAAGTGGAATATATAGTCAAGTATAAAAACAATGGAGACGCCCGCCTGGAAGAGCCCGAACTTATCTTTGAGTTTCCCCAATATGCGCTGTCTTTTGACAGCAGTAATTCCCAGAGAGTAATTAAAAGTTCAGATGAGCTTGGAGGAGCAATTTATCCGGGAGAAGAAAGGGTTCTGTCGTTTAAAGCCAGACTTTTGGGAAGAGAGAATGAAGCTAAAACGGCAAAAGCTTCTTTGAGTTTCCGCCCGAAGAATTTAAAAGCAAGATATGAGTCAGAAACGACAAAAACCACGTTAATCAAAAAAGTTCCTCTTAATTTTGAATTTGATTTGCCTTCAAAGATAGATTCAGGGAAGGAGTTGAAATTTAAGTTAAACTATTTTTCCAATACATCCTATCCGATTTCAAATCTCAGAGTAATGGTTGAATATCCTTCAGGTTTCGAATTCTTGAAATCATCTCCCCAGGGGATTGGAGAGAGGGAATGGGATGTTGGGCTTTTGAACAAAGCTGAAGGGGGCAGGATTGAAATCACAGGAACGGTGTCGGGAGATGTGGGCGAGGAGAAAGTGTTTTCAGCTAAAATTGGCAGCTGGCAGAACGGAGAATTTATTTTGCTTAAAGAAACTGTCAGGGGAATAAATATAATCAAACCAACTCTTTATATAAGCCAACAGATAAATAACAGTCCCAGTTATCTGGCAAGCCCGGGAGATAATCTTCATTATGAAATTTTTTTCAGGAACATAGGAGAAGAAACTTTGACCGATCTGAGCTTGCAGGTGACTCTCGAGGGAAGGTCTTTTGACCTCCAGACTTTAAGAGTCATGGATGCAGAATACCAAAGCGGGGATAATTCCATTCTGTGGGATTGGAAGAAGGTGAATGATCTCCAGTTTCTGCAGCCCCAGGAGGAGGGCAGGGTAGAGTTCTGGGTGAAGCTGAAGGATGAATGGCTAATAGAAGATATCAAGGATAAAAATCCGACGATTGCAGACAAAATCTATATAGGCCAGGTCAAAGAAGAGTTTGTAAACAGGGTGAATTCGAAACTAACTCTGGTTCAAAAAGGAGTTTATGAGGATGAAGTTTTTGGAAACTCGGGTCCTGTTCCGCCTATGGTTGGGGAAAATACGACCTACACTATAATGTGGCAATTGAAGAACTATTACAATGAGGTAAAGAACGTGCAAGTGAAGGCGGTATTGCCCCAGAACGTTCGACTGACGGGGAAGATTTTTCCCGAAGAGGAGGCTGGCAGATTTACTTTTGATTCAAAATCAAGAGAAATAGTCTGGAATGCGGGGGATCTGTTGGTTTCCCAGGGCATTTCAACGCCGGCTCCAAACATATCTTTTCAAATTTCTCTCTTTCCCACTTCAGATCAGAAGAATCAAACAGTGCCCCTTATAGGAAAAGCTGAGATTTCCGGACAGGATCAATGGACCGGTCAAGTGGTCAGATCCTCGGCTAATTCAATAGATACTTCCCTGCCCGACGATTTGAATAATAATCCGGGAGGAGGAATAGTCTGGTAAGGGATTCAAAAACATGGAAAAATTGATGGAAAAGATAATTTCGTTGGCTAAAAGGAGGGGTTTTGTTTTTCCTTCTTCTGAGATTTACGGAGGAGTGGAAGCTCTATGGGATTACGGCCCTTTAGGTTCGCTTCTGAAAAGCAATATAAAAAAGGAGTGGCTGAAAACTTTTGTCCAAAAAAAAGATAATGTAGTTTTAATTGATGGAACGGTTGTTATGCATCCTAAAGTTTGGGAAGCATCGGGGCACTTAAAGAGTTTTACTGACGCTTTGATTGAATGCAAGTCTTGTCATGCGCGTTTCAGAGCCGACCATATGGATGCAGGAAACTTCGTCGGTCAAGGGAAGGCCAAGGCAAAGAATCAATGTTCTCTTTGCGGAGGAAAGGAGTTTACTGAAGCCAAGCAATTCAACCTAATGTTTAAAACCTATTTAGGTCCGATTGAAGACGAGGCTCATGTGGCTTATCTGAGGCCGGAGACTGCTCAATCAATGTTTGCCAATTTCAAGCACGTCCAGGAATCGATGAGATTGAAAATTCCTTTCGGAATCGCTCAAATCGGCCATTGTTTCAGGAACGAGATCACGACGGGAAATTTCACTTTTCGATCAAGGGAGTTTGATATTGCCGAGATAGAATACTTTGTCAAACCCGGGGAAGATGAAAAAATATTCGATGAATGGTTGAACGATTGGGAGAAATTCTTTGTTGATTTAGGGCTGAAAAAAGAGAATTTGAGGAGGTATGAGCATCCAAAAGGAGATCTGGCTCATTATTCAAAAAGAACGGTTGATATTGAATATAAATTTCCTTTCGGCTGGTCAGAACTGGCAGGAGTGGCAAACAGGACAGATTATGATTTATCCCAGCATGCCAAGTTTTCAGGAAAGGAACTAGGATATTTTGATGAGGAATCAGGAAAGACTTATATTCCTTATGTAATTGAACCTACTTTGGGAGTAGAACGCTTATTGTTGGCTTTATTGGCAGATGCCTATGGTGAAGTTGAAGGAGGCAGAACAAAAACCACGGAATCTGTAAAAGAAAAAGAGATTGTTTTGAAAATCGACAGAAAATTGGCTCCGGTCAAGGTGGCCATTTTACCCCTTTTAAAGAACAAACCCGATTTAGTCAAAAAAGCCAAAGAAATACACGGAAATCTTAAAACGAATTTCATCTGCCAGTATGATGAGGCAGGCTCCATAGGCAGGAGATACAGGAGGCAGGATGAAATTGGAACTCCTTACTGTGTGACGATCGATTTTGACACGCTGGAAAAAGACGAAGTAACCGTCAGAGATCGCGATACCATGGCTCAGGAGAAAGTTAAGGTTTCAGAATTGCTTAATTTTCTGAAATTAAAATTAGAAGTCTAAACAAATGATCCCGATTGTTACAATTTCAAGCATCATTGTGCTAATTTTTCTTTCTCTTTTGACAGTGAAGATCTATTTTTCCTATCTTAAGAAAAGAAGCGCAACGATCACGTATTTTTTGAAAGCATTTATTTCTTTTTGTCTGGCTCTTTTGATTTTCGCTCCCAATGGAATACTGATCAAAGATTTGGAAACAATAAGCTTGATTTTCAATATCTACACTTTCTTTGTTTTTTTGGGAGCAAATTATCTGGTGATGCTTACTTTGCAGATAATGCAGAAGCAGTTGTTAAAGAAAATTTTATTTCCTCTGATTTTAATTTATGGCTTTCTGGTTTCAGCAATTCCGGTTTTAGACCTCAAGCCCGCCTTAGTAGACGTTCAGGGTTCTTTCATATTCTGGGAAGATGCAAGAGGAGACTTAATTAATAATCTTATAGGTTTTGGCTTGGCCGCAATAATAGTCTGGGTCATTTCTTTTTTCATATACAATGGTTTGAAAACCCAGGATAAATACACAAAGAGAAGATCGCTTTTAATATCAGCAGGGATGACTTGTTTTTTATTGGGGTCTGCAACGGATTATATATTAGCTGCTTCTCAAAACATCTTTTATGTGAGCATTTTTACGGTTTTTTGGTACATTTTGACAACAGCATTTTTATTATTCGCGGTTGAATACAAAAAAGAAGAAAACTTCAAAGAAAATGTATAAAAAAACTGCTCAGAAAAACGGTTTAAGAGTTATTACTGTCCCCGACAGCGGAACCAAAGCGGTCACAGTTTTGGTGCTAGTAGGCACGGGTTCAAAATATGAAAGAAAGGAAATAAACGGAATCTCTCATTTTTTGGAACATATGTATTTTAAAGGGACTAAGAAAAGAAATACTCCGCTGATGGTTGCTGAGCTCTTAGACAAGGTGGGGGGAATTTATAATGCTTTTACCGGCGAGGAATGCACGGGCTACTTTGCTAAAGTATCAGCAGGTCATTTTGATTTGGCTTTAGACTGGGTCTCAGATATTTATTTGAATTCCTTGTTTCCGCCAAAAGAGATAGAAAAGGAAAGAAAGGTTATTACCGAGGAAATAAACATGATCCTAGACACTCCCATGGCTTATGTCGGAGAAGTCTGGAAAAAGTTGCTTTACGGAGACCAGCCGGCTGGCTGGGATATTGCCGGAACCAAGGAGAGTGTTGGAAAGATAACAAGAAAGCAAATTTTAGATTATAAAAATTCGCAATATGTCGCACAAAACACAGTGGTTTGTATCGCAGGCAATTTTAAGGAAAATGCAGCATTAAAGAGAGTGAAAGAATGTTTCTCGGGAATTCCCGCATCACCTTCTGCAGAAAGGTTCAAGGTAAAGGAAGAGCAGAGCAAGCCCGAATGCCTGATTTACAATAAAAAAACAGATCAGACGCATTTCTGCTTAGGAGTGAGAACTTATAATATATCCCATCCCCAAAGGTATACTTTGGAATTACTGGGAGTAATTTTAGGAGGAATGATGAGTTCCCGTTTATTCACCGAGATAAGGGAAAAACTGGGCTTGGCTTATTATGTCAAAGCGGACGCTGATCAGGATCAGGATTCAGGATGCCTTGTTGCTCAGGCCGGCGTTGACAATCAGAGGATAGATTTGGCTATTTCAGCCGTTCTCCGAGAATATAAGAAAATATCTCAATTTAAAGTCGGCCAGGAAGAGTTGAAAAAAGCCAAAGAAAACCTTAAGGGAAAGTTGGCTTTAATGCTTGAATCTTCCGACGCCAACGCTTCTTTTTACGCCGGCCAGGAGATTTTAGAAAAGAATATTTTGACTCCCGAAGAGATTTTCAAAAAAATTGATAGAGTTTCCGCGATAGACATTCTTAAGGTGGCAAAAGACATTTTTTGCCCCGAAAAGCTGAATCTGGCCTTAATCGGACCTTTTGAGGACAAAGAAAGATTTATTAAGCTGCTGAAATTTAATTAAAAGATCATACCAGGTTTATGGTCAAGCATTTAAATGCTACAATATTTTAATATCTATGGAAGGAGGAAGAAATTTAGACATTTCGTGGGGAACAATATTTAAGATAGGGTTGGCTTTTCTCTTTTTTTACATAATTTACCTGGTAAGGGATATTTTGATTTGGTTTATTTTCGCTCTAATAATTTCTGTTTTGTTCAGTCCGGCCATCATTTTTCTTCAAAGACTGAGGGTTCCCAGAATTTTGTCGGTGATATTTGTTTATGTTGTTTTTTTCGGGATATTGGGGCTTGCCGTTTATTTTTCCATACCGATGTTTATTTCTGAAATTCAGCAATTTTCTCAACTTTTCCCTGAATATTTTGACAAAATAGCTCCCCCTTTAAAGGGTTTAGGTATAGAGGCTTTCGAAAGTATAGAAGATTTTACTCTTGCCTTGGGAGCGATGCTCCAGAAAGCTTCTTCTGATATTCTGAGCGCCTTAGCCATATTTTTCGGGGGAGTAGGGTCCACTATTTTTGTTCTTTCCATGGCTCTTTTCCTTTCTTTGGAAGAAAACAGCGTGGAAAGGGTGATTGCGCTCCTTTCTCCTAAAAGATATGAAAATTTCGTTCTGGCAGTTTGGAAAAGAGCTCAATTGAAAGTGGCGGGATGGTTTGGCAGCAGGGTCCTTACTTGCCTTTTTGTCGGAATAGCCGTCTTTGTTATGCTTCACTTTTTCTTTGGGGTAAAATATGCTTTTGTCCTTTCACTTTTGGCCGGAGTCCTGGATTTTATCCCGATTTTGGGCCCCCTGATTGCCGGAGTTCTTATTTTCCTTTTCATTTCTCTTGATTCCTGGCTGAAAGGAGTTTTTGTCATAATCGGATTTTTCTTGATTCAGCAGATAGAAGGAAGCATTCTTTCCCCTGTTTTAACTAAAAAGTTTGTCGGTCTTCCTCCGGTTTTGGTTTTAATTTCTCTCTCTATTGGAGGCAAATTGCTTGGCATCTTGGGGGCCGTCTTGGCCATTCCTTTAGCTGGAATTCTCTTCGAATTTTTAAGAGATTTTCTTAAAAAGAAAAAGGAGGAAAAAACCATCGTTGTTTAGTAAGGTTAATTAGAAAAATGGGCATTCTTTACGTCATTGGAACTCCAATAGGGAATTTAAAAGACATCAGCCTCCGCTCTTTAGAAGCATTAAAGGAGGTTGATTTAATTTTGTGCGAAGACACGAGAGAGACAAAGAAACTGCTGGAAAAATATGAGATAAAAAAGCCGCTTTTAAGCTACCATCAGCATTCCAAATTAAGCCGAATAGAAGAAATTGCTCAATATTTAAGAGAGGGAAAGAATCTGGCTTTGGTGTCGGACGCCGGGACTCCTGGCATTTCCGATCCGGGAAATCTTTTAATAGAAAAACTTGTTGAAATTGATCCTGAGCAGAAAATATTTCCAATTCCCGGACCCTCAGCATTAACTTCCGCAGCTTCGGTTTCAGGTTTCCCTGTAGATAGATTTCTTTTTTTGGGTTTTCCTCCCCAAAAGAAAAAAAGAAAAAAGTTTTTTGAGGATTTGGCTCAGGTGAAGTATTCTGTAATACTTTATGAATCCCCTTGGAGAATAATAAAAACCCTGGAGAATTTAAGGGAGACAGTTGGGAACAGGAAGGTGGTGGTATGTCGTGAATTAACTAAGAAATTTGAAACTACTTATCGGGGCGGAATTAAAGAGGTGGCAGAGAAGATTAAGAAAGATGGTGGCAAAGGAGAATTCGTGATAATTTTAAATTGTGAGAAATAAATTTTACATTACAACCAGCATAGCTTATACCAACGCCCCTCCGCACATAGGGTATGCTTTGGAATTGATCCAGGCAGATGTTTTAGCCAGGCACAATAAACTTTTGAAAAAGGATGTCTTTTTTTTGACGGGCACAGATGAGCACGGGATCAAAATTGTAAAAGCTGCAGAAGCTGCCAAAAAGAAGCCAGATGATTTTACCAATGAAATTTCAGCCAAATTCAGGGAATTGACCAAAGCTTTGAATTTGTCAAACACCGATTTCATTCGAACGATTGATCAAAAAAGGCATTGGCCGGCAGTGGAAAAAGCATGGAAGCAGCTGAGGAAAAATGAGGATATTTACAAGAAAAAATATAAGGGGCTTTATTGCGTAGGTTGCGAAGCTTTTGTCAAAGAGAAAGACTTGGTGCAAGGTAAATGCCCTAATCATCTTCAGGAACCTGAGATTGTGGAAGAAGAGAATTATTTTTTTAAGCTTTCAAACTATGCCCAGGTGGTGAAAAAGGCCTTGCTTGAAGACAGGATAAAAATAATCCCTTCTTCGCGAAAGAATGAGATATTAAGCTTTATTGAACAGGGAGTGGAGGATTTGAGCTGTTCAAGGTCAAAGGCGAATTTGAAATGGGGAATTCCTGTGCCAGGTGACGATAGCCAGATAATATATATCTGGTTTGAAGCCTTGATTAATTACATATCGGCTTTGGATTACGGCAAGGACGGCGCAAAATTCAAAAGATACTGGCCCGCAGACGTTCACTGTGTGGGAAAAGATATTTTTCGTTTTCATGCTTTAATATGGCCGGCAATGCTTTTTGCCTTGAAACTAGAACTTCCCAGGTCCATATTCGTTCACGGGTATATTACCTCCGGCGGCCAGAAAATGTCCAAGTCTTTGGGAAATGTGATAGACCCTTTCGAAACGGTCAGCAGATATGGAGCTGATCCTTTAAGATATTTTTTATTAAGAGAAATTCCCCCGACAGAGGACGGTGATTTTACCTATGCCAGATTTGAAGAAAGATATAACTCTGATCTAGCTTCGGGTTTGGGGAACCTGGCAGCAAGAGTTATTACTCTGGCAGGGAAGTTAAAAGAAAGCGGAGATTCGGAATTCAAAAATAAAACAGAGGAAACCAGAAATAATTTTAACGAAAACATAGAAAGCTTTAAGTTTAATGAAGCTCTGGCTTCCTTATGGGAGTTAATAAGTTTCTGTGACAAATATATTGAAGAAAAAAAGCCCTGGGAACAAAAAGAAAACAAGGAGGAGGTAATTGGTAATTTGATTTTTGCTGTTTCGCAAATAGCCGAAATATTGAAACCCGCGATGCCTGAGACTTCAGAGAGAATACTAAAGCAGATAAAAACCAGGAAAAGCGAGCCTCTTTTTCCAAGAATTGAAAAATAGCTCAGATTGATGGCAGAGAACATGTTTTTCTGGTTTTGGATTTTGCAGGCAATATTTTTCTGAAAAAGTTTTCATTTTCCTGAGATTTTGTTAAATTAAACAAATATGTTTAGCGCAATCACCATAATTTTAGGATTGATTGTTTTTGAGGTGGTAAGCTCGGTTGATAACGCCATAGTCAACGCTCATGTTTTAAAAACCATGAGCGAAAAATGGCGCAAGATTTTCCTTTTTTGGGGGATTTTAACCGCAGTCTTTATCTTAAGAGGTCTGCTTCCCTTGGTCATAGTTTGGTTATCGGCTCCTGAACTCGGGCTTTCAAATATAGTTCATTCAATGATAAACGGAAGCGAGGATGTGGGAAATATTCTTGAAGAAAGAAAAGGAACAATTCTGGTCGGGGCAGGAGTTTTTCTTCTGCTTATTTATTTGCACTGGCTTTTCCTGGAAAAAAAAGACCCTTATTTTGTTCCCGATAAACTGATTAAGCCGCAGTATGGGGTATGGTTCTTTGCTTTTTCTGCCGTAATGCTAGTTGCTCTTTTATATTTTTCAAGAACCTCTTGGTATTTAATGCTTTCTGCAGCCATAGGATACGCTATCTTTTTCATTATGTATGGATTCAGAGAACAGGCGGCAAAACAGGAGGAATCTTTAGGGAAGAAAAAATCAAACCTTTCTGATTTTTCAAAGTTAATGTACCTTGAAGTGCTTGACGCTTCCTTCAGTTTTGACGGAGTAGTGGGAGCATTTGCTTTTACGACCAGTGTGCCCCTGATTTTTATTGGCAACGGGATAGGGGCTTTGGTGGTTAGGCAGTTTACAATCATGGGAATTGAAAAAGTGACCCGCTATAAATGGCTGAAAAATGGAGCCATGACCGCCATCGGACTTTTGGGAATTTTCATGATTTTAAAAAGTTTTCATGTTTTTGTTCCGGAATATCTTCCGACTTTCGCCACTGTCGGGCTCGTTGGCTTAACTTTTTGGAGATCTCATAAATTATTGGCAAAATTAAAACATGTTAATTGATACCCACGCTCATGTGAATTTCAACGCTTACAAGGAAGACAGCAGAGAAGTAATCAGAAGAACTTTAGATAACGGCGTTTGGATGATTAATGTTGGTTCTCAATATACTACTTCCCAGAGAGCGGTAGAAATGGCAGAAAATTATTCAGAAGGAGTCTACGCCGCCATCGGCTTACATCCTGTTCACCTTGAAACAGGATTGGTCAAGATTAAAGACGATCCCGAAGAGATTCAGTTTAAAACGACTGAAGAAAGTTTTGATTGCTGCAGATACAAAGAATTGGCCAGATCAAAGAAAGTGGTGGCCATTGGAGAGACCGGTTTTGATTATTACTGGAGGCCAAAATCAAAAACAAAACAAGAACAATTTAAAGACAAGCAAAAGAAAGCTTTCTTAAACCAATTGGAATTGAGCCAGGAATTGAATCTGCCCTTGATTGTTCACTGCCGCATGGCTCACGAAGAACTTATTGAAACTCTAAACTATGAACTAAAAACTAAAAACTACAAACTAACTGGCGTCATTCATTGTTTTACAGGAAGTTTGGAGCAAGCTAAAAAATATATTGAATTAGGATTCTATATAGGGCTTAACGGGATAATTTTCAAAATGAATTTAGATGAGGTAATCAAAAATATCCCTCAAGACAGAATTGTTCTGGAAACAGACTGCCCCTATTTGACTCCACCGATGGCGGAAACTCAGAGGAATGAACCCATGTATGTAAAATATGTAGCTGAAAAAGTAGCTAAATTAAAAGGTCTTACTTTCGAAGATATATCTAAAATAACTACCGAGAACGCCAAGAAGTTGTTCAGAATATAATTATTTCTTAATAAAAAAAACGCCCTGGAGATTAGTTGAAAGGGCGTTTAATATTGTCTTCGAATCCGCGGTTCAATCTTTCGTCTGGAGATAGCGAACATAAAAAGGATTCTACGGTATTTTTGAAAGAGGATAAATCCGCTTCTTCGATAAAGCCGTAAGATTCTTTTTTATCTCGAATGATTTCGGTGAACAGTTCGGCTACATAGTGTCCAACCAATTCGGGGGTTTTGTCCGTAAGCCCTTTAAGGATATTGTTCGCTGACCTTATGGGATCCAAAAAGAATGTAGGCAAAATGTTAATCGTGATTTGTCTCCATTTTTCAGAAAGCGACCATGAGGATTCAATATCGTCCAAAAAAGCTCTAAGAAGGCGCATTTTTATAAGTCCATCAGTCACTTTTTTATGATCGTCTTTGCTTAGCGTGGCAAGAAAGTTCTTACCCACGTTCATGTTGAGCTTCCCTTCAATGCACAGAGACGCTTCCTCGAAATGGAACCCGAGGATGTCTGTGCATATAAACCCGCCTTCTTTAAGAATGAGCCAAGACGGTAATACATCCCAGGGCTTTGTCGCATCCCTATAATCGGCATAAGCTCGTATGTTTGCGCTTGTGATTTCCACCAACCTTGTGCCAGTGGAATCCACGCTTCTATATTGGGGTCCGAATAAAGAGGAAAATAAATTATAGACGTCGAATTGTTTTTTCAGCTGTTGGGGAGAAGTTATGTACCCAAGCGGGACCTCCCAGATATCGGTCGATTTTTTGAAAGGATTCCTTACGCTTGTATTTCCCTCTATTGTGCCGAATCCTTCGCCCTTTATTGCGACAAACTTTCTTCCGTCTCGCAAGTTCGCCACGACAGAAGCAACTAAATCTTGGACTTTCAGATGTGGCCCATAGGGAGCAGCCGCTATATTGATTCCGAATGGCAAGGCGTTGATCGCGTTCTGGCTCCCCTCCATCTCATCAACCAGCAAAACGATCTCCGGGCATTCATCCAAATATGTGCCTTCCTCTCCCAAGAAGGAGACTTTTATCCTTTGCCTTTCAAAATAGTCAAGCAAAGCTGCTTGGATCGACAGATCCCACGAAGTGACTAAATCTTTTCCATTTTTTTCGGAAACTATAGTGGGGGATTTCAATAAAGCCTTTTCAGCTTCGAAAGTAGCCTCTAATAGATAAACAGAGAGTTCCTTATTCGCAATCATTTTAACCTCCAAATTTTCATTATGCATTTCGAAAGGTACTAAATATGTTTTACATTATTTTCTAAAAATGTCAAGATTACGCCTTTCTCTATTTACAAATTTAGGAAAAAAGATAATATTTAATTAATGCTAAATAATCCTTCGGGATTGAACCCAAAAATTGCAATAATCGGAGGAAGCGGACTGGAAGACCCCAATTTCTTTAAAGAAGTGGGCGAAATTAAGGTTAAAACGCCTTTTGGCGACACGTCGTCTCCTATTCGCATTAGCGATTTAAACGGACAGAAAATTGCTTTTTTATCTCGTCACGGAGCAAATCATGGGATTCCTCCTCATATGGTTAATTCTAAAGCCAATATATGGGCACTGAAGGAGTTGGGAGTAGAAAGGATAATTGGAATCTGTGCGGTGGGGTCACTTAAGGAGGAATACAAGCCAGGAAACATCGTCGTTTGTGATCAGTCTATAGATTTCACCAAAAAAAGAGATTATACTTTTTATGATGATTCTGCAGTTCATATTTCTTTAGCTGACCCTTTTTGTCCCGAATTAAGAAGTCTTTTCTTTGAGGAAGCAAAGAAGCTGGAAATTCCTGCCCATGAATCAGGAACCTATGCCTGCATTGAGGGGCCGCGTTTCTCAACCAAAGCTGAATCAAAGTTTTTTATGAATTTTGCCGATGTCATAGGAATGACTTTGGTTCCTGAAGCGCAGTTAGCTAAAGAATTGGGAATATGCTATTTGTCTTTGGCTATGGTGACAGATTACGATTGCTGGAAAGACCATCCTGTCACCTACGAGGAGGTGGCCAGGATCATGGGAGAAAACCAAGAAAAGATAAAGAAAATATTGAATTCTTCATTGTCTAAGATCAACTCTCAGAGGAATTGCTCTTGCTCAAAATCTCTAGAATCAGCTGAAGCATAGCGGCTTTGACAAAATCTAATAATTTGATAGCTTCAAAGGAAAGGAGGTTTCCCTCCTTTTTCTATGGACTAGATCTTTGTCAAAATATATTGAAAGCAAGGAGGTTTTGAAATGCTGGAACTGGAATTGGAAAAATATATTAAACCCGAGATGGGAGCGATCTGGACCAGACAAACAAGATACTCCATTTGGCTTGAAATAGAGCTCCTCATTATGAGGGCTCAGGAAATGCTCGGCCAGTTTCCTCAGGGAGTGGCGGCTGATGCCAAGCGCACTGCCAAATTCACCATTTCCGAGATCGATGAGGAAGATAAGAAAAACGATCAAGAGATGGTCTCCTTCCTCAACGTGGTCAAAAAGACCATATCAGAGCAGGCAGCGGCTCTCATCCACGGCGGCATTACATCCTTTGATATCTGGGATACGGCAAGAGCTGTTCAGATGCAGAGATCGAACGCTTTGATCGAAAAAGAACTTGCACATCTCGTAAATAATCTTCGGAGTATGGCCGCAACCTACGTGTACGCTATGATGATGGGCCGGACTCACGGGATCCACGCTGAACCCATGACATTCGGTTTAAAGATCCTTAACTGGGCCGACGAGCTGCAGCGCCAATATTCGAATCTCAGGAAGAGAAAGGCCGGATTTTTTGTCGGCAAAATTTCCGGAGCAACCGGCAACTACGGCAACGTTGATCCTCAAGTCGAGGTTATTGTTTGTAGGATGCTGGGAATAGGGTCGGCAAGGATTTCAAATCAGATCGTTGCCCGCGATCGCCATTACGCATGGCTGACGGCGCTGGCCGGCATAGGCAACACTCTAGAGAAAATCGCCCTCCAAATAAGGCTGCTTCAACAGACAGAAATCAGCGAAGTCTGCGAACCCTTTACCGCAGAAGGCGGCTCCTCAGCCATGCCTTTTAAGCGCAATCCCAATAAATCAGAAAGGGTCTGCTCTCTGGCCAGGTTGCCAAGAGTCTTCACTATTGTTGCCGGCGAGAACCAGAGCCTTCAGTGGCACGAACGGAGCTTAGATGAGTCAGCCAATGAAAGGGTGATTATTCCCCTGACTGCGGCGTTCATCCATTACAACCTCTGCTTGATGTCAGAAATAATGGTGGGGCTGAGGGTAGATACCGAGAAGATGCTGGAGAATCTTAAGATTACCAAAGGGGCAATTTTTTCTGAAGACGTAATGATTGCCCTGACCAAGAAAGGAATGGACCGGCGACAGGCAAGGAAGATAGCTAAGGAGGATGCTCTGGAGGCCTGGGAGAAGAAAGAAGATTTCATCAAGATTCTCGAGGCAGATCCCAGAGTCACCAATCTTCTTTCGTCAGAAGAGATAGTGAGGTGCTTTGACTACGACCATTATCTCAAGAATATTCCGGTCATCTTCGCCAGATTCGGAATTAAAGCTCCGGTAGCCAAAGAGGAAAAAGTAAAGATTTAGGAGGTATTTATGTCAGATAGAAGTTATTTAGCTGCCATAATAATCGGAAGCGACTCTGACCGTCCCTTATTGGAGAAGTCAAAGGTTTTCAATATTCTGAAGGCCTGTCAGATAAGCTACAAAGTTTCAGTCATTTCAGCTGACCGCAATCCCGGTATTCTTCGAGGTTACTGTGCCCAAGCTCGTGCGGATGGAGTAAAAGTTTTTATCGGGGCTGCCGGCATGTCGGGCAGGCTGCCTGGAAGTATCGCCGCAGAAACCAAATATCGCGTGCCGGTAATCGGAGTGGCGATACCCACAAAAGAGTTCGCGGACGCAATAGACGCCATGTTGGGCATTGCGCGGTCGCCAGCGGGTTGTCCGGTAATCCTGGCTGGAATTGGGAGGTCGGGTTTTGACAACGCCGCCCTCATTTCAGCTCAGATTCTCGGGATGGGAGAGGACGAAGAAAGCAAAAGAATAAAGAAGAGCCATTCAGATTATCTCTGCAGGCTCCACTTCCAAAGCGAATCCGAGAAACCTCAAATCAATTGTATGCAAAGTTAAGCACATTAATAATCATGATCACTGAGCAGCTGTCCCAATAGCTGCTTTTTTAATTGCCAAATAGCTCAAAAAAAGATAAAATGAGGAATCTATTATGTCATATAATCCTAAGGAAACAGAAGAAAAATGGCAGAAATATTGGGAAGAAAAGAGACTCTATCAAGCAGAGGATCCCGTTCCATATGGCAAGCCAGCGGGACCTAAAAAATACATTCTGGTTGAGTTTCCTTATCCTTCAGGGGATGGCCTGCACGTAGGTCATGTCAGGAGCTACACGGCCCTGGACGCCATTTCCCGGAAAAAGAGGATGGAAGGATTCAATGTTCTTTTCCCGATGGGTTGGGACGCTTTTGGCTTACCTACTGAAAACTATGCCATTAAAAAAGGAATTCATCCCAGCCAGGCCACAGAGAAGAACATATTCAACTTCAGAAGACAACTAAAGAGTATGGGGTTTTCTTTTGACTGGTCCAGAGAAGTTAATACGACTGATCCTAAATATTATAAATGGACCCAGTGGATTTTTTTAAAACTTTTTGAAAAAGGTTTGGCTTACCAGTCTGAAATGCCCATTAATTGGTGCCCCTCCTGCAAGATAGGGCTGGCCAATGAAGAAGTTGTCGGCGGAAAGTGCGAAAGGTGCGGGACCCCGGCTGAGAAAAAAAATTTGAAGCAGTGGATGATAAAAATCACAGCTTATGCAGACAGGTTAATTGAAGATTTAAAAGAGCTTGATTTTCCAGAAAAAGTGAAAACTCAGCAGATAAACTGGATAGGGAAAAGCTACGGAGCGGAAATTGATTTTAAAATAGAGAATTCAGAAGATTCCATTAAAGTTTTTACCACGAGAGCCGATACTCTTTTCGGTGTCACAGCAGTCGTTCTAGCCCCGGAAAGTCCTTTGGCAGAAAAACTGATAACTCAGGAAAACAAGAAAAAAGCAGAAAAGTATATTGAGGAAGCCAAAAGGAAAAGTGATTTTGAAAGAGAAGAGGAGGAAAAAGAGAAAACAGGAGTTTTCACGGGTTCTTATTGTGTAAATCCGGTCAATGGGGAGAAGGTTCCTGTTTGGATAGGAGATTATGTTGTGGCTTCCTATGGAGGAGGAGCTGTCATGATGGTCCCGGCCCACGATTACAGGGATTATGATTTTGCTAAAAAATATGGTCTTGGAATAAGGGAGGTTGTTTCAGGGGGAGACATTTTAGAAGAAGCATTCGTTGATTACGGAGTTTTAAAAAATTCAGGCCGATTTGACGGGTTATCTTCAAAGGAGGCAATTGAAAAAATTACTGAATGGCTGCAGAAGAAGAGATTGGGAGGAAAGAAAGTCCATTACAAACTGAGAGACTGGGTTTTTTCCCGCCAGCATTATTGGGGAGAGCCCATTCCTATTATTCATTGTCAGAAATGCGGAATGGTTCCTGTTCCAGAAAAAGAGTTACCCATAGAACTTCCTTATGTTGAAAAATACCAGCCCACAGGCACAGGAGAGTCTCCCTTATCTGTCATTGAAAACTGGGTCAAGATAAAGTGTCCAAAGTGCGGAGGTGAAGCAAAAAGGGAGACAGACACCATGCCCAACTGGGCAGGATCAAATTGGTACTATATGCGCTATTGCGATCCTGAAAATGATAAGGAGCTGGCTGACAAAAAGAAATTGGAATACTGGATGCCGGTTGATTGGTACAATGGAGGAATGGAGCATACCACTCTGCATCTTCTTTATTCAAGATTCATATACAAGTTTTTATTCGACATAGGCGTTGTTCCCCAGTCAGAACCTTATAAAAAGAGGACTTCTCATGGCATGGTGCTGGCTGAAGACGGAAGAAAGATGTCAAAATCTTTCGGGAATGTAATCAACCCCGATACGGTGGTCAATGAATATGGAGCTGATACTTTGAGGCTTTACGAAATGTTCATGGGTCCATTTGGTCAGGCCATAGCTTGGAACACTCAGGGGGTAAGGGGCATTTACAGATTTATTGAAAAATTCGCAAATCTTTTTGAGGAAACCTCAAAGAACAAAGAAAGTTCAGAAGAGATTCAGAGAGAATTAAATAAGCTGAACAAAAAAGTGACGGAAGATTTGGAGCAGATGAAATTTAACACTATAATCTCCAGTTTCATGGAATTTGTTAATTTGGGTTTAGATAAAAAAGAGGAAACGGGAAAGGATTCTTTAGAGAGAGCGCTTTTGCTTCTTTCTCCTTTCGCTCCCCATTTGGCTGAGGAATTTTGGCAGAGACTAGGGAAGAAAAGCAGTATTTTTGAGCAAAAATGGCCAGAATTCGATCCAAAGATGATTCAGGAAAAAGAGATAGGGCTGATAGTTCAGGTTAACGGAAAGATGAGAGATAAGATCATCGTCCCTTTTGGTATTTCGGAGGATGAAGCTAAAAAACTTGCAATTTCTTCAGAAAAAGTTAAGAATTGGCTAGAAGACAAGGAAATCAAAAAGGTTATCTTTGTCCCCGATAAGCTGATCAATATTGTTGTTTAATTCCACATGTGCGGAATTGTAGGATATATATCTAAAGAAAGAAATCCTAATTCATTGAGATTAGGACTAGAGGCCCTAAAGCGTCTTGAATACCGCGGTTATGATTCTGCGGGTTTTGCTTTTTGGGATGCAGAAAAAAAAGAAATAGTTTGCCAGAAATCAGTGGGTAAGATTGCCAAGCTTGAAGAAAAAGTTAATGGAAACGGGAATAAGCCGGTTTTAGCCAACCCCATTATCCTTCATACCCGCTGGGCGACTACTGGTGAGGTGACAGAAATTAATGCGCATCCCCATTCTGACTGCGCAGGGAAAATTTGGCTTGCCCATAATGGCATTATCGAAAATTTCCATGTTTTAAAGCAGAAACTGGAAGAAGAGGGGCATAAGCTCTCTTCAGACACAGACACAGAGGTGATAGCTCATATGATAGAAAAATTCTTTTCCGGAAATCTCGAAGACGCTGTCAGGAAAGCACTGCCTTATCTTAAAGGAACCTATGGGCTCGTGGTAATTTCAAAGGATGATCCTGAGAAGTTGGTTGCCGCAAAGCTCGGCAGCCCTCTGCTTGTGGGTTTAGGAGAAAACGAATACCTGGTTGCCTCGGATCCTGCGGCAGTGATAGCCCATACAAAAAAAGTCATTTATTTGGATGACGGAGAAATGGTTTCCATATCCCCTAATAGTTTTTCCATCACCAAGGGATACAATGTTCAGCAGAAGAAGCCGGAAAACATAGAATGGGACATGGAGGACGCTCAAAAAGGAGGGCATCCCCATTTCATGTTAAAGGAAATTTTGGATCAGCCGGAAAGCATAAACAATTCAATAAGAGGAAGGGTTTTGGCTGAAGAAGGAAAAGCCAGGCTGGGAGGAATAAGATACATTGAAGATAAATTGAGAGAGGTGGAGAAAATAAAAATAGTGGCTTGCGGAACAGCCTATTACGCAGGATTGATCGGAAAATATATGTTGGAGGAATATGGAGGAGTGCCTGTTGAAGTAGATTTGGCTTCGGAGTTCCGTTACAGAAAACCAATTTTGGATAAGAAAACAATGGTCATTGCTGTTTCTCAGTCAGGGGAAACAGCAGACACTTTGGGGGCGATAAAAGAAGCTAAAGAAAAAGGGGCTATGATTTTAGGGATAGTCAATGCTGTGGGATCGGCCATTGCCAGGGAGTCCGGAGTCGGGATATATAATCATGCCGGCCCTGAAATCGGAGTGGCCTCCACCAAAGCTTTTACTTCCCAGGTTACGATTTTAGCTTTACTGTCTCTTTATTTAGGAAGGCAGAGAGGTCTTTCTTTGGTTATGGGCCAAAGGATAGCCAAAGAAATTTTGAGTTTACCTGGTTTAGTAAGAGAGACTTTGAATTTAAATGATAGAGTTAGGGAGTTGGCTGGCAAATATAAAGACTATGATAATTTCCTTTATTTAGGAAGAAAGTATAATCTTCCAGTGGCTCTTGAGGGAGCTTTGAAATTAAAAGAGATTTCATATATTCATGCTGAGGGATACGGAGCAGGCGAAATGAAACACGGCCCCATTGCTTTAATAGATGAGAATTTTCCTTCAATTGTAATCTGCCCCTCAGACAGCGTTTATGACAAAGTTGTTTCCTGTATTGAACAGATAAGATGCAGGAAAGGGAAGGTGGTAGTCATAGCCACTGAGGGGAATGAAAATATCAAAAAAATTGCAGACGATGTAATTTATATTCCCAAGACCCTGGAAATGTTAACGCCAATTGTTTCTGTGGTTCCCCTGCAGCTTTTTGCCTACCACATGGCGGCTTTAAGGGGATGCGAAATAGATAAACCAAGAAATCTTGCAAAGAGTGTAACTGTAGAATAATGTTTCAGCCTCCTCTCAGGGATGCTTGATTGTTTTGCTTTTAAAACTTAAAATCTAATTATTAATTGTTAAATTTCAAATTCCAATTCTATGGATGAACTTTTAGTTAACGATCCTGGGAAAAAGGTCATTTTAATGGGTAATGATGCTATAGTCAGGGGAGCTCTGGAATCCGGCGTTCAGTTTGTCGCCACTTACCCTGGAACTCCCGCTTCTGAAATCGGGAATGATTTTTACCGCATTTCAAAGGAAGCCAATGTCATTTTTGAATTCTCAACCAATGAAAAGGTGGCGATGGAGGTCGCAGCCGGATCATCATTTTCCGGTTTAAAAACTCTGGTTGCTATGAAAAACTTCGGCCTAAATGTGGCCTCAGACCCGCTTTTGCCTTTCATTTACACCGGATCCAAAGGGCCCACAGTAATTTTTATTGCTGATGACCCTTCCTGCCACAGTTCAGCTCAATCTGAAGAGAACACCAGGGCCTTCTCATATTTGGGGCACATTCCGACTTTAGAGCCGGCTGATGCTAAAGAATGCAAAGAATTCACCAAAATAGCTTTTGACCTTTCTGAAAAGTTTCAGATTCCTGTCATGGTCAGGACTACAACCAGGGTGGCTCATCAGAAAATGCCCATGGTTTTGGGAGAATATAAGAAAAATTCTTCTTTGGCTCGTGGTGAATTTGTAAAAGACGCAAACAGGTTTGTCACCCTGCCTCCAAGAGTGTTGGGGATGAAGACTGAACTTATAGAAAAGATAAAGAAGATGCAGTTGGCTTTTGAGAAATCTAATTTGAATTTTATTGACAGAGGATCCTCAAAAGCAACAGAAAAGAGAGGGATCATTGCTTCTGGAGTAGCTTATCTTTATGTCAAAGAGGCCTTAAAAGAATTGGGTTTAGATCTCCCTATCCTAAAAGTAGGGACTTTCTATCCTTTACCTGAAAAGAAAATCCAGAGCTTTATTAAAGGTTTAAAAAATATTTTAGTGGCTGAAGAACTGGAGCCGTATTTAGAAAAAGAAGTTGCCAGATTGGCTAAAGACGCAAACTGCAAGCTGGAGATCCATGGAAAGGATTTATTGCCTGAAGTGGGAGAATTGAGGCCCGAATACGTGACCTTAGCTTTAGCTAAGTTTTTAGGAAAGAAGTACGTTTTGCCTAGGATTAAAACAAAGCTTGCGGTTCCCAAAAGATTTCCTCAGCTTTGCCCGGGCTGTCCTTACTGGCTGGTCTTTGGCGGAGTAAAGAAGGCTACTGAAGGAAAGAACGTAATCTACGGAGGAGACATCGGCTGCTATATGCTGGCCGGAATGCCCCCTCACTTCCTGCAGGATTATCTTTCTTGCATGGGGTCCTCAATAGGAATCGGCCATGGGATCAAAAGAGCCACAGGACAGAAACTGGTTTCCTTCATCGGTGATGGGACTTTTTTCCATGCTGGA
The DNA here is from genome assembly GCA_028712445.1 of Minisyncoccota bacterium. GTDB lineage: Bacteria > Patescibacteriota > Minisyncoccia > Minisyncoccales > RBG-13-42-11 > JAQTPY01. The sequence goes on along the minus strand of JAQTPY010000001.1, from coordinate 7,941 downwards.
ATCCCGGCCCTTATAAATACGGTCTATAACCAGTCGAATCCTCTAATCATCATTTTAGAGAATGAAATCACAGCCATGACCGGCCACCAGCCTCATCCAGGAGCTTTGGGAGCCAAGGTTGAGATTAAGATCGAGGATGTGGTGACGGCCTGCGGAGTAAAAAATCTAAAGATTATTGATCCTGTCCAACAGCAGGAATTTATTGCTGCAATAGACGAATTTTTAGAAAAGCCGGAAGTTTCAGTGATAATAGCAAGACATCCTTGCAAGTTTGTTAAGAAAGTTTAATTAAAACATATGGCAAATAAATCTATCTTGAAAACAAAAAAAGAAGATTACAATATAGTCATTGCCGGAACAGGAGGACAGGGAGTAATCACACTTTTGCAGGTTTTGGCTGAAGCGGCATTGATTGAGGGAAAGGATATTAAAACTTCAGAGCTCCATGGTTTATCCCAAAGAGGCGGTTCAGTTGAAGTTCATGTCAGGTTCGGGGAAAGAATATATTCCCCTTTGGTAATGCGGGGGAAAGCTGATTTGGTGATCGGCCTGGAAACACAGGAAGTTTTAAGGGCCCTTGACTATGCCGGTCCCCAGACTGTTTTTTTGGTGAATAAATATTTTGTCCCAATTCCTTTGGAAAAAAAGATGACTGAAGGAGAAATAGTAGATAATTTAAAGAAGATAAGCGGTAAGGCGGAACTTATTCCTGCCTCAGATATCTGTCAGGAATCGTTAGGAACGAGTGTTGTGGCTGGCATTTATTTAATATGTTTGGCTGCCAACAAAGATTTTATTCCTTTAAAGCCAGAGTCAATCAAAGACGCCATTAAAAAAGTGATTCCGCAAAAATATCTTGAATTAAATTTAAAGACTTTCGAACTGGCTAAACAGAAGTAGAATTTAAAAAAAGAGACCCTCTAGGGGTCTCTTTTTTGATTCAGATTAACTATTTTTAGATTTTTTCTATTTGCGCTCCCAATTTTCTTAGCTTTTCTTCTATCTTTTCATGTCCTCTTTCAATCTGAGATATATTTTCAATAAGCGTGCTTCCTTTAGCAATCAAAGACGCCAAAATGAGCGCTGCCCCGGATCTTATATCTGAGGCGTTTATTTTTGCTCCCGAGAGGTCTGTCTTTCCAAAGATCAAAGCGCGGTGAGGATCAGTGATTTCGATATCTGCCCCTAATTTTCTGAGCTCGTGCAAGTGCTGGAAACGGTTTTCAAAAAGAGGGTCATGTATTAAGCTTTTTCCCTCAGCCTGAGTTAAAAGGACGGAAGTTTGGGGTTGAAGGTCTGTAGGAAATCCAGGGTGGGGAAAAACCTGGATTTTACCGGCATTGAAATTACCGGAGGGTTTGACCAGAATTTCTGTGGCGGCGATATCAAAGCTTACTCCCAAGCTCCTCATTTTTTCCAGGAAGGTGGTCATATGTTCAGGGTTTATTTTCTTTATTTTTCCTTCTCCTCCAGTCAAAGCAAGAGCAATAAAGAAAGTTCCTGCTTCAAGAAGATCCGGACATATTTCTATCTCTGCCCCGTTCATTTTTTCTCTGCCTTCTATGGTGATTGTGTGGGTGCCCACGCCTTCGATTTTAGCTCCCATTCTGTTTAGAAAGATGCCCAAATCTTGGACCTGAGCTTCAGAGGCCGCCAGCTCAATCTTTGTTTTGCCCTTGGCCAGACACGCCACCATCATTACGATTTCAGTGGCGGTGACAGAGAATTCGTTTAAAACAATTCTTTTTCCTTCAAGAGTTTCCGGAGCTCTGAAATAATAGAAACCATCCCTTTCTTCGGTTTGGATTCCGAACTCCTTTAATGCTTTAATATGGGTCGATATGGGCCGTAATCCGATCTTATCTCCTCCTGGATGAGGGACTTTCAATTTTTTGAATCTGGCTAAAAGAGGACCTGCGAGCAGTATTGAGACCCTCATTTTTTCAAAGAGATCTATTGGAATATTTTCCGGATTAAGGTTTTTTGGACTGATTTTTATCTTTTTTTCTCCCAACCATTCAACTTCAGCGCCGATCCTTTTTACAATCTCAATCTGATCCAGCACGTCCGAAACCAGGGGAAGATTGTCTATTATCGAGGGTTCGTCAGAAAGCAAAGCAGCCGCCAAAACCGCCCCCGCAGAGTTTTTATACCCTGCTATCTCAACTTCGCCAGACAGGGAAATGCCGCCTTTTACTAAAAATCTTTCTCCATTTTTCTTTAAAATTTCGTCCATGGAATTTGCAATGTTTGATTTTTTACTTTACAATAGATAATCGTTCGTGTCAAAAAACAGATGAAGAACAGCTTTAAGAAAAATCCGGGGATTGTTTGCATTGGCGGTGGCACAGGTGTTTCTATGATCCTATCCGGATTAAAAAAGTACCCAGTTAACCTTTCAGCGATAGTGACGATGTTTGACGGAGGAGCCGGATCTACAGGCAAACTGAGAGATGAGTTGGGTATTTTGCCTCCGGGAGACATAAGGCAATGTCTGGCCGCCTTATCTGTTGAGCCGGGATTTGCTGAGTTTTTTAATTACAGGTTCAACAAAGGCGTTTTAAGGGGACATAGTCTGGGGAATCTTTTTATCGCTGCCGCTGAAAAATTTACAGGGAGTTTTGGCGCTGGAATCAAAAAATTAAGAAAAATTTTGAAATTTTCAGGCGTTGTCATACCTGTGACATTGAACAATTCCAATTTGAAAGCAATACTTAAAAATGGAAAGATGCTTGGAAACGAGGATGCCATTGTTAACTGCAAAGATTTATCAAGGGCGGGTATCAAAAGACTATTTCTCGACCCCCAAGCTAAAATCAACCCTGAAGCAGATTTAGCTATCAGAAAAGCAGATTTGATTGTAATTGGTCCTGGTAAATTCTATACAAGTTTAATTCCTAATTTATTGGTTAAAGGGGTAAAGGAGGCCATAAAATCTTCAAAAGCTAAGAAGGTTTTTGTCTGCAACCTTATGACTCAGAGCGGAAATACAGATAACCTGAAAGTTAAAGATTTCGTTGGTATTCTGGAAGAATATTTGGGAGATAGCATTGATTACGCAATATTTAATACCGGCAAGTTGACGTCCAGTTTGAAGGCCCGGGTGGAAAAAGTGTTTCCGGGAGCCAAGCTTGTAGGTTATGACAGAGCAGAACTGCCCAAAAGCAAGTTTATAGGAGAAAATATTTTAGATAAAAAAATCAGAAAAATGAATCCTTCAGATGTTTTTATCAAAGGGGCGAATCAGAGAACAATGGTCCTTCACGACTCAAATAAACTAGCAAAGATTTTACTGAAACTATGCAAGCAATAATCTTAGCTGCCGGAGAATCTTCAAGGTTCTGGCCTTTAAACAAGAAAAACAAATCTTTGACCAGAATAATGGGGCGCCCTTTGATTTGGTATGCTTTAAAAAGTCTGGAGGAAAAAGGATTTAAGGAGGCAATTATCATACAAGATGCTTCGCGAGAAATAGAGAAGGAATTAAAAAATTTTGAATTAAAAGAATTAAAACCAAAATATGTTGTTCAGCCAGTGGCGAAAGGGATGGGAGATGCCTTGCTTTGCGCCAGAGATCTGATTAAAGATTATTTCTTAGTTTTAAATTCTTATCATTTTGAAATAAAAGAAATTTTAGATGCACAAGAAAAAAATAAAGAAACTTCGTTAAAAGAAAAAAGTGTAGAAATGATTCTTTTCGGTAGTAAAACTGATCAACCTTGGAATTATGGAATTTTTGAAATTGATAAATCAAATTCAGTTAGGGTAACAGGTTTGGTAGAAAAGCCTGAAAAAGGAAAAGAGCCATCCGACATTAGAATAATCGGCATTTACGTTTTACCTACGAATTTTTTAGATTATTTAAAAAGAGTTGGAGAAAGCCACTATTCCTTTGAAGAAGCAATTTCTCTTTATTTAAAAGAAAATAATTTAACGGTGGTCGTCGGCGATGTGCCACCAACGCCTTCTTTGAAATATCCTTGGGATTTATTTTTGGTAAATCGTCTTTTAATGAATAAATATTTGGCTGGCAATAAAGTAGAATTAGGAAAAAACGTGAAGATACATGAAGGAGCTGTCATTAAGGGTCCTTGCTATGTCGGGGACAACTGCGTAATTGGAAACAATTCTTTGCTCAGGGAATATACCAATTTGGAAAATAATTGCATGGTCGGAGCTTTTTCTGAGGTGACAAGAAGTATTTTTCAGGAAGATGTTCATATTCATTCCGGTTTTGTGGGAGATTCAATCTTAGGGAAAGGATGCCGCATTGGAGCGGGAACTATCACAGCCAATCTAAGGATCAACAGAGAAGAGGTGAAAGTCTTGGTCAAGGGAGAAAAAATGGGAACAGGATTGAATTCTCTGGGAGTAATTGTGGGTGAAAATTCAAAAGTTGGAATCCATTGCTCTTTGATGCCTGGAATCATGATCGGATCTAATTCCTCTGTCGGACCCAACTCTTTGGTTTTGGAAAACATTGAAGACAGCACCAATTTCTATTCTGAGTTCAAAGGTGTGAAAAAAAGAGCTTGACACTCCCGTTCTTTTCTTCTAATATTCGTCAATCAAGCTACTGTTCCCTTAAAATTTGATATTTCCTGACCATATTAAGTATTTTTGGAAGGAGGTGATGCTTATTCGGTAGCCACGGTCTCGGAGATCTTCTCCGAAAAGAAAACGGAGGGCATAATGAAAAAAGTCCTTCAAGAGCCGCACTGTTCTCCTCACCATATCCACCTTTCCGATCTATGGCCTTGCCGCCCACCTTAACACCGCCCAAAACCTCACAATTGAATAGGGCGCAATAGTGCGGAAAGGCTAAGGTCTTTCCGTAAAAAGAAAATTAATGGGTCGGCGGAAGCCCGACCATCATCTTTGAGCCTGAGCTAATGCAGCCAGGCTCATTTTTTTTAAACTTAATCAATGTGATATACTTGAGAAATGCAGATTATAAATTTAAATAAAAATAATTTTAAAGAAGTTGTTGAGATCGCTTCCGTTTTAATCAAAGAGGGAAGAGTTGTGGTTGTTCCAACAGACACGGTTTATGGTTTAGTTGCTGATGCTGTGAACAAAAAAACGATTGGAAAAGTTTTTAAAATAAAATGTCGGAAGAAGAAAAACCCGATACCGATTTTCATCAAAGATATTAAGGAAGCAAAAAAGATTGCTAAAATAAATAAAGAACAGGAAAATTTCCTTAGAAAGGTTTGGCCAGGGGGAGTAACGGTCATACTTGAAAGAAAAAAAGGATTAAAAATTTATGGGGTAGATAATAAAACAATTGCCCTAAGGATTCCTAAATATAAACTAATAGATGATATTTTAAAGAAAGTTAATTTGCCTCTTTCCGGAACCTCAGCCAATATTTCAGGCAGGCCGGCTGCAGCAAGCATAGAAGAGTTGTCAAAGCAGTTTAAAGGAGTTAAAAATCAACCGGATCTGGTCGTAGATGCCGGGAAATTGAAAACCAAGAAATCCTCAACTGTAATAGACTTAACCATTGAACCTTATAATATTTTAAGGCCATGATTATTCTTGCTTTAGAAACATCCTGCGATGAAACCAGCGCAGCTTTGTTGAAAACTGAAGATTCGCGTTTCAAAGTGCTTTCGAATGTTATTTCTTCTCAGGTTAAAATTCATGAAAAATGGGGAGGGGTGGTGCCTAATTTAGCCAAAAGGGAACATCAAAAAAATCTTCCTTTGGTTTTAGAGGAAGCATTATTCAAAGTTAAAAATGAAAAAATTGATTTATTGGCGGTGACAGTTGGCCCGGGGCTTGAACCTTGCTTGTGGGTAGGGATAAATTACGCCAAAGAATTAGCTGCAAAAATGAATTTGCCCTTGGTTCCTGTAAACCATATTGAGGGTCATATATTAGCTAATTTTCTCGGAAAAAAGCAGAAAAATATCTTTCCTGCTGTTTGTTTGGTTGTTTCAGGCGGCCATACTCAGTTGATATTTATGACTGGGATAGGAAAATATAAATTATTGGGAGAAACGCGGGACGATGCTGCCGGAGAATGCTTTGACAAGATAGCTAAAATTTTAAACCTGGGATATCCCGGAGGCCCCATCATTGCCCAAAAAGCCGAAGAGTGGAAAGCCAAGGGTGAAGATCGAAAATTCAACATGACCCTGCCTCGTCCTATGATGCATACCAAAGACTACGATTTCAGTTTTTCAGGATTAAAAACAGCGGTTCTTTATGAATTCAAGAAAAGGGATCCAAAGATAAGGAAATCTTCCCAATACATTAAGGAAATTTGTTTTGAAGCTCAGCAATCGATAATCGATGTCTTAATTAAGAAAACAATCAAGGCAGCTAAGGATTATTCTGTAAAAACAATAATCATGGGAGGGGGAGTTTCAGCCAACAAGGAATTAAGAGAACAGCTTGAGGAAAGAAGCAGAAAAGAAGGTTTTAACTTTTTAGTCCCGCCTCTAGGGCTCTGCACGGATAATGCTGTAATGGTGGCGATCGCCGCTTATTTTCATAGACATCAGGCAAAAAAGACGGGTTGGCAGGACTTAGCGGCTGATGCTAATCTGAGAATATAATATGGATGTAATGATTTTTCAAAAATTGAATATTCTTGCGGGAAAATATGTCTGTTTAGATAGCGTGGCAATATTTTTTGCTGAATATTTGGGCTACTTTTTAATCTTAGCTGTAGTTGTCTTTTTCTTATTTAAATTAATCAAATTTCGCTCACTGAAAATTTTGTTTTCTGATTATTGGAAATTTGCAGCAAAGATTTCAGCTTCGGTTTTCCTTTCCCGCGTCATAATTACTGAAGGAATAAGATTATTCTGGGAAAGGCCAAGGCCTTTTGTTGAGAATCAGGTTAATTTGATTCTGGAGCATCCAGCCACGGGCTCTTTTCCTTCCGGGCATTCAACTTTCTTTTTTGCCTTAGCTGCAGCAATCTATTTTTACAATAAGAAAGCAGGAACAATTTTATTTATAGCCAGTTTTTTGATTGCTATTTCAAGGGTGTTTGCCGGCGTCCATTGGCCATCAGATATTCTAGGAGGAGCTGTTATTGGTATTTTTTCGGCGTGGTTAGTGAATAAAATCTTTAATGTTATCTTAAATAAAAACCACTTCTATAAGAAGTGATTTTTTTGGTGGGCAAGGAGGGAGTCGAACCCTCACAGCCTTGCGACTAGTAGTTTTTGAGACTACCGCGTATACCATTCCGCCACTTGCCCTTTTTAATTCCTCTATAATTAAACGTTTCGCTATAAACTCACTATGCTCGTTTTATCACGATTTCCCTTCTTTTTCAACCCTGAAATCGCATTCCTTGTTTGAGCATTTTTCCTCTCCTTTTTTGGTCTGGATAAGGGGGGATTCGCATTTGGGACATATTTTTCCAGTGGGCTTGTCCCATAAGGCAAAATCGCACTTAGGGTACTTGCTGCATCCATAGAAGATTTTTTTTCTCCGGGTTCTTTTTTCAACTACCTCCCCTTCCTTGCATTTGGGACATTTGATTCCTAAAACATTTTTTTCCAAGGGTTCGGTATATTTGCATTTGGGGAATCCCGAACAGGCATAAAATTTTCCGAATCTGCCCAATCTCACTATTAGAGGGGAGCCGCACTTGGGGCACGTTTTCCCTGTCGGTTTCTCGGTAATTTCTTTTTTTGAAACTTCTTCGTATTTTTTTTTGAGATTTTCTTCAAAAGGTTTGTAAAATTCTCTGATTACAGGAACCCATTCCTTTTTATCAGTTGCTATTTTATCCAATTCTTCTTCCATTTGAGCAGTAAAGCCGATATCAACTATCTGGGGAAAATGTTCTACTAAAAGATCGTTAACAATATTTCCAATTTCAGTGGGTCGAAATCTTTTTTGTTCATCTTTTTCAATATAGTTTCTGTCTTGGATATTAGACATAATGGGAGCGTAAGTTGAGGGCCTGCCTAT
>JAQTPY010000006.1 GCA_028712445.1 Minisyncoccota bacterium | reverse complement strand
AGACCTCAAGGTGGTTTCAGACGCGATTCTCGCGGAGGAGACAGACGCGGCGGATTCGGTGGTCGCAGAGACAGCAATTGGTAGACAATTTTAAAGAATTGTAAAAGCAAGAAATCAGCCTACTGGCTGGTTTTTTGTTTCTGAAAAATTAAAAACCGCCAAGTAGAATGGCGGTTTTTCTTAAAGAGTAGTTTGATTTTTAATCATTTTCCTTCAAGGGGGGCTGAGAAATATTCCTTACCATTTTAGCTTCAATAGTGTCTTTTTCGATCTTGCCGAAAATCATCACCCTGTCATTCTCCTTAAAATCTTCCAGATCCATTTTATCCCAGACGCGGTTTGCGATTATGCCGTTAAAAACAATGTTGACAGTGTAGTCTTTATCTTTAATGTTTATCACTAAAGAGTTTTCTGTTGCCAAAACAACCTTGCCCATCATAAGCATTTCTTCTCCTAAAAGACCCTTTTTAAATTCTTCAATTTTTTCCCTGCCTTTTTCCATAAATTCCTCAATTCCGTCTTCTGATTCATCATTTTTATCATTTGCATTGGTAATTGCGGGCGCGCCCGCAATTAGCGCAGACAGAAGCAGCAGCCATATTGGAAAAAAGATTTTTTTTGTCATATTTTTATGCTTTAATTATTTATTTGACGACCTTTGGTCATTTTCAATCTTAGTATAAAATTCCAATCTTAATTTTTGATTAACTTTTTACTGAATAAAATTTAATTTTCTGATAATATGAAAATATGGTCCCAAAAATTTTATATGAAGACAACCACTTAATCGCAGTTTTCAAGCCGGCAGGATTTTTGACACAGGGAGATAAGAGTGGGGAAACCAGTCTTTTTGATGAAGTAAAGAAATATCTTAAAGAAAAATACAAGAAGCCGGGAAATGTTTTCCTTGGTCTTTTGCATCGTTTAGACAGGCCGGTTTCAGGCATAGTTCTCTTTGCTAAAACCAGCAAGGGAGCTTCCAGGATTTCTGAACAGTTCAGAAACCACGAAGTAAAAAAAATATATTATGCTTTGGTTTCAGGCAAGCCAAAGGAGGCAAGAGGAGAATTGGTAAATTACTTAAAAAAGGATGAACTTACCAGAAAAACTAGCGTTAGTGATGAGGAGGGCGCAAAAGCCACTCTCCTTTACGAATTAGTAGTCTCGAATGATAAATATTCTTTATTGAGAATAACGTTGGGTACGGGAAAATTCCACCAGATAAGAGCCCAGCTTTCCGCAGTTGGTTTTCCAATTTTAGGAGATACCAAATATGGTTCATCGACTTCTTTGCCAGGCAGAGAGATAGCTCTGGTTTCCTGTCAGCTCTCCTTCAAGCTGGCGACAAAGGACGAGGAGAAGACAATTTCCGTTCCTCTTCCTGAAGAATGGAGAAAATATATTAAATTCGATGATTCAGAGATTGAAAAATAATGATCCAAGAAAGCTTTGGTCAGACAAAGTGACAAGATTTAGTCATGCTCTTGATTTAGAAAAAGGAGTATTTGTTCTCAAAAACCCCAAAAAGATTGCCTTATCCCTTAAGAGGTCAGCCGAAAGGAGCAAAACGAGGAAAGCAGGTCCCTTTCAGTCGGCAATGTCCATGCTCAACTTCTATATCAACCGCGCAGGAAAGAATTTAGATCCAGGCCAAAAGAAGATTCTAGAAGAAGCAAAGAAGGAACTTCGTAAATTGTTCAGCAGATCTTGATTTTTTTTAAAATATGGCTTAGAGTGGTCTAAGTAATTTTATTAAACGTTTGGAGGAATATGAGTCATCGTTGTAAATTTTTCGCTATATTCTGCAAGGACTTCAGGCTGTGGAAAAAAATACTGGAATACTTAGAGACAAACGGGCTTTTGGGGGATTGCGATATTCATGCAAGGGCTGGCGGTGTCAAAGACAGAGTTTTCTTGATGGAGGAAGTGGAAAGTTCCGTCAACCTTCACGATATTAAAGAAGTCATTCTTTGCAATCATACTGATTGCGGGGCTTATGGCAAGTTCAGCTCATTTGAAGAAGAGAGAGCTTTTCATAAGAAAGAAATGCAAGAAGCCAAAGAATTGATTTTAGCTAAGTATCCTTACCTGAAAGTTAGAATGGTCTTGGGAGTAATAGATACTGGCGAAGTGAGACTCGAAGAGGTGTAATAACATCTCTTTTTTTTGATAAAACAAAAATCCCGCTTTGAGCGGGACTTTTGTTTTTTTGCTTATCTGCTGAATCTTTCAGCTCTTTTCTTTCCCCAGCAATCTTTGCAGTAGATAGGTCTGTCTGGAGCCGGAGCGAAAGGGAGTTCGGTAATTTCCTTTGCGCACTCTGAGCATTTCCAGTTTCCTTTGACCATCTCGCGAGGAGGAAAATTCTTATTTCCTCCGTTGAAATTGTCGAATGCCATAAATATTATATACTTTTCTTTATCTCCAATGGAGATGTTTAAAGCGACCCTTTGACTTTCAGTCGCTTTGTTTTCCGAAACACTCCGACTTAAAGTCTAAGACAAGCTTATAATAATAACTCTTAGGTGTCAAGAGAGTGTGCCACGGGTTGGTTTTCATCAATTGTTCGGCTGATTTCAAGAAAATTCGATATTGCTCCCACTGTCCAGGCCTGAGGGTTGCCTGCTCCAGGGCTCCAGATGAGTTTTCCCTCCGAAACTACGTAATATTCGGGCATATATTTGAATCCGGTTCCTTTTACAGCTTCCAGAACAGCGTCTCTCACCTTTTTATATTCTTTATTCTTTCCCAATTTTCTCAATCCTTCAGCAATTATCCAGTTGTCATGAGGCCAGATGGTTCCCAAATGGTAATTAAAAGGGTCAAAATCAGACTCCAGGGAAGAATGAGTCCTGATTCCGAAAGGAGTCCAAAGATCATCTTTAAACAGCCGGGAAACAGTAGGATCGATTTTTTCTTCATCAACGATACCTGTGAATAAAAGCAATCCCGGGTTTGAGGCAATGGCTTTTCTGGGCATTTTGGCTCCGTCTAACCCTAAAGCAAAGAAATCGCAATCCTTTAGCCAGAATTTTTCGTTAAAGACTTCCTTTAATGCTCTGGCTCTTTTTTCTGCTGACTGAGCCAGCCCATAATCTTTTTTTATTCCTGCCAAATAAGCCATTTCCATTAGGGCAGAGTATTGATATCCCTGCGCTTCGACAATCGCTACGGGAGGATTCATTTTCAGATGATTTTCAAAACTGTCTTTCCAGCATTGGTGGAATAAGCCGGTGGAATGAGCGCTTTCGTATTCCAAAAACAGATCCTTGTCTTTGTCTCCGCATGTTTCCATCCAGTTGAAAGCAGCAAGAATGTTTTTCCAATGAGAATTTAAAAAATCAAAATCTTTGGTCTTTCTGAAATAAAAAGCAAAGACAATTAAAAAGAGAGGAGTTGAATCTACTGAGCCGTAGTATGGAAAGGAGAAATAGTTTTCAGGATGAACATCTCTTGTCAAATCTGTTTCGTGCAGGATTTTTCCCGGCTCCTCGTCCTTTTCCCTGTTTGTCGATTTTCCCTGAAGTTTGGACAGGATTTCAAGAGTGGCTTTACAGATGCCAGGGTCCCGATCAAGCAGCTGCCAGGAAGCAATAAGGGAGTCTCGTCCGAAGAGGCGATTGTAATTTGTCGAATTGGCTCTTAAAAAACCCTTTTTATCCTTGAGTTTTGTTAAATTTTCAACAATCTGCTTTTCAATTTTTTTTGAATTTACTAATGCCATTTTCGTTTTTAATTTTCGTGAATATTTTAACATAACATTTTAAAATGTAAAAAGATTCTATTTTTTGATATCATGAGATTAAACATGAACCTTGATCAATTCGATAATTTATTTAAAAAAGAGCCTTCTTTCAGACTGAAACAGGCCAAGAAAGCTCTTTTCCAGAATTTGATTGAAAGCTGGCAGGAAGCCAGTGTTTTTCCATTGAATTTAAGGAAGGAGCTGGAGGATAAATGTCCCATCAACATATCTGCAAAAGATTTTATTTCGAAAGATAAGGACACAATAAAATCCTTAATCACCCTTAAAGACGGTCTAAAGATTGAAACCGTATTAATGCGCCATAAGGACGGCAGAAACACGGTTTGCGTTTCTTCTCAGGCCGGTTGCCCTCTGGGCTGTTCTTTTTGCGCTACAGGCAAAATGGGATTTAAAAGAAATCTTGATTCCTGGGAGATAGTCGAACAAATAATTCATTTTTCCCGTCTTTTAAAGAAAAAAGGGGGAAAGGTGACCAGTATCGTCTTTATGGGCATGGGAGAACCTTTTTTAAATTACGATAACGTGATTTCGGCAGTCAAGATTCTTAACGATAAAGATGGTTTTAATCTGGGGGCCAGACATTTTTCAATATCCACAGTGGGGATTATTGAGGGAATAAAAAATTTGGCTAAAGAAAGCATGCAGATAAATTTAGCCGTGTCCCTTCATGCGCCTGAAGATGGTTTAAGATCTCGAATAATGCAGGTAAACAGAAAATATCCAATAAAGAGCGTTTTAAACACTGTGGAAGAATACATTAAAGAAACAAAGAGAAGGGTTATGATAGAGTATCTTATGATCAGAGATGTTAATGATTCAGACGAAATGGCCGAAAAGCTGGCAAGTTTGACAAAAAAAACTCTTTCTGCAAACAACAATCTTTTTTTCATTAATCTTATTACTTACAATCCGACGGGAATTTTTCAACCATCTGGAACTGAAAGAATAAAAAAATTCAGGGAAATTCTGGAAAAGAATGGGATCAGCGTTACCCAGAGGTTTCGTTTCGGAGAGGACATAGACGCGGCCTGCGGCCAATTGGCAGGGAAGCAGATTTGACCCGCATTGTTCCAATAAGCATATTTTTGTTAAAATATACTTGGGGTCTGATGCAAATTGAATTTTGCAGCCAGATTCCAGTTAGGAGGGAGAATAAACATGAAAATTTTAATTATCGAGGATGATGAGGTTCTGGTTCAAATGCTGAAAACCGGGCTGGGAAAGGAAGGATATGCGGTCGATTATTTAACTGATGGAGAAGCGGGAGAAAGAAGGCTGGAGCTTCACTACATGGACTATGATTTAATCATTCTCGATCTGATGCTTCCTAAAAAAGATGGAGCAGAAATTTGTAAAAACATAAGAAAAAAAGGAATCACGGTTCCGATTTTGATTTTAACTGCAAAAGCCGACACTGAAGAAAAAATTCATCTATTAGATGAAGGGGCAGACGATTATTTAGTTAAACCATTTGCTTTTCCTGAGCTGTTGGCCAGAATGCGCGCCATAATAAGGAGGCCGGCAAAGATGCTGGCTGAAGAACTGACAGTCTCAGATCTGATGTTGAATTCCCTTACCCAAAGAGTGCATAGGGGGGCAAAAGAAATTTCCCTCACTTTAAAGGAATTCCGTCTGTTGGAATATTTAATGAGGCATCCGAACCAGGTAATCAATCGCGATCAGATCTTGGATAATCTTTGGGATTTTGACTTTAGTTCTTTCAGCAATGTGGTTGACGTTCATATTAAGAATCTGAGAAAAAAAATAGGAAATAATCATTCAAAAATGATCGAAACAATCAGAGGGGTGGGATATAGATTAAAGGGCGAATAATATTAAGAGGGCTGCTGAAAGCAGCTCTTTTTTGTTAAATTTTTTCTTTAAAATCTTCACAAAGATTTCATTTCAAAGAACTATATTTTAACTTGCAGGCGCAGAATCAAGTTGAAATTCATCCACAGATATATTTTAACTATTTTAATTCAAAGTCGAGGGAGTTAGAAAAATTAATAAAGAGCTTAAAGAACTGTGGGGGAGAGAGTTTTTTATCTCACAAAAGAAGGTTTAAAGAAAATAAGGGAAGAAAAGTATCTTCTTGAAAAATACAAAACAGAGAAGGTGAGGATGGAATTGCCGTCGGTTTTAAAACATGGTGAGCCGGAATCAGATCAGATTATTTTTTACGAAGAATTGGGTTTATTGGAAAAGAGGATAGTGGAAATAAATAATGTTTTGGAAAATGCCGTACTTATCAAGACACCTTCCAAGAATGAGCGGGATCATGTTTATTTGGGAGCCAAAGTGGTCGTAGAGGGGGAAGAAGGAATCAGCGAGTTTGAATTGGTGGGAACTGTTGAAAACGATCCTATCGTCGGAAAAATCAGCGACGAATCGCCAATCGGAAAGGCCTTGCTTGGCAGAAGAGTAAGCGAGGAGGTTTTTATTCCTGAGCCGATAAACAAGACTTTCAGAATTCTCAAGGTAATGTACAGGTGAGAAAAATCTCTCTGGCATTCAAAAGATGAATAATAAACTTCATCTAGACAATAAAGGAGTTTATAGGCTACCGGATCTTCATTATAACTACAACGCATTGGATCCTTATATTTCAGCAGAGCAGCTTAAGATTCATTATCAGAAACACCATTTGAATTATGTCAAAAATGCAAACAGAATTTTAAGGCAACTTGAGGAAAAGCGAAGGAAAAAAGATCTCAAAGAATATAAGTGTTATGTCAAAAACCTTTCTTTCGAACTTGGTGGCCATATTCTCCATTCGCTTTTTTGGTCTAATTTGACTTCTCCGGACAAAGGAGGAGAACCTGAAGGAAAGTTAAAAAGTCTGTTTAAAAAGAGATTCGGAGGTTTCAGGCAATTCAAAGACGAATTCAGCGCAGCAGCTTTATCTGTTGAAGGGTCAGGATGGGCTGTTCTGAGCTATGATCCTGAGTCCCGCAGACCTCTGATAATGCAAATAGAAAAACATAATGTTAATTTTCCGCCAGGGAACATCCTGCTGCTAGTTTTGGATATGTGGGAGCATGCTTATTATATTGATTACAAGAATGAAAAAGACAGATTCGTTGAAGGATTTTGGAGCATTGTCAGCTGGGAGGAGGTTGAAAAAAGAATTCGATATTGCATTTAATGTTTCTTAGTGCCGCTTAGGTCAGCTAAGCTGCGCTAAGGAATAAAGAATGTAAGTTAATTGAAAATTGAATAGTAAAAAAGAACTGGTTAAAATTTGATTGGGGCCTTGCGAATAGTTTTAATTTCATTGCAAATCAGATGCCTGCAATGTGGATAGAAAAAAACTGGAGTGATTGAAACATAAAAGAGTTGACAGTGGCGTTGCTTTAACTTTTAAAGGAAAAAAGTTCTAATGCCAGTCATAATTAGCCCGATGCGGAATTTATAATTTTTCAGTTTGAAAAATCATTAATTTATTATTAATGGCTAATTACTTAAGGCATAAACCGGGAAGCAGGATCCCGAAGGGGTTTAAGGAAAAAGAAAGATTAAGAAAAGAATATAATATTTCAGAAAGAGAGCTCAAAAGGTATGCCAAGGAAACAATCACTTCCAGTGAAAATCCCAGAAAAGATTTATTCAAAAAACTGGAAACAAGGTTAGACAATATTGTTTTTCGCCTGGGCTTCGTTAAAGACAGAGAAAATGCTGCCAGATTGATTAAAAGCGGGCATGTGACAGTGAATGAAATCAAGAGAGACGATCCTTTCTTCCATCTTCAGCAGAGAGATGTAATTGAATTTGCGGGTAATGGACATTACAGCAAACAAACGAAGTTTTCGATTGTTCCTCCATGGTTAGAAAGAAAAGACAGGATGGGCAGGGTCATCCGTTTGCCTTCCCTGAGAGATTCGGAAAAAAGATTTAATCTTGAGCGCGTGATTGAGTATTATGCCTTGGTGTAAAATAATCATGATCTTAATAATTATAGGCAGAAATTTCGTAGTTAATCAGCGCACAAGAAACATCATCGACGATAAATTAGGAACAGGAATCGAAAATCATTTACAACGCTTCAGCGAAAGTTTAAGAAAAGCGACAATAAGAGTTGAAAAAAGAGCGCGCTGGGGTTACGAAGTCACGTTCAGCATGTGGCTCCCCGGCAATCGTCACATTTTTGCCCGCGAAGAGGGAGATGCTCTCTTTTTTGCGCTATCTTCTTTAAAGGAAAAAATCCAAAGAGAAATTGCAAAAAACATCAGTGGCTGATTTGAAGGAAGAATACCCAAATATTTTAAGACAGAGAATCCCGACTGTTTTGGGAACATTATTGATTCTTGCTTTTGCCATGGTCGTCGGGTTGGGTCTCATCATGTACGGCCATTGGAAGATAAAAAAAGAAGCTTTGGATTATTCATTCGATTCCCTGGATAATTATATCGATTGGAATATTCATATTAACGAAAACCTTGGTTTTTCAATAGAGTATCCTGAGGATTGGATTATTAAAGAAAATATTTTGACCAGAGAGGTAAGTTTTGGAGAGGAAAAAGAAGTAGAAACTGATCGCAGAACTGAAATGAATGGGGCTCTTAAATTATTCAAAGCAGGTTTTGTTATTAAGCAATACGAGAATAGAAGAGAATTGCCGGGAAACCAGGAAAGAAATCTTTCTTTAAATGACTGGATTTCCGAAATTTTTCTGCCCTTGCGCGGAGGTGAAAGCAAATCCAAGGTTAAATTCGGAAAAGAGGGTTATGAAGGAGTGTTCCTGGAAAAGTTTGACTCTTTGGAAGTGAATAAATTAGTCAAAATAGTCTTTGGGGAGGGAAATGGAAAAATCTACGAGATAAGAAGCGAAATGCCCCTTTTGGTTACCTTGGGGCTGAAAACGGCGTATGATTACGATTCGGTTTTTGACAAGATGCTTTCCACCTTCAGATTTATTCAACCCAATCAGGGAGGACTGATTGAGATTGGGTTAAAATAATTTTAACTTTCTTTTTGTTTTCTCGATTTTCTCTGAAGATTCAAGGACTCTGGACAGGGGGATTTCTCCTGACCTTACTGCGTCAAAAACAATATCTGAGGCCTCATACGAAATACGCTCATTATATGTTTTTCCGTTATTGGAAATGATTAAGAGATCGCATCCTGCATTAATAGCCAGGATGAGAGCCCTTTTGAAGCTATAATTCTCTTCAATAGCTCCCATTTGCATGTCATCTGAAATCACGAGCCCCTTAAATCCTAATTCTCCTTGAAGAATATCTTTGATGAAAATAGAAGAAAGAGAGGCGGGATAATTGGGGTCGATTTTCAGATTCATCAAGTGAGCCGCCATTACCATGTCTGCCTGATTTTTTCCGATTATTTCCCTGAAGGGAATCATTTCTGAATCCTGATAAGTGTCTGTGATGTCAACCAATCCTTCATGGCTGTCTTCTTCTGAACTTCCGTGGCCCGGAAAATGTTTTATTGCAACCAGAACGTTGTTCTGATGATGGGCTTCAATGAAGGCCAAAGAATGGGAAAGGACTTCCTGGGGGTCGGAAGAAAAAGATCGGGCAAGAGATCCTATTATCGGATTACGCGGGTTGACATTAACATCAACCACCGGAGCCAGATTTAAATTAATTCCGAGGGTTGAAAGCTCTGCGGCCAGGACTTGAGCCGCTTTTTCTGTTTCCAAAACACTCTTTTTCCCCAAAGATTCGGCGCTCGGCACATTAATGAATCCGTATTTTTCTTTTAATCTGTTTACTTTTCCGCCTTCAGCGTCAATGGCGACAAAAAGCGGCGTTGCGGAGAATTTTTGGAGATCTGAAATCAGGGTTTTGGTTTGTTCGGGAGAAATTATATTGCGGGATTGAAATTCGTCAGCCACGTTATAATCAAAAAGAATAATTCCTCCCAAACTTAAATCTCTGATTGCTTTAACAATGGGTGAAGCTTGAGTGACTAAGGTTCCATTGAATCCTAAAATCAGCATTTGCCCGATTTTTTCTCTCAGTTCCTGATCAGAAACATTTTCCGGTCCTTCCCGAGGAATATTTACAAGATTTTTTGTTTCAAAAAATCCAGAGAAATAAATAAATCCGCAGACAGTCAGAAGGAAAAGAGTTATAAATATTGCCACACAGGCAGCGCTTCTTTTTTTCATTCAAATATAATATCACACTTTAAGCTTTATTGGATTGAAGGCGGGGTCATTTAATGATAAAATAGGAAACGATAGTTTCATGAGTTTACTTTAATGATCAAGAAATATTTTTTCTTTTTTACCGTCCTGGCTTTGATTTTTAGCTGGAACGGCCTCTCTGCGGCACAGGAAGGGGAGGATAGTTATCAAAATCCTGAAATTTACTTTTTTTCCAGCCAGACCTGTCCGCATTGCGCCCAGGAAAGGCAGTTTTTAGAAACGCTGAAAGAAAAATATCCTGAGATTGAAATAAAAGAATACGAGGTGGTTTTTCATCCGGAAAACCAGCCCGTTCTTCAGGATTTTTATAACAGATACAATGTTCCCTCAAAAGATCAGGGCTGGGTGCCTGTCACATTTACTTCAAACAAATATTTTGTCGGTTTCAATGACCAAACAGCAAGAGAGATAGAGAATTGTCTGGAAGAATGCATTAACGGGAAAACCGGAGAATCTGACCAGAACATCATACTTCCCTTAATAGGAAAAATAGATGTCTCCAATTTTTCTTTGCCTGTTTTAACAATCATTTTCGGCGTTCTAGACGGATTTAATCCCTGCGCCATGTGGATTTTGATTCTGTTGCTGGCTCTTTTGATAAATACACGCTCCAGAAAAAGAATGTGGTTTGTAGGAGGAACGTTTATTCTGGTTTCGGGTGTTATTTATTATCTGATTCTTTCTGCCTGGCTGAATCTGTTTCTGGCAATATCCTACGTCAATATTACAAGAATCGCTATCGGCCTTGTCGCTCTTGGAATAGGCGCCTGGCAAATAAAGAATTTTATCCAATTCAGGCCGGGGGTCTGCAAAGTCACTGACGGAAAGGCTGGCTTTCAGGAAAAACTTAAAGAAAAATTGAAGGGCAGGGCTGAAAAAATAGCTCTCTCTCCGTTTACTTTTGCGATTTTGGGAGGAACTGTTTTGCTGGCAATCGGGGTGAATGTTGTCGAATTCTTCTGCTCAGCAGGTTTGCCTGCAATATACACCAGAATTCTTTCTTTAAGCGACCTTTCTTCAGCTTCCTATTATCTTTATCTGCTTCTTTATACGTTATTCTTCATGCTTGATGACGCGATAGTATTTTTTCTGGCCGTAATTACTTTAAATCGGTTTGGCTTCACTCAGAAATATAATTATTGGTCAACCCTCATAGGAGGTTTGCTTATTATAATTTTAGGAATCTTATTGATTTTCAAGCCGCAATTTTTAATGTTCGGGTAAAAATGATAATTTAAACTAAATTATTTAATTTAAGTATGTATGTTAAAAATAAATAAAGAAAAGTGCATAGGGTGCGGCCTTTGCGCCGCTATTTGTCCGGAAGGGGCGAAATTGGGGGAGGATGGCAAAGCAGAAGTGATTGAGTCTGAGAAGCTTCAAGGGTGCGGCGGTAAAACCATTTGCCCCTACGAAGCCATAGAGGAATAAAAGCTTCAGACCAGAAATAAGATTATTTTTAGAATTAAACAAAATGTTGGAATTAAACGATCAAAATTTTGAAAAAGAAATAAAGGAGGCCAAGATTCCTGTTTTGGTTGATTTTTTTGCTGAATGGTGCGGTCCTTGCTCGGTTTTAAGACCAATTTTGGAAAATATAGCTAAGGATTTTGAGGGCAGATTGATTTTAGCCAAAGTTGATTTAGATCAGGCTCCTCAAACTGCCCAGAAATTCCAAGTGAACCTTGTTCCGACAGTGGTCATTTTTAAAGAAGGAGAACCTGTGAGCGGATTTGTGGGATTGAAGTCGGAAGACATGATCAGAGATTGGATAAATAATACTTTAGGCAATAGCGAAGCGGATAATTTGATCAAGGAATATGAGGAATATGCCAGAAAGAATGGTTTTAAGCTGAATCCCGACAAAGAAGCATTAAA
Organism: Minisyncoccota bacterium; assembly: GCA_028712445.1. Taxonomy (GTDB): domain Bacteria; phylum Patescibacteriota; class Minisyncoccia; order Minisyncoccales; family RBG-13-42-11; genus JAQTPY01. Next base: position 34,479 of record JAQTPY010000006.1, on the reverse strand, counting down.
GAGGTTGATAGGGGGCCTTCTTTCTAATGAAAAAAAATACGGAAAGAAATATTGTCCCTGCAGAAGAGTTTCCGGAAACGAAGAAGAGGATAGGTCAAAGATATGTCCATGCCGATGGCATCTGGAGGAACTTGACAAGGAGGGGAGATGTGCTTGCGGGCTTTTTTTGAAGTAGCTGCCTGTGGAAAAAGTTTAAAAAGAAGAAGACGGTCAAGGTTTGACCGTCTTCTTTATTCGCGATATCATAAAGTAATCTTTATTTAACATTGAGGAATTATTTTTTTGAAAAATGGAAAATAGAATCACCAAAGTTCAAAAGAGAGACGGGCTGATTGTCGATTTTGATCAATCCAAAATCATCAATGCGGTTGAAAAAGCGATTACTGCCACCGGCCAGGGGGACGGTATTATTTCAAAAAAAGTTTCAGAGAAAGTCATTCAACTTTTAAACAGAAGATTCAAAAAAGGCGAGATTCCCAACGTTGAACAAATTCAAGATATTGTCGAGGAAGCATTGATTTTAGAAAACCTGGTAGAGACGGCAAAGGCCTACATCCTCTACAGGGAACAAAGGAGAAGAATCAGGGAGGCTGTGGCTGTTTCAGAAGAAGCAGTGGAAAGAATGGACCAGTATTTGGGAAAGCTTGACTGGGAGGTTCAGGAAAATGCCAACATGGCTTTTTCTCTGCAGGGGCTGAACCATTATGGTGTTTCATATATTGTTAAAAAGTATTGGCTGAACAAGATTTACCCCGAGGAGATTAGAGACGCCAATGAATCCGGAGATTTTCATCTTCACAATTTAGATACTTTGGGTCCTTACTGCGCAGGATGGGATCTTTACGACCTGTTGTTAAAAGGATTCCAGGGGGTTGCCGGCAAAGTTGAAACTAAGCCTGCAAAACATTTAAGGGCGGCTTTAGGGCAGCTTGTTAATTTTTTGTATACCCTTCAGGGCGAGGTGGCGGGAGCGGTTGCTGTTTCCAATTTCGATACCCTTCTGGCCCCTTTCATAAGGTTTGACAATTTGAGCTACCCTCAAGTCAAACAAAGCATTCAGGAATTTTTGTTTAATATGGCAGTGCCCACCAGAGTGGGTTTTCAATGTCCTTTTTCCAACATCACTTTGGATTTAAAACCTTCGGAAGTCTTTGCTAAACAGCCGGTGATCATAGGAGGAAAGCCGCAAAAAGAGAACTACGGGGATTTTCAGGAGGAAATGAAGATCTTAGATAAGGCTCTTTACGAGACAATGCTTGAGGGAGACAGATTTGGCAGACCCTTTCATTTCCCGATACCAACCATTAATATCACGAAGGATTTCCCGTGGGACGATCCCGCTTTTGATTTGATTTTTGAGGCTTCGGCCAAATATGGAACTAATTATTTTGCGAATTACATAAATTCGGACATGGAACCCGAAGATGTCAGGTCAATGTGCTGCCGTTTGCGCCTTGATTTAAAGGAATTATATAACCGAGGCGGGGGAGGACTTTTTGGCTCAGGGGCCAAGACGGGAAGCATTGGAGTGGTGACAGTGAATCTTCCCAGGATAGGATATTTGTCTAAAACTAAAAAGGAATTTTTTGATCGACTTGGGAAAGTGATGGATTTAGCTAAGGAAAGCTTGGAAATTAAGAGGAAAACGATAGAACACTTCATTGAGAAAGGGCTCTATCCTTATTCAAAATTCTATTTGTCCGACATCAAAAAGGCCAGGGGGGCTTATTATGCAAATCATTTCGCCACTATAGGTTTGGTGGGAATGAACGAGGCTTTGATTAATTTCTTAGGCGAGAATGTGGCCGCAAAGAAGGGAAGAAAATTCGCTTTGGAAATAATGGATTTCATGAGAGAAAAGCTGGTTCAATATCAAAAAGAAACAAATAACATTTATAATCTTGAAGCCACTCCGGCTGAATCCACTGCCTATCGTTTAGCGCTTCAGGACAAGGAAAAATTTCCAGACATCGTATCCTGTGGAACGAAAAAAGTGCCTTATTACACTAATTCCAGCCAGTTGCCGGTTAATTACACAAATGATCTTTTTGAAGCTCTGAAACTGCAGGATGAAATTCAGTGCAAGTATACCGGTGGGACAGTAATGCATCTTTTCTTGGGAGAAAAGATTTCAGATATAGAGACAGTAAAACAGATGATAAAAAAGGTTTTCTCGAATTTTCATTTACCCTACATTACCATTACTCCCACTTTTTCAATTTGTCCTGTGCATGGATATATTGAGGGAGAGCATTTCTTTTGCCCTCAGTGCGCAATAAAGCAGCCTTGTGAGGTTTATTCCAGGGTGGTGGGCTATCTGAGACCCGTTCAGCAGTGGAACGAGGGAAAACAGGAAGAATACCGTCAGAGAAAGGAATACAAAGTTAATAAAGTGACTTTGGCTGAAAAATGATAGAGATCGGGGGATTAGAAAAATCTACTCTCGTTGATTACCCTGGCCGCGTTGCGGCCACGGTTTTTCTTTCAGGCTGTAATTTTCGCTGTCCTTTTTGTTATTCTCCGGAATTGGTTCTGCCAGAAAAGATAAAGGATCAACCCAGAATTTCAAAAGATGAATTTTTCAATTTTCTAAAGGAGAGACAGGGACTTCTTCAGGGAGTGGTTATCTGCGGCGGTGAGCCGACTTTGAATAAAGATTTGCCCGAATTCATAGATGCGATAAAAAAGCTTGGATTTGCAGTAAAGCTGGACACAAATGGCTCCAACCCTTCGGTTTTAAAGGATTTACTTAAAAGAGAATTGGTAGATTATATGGCAATGGACATTAAGGCTCCGAAGGAGAAATATTCAGAACTAATAGGAAGAGAGGTTGATATTGAAAAAATTGAGAAAAGTATAGGAATATTGAAAGAAGGCAGAATTGGTTATGAGTTCAGGGTGACGGTGGTGCCCACTCTTCATTCAAAAGAAGATGTCTTGAAAATCGCAAAATGGCTGGCCGGAGCCAAAAAGATTTTTCTCCAGAATTTTCGGCCAGAAAAAACCCTGGACCCCCGCTTTGAGAAAATAAGGCCCTATTCCAAGGAATTCTTTCTGGAATTGAAAAAAGAAATTTCTCCTTTCTTTGAAGTTTGCGAACTCAGGTATTAAAAAGGCATCTCTTGTATTCAGATGCCCTCCCCCGTGGCGTTTGGTTATTTCTTTATTGTTTTTAAAGAGCAGCTCCAGGGGACTGCCTGATCAGTTTCCGGGTTTTTAGCGCAGTCACTCCTGAAATATTTGCAGTTTAGGTTAACGGATTCAAAATAGAAATTCTCTGCGTGCGGTTTGTTCGAGTTCACCGCTATGATGATGGCGCGGCGTTTCAAGGGGATAATTTTTGCAGTCATTATTTCTTCATTTCTTTGCAGTTTTACAAACTTCTTTTCTCTTTCAATGCTGGCAATACCGCTGAAAACATAACCATCCGATTCTTCTCCTCGCCATATTTTGATCTCTTTGTCCATTCTTACCCCCTAAGCATATTTTAACATTCTGAAGAAAATTTGAAAAACAGAGGTCTTGACGGGCTTTTTTGCTTCCCTTAAGCTGAATTAATCTCTTTAAAAGTCGATTTCTAATCTTTTAATATTTTTTATCGATATGACAGAAGCTTACTGTGTTAAATGCAAAAAGAAACAGGAAATGACTCAGGCCAAAGAAGTTTCAATGAACGGAAAAGGAGGAGTCAAAAGAAGGGCTATGACCGGCATATGTCCCAAGTGCGGCACCAAGATGTTTAGGATCTTAGGGAAAGCATAAATATTAAAAAATTCTCCGGAGTTTTTTAGAAACATCCCTTGCAAGGGGGTGTTTTGTTTAGAATTCGTGTTAAACTGATTTAATGAAAAAGAAAAATATTTTATTTTTTATTGGCATTTTGTCGGGATTGAATATTTTAATTGGGAGCGCCATTTTCTATTATTGGCAGCCTCGTTTGTTGGAAATTACTTTCTTTGACGTAGGTCAGGGAGACAGCATATTCATTGAAACTCCTTTGAAAAACCAGATTTTAATTGACGGAGGACCCGACTCGTGCGTATTGGAAAGACTAAGCAAGGAAATTCCTTTCTGGGATAGGTCTTTGGATCTAATGGTTCTGACCCATCCAGATCATGACCACATGGCAGGACTAATAGAGGTCTTAAAGTCTTATGAAGTTGAAAATATTTTATGGAATGGCATTCAAAAAGACAGTGATGAATTCAGGGAGTGGCAAAGACTGATCGATGAGGAGGGCGCGAACATGTATGTTGGCTGGGCGGGGCAGAGAATAAAAGAAGGAGAATTCTTCTTGGAAATAATTTCCCCCCTTGAGAATATGGAGGGCAAAGAGGCGGATGCCAATAATAATTCGTTAGTGATCAAAGCCGGTTTCAGGGAAAATGATTTTCTTTTTGCTGCCGATATTTCAAAGCCGCAGGAAAGGAAGATTATTGAAAGAGGAACTGATGTTGAGGCAGATATTTTAAAGGTTGCCCATCATGGGAGCAAAATTTCAAACGGAGAGGAGTTTCTGGAAAAGATTACTCCTCGAATGGCTGTAATTTCCTGTGGGAAGGACAATTCCTACGGCCATCCTCACCAGGAAACTTTGGATATTTTAAAGAAATATGATATAGATATTTTGAGAACAGACTTATTGGGTTCAATTAAAATAAAAGCAAATGGAAAAAATTATGCAGTTTCCTCTATTTAAAACAAAGATAAAGGGTTTAGACAGAAAGTTTGATTTAAACAACCCCAAAGAAAGGGCGGAGTATTTTGATTACAAAGCCAGTGAAGAAATAAGACTTCTGAGAGAGTATTTTAACAGTGGAAACACTTTCATTGCTTATTTGCTCGGAAAAAAGAATTCCGGTAAGGGAACTTATTCTAAAATGTTTGCTGAAGCGGTTGATCCCTCAAAAATAGATCATTTTTCAATTGGCGACATGATAAGGACTCTGGATGAGGAATTGCAGGATGAAAAAAAGAAAGCAGAATTAATGGATTATTTAAAGAAAAATTACCGCGGATGGACTCAGGTAGAGGATTTGATGGCCTCCTTGGAAAAGAGAAGCACTAAAACCCTTTTGCCCACAGAATTGATTTTGATTTTGGCAAAAAGAGAGATTGCCAGGAGAGAAAAGAAAACTTTATTTATTGACGGTTTTCCCAGAGATTTAGACCAAATTAATCTTGCCTTATTTCTTCGCGACCTGATCGGATATAGAGACGATCCGGACCTTTTTGTTTTAATCGACGTTCCTGAAAAAATAATTGATGAAAGAATCAAATACAGAAGGATTTGTCCTAAATGTCAGACATCAAGAAGCATAAAACTGCTTCCTACTTCAAAAATAGATTACGATGTCAAAAGCAAGGAATTTTCCCTGCTCTGCGATAATCCTCTTTGTCAGGGAAATCCAAAAATGGTTGAGAAAGAAGGGGATGAGCAGGGAATAGCCCCCATTAAAGATAGATTGGAAAAAGACCAAAAAATGATGGAAATGGCTTATTCTCTTTATGGAGTACCCAAAGTGCTTTTAAGGAATTCAGTTCCTCAAAAGAACGCTTCCGAATATGTTGACGATTACGAGCTCACTCCAGAGTACTATTACGAGTGGGATGAAAAGGATCAAAAAACAATAGTCAAGGAAAGGCCCTGGGTGATTAACGACGGAGTGGAGGATCCTTACTTCAGCTTAATGCCTCCTCCTGTGGTCGTTTCCTTAATTAAGCAAACTGTAAAAGCTTTGGGGTTGCAGAATCAATAACATTCGTTTGACAAGAAATTTTGACGCAGGTTATAATTTACTTGGGGAAGATCCCCAAGTTTTTTTAAATCTGAATTTCATTCAAGCAAAATTTTTAGGCAAGGAGGAGCCCCTTTGGAAATTATTCTATAGTTTTCAAGGGGGCTCCGCCACCCTAGTTAGATCTGGTACAAAAGTTCTTATAGGGAATCAGATATGATTCCCGCTTCGTGGAGCGGGACTAAGATTCCCACTTGGATTTTTTTCCGATAAATCTGCTAGGTGGTGGGGCCAACAAAAAACCTCCTGAGTTTAATCAAAGGAGATTTTTTGTTGGGGTTGTTCGTGTTATTCTATATTTATGAAAGAAAAAGAAATTAAAAGGGGAGAAATGATAATTTATAAAAGTCCGGAAGGGCCGACTTTGGACGTGAAGTTGGACAAGGAAACTGTTTGGTTGACGCAAGACCAAATCAGCCGGCTTTTTGGAACAGAAAGGAGTTCTATTACTAAACATTTGCGTAATATTTTTAATAGCGGGGAACTTATAGAAAAAAGCAATGTGCAAAATTTGCACATTGCTAATTCTGACTCTCGGAGGTAAAGAATTATATCAAAGCATTGAAGAGAAAGCTGCGCATTTTTTGTATTTTGCAGTAAAAGATCATCCTTTTGTTGATGGAAATAAAAGAATCGCCTCGTTTTTGTTTATCTACCTACTAGACAAAAACGAATGTTTTTACAAGAAGAGCGGGGAGAGGAAGATTAATGATAATGCCCTGACCGTATTAGCTCTTTTAATTGCAGCCAGCAATCCCAAGGAGAAAGACACATTAATAAAATTGATAACCAATTTAATTTTTTGATAATCTTGCTAAACCTGGTTTAGCAGAAAACAAAAAACCTCCTGAGTTTAATTAAAGGAGATTTTTTGTTGGGCAGTAGTCGGGGTGCCGGGAATTGAACCCGGGTCTTACCCACCCCAAGGGTAAATACTGCCGTTGTACTACACCCCGAATAAAATCCCCCGACCCCCGGCTCAAAAAACCTTCGGTTTTTTGGCTCGCTGCGGCTCTCATTTTTTCCAATACGGGGGATTTTTATTTGTTTCTTTTTGCAAGGGTTTTGATGCACTTTGTGCAGGCTTTAATCCTTTTTCCGGCAGCTAAAGTGACCCATTGCAAATTGGGATATTTTCTTCTTTGAGTGGTTGGATTAAACTTCCCCCTGAGCTTTCTTAATTTCCAAACCAGCATTGATGATTTTCCGCAGATCGCGCATTCTTTTGACATGGTATCTATAATAGCAGAATTTTATTTTTTTGCAAATAGGATATAATTTATTATGGATTACATTTTAATCAATAGAACATGGACATAAACCTGACTTCAAAATTATTTTTATATTTGATAGTCGTGATCTCAGCAGTCTTTCACGAATATTTTCATGGATGGGCAGCATTCAGAATGGGGGACTCAACTGCCAAAGATGCCGGGCGCTTGACCTTGAACCCATTGAAACATATGGATCCTTTCGGCACGGTTTTGATTCCTCTTTTGCTTTTGTTTTTTGCCGGAGGATTTATAGGTTGGGCCAAACCTGTTCCCTATAATCCTTTCAATCTTCGAGACAGAAAATATGGTTCAACAAAGGTAGCTCTTGCCGGACCCTTGGCTAATTTTGCGATAGCTTTGATTTTCGGTCTGGCTATCCGGTTTCTTCCAATTACGGGGTCCCTAAGAGAAATCTTTTTTGAGATAGGTTATATTAATGTCTTCCTTGCATTTTTCAACCTAATTCCAATCCCTCCTCTTGATGGTTCAAAATTATTAATGGATCTTATGCCCAGATCTCAGGTTTTAAGATTTTTGGAACAATCGTTAGTGGGAATGTTCATTGCTTTGGCTTTAGCCATGATGTTTTTGCCTTATCTTGCCTCCTGGACTTATTATTTTATCACAGGAATTCTTTAGGGTTTGACATTTTAAATAATTTTTGTTAAACTGTTTTCTATGTGTCCGACGATTCATCAATTAATTAAAAAAGGAAGGAAAAAAACTAAAAAGAAAGACAAGACTCCTGCCTTAACTTTTGGTTTTAATATTTCAAAAAACAGACCTAAAGAATATTTCTCTCCATTCAAAAGAGGAGTTTGCCTGAAAGTCTTTACTGTCACTCCCAAGAAACCTAACTCTGCTTTAAGAAAAGTGGCTAGAGTCCGTTTAACAAACGGCATGGAGGTGACGGCTTACATTCCCGGAGAGGGGCATAATTTACAGGAACACTCAGTAGTTTTGCTCAGAGGAGGAAGAGTAAAAGATCTTCCCGGTGTAAGATACCATATTATCAGAGGAAAGCTGGATACCACTGGCGTTGAGAATCGCAAGCAAGGGCGTTCAAAGTACGGAACTAAAAAGGCTAAGTAATCTACCTATAATATATGTCAAGAGGAAAAATCAAAAAAAGAATATTGGTGCCAGACTATACTTACAATAACGTTTTGGTGACCAAGCTTATTAACCACCTGATGAAAGCCGGAAAGAAAACCATTGCTCAGAAGATTGTTTACAATGCCTTTGATATTTTAAAGGAAAAAGCAAACAAGGATCCTTTGGAAGTTTTTCAAACAGCGATTGATAATGCAGGCCCCTTGCTGGAAATTAAGCCGAAAAGAGTGGGGGGAGCCACTTATCAGGTGCCCAGAGAAGTAAGAGGGGAAAGAAGGGAAGCTTTGGCTTTAAGATGGATAATCGGAGCTGCTCAATCAAAAAAAGGAAAACCAATGAAAGAGAAATTGGCCGAAGAGATATTATTGGCTTTTAAGAATGAAGGATCGGCGATAAAGAAGAAAGAGGATACCCACAGAATGGCTGAAGCAAACCGAGCTTTCGCTCATTTCTCCTGGTAAAATGCTCAATTTTGGAATTAGAAATTAGGAAACAAGATTTTTTTGTTATGGCAAGACCATATCCAATAGAAAAAATTAGAGACATAGGAATCATTGCCCATATTTCAGCAGGTAAAACAACCACAAGCACCTGTATTTTGTATCATACGGGAAAAGTTCACAAAATCGGGACTTTAGAAAAAGGAACCACTCCTTTAGACTGGATGGTTCAATCTCAAGAAAGGGCAATGACTATTATGGCCGCTGCCACGACCACTTACTGGAAGGTTGGAGAAGATATGCACCAGATAAATATTATTGATACTCCCGGCCACATTGATTTTACAGCTGAAGTTCAGAGGTCTTTGAGGGTTCTTGACGGAGCCATTGTTGTTTTTGACGGCGGAGCTGGTGTCCAATCCCAATCAGAAACGGTTTGGAGGCAGGCAGATCAATTTAAAGTTCCCCGTGTTTGCTTCGTTAATAAAATGGATAAAATGGGAGCTGATTTTGATAAGAATTTGGAATCCATTTGGACCAGACTGAGCCCGGATGCCATCCCTGTTCAATTGCCCATAGGAGCTGAAGATAGTTTTTCAGGCGTCGTTGATTTATTTACAATGAAGGCGCTTAAATTTGAAGGCGGTGAAGGAGAGATAATAAAAGAAGAAGAAATTCCAGCCAATATGAAAGAGATGGCTGAAACCTGGAGAAAGAAAATGATAGAAAGAATTGCCGCCGAAGATGAATCTTTGCTGGAAAAATATTTGGCAGGGGAAAATATTTCTTTAGATGAGTTGAGAAAAGGCTTGAGGAAAGCAACAATTGCCACAAAATTATTTCCTGTTTTCTTCGGGTCTCTTTTTAAAAGAATCGGGGTTCAGCCTCTGATTGATGCTGCAGTTTATTACCTGCCCAGCCCTTCAGATCTTCCCCCTGTTAAGGGAATTGATCTTAAAACAGGGGAAATAGTCGAGAGAAATCCTGTGGATTCAGATCCCTTCTCAGCTTTGGCCTTTAAGGTCATGACCGACCCTTTTGTCGGAACACTGACTTTCTTCAGAGTTTATTCCGGTCATTTGATCCGCGGTTCATATGTTTTAAATTCAATTACCGGGGAAAAAGAAAGGATAGGGCGAATATTGAGAATGCATGCTGATGAAAGACAGGAGCTCGAGGAAGGATTTTCCGGAGATATTTTAGCAACAGTCGGCTTAAAAAACACTTCGACCGGCAACACGCTTTGCGATGAATCAGCTCCTTTGGTTTTGGAAAAGATTACTTTCCCGGAACCCGTGATTGGAATCAAGATTGAACCTAAAACCAAAGCAGATCAGGAAAAGATGGGTATTGCTTTGAAAAAACTGGCCGAGGAAGATCCTACTTTCAGGGTTAAGTCTGAACCCGAAACCGGGGAAATTATCATTTCCGGAATGGGGGAACTTCATTTGGAAATAATCGTGGACAGAATGAAGAGGGAATTTAAGGTTGACGCCAATGTTGGCAGACCTTTGGTTGCCTACAAGGAAACCATAAAAGTTGAGGCGGAAGCCGAGTCTAAATATATCCGTCAGACAGGCGGCCGTGGCCAGTATGGACACGTTGTTTTGAAAGTTGTTCCTAAGGAGAGAGGAAAAGGATTTGAATTTGTTAATGAAATCAAAGGAGGGGTTATTCCTCAGGAATACATTCCGGCAGTGGAGAAAGGAGTAAAGGAGGCCATGGACAAAGGGGTGATCGCTGGTTATCCTGTGGTAGATATTGAGGCCACCTTGCTCGACGGTTCCTATCACGAAGTTGATTCATCGGAAATTGCCTTCAAGATTGCCGCTTCAATGGCTTTTCAGGACGCTGTCAAAAGAGCAAAACCCGCGATATTGGAGCCGATAATGAAGATAGAAGTGATTTCGCCTGCAGAATTTTTTGGAGATGTAATTGGAGACTTGGCTTCCAGAAGGGGAAGAATAGAAGAGACTTCAGACAGAGCCCAAAGCAAAATAATCAATGCCAAAGTTCCTTTGTCTGAAATGTTTGGCTATGTCACCTCGCTTCGCAGTCTGACCCAGGGAAGAGGAACTTCAACAATGGAGTTTGATCATTACGAGGAAGTGCCCGTCAATATTACCCAGGAAATAATCGAAGGCAAGAGGAAATAATAATTTTAGCAATTGACAAATTTTAAAGGTTGAGTAAAATAAATATTACTGCGCAATAGTTTGTTGCTTCGCAACAATTAATAATTAAAAATTAATTAAAATTAAAGAAAAAACATGGCAGAGAAAGAAAAATTTGAAAGGGGAAAGCCCCATCTAAACATAGGTTCCATAGGTCATGTTGATCATGGAAAAACTACCTTGACCGCAGCGGTGTTGAAGGCCCAGAATTTAGCTGGTTTTAAATCAACCGCCAGATCAGTGGATCAGATCGATTCAGCTCCTGAAGAAAAAGCAAGAGGGGTGACGATTAACGTAACTCACGTTGAATTTGAATCAGAAAAAAGGCATTATGCCTGGATTGATTGTCCGGGACACGCCGACTATGTAAAAAACATGATTACCGGAGCCGCTCAAATGGACGGAGGCATCTTGGTGGTATCTGCTCCAGATGGCCCCATGCCTCAGACCAGAGAGCATATTCTTTTGGCTCATCAGGTGGGCTTACCTTCATTGGTAGTCTTCTTGAACAAAGTTGATGCAGTTGATGATCCTGAAATGATTACCTTAGTTGAATCGGAAGTGAGAGAGTTATTGAAGAAGTATCATTTCCCGGGAGACACTACCCCCATCATTAAAGGATCAGCTTTGAAGGCCTTGGAATCTACTTCAAAAGATGACGAAGCCTTAAAACCGATTTTTGAATTAGTTAAAGCAGTTGATGATTATATCCCAGAGCCCGCCAGAGAGACAGACAAACCTTTCTTGATGGCAATTGAGGACGTTTTCACAATTGCAGGCAGAGGAACTGTTGCCACAGGAAGAATTGAAAGAGGAATCATCCGCTCCAACGAGGATGTGGAATTGGTTGGAATTAAGCCGACTTCAAAAACAACAGCTGTTTCCATTGAAATGTTCAATAAGATTTTGGATGAAGGAAGAGCCGGAGACAATGTCGGTATTTTACTCAGAGGTTTAAAGAAAGAAGATGTTGAGAGAGGACAGGTTTTAGCCAAGCCGGGTTCAGTTACTCCTCACACCGAATTTAGCGGAGAAGTTTACATTTTAACCAAAGAAGAAGGCGGCCGCCACACTCCGTTCTTTAAAGGGTATAAGCCTCAATTCTATTTTAAAACCACTGATGTGACGGGTGAAGTGACGTTGCCTGAAGGAACAGAAATGGTTATGCCCGGAGACACGGTGTCTGTCGGCATAAATCTTATCACCCCTGTCGCAATGGAGGAAAAACAGAAATTCGCTATCAGAGAAGGCGGAAAGACTGTCGGCGCAGGCGTTGTAACCAAAATTATTAAATAGAAACAGAATAACAAGGATGCCAGCTGTCAAGAAAAAAACTGAAACTGTCCAAGAGACGAAAGCCAAGATCAGGATTAAATTAAGGGCTTACGATAATAAGGTGATTGATAATTCTGCTCGCCAGATTATTGATGTTGCCTTAAGGCATGGGGCTGAAATTTTGGGCCCTGTTCCTTTGCCGACAGAGGTCCACAAATATACCGTAAATCGCTCTTCATTCGTCCATAAAGACGCAAGAGAGCAGTTTGAAATGAGAGTCCATAAGAGATTGATTGATATCTTAAATCCGAATCCCAAAGTGATAGACGCTTTAATGAGTTTGAATTTACCTGCGGGAGTGGACATTGAGTTAAAAATGTAGTTTGGCATCGCTAAATTAGGTAATTAGAAAAACCGTCCTTCGATAAACTCAGGGCGGTTTTTCTTTTAAGGGAAGCTAGGTTTTAAACTTCAAGAAACTTGATTTTCTTTCTCAGTTTAATCGATAATGGTTTTCTGAAGAAGGGCGGGTATCAAATTTTCAAGGAACCTCGAAATGGTCATCCTGGATTAGCCAGCCGCGCTACTAGCCGACAGAGAAGTTGGCTAGGATATGTTTTAGCATGTCTAACATCGGTCGTAATATTTATGCTTAGGCATATTTTTTACGAGTACTTAATGTTTAAGCGATTTAAGCGCGCGTGCTTTACCTTATAACATTGACATTAAACTGAGTTTTGTGTATACTGTCTACTATGAGTATACTATCTATTCGGTACGTCGCACTGTGACGGAAAAATAGAATAAGTACTAATCCAAGATTTTATCGCGGGGTTAGTGCCCCGTGTTTTGTTGAAAGAAAACCATGAAGTTTATACTCGGTAAAAAAATCGAAATGAGCCAGCTGTTTGATGAAAAAGGAAAGTTTGTTCCGGTGACTTTGGTTGAAGCTGGCCCCTGCGAAGTCTTGCAGAAAAAGACCAAAGAAAAGGACGGATATGACGCCATTCAAATTGGTTTTGAGAAAATGACCAAGGAAAAAAACATCAAGAAACCGATGAAGAATAAACCTTTTCGTTTCATCAGAGAAGTCAGGAACGACAATATGAACATAGGGGATAAAATTGACGTCTCTGTTTTTCAAGAGGGGGAGATGATCAAAGTTGCAGGAATTTCAAAAGGAAAAGGATTTCAGGGAGCAGTAAAAAGATGGGGTTTTCACGGAAAGAATGCCACTCATGGCCAGAAACATGATTTAAGGACGCTGGGGTCAATCGGGACTGCGGGTGGAGTAATGAAGGGGAAAAAGATGGCAGGAAGGATGGGAACAGACAGAGTGACGGTAAAGAATTTAAAAATTGTTAAAATTGACAAAGAAAATAATTTATTGGCTATCAGAGGAGCTGTTCCCGGAAGAAGAGGTACGCTTCTGGAAATAAGAACCTGCCCTTCGGGCAGAACCTTGATTACTTCGTAATTAAAACGCTAGTTTTATGAAGCTTTCAGTTTACAATCAAGAAGGAAAAGAGTTGGATCAGGTTGTCTTGCCGAAAGATATTTTTGACGTGGAGCTGAATCCTGATTTGGTTTATCAGGTGGTTGTTTCTCAGATGGCCAACAGAAGAATGGTTTTAGCTAATACAAAAAGCAGGGGAGAGGTTTCTGGCACAGGCAAGAAGCCCTGGAGACAAAAAGGGACGGGTAGAGCAAGACACGGATCGAGAAGATCTCCGATTTGGAGAGGCGGGGGTATTACCTTCGGGCCAAGAAAGGGTGTGGTTTATGACAAAAAGATAAACAAAAAAATGCAGAGAAAAGCACTCTTTATGGTGCTTTCTGAAAAAGCCAGAAAAAATTTGCTTCTGATTTTAGATGAAATATCTTTGGAAAAGCCAAAGACCAAACTCATGGCAAATATTTTATTAAAATTGCCAGTAAAAGGATCGGTGCTCTTTGCCCTGACAGACAGGGAGAAAGGAATGAATAAGGCAATTAGAAATATTTCAGGCGTTGACGCTGAGGAGGCAAGAAATTTGAATGCGCTTGATCTTCTTTCTTATAAATATTTAATCATGCCCAAAGAGGGAATCAAAACTTTAAAAGAGGTTTTTGCCAAGCAATAATTATATGGCATTAATGAATATTTTCAAAAAAGAAAATCCCGAAAAGAAAGAGCCAAAGAAAGCAATGGCTAAAGTTAAGGTTTCAAAAACTGCAAAGAAATCAAAGACTGAAGTTGATGCTTCCCCAATTAAAAATATTGATAAGGTTAATAAAAACAGGAAAAAATCGGGAAAAGCATTCCAGGTTTTAAATTTTCCCCATATTACCGAGAAAGCGAGCGGCTTGACCGCAAACGGCCAGTATGTTTTTAAAGTTTGGAAGAGCGCGAATAAAATTGAGATAAAAAGGGCGATTGAAGACGTTTATGGCGTTAATGTGGTGGCAGTTAATATAATCAATGTCCCAGGCAAAGAAAGGAGAGTGGGTAAGAGAACGGGTTTAAAAAAAGGATACAAGAAAGCCATTGTTAAAGTAATGAAGGGACAAAAAATTGAAGTTTTGCCCGTCTAAAGCAAATTTATTATGAAGATTGCAAAAATACTAACAAAAAAAGAGCCGGAAAAGAATCTGCTCTTTGCTTTCAAAAAAAGAGCGGGAAGGTCAAGAAATGGCAGAATTACGGTGAGGCATAAGGGTGGTGGCGTCAAAAGGATGTACCGATTGATTGACTTTGGGCAGGAAAAAATTAATCTTCCGGCAAAAGTCATTGCCATTGAATATGATCCCAACAGAACTTCTTATATTTGTCTTTTGCAATTTGAAAATGGTGAAAAAAGATATAGAATTTGTCCCCACGGGATTAATGTTGGAGACACAGTGATTTGTTCTGAAAAAGCCGAAGTCAAAATCGGAAACAGGATGAAATTAAAGAATATTCCGGTTGGAACACAGATACATGACGTTGAAATAGAACCCGGAAGAGGAGGAAGAATGGTAAGAAGCGCAGGAAGCGCTTGCCGAATAGTTGCTCAAGAAGGAAAATATACCCATTTGCTTTTTCCTTCAACCGAAGTTAAGATGGTTTCTGGAGAGTGCTACGCCACCGTGGGTCAAGTTTCTTTCCCTGAACATAAATTTATTAAAGTTGGAAAAGCTGGTGTTTCGAGACGCAGAGGAATTAGACCGACAGTAAGAGGAACAGCTATGAATCCCAAAGACCATCCTCATGGAGGAGGTGACGGCAAGACTTCCATTGGTTTGAAATATCCTAAAACTCCTTGGGGCCATATTGCCCGCGGAGTCAAGACAAGAAACAAGAAAAAATGGACGACTAAATTAATATTAGAGCACAGAAAAAGTAAGAAAAAGTAAGAATAATCTTGAATTAAATATATGGCAAGATCAATAAAAAAAGGTCCATTCGTGGATGAAAATTTGTTAAAGAAGTTAAAGAACATAAAGGCTGGAGGATTGGAAGTGATAAAGACATGGTCAAGAAGATCAACTATTACGCCCGAAATGATCGGATTTATTTTCGGTGTCTATAATGGAAAGGATTTCATTTCAGTCAGGGTGACCGAGAACATGGTGGGACATAAGTTGGGAGAATTTTCTCAGACCACAAAATTTTCCAGACACGGAGGAAAGATGCAGAGAGAAATTGAATCCAAAGCATCAACGCCTGCTGTTCCTGCACCAGTGCCGGCAGCTAAAGCGCCTGGCAAACCTGCCAAATAAATTTCCTAAGATAATTTTATGCAAGTGACTGCTAAACTCAGATATTTAAGAATAGCGCCAAGAAAAGTAAGATTAGTTGCTGATTTAATAAGAGGAAAAAAGGCTGAAGAGGCCAAGAATTTGTTGACTTTCACTGTCAAGAAATCGAATTTGCCATTTTTAAAACTTTTGAATCAAGCTTTGGCCAATGCTAAAAATAATTTTCAGCTTGATCCCACCAATCTTTTTATTTCAAAACTAACGGTTGACGAGGGTCCCAAATTAAAAAGATGGAGAGCCAGGGCGAGAGGACAGGGCTACGAAATACAAAAGAAAACATCACATATTAATTTGATTTTAGATGAATTGGTGAAAAGCAAAAAAACAAAAAAGTCAAAGGGGTCAGATGAGGTTAAGTCAGAAGTTATTTTAAGTTCCCAGGAAGCTGTCGGCGCAGGAGAATTAAAGGAAAGCAAGAAAGAAAAGCCTAAATTTGAAGAAAAGTTTGACGTAAAAAAACCCAAGGCAGAAAATAGAGACAAAAGATTTTTCAAAAGAACAACGTTTTAGTCAATTTTAATTAATTATGGCTCATAAAGTTAATCCAAAATCATATAGACTGAGAGATTTAAAAGATTGGGATTCGCGTTGGTTTAATTCCAAAAAGCAAATTCAATTTCTTGAAGAAGATTTTAAGATACGCGAGTATCTCGATAAAAAAGTAGGTAAATTGGGAGTAGAAAGAATTGAAATTGAAAGATTTTCAGGAAAATTGATCATTATTATTTCTTCTGCTCGCCCAGGTCTTATTATTGGAAGAGGGGGTGGCGGTGTTGATGATTTAAAAAAAGGCCTAATCAAAGTTTTGGGAACCAGTTCGCCGAAAGAACTCAAAGTAGAAATCAGAGAAGTGAAAGATCCATGGTCTTCAGCTAATCTGACCGCCCAGTGGGTCGCTCAACAGCTTGAAAGAAGAATTCCTCCAAGAAGAGCCATAAAGCAGGCCATTGAGAAAGTGATGGCCATAAAAACAAACAAAGGCATTAAAATCAATACTGCCGGACGTTTGGGGGGAGGGGAAATTGCAAGAAGAGAATGGCTAAAGCAGGGAAGACTTCCTCGTCAAACCATTAGAGCAGATATTGATTATGCGCAGGTAAATGCAATGTGTTCTTACGGAATTATCGGAGTTAAAGTCTGGATTTATAAAGGTGATAAATTTGATAAATAGATAAAATAATTTTTCACCTGTATGTCCGCAGTCATAAAGGTGATAAATTTGATAAATAATTTAAAGTTATGTCGATATTGATGCCCAAAAGGGTAAAACATAGAAAGTGGCAGAAAGGAAGATCTAAGGGGAACGAAACAAGAGGAACTAAAGTTTCTTTCGGTTCGTATGGTTTAATGTCCCTGGGCAGTCGTTGGATTTCAGGCCGACAGATAGAAGCTGCCAGGAGATCTATAATCAGATATTTGAAAAAAGGAGGGAAACTTTGGGTGAGAATTTTTCCGGATAAGCCCGTCACCGCGAAAGGAACAGAAACCCCCATGGGAGGCGGAAAGGGTGCAGTTGATCATTACGCTTTTGCGATCAAACCTGGAAGAGTCATTTTTGAACTGGACGGATTAAAAGAAGAGGTTGCCAGAGAGGCTTTTGGAATAGCCGCAGACAAGCTTCCGGTTAAAACCAAATTTATCAAAAGAGAAGTATAATTATGAAAATAGCTGAATTAAGACAGAGGAACAAGGAAGATTTGGCAAAAAATTTGTCTGAAGACAGAGAAAAATTGAGACAGTTGAGATTTGATTTGGCTGCCGGTAAGGTCAAAAACGTAAGAGAGATAAGGAAAATCAAAAAGGAAATCGCTCAGATTTTAACTTTACTAGAAGTAAACAAGTAATTTTATGAAGAAAACCCTAACTGGAAAAGTCGTTTCAAATAAAATGAGCAAAACCGCTGTGGTTGAAGTTGAGAGATTGGTAGAACACCCCAAATATAGAAGAAGATATAAGGTGCATAAAAGATACAAGGCCGCTTTGGGCGAATTCGAGGTAAAAGAGGGCGATAAGGTGATAATCGAGGAATGCAGACCCATCAGCAAAGGCAAGAGCTGGCAAATAATAAAGAAATTAACTTCTCGCGCTGAGGAAGCAGAACAGATCGTTGAGGAAACAGAAAGCTTGGAGAAGAAAGAAGATAAGAAAGAAGATAAGAAAGAAGCTCAAGAGGGCCAGAAGGAATAGGTTTTAATTTCGTTCAATTTTAAACCAACATGATTCAATTAAGAACAATGTTAAAAGTTGCAGACAACAGCGGAGCTAAAATCATCCAGTGTTTTGGGATAAAAGGAAGCACGGGAAAAAGATATGCCCAGATAGGAGATATTATTACAGCAGCAGTTAAGTTGGCTGAACCCAGAAGAATGGTTAAGACTCATGAGATAGTTCATGCCGTTGTTATAAGACAAAAAAAGAATTACAAGAGGGCTGACGGAAGCTATATCAGATTTGACGACAATGCGGCTGTTATTCTTGAAGGAAAGTCAAAGGATCCCAAAGGGGGGAGAATATTGGGGCCTGTTCCTAAAGAGATAAGGGAAAAGGGATTTGAAAAAGTAGCCGCATTAGCTGAAGAAGTCATTTAAACGCTACGCTAGAAATTTCATTTAAACGCTACGCTAGAAATTTCATTTTAAACATACATTATATGAAAGTAAAAAAAGGTGACACAGTTTTAATAATTTCAGGGAAGGATCGCGGAAAGAAAGGAAAGATCATCAAAGCCCTTCCTCAGGCAGGAAAGATTTTGGTTGAGGGGATTAATTTGAAGAAAAAGCACCAGAGGCCAAAGAAGCAGGGAGAGAAGGGGCAGATCGTGTCCATGCCCGGTTTGATTCCCTCTTCGAATGCAATGCTGGTTTGTCCGAAATGTAATAAGCCCAGTCGCATCGGATATAAAATTTCTGATAAGAAAAAAGCCAGATTTTGTAAAAAATGCAAAGAAGTATTAGAGTAAATGTAATTTCCCGAGGGGAATTATGAAATCAAAAAAATGATTATTTCCTTAAAAGAAAAATATATAAAAGAAGCTGTTCCCAAGATGATGGTGAAATTCGGATACAGCAGTTCCATGGCTGTCCCCAAGATTGTGAAGGTGGCTGTCAATACTGGCTTTGGCAAACAGATCGCCGGGAAGACTAACGATGAACAGAAGAAACATGCCCAGGCGATTGCTGAAGATTTGGGAACAATTACGGGCCAAAAAGTTTTAATAACTGTGGCTCGAAAATCAATAGCTTCCTTTAAGGTAAGAGAGGGAATGGCTTTGGGCGCAAAGGCGACTTTAAGAGGAAAAAGAATGTATGATTTTCTTGACAAGCTGATACATTTGGTGCTACCTAGAACCAGGGACTTCAGAGGAATTGATCCGAAGTCTTTGGATCCCGAAGGGAGTTTGACTTTTGCGATCAGGGAGCACATCGCCTTTCCTGAAATTCTTCCGGAAAAAATTAGAAACATGTTTGGCTTGGAAATTACCGTTGTGACAACAGCCAAAAACAAGGAAGAAGGTTTGGAGTTGTTAAAATTGTTAGGATTTCCCCTGAGGCGTGAATAAATTTATATACTATGGCAACAGAATCACAGATTGCAAAATCAAAGAAAAAACCAAAATTCAAGAGTCGAGTAGTCAGACGCTGTTTTAAATGCGGCAGGAAGAGGGGATATATGAGGGAATTCGGATTGTGCCGTATTTGTTTCAGAGAGATGGCAAACAAAGGTTTAATTCCTGGAGTTAAAAAAAGTAGTTGGTAAACTTATGACAGATCCAATAGCCGACATGTTAAATCAAATAAAGAATGCTCAAGCCGTGAACAAACCGACGGTTGAATTTCCTTACTCCAATTTGAAGTTTGAAATATCCAAGATTTTGGAAAAGAACAATTTTATTGAAAAAGTGGAAAAGAAGGGGAGAAAAACGAGAAAATTTATTGAACTGACCTTAAAATATCAAGATAAAAAAGGAGTAATTTCCGGTTTAGAAAGGGTTTCCA
Source organism: Minisyncoccota bacterium (assembly GCA_028712445.1). GTDB lineage: Bacteria > Patescibacteriota > Minisyncoccia > Minisyncoccales > RBG-13-42-11 > JAQTPY01. The sequence goes on along the minus strand of JAQTPY010000006.1, from coordinate 14,630 downwards.
AGCCCGGTCAGAGAATTTATGCAGAATTTTCAAAAATAGGAAAGGTCAAAGGAGGATACGGATTTGCTATTATTTCAACTTCAAGGGGCTTGATGACTGCCCGGGAGGCCAGAAAAGAAAAGCTGGGAGGAGAATTATTGTGCAATGTTTGGTAAAAAATTATGAGCAGAGTAGGTAAAAAACCAATTCAAATACCGCAAGGGGTGGAAGTGAGAGTAGAGAGACAAAAAACTTTTGTCAAAGGGCCCAAGGGCGAACTATCCCGCGAATTCAGACCCGAAGTCAAAATCGAAACAAAAGAAAACGAAATTGTTTTTTCAATTGATGAAAATACAAAGCTTTCCCGTTCTCTTTGGGGATTAAGCAGAATGCTTTTGTTCAACATGATAAAAGGGGTTGTCGAGGGTTTTGAAAAGAAATTGGAAATTCAGGGAGTTGGCTATAAGGCGGAGGTGTCCGGAGACAGTCTGGTGTTGAACGTCGGTTTCAGCCATTCTGTAAAAATGGAAATTCCCAAGGATATTAAAGTTTCATTAGATAAAAACATTATTACAGTTTCCGGTTTTGATAAGGAGGCAGTGGGTCAGTTTGCTGCCAATATAAGGAGAGTTAAGCCCCCCGAACCTTACAAAGGAAAAGGTATCAGGTATTTGGGAGAAAAGGTTAGGAGAAAGGTTGGAAAGAAGGTTGCTGGGGCCACTACGCCTGGCAAATAGGTAGAAGCAAAATCCATTTAATTTTGATTAAATTTCAAAAATGTTAAAGACGCAAGAAAAAAGACAAAGAAGGCATAAAAGAATAAGGGCGAAGATTTTCGGGACAGATAAAACTCCGCGTTTTTGCGTTTTCAGATCCTCAAACCATATCTATGCCCAATTGATTGATGATCAAAAAAATAAAACCATTATATCTGCCAAAGACATTGAGATTAAAAAATCAGGAAAGAAAGTTGATATTGCCAAGGAGCTAGGGAAGTTAATTGCCCAGAAAGCTCAGGAAAAGAAGATATCCAGCGTCGTTTTTGACAGGGGAGGCAATCAATATCATGGAAGAGTTAAGGCATTAGCTGAAGGGGCGAGAGAAGGCGGATTAAAGTTTTAAAACTATGATTGAAAAAAACACAAAAGATAATACTGTAAAAACATCCCAGGGCAGAGATTTTTTCGGGGCGCCAAGAGGTCCCAGGTTCGGAGGAGGAAGAGGCCAAAGATATGGAGAACCGAAAGATGAATTTGAATCAAAGCTTTTGGATTTAGCCAGAGTGACCAGGGTTTCTTCAGGGGGAAAACATTTTAGATTCAGAGCGGTAATCATTGTTGGAGATAAAAAAGGAAGTGTCGGTGTTGGTATTGCTAAAGGGTTGGATGTGGCTCAAGCCGTAGATAAAGCTACCAGACTGGCAAAAAAGAACTTAATAAAAGTTCCGATAGTTAAAGGAACTATTCCTCACGAGGTTTCAGCCAAGTTTGGAGCATCTGAAGTTCTTCTGAAACCGCAAAGAAAAGGAAGAGGGTTGGTAGCAGGAGGAACCGTAAGGATAATCTGCAGTTTAGCTGGCGTAGGAGATATTTCCTCCAAAATTTTAGGCAGAACAAGCAATAAATTGAATAATGCAGAAGCTACCATAAAAGCATTGAAGAAACTGAAGGTTAAGGTGTAATTTTATGCAATTGCAAGATTTAAAGCCAAAATTCAAAACAAAGAAAAAGAAAAGAGTGGGTCACGGAGGAAGAAGAGGAACTCATTGCGGGAGAGGGATTTCAGGCCAGGGATCCAGAGGAAGCAGAAAGCTTCAGCCGGCAATCAGAGAATTGATTAAGCGTTATCCAAAATTAAGAGGATACAGATTTAAATCAATCAAAGGAGAAATTGCTGTTTTGAATTTGGAAATATTGGACAAGATGCTAGAATCTTCGGAGGAAATAACCCCCCAGAAATTAGTTGAGAAAAATATCATTTCAAAGATCAATGGTAAAATTCCTCAGGTCAAGATTTTAGGAGAGGGGGAAATATCAAAAAAAATAATTTTGAAGGGATTCGTATTTTCAAAGTCAGCCAAGGAAAAGATAGAGAAGGCCGGTGGCCATATAGAAGGTGTTAAGGAAGAGGTAAAAGCTGAGGTTAAAGAGGAGGCAAAGAAAAAGAAGGAAGCCCCTAAATCTAAAATTTCTAAACCCAAAAAAGCTAAATCCTAGTTTTGAATTTCAAAAAACAAAGTCATGTGGTTTCAAAAAGTAATCCAAATTTTTAGAATAAAAGAGCTTCGCGACAAGATTCTGTTTGTTTTAGGGATTCTTGTTATTTTCAGATTAATGGCCCATATTCCAGTGTCGGGAATAGATGTGGAAAAAATGAAAAGTTTGGCCGAGGGGAATCAAGCTTTCGGGCTTTTGAATTTATTCAGTGGCGGCGCTCTAGACAATCTTTCTATAGTAATGATGGGTTTAGGCCCTTATATCACCGCAGTAATCATTCTCCAGCTTCTGACTATGATTTTTCCCCAATTGGAAAAACTCTACAAAGAAGAAGGGGAGTCAGGCAGGCAGAAGTTCAACCAGTATGGAAGGATGGCTACAATTCCCTTGGCTATTCTCCAGGCCTACACTATGATTTCGCTGCTTCAGCGCCAGCAAATAGTTGAACCCTTGCCTGGATTTATGCTGGTCACAGCTTTAATTATGGTGACTGCAGGAACGATGCTTTTGATGTGGTTAGGTGAATTAATTACCGAGAAAGGTATTGGAAATGGAGTTTCTGTTTTGATTTTTGCTGGGATCATATCTGATTTTCCAAATAATTTAAGACAGTTGTTGTTTACCTGGGATCCGGCCAAAATTCCTGCCTACATTTTGTTTTTTGCAATGGCTATAGCTATTATCGCAGGAGTTGTTTTAATAAACGAAGGGAGGAGAAACATCCCGGTTTCTTATGCCAAAAGAGTGAGAGGAATGAAAATGTACGGAGGTGTTTCCACTTTCCTGCCTTTAAACATTAATCCTGCCGGAGTGATTCCCATTATTTTCGCCTTATCTATAATGCTTTTTCCGACCATGGTTGCCGGTTTTCTTGGCGGAGCAGGGGGGGTCATAGGATCTTTTGCCAGAGAAATGGGATATTTTTTCCAGAACCCATGGGTTAACGGTATTTTCTATTTTATTCTTGTCGTTCTCTTTACCTTCTTCTACACAGCTGTCACGTTTGATCCCAAAAGCGTCTCTTCTAATTTACAGAAGATGGGAGGATTTATTCCTGGCATCAGGCCTGGAGAATCGACCTCTAAATTCCTTTATTATGTTCTTAACCGTGTTTTGTTGATCGGCGCCGTCTTTTTGGGGCTAATCGCCATTATGCCCTCGGTGATTCAGGGGGTGACGGGCGTGGGAGTTTTTCAATTTTTGATTGGCGGAACCGCCTTGCTAATCGTCGTCTCAGTGGTTTTAGACATTATGCGCCAGATTAAATCCCAGCTGGAGATGAGAGAGTACGAGACCTTTTAGCTTTAAACGGAAAATCGCATTCGGCCGCCTAGCTGAAATTTTAAGACGGTCTTTTCTTTTATCTTCAAAACTTTTCTTTTGTTCCTAAAAAATGTATTATGAACAAAGTTACTGCAAATTTATGTTTATTCCAAAAGCAATCTCAGTTTTAGGCAGAGCCGGATGCGGCAAGGGAACGCAATCTGATCTGTTGGTTGAAAAATTTGGCCTCGAATATTTTGGCTCAGGAGAATCTCTTAGAGCCCGGGCTAAAAAAGCTGATTTTACCGGTAAAAAGACAGCCGAAGTTATGGCAAAAGGGGAGCTGGTCCCGGCTTTTGTAATTTCCAATCTTTGGATGGACGCCCTTGAGGAGTTAAAGCAGAAAAAGGGTTTTAAGGGGATAGTTTTTGATGGTACTCCGCGGAAATTGGCAGAAGCTAAGTTTCTTGAAGATGCATTGAAATGGTATGAATGGGATAAAAACAGAAAAGTTGTTTTAATTGAAGTTTCAGAGAAAGAATCGTTCAATCGATTAACGAAAAGAAGGCAGTGCGAGAAATGCAAAAAAGTGATTCCCTGGATAGGTGATTTTAAAAAAATGGATAAGTGCCACAAATGCGGCGGCAAACTTATTTTCCGGACAGATGACAAGCCGACTGCTATCAGAAAACGTCTAGCAGAGTATAAAAGTGAAGTTGTGCCTGTAATTCATTATTACAATCTTCAGGAAAAATTGGTAAGAGTAAACGGAGAACAATCAATCGAAGACGTTTTCAAAGACATCCTAAAAGCTATTCAATGATTTTTCTTAAGAATTCCGAGGAAATAAAAGTTATGGCTCAGGGGGGGCAGATTTTGTCTCAAATCCTGGGAGAAGTGAGGAAGGAAGTAAGGGATGGTGTTGCTACAAAATATTTGAATGAGGTTGCTGAAAACCTCATTTTAAAATATGGCGGAGAACCCTCTTTCAAAGGTTACGGTGGCTATCCGGCAGCTTTATGTGTTTCGATAAATGAAGAGATAGTCCATGGAGTGCCTTCAGAAAGAAAGCTTAAGGAAGGAGACATCGTTTCTCTGGATATAGGAATCAAGCATAAAGGGTATCATACCGATATGGCCATTACCGTGCCCGTGGGCAAGATTCCACCGGAAGTCGAGATGCTTCTTAGGGTGACCAGGGAAACTTTGAGGGTGGAATTGTCGGAAGTTAAGATAGGGAATACTTTGGGGGATGTGGGGAATATTGCTCAGAAGTATGTAGAAAAGCAAGGATTCAGCGTCATCCGCGATCTTTGCGGCCACGGAATAGGCAAAGAACTCCATGAGGATCCTCAAATTTTAAATTACGGAGACCGTCATACGGGTCCGAAATTCAGAGAGGGCATGGTTTTTTGTTTAGAACCCATGGTGAGCATGGGAGATTACAGGATCAAAAAGATGCGTGACGGATTCGGGTATGCCACCAAAGACGATTCATTGTCGGCCCATTTTGAGCAGACAATAGCGCTGACTCATCAAGGATGGCTCATATTAACTCCTTTTGACGCCTGTGATAAAATAATTTAATTCACGGGAATACCTAAATGGCAAAAAACAAGAAAACAAAAATACTTTCGGAACTGAGATTTGATTTGATTTCCAATGATTGGGTTGTTATTGCCAAGGGGAGGTCAAGCCGCCCCGAGGTTTTCGGGAAAAAAGAAAAATGTCCTTTCTGTAAATTGGATTTTAAAGGGAAATCAGTCAAAGTCATTCCCAACAAATATCCCGCTTTTTCTGTTTCAGGGAAACTTGAAAGAAAAAGGGAAGGAGGTTTGTACGAAAGTTTCAACGCTTACGGTTTTCACGAAGTGGTGGTGCTTAAAGATCATGGGAAAGACTTGGCTGAAATTTCGGAAAAGGAAATGAAAGAGCTGATAGAGGTTTACAAAGAAAGATACCTGGCTTTGCTTTCTGAAAAATTAGTCAATCACATTGCCATTTTCCACAATCAGGGAAAGGGAGCAGGGGCTTCCATATCCCATGCCCATTCCCAAATAGCAACCACTCCTTTTATAGATATAAACTTGAAAACTTCTCTCAGCAATGCCGAAAGCCATTTTTTGAATACCGGAAAATGCATATACTGCCAAATGATCGAATGGGAAAAGAAAAGCAAGAAAAGAATTGTTTTTGAAAACAGCGAGTTTGTGGCCCTTTGCCCTTTCGCTCCCAAAGCCGCTTTCGAAGTTGTTATTTCGCCTAAAAAGCATCTGCCCTATTTTGAAAAGATAAATCAGGCAGAAATAACAGGATTAGCAGAAGCTTTTCAGGCAGTTTTAAAGAAGATTAAAAAGGGTTTGAATAACCCCGATTATAATTTTTATCTGCATACGGCTCCTTGCGACAAGAGAGAGCGTTTTTTTTATCATTGGCATTGGACAATAATGCCAAAAACAGCCAACTGGGCGGGTTTTGAGTTAGGATCCCAGATGGAGATAACGACCATTGAACCAGAAAAAGCAGCAGCTCATTTAAGGAAGCAATAAATTAATAAAAAAAACAATGAAAAATATAATCATAGCCAATTGGAAATGCAATCCCGAAAATTTGGAAAAAGCAGGGGAGCTTTTAGCTAAAATAAAAGATAAGATCTCAGATTTGTCTTGGTCGGGAAAGATCGATGTCGTCATTTGTCCACCCTTCCCATATATAGCCTGCCTGAATATGGAGGGAACAGATATTAAGCTTGGGGCCCAGGATTGCTTCTGGGAGGATAAGGGAGCATATACGGGCGAAGTTTCTCCGCTGATGCTGGAAGATATTGGCTGTAAATATGTAATAATAGGGCATTCAGAAAGAAGGAAATATCAAAAGGAAACAGATCAGATGATAAATTCCAAGGTCAAAGCGTCTCTGTTAAGGGGCTTAAAAACTGTTTTGTGTATTGAAGGCAGCTCTCAGATTAAAGATGATTTAAAAGATGTTTCCAAGGAAAGTATGGGTAATTTGATTTTGGCATTCGAACCAATTTTTGCCATCGGAACGGGAAAACCCTGCAGCGTAGACTTGGCCTTAAAAGAAAACACAGAAATCAGAAAAATTATTGGAGACAGTCTGCCCATTCTTTATGGAGGAAGCGTTAACTCGAGTAATGCCAAAGATTATATTGAGAAAGCTAATTATAATGGGCTTTTAATCGGAGGCGCTTCCTTAAATCCCGAAGAATTTTTTAAGATCATTGCTTCTTTAGAAGGTTAAAAACAATCGGATATCAAATTGATTTTGGCCGTTTTTCCTGTTATTATATAAGGGATGAAACGCTATTATGGATAAGATTTTGAACGGTCATTTTTTTAATCCAAGCAAGGGGAAACTGAAAATTCCTGCAATGATAAAGGAGATTATAAGATACATTTCTGAAAAACCAGAAAGATTTTACGATATTGTCGTGGGGTGTGACTCCTCATCCAGCGAAGAGCCGCATTTTCCTTTAGCGGTAGTTGTCTTAAGAACGGGTGAAGGTGGCAGATTTTTTTTGAAAAAGATCAATTACAAAGACAGAAAGTTCTACAGCTATAAAACCAGAATTTTGGAAGAAGTTTTTCTCTCCTGCCAATTGGCTTCTTATCTGCGGGAAAATTTTGATAAAGAAGCTCTGAAAGTGGAGAATAAAAATCTCCATTTTCAGTTCAGATACATTCATGCTGATGTGGGGGAGAATGGCAAAACAAAAGACATGATCAAGGAGGTCGTGGGCTTAATTAAAGGGAACGGGTTTGAACCTAAAATAAAGCCTGAATCTTACGCGGCCTCGTGTGTTGCCGACAGGTTCAGCTAGAATATTGGATTCAAAAATTAGAGGATTAACCTCTTTTTAAATACAATAAGTTAATGAAATCTTCTGAATTAAGAGAAAATTTTTTAGCTTTCTTTAAGGGAAAAGGGCACGAGATAATTCCCTCAGCTTCTTTGGTCCCGGAAAATGATCCTACGGTTCTTTTTACTACGGCAGGCATGCATCCTCTGGTTCCTTTTTTGTTGGGAGAAAAACATCCTTCGGGAAAAAGATTAGCTAATGTCCAAATTTGCATTCGCACTGACGATATTGACGAAGTGGGTGACGATGTTCACCATACCTTCTTTGAAATGCTGGGAAACTGGTCTTTGGGAGATTACTTCAAAGAAGAGGCAATCAAAATGAGTTTTGAGTTTTTAACTGATTCTAAATGGCTGGGCTTAAAAAAAGACAGAATTGCAGTTTCCATTTTTGCCGGAGACAAGGATGCGCCACAAGATGAGGAATCTGAAAAAATTTGGCTAAGTTTGGGCATTCCCCAAAAAAGAATAAAAAAGCTTGGGAAGAAAGATAACTGGTGGGGTCCAGCCGGAGAAACAGGTCCCTGTGGTCCCGACACAGAAATCTTTTATTGGTCGGGTAAAGAAAAGGCGCCTGAAAAATTTGATTCTGAAGATAAAAGATGGATTGAAATATGGAACGATGTCTTTATGCAATATTTTAAAAGTCTGGATGGCAAATATGAGCTTCTTTCTCAGAAAAACGTTGATACGGGCATGGGGTTGGAAAGAATTTTATCTGCGATTGGCAGCTTGGGAGATGATTATAAAACTGATGTTTTCTGGCCAATAATTAAGGAGCTAGAGGATCTGTCTGGAAAGAAATATGAAGACAATAAAAAAGAATTCCGCATCATTTCAGATCATATTAAGGCTGCCACATTTATCACGGGAGACAGAAAAGGGGTGGAGCCCTCCAATGTCGGACAAGGTTATGTGGTTCGAAAATTGATTAGGAGAGCTATTCGTTACGGAAGGATTTTAAAACTGTCTGGTGATTTTTTGATTCCCCTTATTGAAAAAGTTCTGGAAATTTACAGCGATTCATATCCTTATTTGAAGGCCAAAGAAGATTATATTATTGATGTGGTGAAAAAAGAGGGGGAGAAATTTGAAAAAACTTTAGAGCAAGGCCTAAGAGAGTTTAAAATTAAGGCCGAAAAAAATGAGGGAAAAGTTATTCCGGGAAAAGTCATCTTTGATCTTTATCAAAGCTACGGATTTCCCTTTGAGCTTACCGAAGAAATGGCGAAAGAAAAAGGATTGAGCTTAGATAAGAAAGGTTTCAAAGAAGAGTTTAGGGGTCATCAAGAACTTTCGAGGACTGCATCAGCAGGAATGTTTAAGGGGGGACTGGCTGATACGGGAGAGAAAGCCGTCAAATATCATACAGCGACTCATTTATTATTAGCCGCTTTAAGACAGGTTTTAGGAGAGTATGTGTATCAAAGGGGTAGCAATATTAATGCTGAAAGGTTAAGGTTTGATTTTTCTCATCCTCAAAAAATGACAGAAGATGAGATAAAGAAAGTTGAAGAACTGGTTAATGAAAAGATAAAAGAAAACATCCCTGTTGTCTGCAGGGAAATGTCTCTGGAGGAAGCGAGGAAAAAAGGCATGATGGGAATCTTTGAAAGCAAATATGGGGAAAAGGTGAAAACATATATGATTGAAGAATTTTCAAAAGAGATTTGCGGCGGGCCGCATGTTAAGGAAACTGGAGAGTTGGGAAATTTTAAAATTTTGAAAGAAGAATCTTCGGGGGCGGGGATAAGAAGAATTAAAGCCGTCTTGAATCCCTAGCCAGGAATTTACAATATTTGCTGTTTTTTGATAGAATATATAAACAAGTTTGTTGCTTTGAAATAAAGTATGCCCAATAAAAAAGTAATTGATATTATTTCGCCACAAAAGAAGCAAGAAAAAAAATCTTCTATTGCGCAGAGATCAAAACCTTTCTTTCAAAAAGAGCAGTCTTCATTTTCTTCAGAAATTCCTCTAATTAAGGTTAAGAAAGAAAAGACAGAGTTCCGCTTTAGAAACAAATTAAGCTTCCTTGCTGGCGGATTGATTATTATTTTTATCTCGGTTTTCTGCTACATTAACCTTTCTAAAGCTGAAATAAAAATCTGGCCGGAAACCCAGGTTTTTAATTTGCAGGCAGATATTACTATTGATAAAAATGCAGAAAGCGTTAGTTTGGCCGCAAAAACTATTCCGGGAATAATCTTTGAGAAGGAAAAAGTGCTTGCAAAGAACCTTGCCGCCACAGGCAGGGCTACCAAAGAAGGTAAAGCGGAAGGGACAATAAGAGTCTATAATGAATATTCAACTGCTTCGCAGGTTTTAATCGCTACCACGCGTTTTATTTCCACAGAAGGTTTTTTATTTAGAACTCCTTTGAGAGTTGTTGTTCCTGGAGCCACTTTAGATAAAGGAAAATTAGTTCCATCATATGTCGATATTAGAGTGGTTGCCGATGAGCCTGGCCCGGAATATAACATTGGCCCTTCTCATTTTTCCATACCAGGTTTTGCAGGCACTGATCGTTATACTAAATTCTATGCCAAATCCACTGGCTCCATGACCGGCGGTTTCCTCCAAGGAGCATCTTTGGTGACCAAAGAAGATGTGGAAAAAGCGGAAATTAGCGTAAATAGAGAGGCAAAGAGTGAATGCGAAGCTTCCTTAAAAAATGATCTCGCCCTGCCTGAAAATGCGCAAAAATATATTTTTTTTAATAATGCCATTCAGACCGAGATAGTTGAAAGCTTTTCCTTAGTACCGGCTTTAACTGAAAAAGAAAATTTCGATTATCAAAGCAGAGCCAAATCGAAGACTTTGATTTTTGAAAAAGAGGACATTAACAAGCTTGTTGATGAATTAATTCTTTCCAAAAGTCCTGACAATTATAGGGTCTACGATGATAATTTGAAAATCGATTATACGTTGAAAAGTGCAAATTTGAATTCCGGAAAAATGATTATTTCTTTGGATATTTCAGCCACAAGCTATTTGGACGTAGACGTTCTGAATTACAAAAAATCAGTAACCGGTAAATCAATTCTTTCTTCTAAAATATTTCTCGAGAATCAGCCAGGAGTTACTCGCGCCCAGGTTGATTTCTGGCCATTCTGGGTAAAAAGAGCTCCCGGAAACCCGGAGAAAATTAATGTTGAATTATTAATTGACTAATTTTGTCTCATTTGCTATACTATTAAATTGACTTTGTAATGGATAAAAAAATATTGAGAAAAACAGGACAGGTAATAGAGGCTCTGCCAAGCACTACTTTTCGAGTGAAGCTTGACGATGGAGAAGAGGTTTTATGTCATTTGGCGGGGAAACTCAGGATCTACAGAATAAAGATTCTTACAGGAGACAAAGTGACAGTGGAAATGAGTCCTTACGACACAAAAAGAGGAAGAATTGTATTCAGAGGAAAGTAGGAAAATAACCTGCTTGCTGCGGATTCTTGAATTTTTGCGAGCAAAAACATGAAAGTTCAACCATCAGTTAAAAAAATTTGTAGAGATTGCAAAATTGTAAAAAGAAAAAATAAAGTTTACGTAATTTGCAAAAAGAACCCCAAACATAAACAAAGACAGGGTTAATTTTGAATCTAAATATATAAGAAAATATGCCAAGAATCGGTGGGGTAAGTATACCCGACAACAAACAAATATTGTATTCATTGTCCTATATATATGGAATAGGTATTGCTTTGTCTGAAAAAATTCTCAAAGCAACCAATATAGATAAGAAAAAGAAAGCTTCGGAATTAACTCAGCAGGAGTTAGTTTCTCTAAAGGATTATATCGAAAAGAATTTCAAGGTTGAAGGTGAACTGAAAAGAGAAAAGATGATGAATATCAAAAGATTGAAAGATGTCGGCGCCTGGAGAGGGTTGCGCCATATCAAAGGATTGCCGGTCAGAGGACAGAGAACTAAAACCAATACCAGGACGGTCAGAGGAAACGTAAGAAAGACTGTTGGTTCGGGAAGGAAACCCGCCGCAACTCCGACATAAAGTAAACGCATAATAATTTTATAAACATGGGAAAGAAACACGTAATCGTTCCAAATCAAGAAGAGTTATTGAAGGAAAGAGACAGGATTGATGCCAAAGTTGCCAAAGAGGTTTTAGGAGGAGGAAAAAGAATTAATGAAGGAAAGATTTATATCTCTTCAACTTATAATAATACTATAATCACTTTAACTGATACGAAGGGGAATGTTTTAGGTTGGACAAGTTCAGGTCTCATCGGTTTTAAAGGAGCAAAAAAAGCCACTCCCTTTGCCGCTTCCAAAGTTGCTGAAGCCGTTTCTCAGATTGCTAAAAAATTTGCCATTGAGAAGGTGGGGGTTTTTGTTAAGGGCATAGGTTCAGGAAGAGAATCAGCTATAAGATCTTTGACCGCCAGGGGTATAGAGGTTAATTCGATTAAAGACGTCACCCCGGTCCCTCACAATGGCTGCAGGCCGCCTAAAGTTAGAAGAATCTAATATTTTGAATTTTTATGTCAGAATCAAAGTGTAAAATTTGCCGCAGGCAGGGAGTAAAGTTGCTAATAAGAGGTGAAAAATGTCTTTCACCCAAGTGTCCGATGGTCAGAAAACCCTACGTTCCCGGCCCCAGGGTTAAGAGAAGAAAGAACGTTTCTGAATATGCAAAGGAGTTAAAAGAAAAACAGAAATTAAAAAATTGGTACAATTTAAGCGAGGGGCAATTTAAGACCTATGTTAAGAAGACTTTAAGCATGAGGAGCAAGGTTGAGAATGCGGCAGAGTTTTTGATTAATACTTTGGAAAAAAGATTGGACAATGTCATTTACAGGCTGGGATTCGCGTCTTCAAGGGCAGCTTCTCGCCAGCTTGTTACTCATTGTCATTTCATGGTTAATGGCAAATATATAAATATTCCAAGTTATTCGGTAAAAAAGGGAGACAAAATAACTCTCGTTCCTTCTTCCTCAAAGAAGAATATTTTTAAAAATATCACTGCTGTTTTGAAAAGGCAGACTCCTCCGTCATGGCTGAAATTAAATGCAGAGAAAGTGGAAGCAGAGGTGATTGGGGAACCTGCTTTTCAGGAGGCAGCCCCTCCCGCGGAAATATCAGTCATTTTTGAGTTTTATTCAAGGTAATTTACTAACTAATTAATTGTTAACTATGATTCCTTTATCTCAGAGTCCAAAAGTTATCAAAAAGGAAGGAAATAAAGCAGTTTTTGTCATAGAGTCCCTCTATCCGGGGTATGGCGTCACTATTGGAAACTCGTTAAGAAGAGTATTATTGTCTTCTTTGACAGGAGCAGCCGTCACTCAGGTGAAGATAAAAGGCGTTTCTCATGAATTTGCCACTATTTCGGGAGTTCAGGAAGACGTGATTCAGATAATGCTGAATTTAAAACAGTTAAGATTTAGGATTTTTTCTGATGAACCTCAAAAAGCAACCTTAAAAGTTAAAGGAGAAAGAAAGGTGAAGGGTTCAGACTTTGAGATTCCCAGTCAAGTGGAGCTGACCAACAAAGAGGCTCATATTGCTACCCTAACTTCCAAAACATCTGAATTGGAAATGGAAATAGTTATTGAGAAGGGGATAGGGTATCTTCCCAGGGAAGCACGAAACAAAGAAAAATCAGAAATAGGATCAATTATGTTGGACTCAATTTTCACACCTGTAAAAAGAGTAAATTACAGAGTGGAGAACATGAGGGTAGGAGAGAGAACGGATTTTGACCGACTTTTTTTGGAAATTGAAACCGATGGAGTGATTGAGCCTGAAAACGCTTTTGCCCAGGCATCGGAAACTTTATTGAAGCACTTCGATCTGCTTTCCCAGACATTCCCCAAGGAAGTCGCGGTTCCAGTTAAGAAGGAACCAAAGAAAACCGAAAAGAAAGCAGAAAAGAAACCGGCAAAGAAATCAGTCGTAAAAAAAGCGGCTCCCGCCAAAAAGAAGAAGTAGTTTTTGAATCAGTTATATTATGAGAAAGAGAAAAAAAGGAAGACAATTAGGTTTAAGTTCAGATCAGAGAAAAGCTCTTTTGAAGCTTCTTGCTTCAGCTTTAATTTTGAAAGAAAAAATTAAAACAACCGAAGCGAAAGCCAAAGAGCTTGCCACTTATGTTGAAAAGAAAATCAGCAGAGCTAAAAAAGGAGATATCCCCGCTAGAAGGATTTTGGCTAAATTTTTCACACCGTCCATATCCAAGAGATTGATTGAAGAGATAGCGCCCAGATATAAGGATAGAAAGGGAGGATATACCAGGATTTTCAAATTAGGTCCCCGCAAATCTGACGGTGCCAGAATGGCGATCATCGAACTTGTGAAGTAAGAGAATCTTGATTCGCCAATGAATAAACATACAATCTAGAACTAATTATGGAAAGACAAACGCATACAATTGACGCTTCCGGCAGGGTTTTAGGAAGACTGGCAGTAGAAATAGCCGCCCTGTTGAGAGGAAAAAGCAAATCCGATTTTGTCAGCTATAAAGACATGGGAGATTTTGTCATCGTTAAAAATGCTGATAAAGTTAAATTTACAGGCAAGAAGATTGAGCAGAAAAAATATTATCATTATTCAGGTTATCTGGGAGGATTAAAAGAAGTTCCTTTAAAGAGGCTTTTTGCCGCCAGGCCCACAGAGGTTTTAAAGAAAGCTGTTTATGGGATGCTTCCTAAAAATACTTTAAGAGTGCAACAAATAAAAAGATTGAAATTTGAATAATATTATGCCAAGAACAAGCACCGTTAAAACCACAATTAAAAAAGAGATTAGAAAACCCAAAGCTGTCTTAAAGAAAGATAAATTTTTTGAGGGAATAGGAAGAAGAAAGACTTCTCAGGCGAGAGTTAGACTTCTTCAGGCAGAAAAAACATTCACTGTTAATGAAAAGGATTTAGAAAAGTATTTTCCAACGAATGAATTACAGAAAATTATCGTTTCTCCTCTGGAAGCCGCAGGAATAATGGGCACTTTCGGTCTTTCGGTAAAAGTAAAAGGCGGAGGGATTCATTCGCAAGCTGAAGCTGTCAGACATGGAGTTTCCAATGCTATCATTACTTTTGATCCTGAATTAAGGCAGAAGCTAAAGAAAACAGGATATTTAACCAGAGATCCTCGCATGAGGGAAAGAAAGAAATTTGGTCTAAAAAGAGCAAGAAGGGCTCCACAGTGGGCAAAAAGATAGCGTATGTTATTTAAGCTCCCCGGAAGGGGAGCTTTGGTTTTAAAAGATTGGTTGCAGAAAAAAATAGGCAGAGTATAATAGACATGAAGTAAAAATGTTAAAAGATTTAATCGATC
>JAQTPY010000024.1 GCA_028712445.1 Minisyncoccota bacterium | reverse complement strand
CTTCCTGGCAATTTCCGCCTGGGTTTCTAAAAAATTAAAATCGACGTTTGGCATATGAACTCGATTAAGAACAAAATAACAATGAAGGAGAAAAAACTTTATATTGAGAAATAAAAACAATTTAGAAATACGAATAATCTCGATCATCATTTCCTCTTCTTCGGTCGGATTTTATACCATCGTCAGTTGACGTGCTACAAAATTTATTTAATGCTTTCCGTGATTTTGCAAATAAACTCTAGGAGACCATCCTTCAGTTTTTCTAATTCTATTATAGCGTCTTCAATACTATTTATTTTGTATTCATCTTTAATAAAACCCTCTATTTTACATTTTTTTTAATAAAATCTTCCCATTGGTCAAGACATTTTTCTGCCAAATCGATACAATCAATCTCACGACCATCAACACTCACGGTTAACTTTTCCCTATTCTCCCAACAATCAAAAGATATTCCGATTGGGGTATTAACCCCTTTATACATCTGAGGATTACTCGGCTTTTTGACGTTTAGATGTTTTGCGCCCAAACAAATATTGCGACAAATGCTTAATTCGTAAGATTTTTCTATAAAATTATTTAGTTTTTTATTTTCTATAATGCCTGATTCTTTTAGCCAATCTCTTAAATGATAACAATTGGTAAAAAAACAAAGAAGCATATCTACTCTAGTCAAATTATTTTCGGAAATGTTATTTATCGAAAAATCAAAATTTCCAAGAATACCATAAAGTCTTCTTATTCTACATAGTTGCTCCATGTATGCTTCGTTCTTTGAATTAACGAATTGCATTTTGTTTGATGTGTCTCAATATCTCGAACTGTGCACAAGACTGCTGCCGGGCTAGGAGTCGAACCTAGAATACACAGGTCCAAAGCCTGTAGTCCTACCATTAGACGACCCGGCAATTTAAACATATTCCTTCTATCCACCCAGCAATTTTTCTATTTAAGTTAGCACTTCTTTTAACGCAAACTCTTAATTGGCCGACATAAGCATCGCCAATGTTTTTTCTTTTTGTATTAACTTTATGCTTTTTCCAAATAATTTCTCTAAAATGATCCAAGGGAAAATTTGTTTTTTTCACCCAAAAATTTTTTACAGTTTCCTTTCTTTCTGTCGCTGTTTCATGCAAATAGATTTCAAAATAAATATCGGCAGTTTTTACTCCGCAAAACAACTTCAACCACTCCAGAAATAATTTTATCATTAAAGGATCGGAATTGCTAAATTTTATTCCTGTTGCTTTTCCTCTTTCTTTAGACCCTTCCGCCCAGTACAGCATAATCCCCATCATCCACAGTTCCCGTTTGGAAATATGATCTATGTCCAATTTTGCCCTATCTTTAATCTCCTTGATTATGGTTAATTTTTGTTGATGGCGCGCTTCCCACCCTCTTTTCATGGCACATAATTTCTTCTCTGTCAATCTTTGTTTTTGCGCCTTGCTTAAACCCACGCTTTTTAACCACAAAGAAAGAGTTGATTTTGCAACGGGAACCTCTTTTATAATTTCGGAAAGCGAAAAACCACTCTTTCTTAGAGTAATTGCTTTTTCTTTTTCTTTCAATTTCGGAATCATTTCGAACAACGGTTAATTCTTCCATAATTATACCATTGTTGTTCGATAAAGAAAAGCGCTATTCTTGAATGGCGAGCCCCTCGACGATGGCCAGTTCCAGAGGCAACTGGGTTATTGGAGAGAATTTTATTTTGTTTTCCGCATCCAAAAACAAATTCAAGAATCGTCTTATCTCCTCTTCTTTCAAGGCAGCGGCCTGGGCCTTAAGTTTTTCCAATTCCTCGGCAGTCAAGCCGGTGATGATGGGATTAGATAATTCCAAGCCCGCTACCTTCAATATCAAGGCCTGCCTTAAATAATTAATCAAAGCCTTGGCGAATTCCTGAAAATCCAAACCCCTTTCCCCTATTTCATTCAAATAACTGACGGCCTTGGCCGCATCCTTCTGAATCAAATAATCGCAAAATTGGCTGACCAAAGCGGTTTCAACCAAACCCAGCAAGTCCTTAATTTCCCGGGCGGTAATCACTCCATCAACGCTGGCTCCGCCAAAAGACAAAACCTGGCCCAGCAAGCTTTCAGCGTCCCTTAACGCTCCGCTGGCATTAACGGCTATCAATTCCAAAGCTGGCTTCTCGATTTTCACCTTCTCTTTTTTTGCCAGTATTTCCAGCCGCTTGATGATCTCCTCTATCGTCAGTTTTCTGAAATCAAATCTCTGACAGCGGGAAACAATGGTGGAAATCATTTTGTGGATTTCGGTGGTCGCCAAAATGAATACTGCGTGCGAAGGCGGCTCCTCCAAGGTTTTTAGAAGCGCATTGGCCGCCTCCTTGGTCAACTGGTGACTTTCGTCGATGATGAATACTTTGTATTTTGCTTTGACTGGAGCGAACTTTATGCCTTCGATCAATTCTTTCATTTCATCAATTCCCCGATGGGAAGCGGCATCAATCTCAATCAAATCCATTGACCGATTTTCTTTTATTTCGTTGCAGGAATCACAGTTATTGCAGGGTTCAAACTGGCCTTTTTTTCTTTTCTGGCAATTCAAGGCCTTGGCAAAAAGCCGGGCAATGGTGGTCTTTCCCGACCCTCTGGGCCCGGAAAACAAATAGGCATGGGAAAGTATTTCCTGAGACAAGGCATTGCTCAAGGTTCTGACCACATGCTCCTGGCCAATAACCTCGGCAAAGGACTGCGGCCTGTATTTACGGTACAGAACTAAGTTACTCATGGTTTTTGATTTTCTTTAAAATCCACCAAGCGAAGAAACAAAGACCTATTATCACTATCAGC
>JAQTPY010000005.1 GCA_028712445.1 Minisyncoccota bacterium | reverse complement strand
AGAAAAAGTTTAAACTATACCCGTTCATTGCATTGTTGCGATGGGCGGGTCTTTTTTTAATGATATAATGGTTAATATGCTGAATGCCAAGAAAATAAGGCATCCAAAAATTTTCTTTTTCGCAATTTCAATTTTGATTGCGCTTCCTGCCTTTTACTTTTTTCCTTTTTTCTTGAAGCGGGAAGTTCCCTTTCAGGAATTCTCCATAGAGGGCGAAAAGGTATTAATAGTTTCAGATTTGCATTTGGAAAATAATAAACGGGACCTTTCTTGCATAGGCGAATTTCTTGATAAAAACGATATTGGAAACCTTGTGATTGGCGGTGATCTTTTCGATATGAAGCAAAATACGGAATTGAGCGATAAGCTTATAAATACAGTTAAAGAAATGTTAGGGATCCGTGACGGGAAAACCAATAGATTTTTTTATGTCCTTTCTTTGCATGATCATGACCCGATGTTTAAAAAAGAAAAAGAAGAAATGAAAAACGGAAAAGAAGAGATAAATATCGTCAAAGGAATTCTCAGGTTAAACGCAAAAAATAATCAGTCTTTTTATGTCTTGCACGGAGATTATCTTGCCAAAGACGGAGGGATACCTTATTTGATAAACAGATTTGGAATAAGCCTTCTTTATGAAAAGATTGTCAAAAAGGCGATAGGGGCCAAAAACGGTGACTGGGCGATAATGGGGCATTCTCATTTGCCGGGAATTGATTACGGAAGCAGGGTGGCCAATACCGGGAGCTGGCTGAACAGAATCGTTTCTGCTTCAGACACAGGGATTTTATTGACAGAAGGAGAGGATTTGTATTACAAAGCAGAGCTTATTAAGATCCCTTGCGAAGAATAAAATTCTTTGAAGCAGTTTTTATTTATTGTTAAGTTTGATAAGATATCAAAATGATCAGTTTTGAAGATTTCAAAAAATTGGATATGAGGATAGGCAAGATATTGTCGGCTGAAAAGATCGAGGGTTCAGACAAGCTTTTAAAGTTTGAGGTTGATTTCGGGGAGGAAAAAAGACAGATTGTGTCTGGTATTGCAGAATATTTTACTCCGGAATCTGTGGTTGGAAAGGAATTTCCCTTTGTGGTTAATCTTGAACCAAGGATTCTGAGAGGAGTGGAGAGCTCGGGAATGATTATGGCTGTCAGCGTAGAAGGAAGGCCCATTTTATTGGTGCCCCAGGAAGAGGTTCCGCCAGGAAGCATTGTCAAATGAAAATCAATAATCCATTTTCCAAAACTCGTTTTTTGGCCTTATTGCCCTTAATCTTAGTAATGATTCTGGATTTGGTTTTCACTTTGGTTGGCCAACCCAAGGGCTATTGGCAGAATTACGAATTTTTCAACGAAGCAGGCCCTTTGGGAAAGTTTTTCCTTTCTCTCCACCCGGTTTCTTTTGTCGGATTTTTGATAATATACATTCTTTTTGTTTTGTTCTTTGTTTCAAATCTTAAAAAACCCTTGAGCATCATAGTCTATATTACTTTCTTCCTGGGTCACGTTTGGGGAAGTTCAAGCTGGATTCCTCTTTTATTCAATCGTTTCTCTTCCTTAAGAATAGATGATTGGTATCTGAATATTGGATACTTTGTAATAATTGCCATAATCACAGGTTTTTGTTTAAATAAAAGCGATTGACTTTAAGGCAAATTATAATAAACTAAGAATAGTTTAAGGAGGGTTAAAAATGAAAATAATTCTAGCCACAACTTCGCCATACCGCATCGAGGCGTTTAAATTTTTAGGAATCCCTTTTGTTGTTGAGGGGAGCAACGTGGATGAGTCTCAGGTTGAAAGAAAAGATCCTCGCGGACTTGTAAGGGATCTTTCTAGACTGAAAGCTGAATCAGTGGCTCAAAATCAGAAAGAAGAGGTTGTCGTGATCGGCATGGATTCGGTAGGGTGTTTTCAGGGTAAAATTCTGGAAAAACCAAAGTCTAGAGAAGATGCTTTTGAAAGATTGACCATTCTTTCGGGCAATTGTTATAGCTTCTTTACTGGAATCCACATGATCTATACCGCTGCTACTAGGGTAACTACTATAAACAGGACGCAGTCATCGGTCGTTGAGAATGCAGTAAGAATGAGAAATATATCCAGAGAAGAAATAAATAAGTATCTTGATCAGGATCCTGCCTTCAAGACTTACGCCCAGGGTTATGACCCTCTCAAGGGCATTGGATCATCTTTCATTAAGGGAATAGAGGGAAGCTACAACAATATATTAAGAGGGATTCCCTTAGAAGAAGTGGTTGAAATGCTGAAGAAGTGGGATATTATAGGATAAGGTATAGACCTTATCTTTTTTATTTGTTAAGTTCAAATTATGAAAATAACAATCTGCGGCAGCATTGCCTTCCAAAGTGAAATAAATTCTGTAAAAAAGAAAATGGAATTATTGGGGCACGAAGTAAAAATATGGCCACTTGAATTAAAAGATGGGGAGGGTAATTTAATTCCAGTGGAGGAATATTATAAGATACGAAAGTCGGCAGCCAATGATGAAAAGTGGGTTTGGGACAGGAAAGCAGAAGCTATTCTTGAACATTTTAATAAAGTCGCCTGGTCGGATGCCATATTGGTTTTGAATTATGACAAGAAAGGAGTCAAGGGATATATTGGCGGGAATACCTTGATGGAAATGGGCCTTGCTTTTTATCTGAAAAAGAAGATATATATTCTGAATGAGGTGCCTGAATTATCTTACAAAGAGGAAATTTTAGGCGTAAAGCCCTTAATCATTAATGGAGATTTGAGTAAATTAAATGAAAAATAAATTAGACACTAAAATTCAATTAAAAAAAATTATCAAAGAAGATTTTTTTAAGAAAGAAATCAAGCTTTGCCAGACGCTCTATCAAAAGAAAGGAAAGTGCGCCTGGGGAAAGTGCAAAAGTTGCGGAGTGGTGCCGTTCTTGTATAAACTTAGAGGAGAATTCCTTGAAGATCCAGTCAAGATCAAAAAAATAAAAGAAAGAGTCTTTAAATTGAAATAGTAAACGGTTTGTCGAAGCTCCCCTAAGGGGAGTTTTTGATTAGGGTAGTTATTTCAATGAGATTTAAGGGAGGATTTGACTTTGTTGGCATATTTTATACAGTTTTTATTTACTTGCTAGCTTTTGCTACTAAAAGTACAATAAGATAATGACTTTGGACTTGTTAAAACTTAACGAAGAGCAGAAAAAAGCGGTAATCCATGGCAAAGGACCGCTTTTAATTGTGGCTGGCGCCGGGACAGGGAAAACTACGGTAATTACTCAAAGGATAGTTCATTTGATCGAGAAGCAGAAAGCGAAGCCCGAAGAAATATTGGCTGTCACTTTCACTGAGAAGGCGGCTGCTGAAATGGAGGAAAGGGTGGACATGCTTCTTCCTTACGGCTATGTGGATCTTTGGGTTTCAACCTTTCATTCTTTTTGTGAAAGAGTTTTAAGGGACCACGCCTTGGACATCGGTTTGCCTGCTGATTTTAAGATTCTAGACAATACTTCAGGCTGGCTTCTGGTTTACAGAAATTTGGACAAATTTGAATTGGACTATTATAAACCCTTGGGAAATCCGACAAAATTCATCCAAGCTTTAATTTCCCATTTTTCCCACTGCAAGGATCAGGCCATTTATCCTGAAGACTATATTGAATTCGCAGAGAAATTAAAGACAAGAGACGATTTGCCGGAAGAAGATGAGTCAGAAAGAATAAAGGAAGTGGCTCAGGCCTATCATGTTTATCAGCGTTTGCTTTTGGAAAACAGTTCTTTAGATTTCGGAGACTTGATAAACTATTGTCTGAAATTATTTCAGAAACGCCCCTTGATTTTGAAAAAATATAGAGAGAAATTCAAATACATTTTGGTTGATGAATTCCAGGATACAAACTGGGCTCAGTACGAGCTCATTAAAGTCTTGGCGGCTCCGGGTAACAATCTTACTGTGTGCGCTGACGATGACCAGGCAGTCTATAGGTTTAGGGGCGCATCTTTTACAAATATAGTGCAGTTTAAGAATGATTTTCCTGAAGCTAAGCAGGTGTCTTTGGTAAAAAACTACAGATCCTGCCAGAATATTCTGGATTTAGCTTACAAGTTTATTAAAGCCAATGATCCTGACCGCCTTGAATGCGTAAATAAAATAAGCAAAAAGCTTGTTTCAGAAAACGGCGGAGAAGGGCTAATCGAGCACATCCATGAAAAGACTTTAGATGAGGAGATTTCAAAGACAATAAAGAAGATTTTAGAGATCCTAAAAAAAGACAAGGAAGCTACTTATAATGATTTTGCAATTCTGGTCAGGTCAAATGACGCTGCCAATCCTTTTATTAAAGCTTTAGAAAGAGTAGGTTTGCCTTATCAGTTCCTGGCCTCAAGAGGGCTTTATTCAAAAGCCGTGGTTCTGGACATAATTTCTTACTTTAAGCTTCTGGACAATTACCATGAAAGTCCGGCTGTTTTCAGGATTTTAAATATGCCTTTCTGGGAGATTTCTTCGCAGGACATAATGAAGGTCACTCAGCACAGCCACAAAAGGACAAAATCTCTTTACGAAGCTTTAGAAGAAATGCCCTTGATTTATGGCTTGTCCCAGGAGGGTCAGAATAAGATTTCTTTGATTTTAAGCTTGATAAAAAAGCACAGTCTTTTGGCAAGAGTAAAACAGGTTTCAGAAATACTGGTTGCTTTTCTGGAAGATTCAGGGTATTTGAAGCATTTGGTGGAAAAAGATGAAAAAGAGCAGATAGATCTTCTAAACCAGTTTTATAAAAGGGTAAAAAGTTTTGAGGAGTCCACCATAGAACCTACTTTAAATAACTTCATGAGGGAAATAAGTCTCGAAATAGATTCAGGAGAACAGGGAAAACTCCAATTTGACCCCGAACAAGGTCCCGATTTAATAAAAATAATGACGATACACGGAGCCAAGGGTCTGGAATTTAAATATGTGTTTTTAGCCAACATGGTAGATAAAAGATTTCCGACCTCAGAAAGAGGGGAGTTAATCGAGCTGCCGGAAGAAATGATAAAAGATATTAAGCCCAAAGGAGACGTTCATTTGCAGGAGGAAAGAAGACTTTGTTATGTGGGTATCACCAGGGCTAAAAAAGAGCTTTATTTCACTTCAGCCGAGGATTACGGAGGATTGAGGAAAAAGAAACTTTCCCGTTTTTTGATTGAAATGGGATACAAAGACGAACCTGAAACCATAAACCGTAAATTAAAAACAGAGAATGGATTAATGACCGAGAAACTAAAAACTGCAAACCATAAATTAAAAATCGAAAATAACTATCTTCCTAAGCATTTTTCTTATTCCCAGTTGGCAGCTTTTGAGAAATGCCCTCAACAGTATAAATTTGCTTTTATTCTGAGAGTTCCCATTAAGGGAAAAGCCGTCTTTTCTTTCGGTAAAACGATCCATGCTACGCTCCATGATTTTTTAAGATATGCCAATGAGGGAAGCGGCGTGGGCCAGAGTAATCTTTTTGGTTTCAAAGAGGAGCCGACGATAGACGTAGACAACCTGCTTGCTAGAAAAACAAAGAATGACAATCTGAAGCTGAAAGATTTGTTAAAAATTTACGAAAAAAATTGGATTGATGAATGGTATGAATCCAAAAAACAGAAAGAAGATTATTTTAAACTTGGAAAAGATATAATTAAAGATTTCTACGACGATTTTTTAAAGAATCCTCCCAAGATTTTGGAAATAGAGGATAATTTGGCCCTGGAGATCCCCTTTAATTTAAAGATAGGGGGGCATACTTTATTCGGTGTCATAGATAGGATTGACGAGACCGAAAAAGGGGTAGCCATTATTGATTACAAGACAGGCAGAGCCAAAGAAAAATTGGACATAGAAGACAAAGAGCAGCTTTTGATTTACCAGATAGCCTCTGAGGAAGTAATGGGATTGGAACCGGAGAAACTCATTTATCATTATGTTGAAAAGGATAAGAAAGCTGTTTTCCTGGGCTCAGGCAAAGAGAAGGATGAATTGAAAGAAAAAATAATTTCAGAAATAGAAAGAATAAAGAATAGCGATTTTAAAGCAACTCCCGGATGGCAGTGCAGTTTCTGTGATTTTAAAGACATCTGCGATCAAGCTCAAAGATAGGGATGTGCGGGGTCGGGCTAAGCACATCCCAACTTGTTTTATTGCAGAGCAACAAACTTGTTTTATTTTTTAATTCATATAGAATGGCTTAAACAAGAGGGGGAAATGCTCTCTTGAAAACAAAATATCTGCGAAGGAGAGATTTATGAAGGAAGACAATGGTCATGCCAGCGTGGAAGGTTGCGTCAAGATTTTCGTCGTAGACAGTAGCGTTCTGCTGTACGACCCGGACGCCATTCTAAAACTTGCGAAGGATGCCACTAATTTGGTGGTGATACCTCTCTGCGTTTTGGAAGAATTGGACAAACATAAATCCGACAGTGGCGAGACGGGCGTCGGCGCTAGGAGCGCCGTCAGACTATTAGATAGCTTGCGTGATGAAAAAAGAGGAGAGCCTGTGCTGGGGCACGGAGTGCAGTTGGCTCCTGAGAAAGGATTTATTCGGGTTGAAAGAGATGGGTTCAGAGTTCAGGAGAAATGGCCGGAACTGGAAGAAACCAAAGACAACAAGATTCTTCTGACCGCTCACAGACTGTTATCGGAGGCGGGCAGGAAAGAAGTACTTCTTATCAGCAGAGATCTGCACATGAGAGCCGTGGCCGATTCCGTCGAAATACCGTCCCAAGACTACAGGAGCCAGCCTTTTTCTGGATATTCGGAGGCGAAGGTTGCGGGATTAGAGAACGCCACAATAACCGAACTCTGCCAAAGAGGGTTTCTTCCCGTCACTAGCTTGTCAGAATCGATCCGGATGGACGAAATATTCCCTAATCAGTTCATCAAACTCCTATATGCCAACGGAGCAGAACAAACGGTGATCTACAAGAGGCGGGAGGGCCTATTCAGACTAGTTCCCAAGCTCAGCAAAAAAGATAAGAGAGACATGTTCAGCCCGTCGCCAGTCAACTACCGGCAAGAACTGCTCTGTTACGCTCTAATGGATGATTCCATAAACACTATCACGGTGGTGGGGCCGGCAGGCACCGGTAAGTCTTTACTGATCATGGCCGCAGCTTATCACCAACGGGAAAAATATGATGAAGTCATATTCTACAAGCCCCTGGTTTCCATCGGCAAGGATCCAGGCACTCTGCCGGGAGATCTTCAGCAAAAGCTCGCTCCCTGGAAGGACTCGATCGATGATAATCTTCTCTTGGCGACAGGCTGCCACAGCATGGAAGAAGCTTGCGGAAATGATAGCTGGTTCAAATTCGGCGCCATAGCCCACGCCCGGGGCCGCAGTGTAAGGGGGTTCGTCTTCATCGACGAAGCTCAAAACCTGGATTCTCAAAAAGTAAAGACCTTGGTCTCGCGCGCTGGAGAGGGTTCAAAAGTCGTCCTTGCTGGCGACATAGATCAGGTTGATAACTCCAAACTGAACCGGGCCAATAACGGCTTGATGAGATTAGTGCATCATCTAAAGAGAAAAGACGCGGCGTCCCATATAGAACTGACAGAGAATGAAAGGAAGGGTCCTTCGCTCCTGGTATCGGACTTCTTTTAAGTTCATTTCTAAAATCTAGTATTTCGTACGGCTTCTTCACTGAAGCCGTCTTTTTTGTTATATTATCACTATGTCACTTTCAATAGGAATCGTTGGTTTGCCAAATGTCGGCAAATCGACTCTGTTCCAGACAATTACAAAAAAACAGGTGGATATAGCCAATTACCCTTTCTGCACAATTAACCCCAATGTCGGGGTTGTTGCTGTTCCCGACGAAAGAGTGGACAAGCTGGCTGAATTAACTAAATCGGCAAAGAAAATATATACCACCATCGAATTTTATGATATTGCCGGCCTGGTGAAAGGAGCCAGCGAAGGGGAAGGATTGGGAAATAAATTCTTGGCCAACATCAGGGAAACCGATGCCGTAGTCTATGTTCTGAGGGCTTTTGCCAATTCAGACATTATAAATACCCAGTCTGCAATCAATCCTTTAGCTGAAAAAGAAATTCTGGACACAGAGCTCATTTTAAAGGATATGGAAACAGTAGATAAAAGAATCAACGGGGTGGAGGGTGATGCAAGGGCAGGGAAAAAAGAGGCAGTCAAAGAACTGGAAATTTTAAAAAAGATAAAGGATTTGCTTGAAAAAGGGAAAATTCTTTCTGAGCAGGTTTTTAATGACGATGAAAAAGAGATTATTTTCCAATATCAGCTTTTAACATGCAAGCCCAGATTGTATTTATTGAATGGAGAAGATGCGGAAGTCAAAGAAGAGATCACCAATGAATTCAAAAAGAACAATTGGCCATATTTGATAGTTGACATCATGACAGAATTTGAAGCAGCCGATTTGTCCAGAGAGGACCGCCAGTCTCTAGGGCTTCCAATTGAATCAGAATTAGATATTTTAATTAAAAAAGCTTACGAAACTTTAGGACTGATCACCTTTCTGACTACCGGGCCAGACGAAACCAGGGCCTGGACTATAAAGAAAGGGGACATGGCTCCCAAAGCCGGAGGGGCTATTCATAGTGATTTTGAAAAGAATTTTATTAGAGCCGAGGTAGTTAATTGGAAAGATTTATTCGAAGCGGGCGGGTTCGCTGAGGCCCGCGAGAAAGCATTAATCAGAACCGAGGGAAAAGAATACGTCGTTCAGGATGGAGATGTGATTGAAATTAAGCACGGATCTTAATCCCGCAGGATCAAGGTTCTTGCCAAAAGACAAGGTTCTTAATAAAATATAATATATTAAAGATTACAATTAAAGATAATCTCAGGGTATGGAACAGTATTTAATCGAAAATCCGTGGACGATGTTTTTGTTAATCGCATGGACGCTTCCATGGAAGGGAGTGGCTCTCTGGAGAGCAGCTAAAAACACCGATAAAAAATGGTTCATAGCAATCCTTATATTAAATACCATGGCTGTTCTGGAAATAATCTACATTTTCTTTTTTTCAAAAAAGAAAGAAATAATAGCTGAAACCTAGTTTAACTTCAAAACAGAATCCCGCTGAAGGCGGGATTTTTGTTTGGCTCTTGCTTTGCTTTTTTGATTCAGTTATAATCTTTTAACCAAACCAGTTCATTTATATGAATACGCCTTAAGGAGGTAACGTATGGTAATAGAGGTTATTGACAAACCTGGTTGCAAATCTTTGACTAGGCAAGAAAGAACGCAAACCTGGGGGCTGCTTTACGCTCGCGCCCGCAGGCCCAAAGATTATCCGGAAATAGCCCTCCAGAAAGCTCCTTATTTCGGCGACAGAGAAAAGTATCTCTCTGACATGGCTGCCCGCTTCGGCGTGGTTTAAACAAAACAAAGCCCCTCCTCTTTTTCTAAAGGGCTTTTTTTTATTAATAATTAACTGAATGAATTTGAATCAAAACCTTGTTTTGATATAACTCTGGTTGAATCAAAACTCCGTTTTGATATAATCATTTAATCTATGGCAAAGTATTTGACCCTTGAGGGGTTGGAAAAATTAAAGAAGGAGCTAGATTATTTAAAGAACGTCAAAAGGAAGGAAGTGTCTGAAAGGATAAGGCATACCGCTTCCCAGGGAGACCTTAAAGAAAATGCGGGATACCACCAGGCAAAAGAAGACCAGGGGTTTGTTGAAGGAAGAATAAAGGAATTGAGCGATATTGTCGCCCAAGCCCAAGTGATCAGCAAAAAAGGAAACGACAATATTCAAATTGGTTCCTGGGTATTTCTTGATTCTGCAGACGGAAAGGAGAGTTTTCAGATCGTGGGCCCCGAAGAAGCAGACGTCTTGAGTGGAAAGATATCTTTTAAATCTCCCTTAGGTGAAGCGCTTTTGAATAGGAAAAAGGGAGAAAAGATAAAATTCAACAGTCCCGGGGGAGAAAAAAACTACAAAATAGTCAAAATACAGTAGTGGATTACTCGATTGACTCAGAGAGGCTAAAATTATATACTAAAACAATCTCCATTTAATCTCCTGAGAAAATTTAATGAAAAAGAAGGCAAAGAAGTCAACTAAAAAAACATCTCTAAAAGAAAAAACTGTTGTCCCGATGTTGAAAACAGGCCTGGAGAGTATAAAAAAAATTAAAATCCGGGTTATTGGCGTTGGGGGAGGTGCCGGCACCATTGTCTCTGAAATTGCGGCTGGGATGCCAAAGGCCAGTTTTGTCGCAGCCAATACGGATATTAAAGCGTTGAGGGGGATTTCTAAAAAAGTTTCTGCTTTTCAATTCGGCCAGAGTTTGACTCACGGTCTGGGAACAGGAATGTCAGCTGATTTGGGCAAAGAAGCGGCATTAGCCGATAAAGAAAGAATTACCAAGCTTTTGGAAGGACAGGATCTATGCATAATAATTGCCTGCCTTGGAGGAGGGTCGGGATCGGGGGCGGCTCCTGTTTTTGCCAAGATTTCGCAATCGTTGGGAAACCTTACTTACGGAATTTTTACCCTTCCTTTAAAATTCGAAGGTGAAAAGAAAATGGAAACCGCCAAGGAGGCCTTAAGGAGGGTTAAAAATTACTTGAATGTATTAACTCTGATTCCCAACGAAGGAATTTTTCAAATGATAGATAAAAACACTCCTTTAAAAGAGGCCTTGTCTGCAATAAACGAGCAGCTGGCTGAAAGCTTGAAGGGTTTAATAGAAACAATTTATGAGCCAGGTTTAATCAATATTGATTTTGCCGATCTGAAAGCGATTCTGGAGGGGTCGGGGAAACTAGCCTATTTGAATACTGCAGAAATCCCAAGGAAAAACGGGGGAGCAAAGGAATTAATGAATAAAGTTTTGAATTCTCCTCTTTATCCTTACAGCATAAGAGGGGCGAAGGGAGTTCTGTTTAATATTGCTGGAGAAAAGAAATTATCCTTGACCGAAGTCGGTGAAATATCGAACACAATATCCGGACTGGCAAGCCCGGAGGCAAAAATAATCTTTGGAATTTCCCAGGGATCAAAATATTCAAACGTCATTAAAACCACTGTCTTGGCTACAGGATGCGGAATGAAGAATTTTTCTGCAGGGCCAGAAAAGCCGGCGGAACCAAAAAACAAGCCCCCAAAAAAGATTGTCAGACAGAAAAGAGAGGAACGTTCTAATTCACCTGTAAAGAAAAAAATATCAAAAAAGAAGGCAGTAAAACCAGGCAGCAGGGAAGAAAAAAGCGAGATAAAGAAAATAAAAATAGAAGCTGCAACAGTTCAGGACGAGAAGGTGGCGGCAGGAGAGAAAGAGGAAACAAAAAACGAAGAAATTGCCGAGAGAAAAAATGGATTGCAATTAAAGAAAGAGATGGAGGAAATGGAAAAGGGGATTTTGGAGAAAGAGAAGTTGTGGGAGACTCCGGCTTTTCTAAGGAAAAACATTTCCGAAAATTAAGCAGATCGACACAGAGAGCAGTGAATAACTGCTCTTTTTCTTCTTTTTTGCATATGTTAAAATGAGTGAAATGAATTTACAGCGTAAGCATCAAAGCGAGACAATGAAAATATATGACCTCATAATAATCGGCGGCGGACCTGCGGGAGTTTCAGCGGGAATTTATGCTGCCAGGCAGAAACTGGACACTCTTTTGATAACCAAAAACTTCGGTGGTCAGATGGCCAAGAAAGCAGTTAATATCGAAAATTATCCGGGCATGGGGGAAATATCGGGAATGGAATTAATCCAAAAATTCGAAAAACACCTGAAAAAGAATGATATAAAGATAAAAATGGAAAGCGTAAGCAAGGTTAAAAAGACAGGAAATACATTTTCTGTCACAACCAGAGACAGGGAGGAGCAGAAATCCAGGGCTGTGATTATTGCTTCGGGGTCAGACCCGAGACCTTTGGAAATTCCAGGAGAAAAAAAGTATATAGGCAAGGGCGTTTCCTACTGCGTCACCTGTGACGGCCCTATTTTTACAGACAAGACAGTGGCTGTGATAGGCGGGGGAAATTCAGCTTTTGAGGCAGCGTACTCATTGAGCAGATATGCCAGAAAGATTTACATTATGGAATATTCTGCCCAGGTCAAAGCTGATTTGGAAAATCAGCAGAGAGCGAAGGAAACAGGAAAAATAGAATTAGTCACCAATGTTCTTTTGAAGGAAATCCGCGGAGGCGATTTTGTTGAGTCAGTTACATATGAGGATAATACCACCAAAGAAGTATCTGTTTTAAAATTGGACGGTATTTTTGTTGAAATAGGTTCACAGCCGGCTACTTCAGTGGTAAAGGATTTGGTTGATTTTAACGAAAGAGATGAGATTGTGGCTGATCCGCGGACTTGTCAAACAAAAACTCAGGGGCTTTTTGCGGCAGGGGATGTCAGCGACACTACTTTCAAACAAATAGTTATTGCGGCTGGGACGGGAGCTACGGCCGCTCTTTCAGTTTCCAATTATTTAAAACTTTCAACATGAGTCTCACTATCAGCAGTTTCGTTTTTTTATTCGGGACCATTGTCAGTCTTTTTCTGGGTTATAGGGGATACAAAACTACGAAGAGAGTCGGCACGACGCTTTCCAGGGACTTTATGTTTGTAGGATTGTGTTTTTTTATTTTCAGCTTGATAACAACGATCGGTTCCACTTTTTTTGCAAACAATAGCATTTTTCTTAAGGGAGTGGTCATTCAGGCTACATTTTTGCAAAGCTTAAGCATGGCCTTTCTTGCTCATTTTTTGTTCCAGGTGAAATTTCCGAAGATTTCGCCCTGGGTGGGATTTTTTATAGTTTTAATTTTAGGAATAATCAATACTCTTTGGACTGCTCTTTCTTCTTTTTCTCCTGCATTGGAGGGGGCAGCCATTAACTGGCATTATCCTGTTTTTCCCACCCTGTTGAGGGCAATTATTCTTCTTGGTATTTTACTTCCTGTTTTCACAATTTTTGTGCAGCAAGGGCTCAGAGCTTCCAGTATAAATATCAGGAAAAAAGCATTTGCTTTTTCCCTCCTTTTTATTTTAAGCATCTTTACTGTTTTTCTTGAATTTTTCCTTGGAGAGAAGCTTGGAACAAGGGAAAAGTACGGAGACGTGTCCATGATTTTTGTTTATTTGGGAGTTTTAATTTTATTCTTTTTCTCTTCGGAATCTGAAAATAAATTCTAATTTAATGGATGACGCAAGATATCAAATTGAGGACGTTAAAGCAAGAGAAATTCTTGATTCAAGAGGTATTCCCACCGTTGAAGTTGATATTGAGGCCGGAGGAGAAGTTTTTACGGCTTCCGTGCCTTCAGGCACTTCAAAAGGGAAACGAGAAGCTCTTGAGCTGAGAGATGGAGGACTAAGATACCAGGGGATGGGGGTTTCGAAAGCGGTAAACAACGTAAACACGCTTATTTCTCAGAAGCTGAGATTCAGAGACGTCACAATGCAGAAAGATATAGACGATCTTTTAATAAAATTGGACGGAACCGAAAATAAATCAAATCTCGGGGCCAACGCGCTTCTGGCTACCTCTCTGGCTGTTTGCCGCGCCGCCGCATCAGTTCAAAAAAAGCCTCTTTGGAAATGGATTTCAGAGTTGTCGCGCAGGAAGCCGGCTCTGCCTGATCCTTGCATTTTAGTTATGGAGGGAGGCTCTCACGGGAAAGGTGATTTGGAAATTCAGGAGTTCATGATTGTTCCTGAAGCAAAATCTTTTAAGGAAAAATTGAGGATTTCAACAGAATTTTATTTTAAATTAGGAACTATTTTAGAAAAAAAATATGGAAGAACTTCAGCTAATACGGGCCTGGAAGGAGCGTTTTCTCCTTTGATTGAAGACACTGAAGAGGCGTTAGATATAATAGCTCAAGCGGCAAAAAAGTTAAAAATAAAGAATAAAGTAAAAATAATTCTTGATGTGGCAGCCAGCGGGTTCTGTCAAAAGGGCAAATATTTCTTTGAAGGAGAAATTTTAAATTCAGAAGAGCTCAAGAACTTTTATCTTAAAATTTGCAAAAAATATCCTATTTTTGCCATAGAGGACCCTTTTAATCAGGACGATTGGGAGGGGTTTAAAGAATTAAAAAGCGTTTTAAGAGAAAAGGTGACGATAATAGGTGATGATTTACTGACGACCAATATCGGCAGAATAAAGGAGGCTGCAGATAAAAGGTCGTGCAACGGCCTTGTTTTGAAACCGAACCAGGTAGGCACTTTAAGTGAAGCTATTGAAGCAGGGAAAGAGGCAATAAGTTTAGGATGGGAAGTTTTTGTCAAACATAGAAGCGGGGAAACCAAAGACGATTTTATTTCAGATTTGGCCTGCGGTTTGGGCGCGAGCTATATCATGGCCGGGGCTCCAACCAGAGGAGAGAGGGTGACTAAGTACAACAGATTGCTGAAAATTGAGGAAGAATTGACGAAATTTATAGCGTAGCGTTTAAATTGAAGAGGAATTAAAAACATGGCGCAATTAATACTGTTAAGGCATTTAAAGTCGCAATGGAACAAGGAAAACCGTTTTACGGGTTGGACGGATATTCCTTTGTCTAAAGAAGGGGTTGCGAGCGCAAAGGAAATATCAGAAAAAATAGCTGATTTTAAAATTGATAAAGTTTACACCTCTCCTTTGATCAGGAATAAGGAGACGGTTTCTTTGGTTTTAAAGAATCTTGGCCAGGAAGATTTGCCAGTTTTTACAGATAAAGCATTGAATGAAAGAAATTACGGAAAACTCCAGGGCTTAAACAAGGACGAAATGAAAGAAAAATATGGCGAAGAACAAGTAAAATTATGGCGGAGAAGCTATAATGCAGCCCCTCCCGGAGGCGAAAGCTTGGAAGAAGTGGTTAAGAGAGTGGTGCCGTTTTACAAAAAATATATTAAAGAAGATTTAAAAAAAGGAAAGAATGTTTTGGTCGTAGCCAGCCACAATTCCTTAAGGGCACTGATAAAATATATTGAGAATATCTCAGACGAAAATATAATCAATGTGGAATTGCCTTATGCGGGAATAAGGAAATATGAATTTGACGAGTCTTTGAAAGTAAAAGGGGCCGAAAGCATATAGTTTTAAAGCAGTTCTGGGCAGTTTTGGCATGGTCGTAATATTTATGCTTAGGCATATTTTAAGATATTATTCTATAAATATTTGACAAGGTTTTTGGGATAAGATAAACTAAAACCGACAATAATAGTCGGTTTTAATTTATGATAAGGATATCAACAAAAACTCAATACGGCCTGCGAGCCATGGTTTATCTTGCCAAAAACAAGAAAAAGACATGTTCTTTAAAGGAAATATCAAAAGCTGAAAAAATCCCCTTTGATTATTTGGAAAAGATAGTTTCTCGGATTGAAAAATCAGGCCTTATTGAATCAAAAAGAGGAAGTCATGGCGGTTATTTTTTGGCAAGATCACCCTCAAAAGTTAAAACAGGAGAGATAGTCAGAGTTTTGGAAGGAAGAGAAGGACTAGTGAGCTGTATTGCCGATAAAAATGGCAGAAAGCGCAATTGTCCTTTGTCGAAAAAATGCCTGACCAAGAAATTTTGGCTAAGGATCCAGAATTCTCTTGAAAAAGCCTTGAATTCAATAACTTTAGCTAATTTAATTGCAAAATAATAAAACAATGAAAAAAATATACTTTGATTATGCAGCCACTTCTCCCGTCGATCCAAGGGTGATTAAAGCTATGCTGCCATACTTTTCGGAAAAGTTTGGCAACCCGATGTCTTTGCATGGTTTTGGCCAGGAAGCCAAATTGGCTTTGGAAAAAAGTCGGAAGGAAATAGCCGATTTTATTGGGGCTGAAATTAAAGAGATTATCTTTACTGGTTCAGCTACTGAAAGCAATAATTCGGTTTTGAAAGGATTGGCTCAGGCAAACAAAGAGAAGGGGAGGCATATTATAATTTCTCAGATTGAGCATCCCTGCGTCAGGGAGTCTGCCAAATGGCTGGAAAAACAGGGTTATCAAATCACCCGTTTGCCTGTGGACAAATACGGGCTTTTGAATCCTCGAGATCTGGAAAACGCAATAAAGAAAGACACGATTTTGGTTTCCCTGATACATGCTTCAAATGAAATAGGGACAATTCAACCTGTGAAGGAATTGGGAGCTGCATGCAGACAAAAAGGAGTTCTTTTCCACACAGACGCAGTCCAGAGCTTCGGTAAGATTCCCATAGACGTGAATAAAATGAATATTGATTTGCTGTCAGCTTCGTCACACAAGATTTATGGCCCTAAAGGAGTCGCCTGTTTATATATCAGAAAAGGAATAAAAATAGAACCTCTTCTGCATGGCGGGGGGCAGGAATCAGGGTTAAGATCTTCCACGTCCAATGTTCCTGGCATAGTGGGTTTTGCTGAGGCCGTCAGAATAGCAAAAAAAGACATGAAGAAGGAAAATTTGAGATTGTTCCGCTTAAGCCAAAAACTGATTAAAGGACTTCTTAAAATTGAAGGTTCGCATTTAAATGGTCATCCTCAGAAAAAACTGCCTAATATCAATAATTTTTGGTTTGATTTTATTGAAGGAGAGTCTCTGGTAATGCAGTTGGATTTGGAAGGTATTGCCGCTTCGACGGGGTCTGCCTGTTCCTCAGTCACTTTGGAGCCAAGCCATGTTTTGATGGCTTTGGGCTTAAAGCACCAGGAAGCGCATGGTTCCTTAAGAATAAGCCTAGGAAGATGGAGTAAGGAAAGCGAGATAAATTATCTTATCAGGGTTCTGCCTCAAATAGTTGAAAATTTGAGGAAAATTTCACCATTTAAAACGAGCTTTAAATTTGATTAATTTATGAACTTATATTCAAAGGAAATAATGAAGCATTTCAAAAAACCTCAGAATGTGGGGAAGATCAAAAATCCCTCGGGTTTGGGCAAAGTCGGAAACATAAAGTGTGGCGATATTATGCATTTGTATTTGAAGATAGCAAAAGACAAGAAGGAGAGAGAAGTGATAAAGGATGTGAAGTTTGAGACTTTTGGCTGTACCGTTGCTGTGGCCAACACCAGCCTTTTAACCACCATGGTTAAGGGAAAAACAATTGAGAATGCTTTAAAAATCACTAAAGAAGATTTAGTAAAAAAGCTTGGAGATGTTCCTGCTATTAAAATGCATTGCTCGATGCTGGCTGTAGATGCTTTAGGAGAGGCCATTTACGATTATTATAAAAAAGAAGGAAAGGAAATTGCTCCTGATCTTCAAAAGAGGCACGAACACGCCGAAAAAGTAGAAAGAGAGATTAAAAGGAAATTCCATGGAGAGGAACAAGGGTAGAAAAGTTGTTTGCGCCATGTCGGGAGGAGTTGACTCCTCAGTTGCAGCAGCTCTTTTAAAAAAAGAGGGTTTTGATGTTGTGGGTGTTTTTATGAAATTCTGGTCAGACGAAGATCATTCCGCCAAAGATTGCGATTACAACAGGTGCTGTTCCCCGGAATCTGAAAGAAGGGCTCGGGAGGTGGCGTCAATTTTAGAAATTCCCTTTTATGTGCTGAATTTTAAAAATGAGTTCAAAAAGAGAGTAGTTGATTATTTTTTGAAAACTTACAAAAAAGGATCGACTCCCAATCCTTGTGTTGTCTGCAATAAGGAAATAAAATTCGGAATGCTTTTGGAAAAAGCAATAAAACTCCAGGCAGATTTTATTGCAACCGGCCACTACGCCAGAATTAAAAGGAAGAAAAATGAAGTCTCCTTATTGCGCAGCCAGGACAGGAACAAAGATCAGTCTTATTTTCTCTGGACATTAAGCCAAAAACAATTGGAAAAGGTTTTGTTTCCAATTGGAAACTATTTAAGAAGCGAAGTTGAAAAAATGGCAGAAAAATTAAAACTGCCCTTTGAGGGTGTGAAAAAATCCCAAGAAGTTTGCTTTGTCCCTAAAACCTTGGAAGAATTTCTTTCCAAATATCTGAAAAATAAAGCAGGGGAAATTGTTGATAGGAAAGGCAAAACCGTGGGCAGACATTCAGGCCTCTGGTTTTATACTTTGGGCCAAAGAAAAAGAATAGGGCTTTCCGGTGGCCCTTATTATGCTATAGACAAGGATTTTAGAAGAAACCGTTTAATTGTCAGCAGTAATGAAAAAGACCTTCTTCGAGAAGAACTTGTGTTTACGGAAGTTAACTGGATTTCAGGCAAGGAACCCGATCTTCCCCTGGAGGTTAAAGCAAAAATCCGTTATCGCAGCCAATCAGCCTCAGCCGTCATTAACAAAGATCAAAAGCATAAAGTATATAGTTTAAGGTTTAAGGTTGCCCAAAGAGCCGTTACTCCTGGTCAATCAGTTGTGTTTTATAAGGGGGAGGAACTTTTGGGCGGGGGAATTATTCTCTAAATATAATTGATTATCTTCATTTTTTCTGTTAATTTGAAAATGTAAGGAAGAAAACAAAGTTTCAATTTGTTTTTTGAAAATTTAGCAAAGGAGAACGCAAATGTCTTGGCGGCATATAGCGGTGATGAATTTTACAATGGCTGTTCTGATGATAGCGATCATGTACGGATTCATGAATCATTTCCCCATGAGGGAACCCCTGGTTTTCGTTCATCAACCGGCGATCGTGGAAAGAATAAGCCACGAAGACGTGATGGGACTATTGCGGGAGACTTTTCCTGAAGCTCAGATTCGGGGTTCAGAAAAGAAATACTACGACATAGTCGCCGTTGGAGAGGTTGAAAGTTTTTTGGCTGATTTCTCAAATAAAAGCCCTGGTTCAGCAGAGGAATCGGACATGATTTTTCAATTTATTGGGGGCTTAAAACAACCGGGATGGTTGGGGATTCCTGCGGGATTTATGAAAGCCGATTCTAAAAGTCCAATCTGTCCGATTGTTATAGCAAAGACAGGAAACACAATCAAGGTTTTCAGGATAGATATTTTAAAACAAAAGGTTCTGGCAGTTTCAGAAGACAGATCGGTCAAAATGATCGCAGTTCTTTTTTAAAATTCAAAATACTTAATGGGGGGGGAGAGCCCTCTTTTTTTGAAGCTTGACACAGCTTTTTCTTTTGATATCATAAAGATACCTATACCCCTGGTATGGGTGTTTAATTGATAAATCTTAAAATTTTATTTATGGATTGCTGTTCACAAAAAGATTTCGATAAAAAAGAATCAGACATTAAGCAGTCGAGCAATAAAGACGATCAAAATTCTTCGCTCAGAGATATTTTAAAAAAATTCATTCGGCAATATCTTTTTTTGGGCATAATATTGATAATTATTTTAATTTTTATTTTAAGTCTTTTTTTCGGAGACAAGTTTTTGCAAAAATCTGACAACGGCAGTCTAATTAATAACGATTCTGCTTCAGGCGAGAATTTGCCGACATTTTCCGAAACTGTCTCTTTGCCGGTAAGGTGGGGAGATCTGGGCAAAAGAATGGTGGAAGCAGGTGTGATTGATAAGGACAAGCTGGAGCAAATTTATGCCCAGAGAGGAGGATTAGATGAATCCTCCAAAAAACTTCTTTACGGTTCAGACAATGGCAAGCTGGTTATTTCTCCTCAGAATTCCGGATTTCTTTTGAATATTTTGTGGGCCTTTGGTTTGATTAATAAAAGCCCTGTTCTGGAAAAAGGCCCAATGCAGGAGGAAAGATTCGGAGGAGCCGGCAAATTTGCTTCTACTGGAGGTTGGACCTTATCTAAGGGGCCCGTGATGAATTATTACAGCGCAATGCGTCTGGTGGAATTAACGCCGGAACAGGAGTCGCTGGTCGAAAGTGTAAGTAAAAATATTTATCGTCCTTGCTGCGGAAATTCCACTTATTTTCCAGATTGCAATCATGGTATGGCCATGCTTGGGCTTCTGGAATTAATGGCCTTCCAGGGAGCAAATGAAAAGGAAATGTATGACACTGCCCTAGTAGTCAATTCTTATTGGTTTCCTGATACTTATCAGACGATTGCGAAATATTTTGCAGGGCAGGGAATAAAATGGAAGGATGTTGATGCTAAAAAAGCTTTGGGGTTTGATTTCTCGAGCTCTTCGGGATACAGCCAGGTTTTATCCCAGGTTGAACCGGTTCAAGGAGGCGGAGGCAACGGATGCGCGATATAATAAATTAAGAAATCATTATGTCACTTTTGATAAGCACTTCTTTGATCATTGCATTTATTGCCGGCGCGGCGGCTCTCTTTGCCCCTTGCTGCATTGCCGTCCTTCTGCCTGTTTATTTCGCATCCGTTTTTAAACAAAGAACAAAAGTTTTTTTCATGACCTTTGTTTTTTTCTTGGGTATATTGATCGTATTTCTTCCTCTGGGATTGGGGTTTGGAAGTTTGGGAAGTCTTTTTGTCGGGCTTCACGAGGTTATTTTCCTAGCGGTGGCTCTATTCCTTTTATTCCTTGGGTTATCAACCCTGTTGGGTTTCCATTTAAGGCTACCCTTCCATGTCAGCCCTAAAATCAAAAATAACGGCACAGCTTCAATTTTTTTCTTGGGCATACTTTCCGGGCTGGCCACTACCTGTTGCGCTCCGGTCCTTGCTGGGGTTTTGGCGCTTTCAGTCTTGCCGGCTTCAACTTTCTGGGGATTAATGTATTCTTTATCTTATGTTTTGGGAATGGTAATACCTCTTTTCGTCATAGCTTTATTCTTAGACAAGTTCAATATTGAAAAGAAATTTTCCTTTTTTACCAAGACCGTGAGTTACAACCTTGGCCAGAAAAAAATCATCCTTACGGTTTCTAACTTAATATCCTCGGCAATGTTTCTTTCCATGGGATTTCTGATTTTAGCCCTGGAAATGATGGGGAAACTGAGGGTTGATTCTTCTTTTCAGATTTCTGTTAATATATTTGCCGCCAGAGTGGTAAATTCAGTTTCAGGAATTATAGAAAGCATTCCGGGATTCTGGATCATTATTGTCTCGTTTTTTTTGCTGATGACCTTTATTTTGGTAAAGAAAGCGATATCTCAAGTAAAAAATAAAGTAAATTAACTTTAAAAAATATGAGCAAAGAAAATATAATTCCTCTTCTTATTTTTTTGGCAATCGGCGGCTTAATAGTGGTTTTAATCTTAGTTTTACAGCCAAAAATGAATCCTCAAGGAAACGAGAGTCAGTCAAACATCCGTTTTCAGGAGGCTGTCGGCCAAATTGCTCCGAATTTTACGTTGTCGGATATTAATGACGAGAAAGTCACTTTGAGCGACTTGAAAGGGAAAATCGTGGTTTTATTTTTTAGCGAAGGACTGAGGTG
This sequence comes from Minisyncoccota bacterium, assembly GCA_028712445.1. Classification (GTDB taxonomy): domain Bacteria; phylum Patescibacteriota; class Minisyncoccia; order Minisyncoccales; family RBG-13-42-11; genus JAQTPY01. The sequence continues at coordinate 27,393 of JAQTPY010000005.1, read as the reverse complement.
TTATCCTGCCTGTTTTGATCAGGTTATTAAATTAAGCGAAGATCCCCGTTTAAACACCGATGAAATAGAATCCTTTTCGGTTGTTTTGGATTCTCCTAAGAGCTGGCAGTCGCAGAAAAAAAACTACCCTGCCATTTCCGATACTAAAATTCTTTTTGACAACGGGGGAAACGTTTCTCAAAAATACAATGTTTTGAGTCTCCCTTCTTCCATGCAGAAGGGATTGTATCCTGGGCATACTTATTTCGTCATCGACAAGGACGGGATAATCCGCTATACACTCGACGACCCAAGGATGGGTCTGAGAAACGATTTACTGGCTGAAGAAATTGAAAAATTAAACGAAGCTGATAATATTCAATAATATGTCAAAACAAAAACAAAAAACTTTAATAAACTTTAAAAAAGCTCAGAGTTTAATTTCAAAGATTCTTAAAATGATCGAAAATGATGAATATTGCATTAATATCATGCAGCAAAACTTGGCTGCTTTGGGTTTGCTTAAATCAGCCCATCAGATGCTGATGGAAAACCATTTAAATACCTGTTTTATGAATGCCATGTCCGGAAAATCGGAAAAAAAGAAAAAAGAAATGGTTGCAGAAATATTGAAAGTCACAAAGCTTTTTAACAAATAATTTTTTATATCTCATTTTATATCTTGTATTATGGTTGGCAAGAAAGAAAACATCAAAGAACATATTTACAGGGTTGAGGGGATGCACTGCTCTTCCTGTGAAATTTTGATCGAAAAGAAGCTGTTGGAAATAGGGTCTGTGGAATCAGTGGACGCATCGGCTCATAAAGGAAGGGCGGTGATAGAATACCGGGGGGAAAGGCCAACTTTGCAGAATTTAAATAGGATTTTCGCAAAAGAAGGTTATGTTTTTTCAGATTTTTCTGCGGCAGATAAAAGAAAAGATGCTCCCCAAAAAAATTGGAAAATTTTTGGGATATCCCTTGTTTTAATCGGAGGATTTTTGTTTTTAAACAGATTGGGGCTTGCATCCCTGATTAATGTTAGCGCCAAGTCGGCTTTGCCTGCTTTTTTTGCTTTTGGAATCTTGGCAGGGTTTTCTACCTGCGCTGCTTTAGTGGGAGGAATAGTCCTTTCGATGTCTAAGCAATGGATGGAATTATATTCAAAAAAAGACAGCATTTTAACCAAATTCCAGCCTCATTTAATGTTCAATGCGGGAAGAATAATTTCCTTTGCCCTGCTGGGTTTGGTTTTGGGAGGGGTAGGCAGTAAACTTCAAATTTCTTTGGGATTTACTTCAATGATGGTCATTTTAATATCTGTCATGATGTTTTTTTTGGCCATGCAGATGTTGGGCGTAAAAGCTTTTCAGGGATTTCAGTTCACTCTGCCCAAGTCTCTCACAAGATACGTTGCCGATGATTCCAAGTTTCAGGGAAAGTTTGCGCCTTTCATGATGGGTGCTCTTACTTTTCTTCTTCCCTGCGGATTTACTATCACAGTCCAGAGCATAGCTCTTCTTTCCGGTGATGTTTTGCAGGGAGGCATTATAATGTTTCTTTTTGCCCTAGGCACAGCCCCCGCGCTTTTATTAATAGGACTGTCAAGCGTTAAATTTTTTCAGAATCCTCACATGGGAGAAAATTTTCTCAGGGTAGCAGGAGCTTTAGTTTTATTTTTTGCCCTATTTAATATTAATTCCCAGTTAAACATCCTCGGATTGCCCAGTTTCAGCAACGTGATCGGGCAAAAAGAGGTTCAAGCCAAAGATTTGGCGCCGATTGTTGATGGCAAGCAGATTTTGAAAATGAATGCCTCATCGTTTGGATACAGCCCCAATAAGTTCAAGGTAAGAGCGGGGATACCGGTAAGGTGGGAGATTACCGATAAAGGAACAAGCGGATGCACAAATGCCGTGATATCAAGAGCGCTATTTAATGGTCAAATATCTCTTACCCGCGGCAAAACCAGTGTTAAAGAATTTACACCTCAAAAAGCAGGAAGGTATAAGTTTAGCTGTTGGATGGGAATGATTTCGGGAATCATAGAAGTCGTTGACGAGAATAAATCTTCAGGACTTTCTTCAGATGGCAGTACGGCATTCGCCGTTTCCGATGTCCCTGTGGTGGAGGTGCTGCGGGAAATTGAATAAAACTATGTTTAAAAATCTTCTTTTTGACCAGTTTAATATTTTATTTTTGATCAAATGAGCCATGGAAAAAAATCAGCAGGAAATTAAAAAATTATTGGAGAAGGCAGAAAGAGCAAAAAAGGACAACAATTTGGATTTGTCTTCTGAAGAAGATTTGAGCATAGCTGTAATGAATCTTGTGAGTTTGGAAGAGCACTTCTTTTTTACAGGAGTTAAAACTGGCAAAGATGAATACTATAATTTATTGAATCAAGTAAGGGAAATCAGAAAGAGTTTGTTAAAAAGAATAGTAAAGAACTCTGAGGGAGAGGTTTGGTGCATCAGCAAGCACCTGCTTGCATCTTCAATGAGGTTGATTGAAGTGGGAACCAAATATCTAAAACAGGGGAATCAAAGAGACGCCCAGGATTTGTTTGCCAAAGCATATGATTTATACGTGTTGTTCTGGGGCTTGAATTTAAAATTAATTAATTTGGGAGAGGTGAAAAAAGTCGATGACGATCAATTGGATATTTATGATGAAAAAAGAACGAATCTTTTGGGAAAACTTGGAGAAATCGTGAAAAAAGCAATTGATTGCTGTAAAGAATAAATTCATTGTTTTGCAAAAAATATGAATAAAATTTTAATCATTTTAATTTCGGTCTTGATAGTGGTCGGAGGAGGATGGTTTTTGGAAAGAAAATACTTTAAAAGTTCAAAATCTCCTGACAATAGTCAGGATCAGATTAAAGAAATAACGTTCTATTACCTCCCGACGTGTTCCTGGTGTCAGAAAACTGAAGCCGACGGAACGATTGAAAAAATCGAACAGTTTGGGATAAAGGTAAATAAAATAAATGCTGCCACAGGCCCTATCCGTCATGAGTTTAAAGGAGTGCCGACTTTCGTTATTGACGGAAAAGTTTATACCGGATACAGAACTTTTGAGGAAATAAGAGAATTGCTGAATCTTCCTGCGGGAAATGATTCGACAATTTCTGAACCAATTGAAGAAGAGATTAATTTTATTGGAGAAAAAGGAGAGAACACGATCCTCGAAAATGGAACGGTAAAAATAGCGGCAGCGGTTTTCAATGATAACAGGGCTCGCTTCTATAATGTTGAAATGCCGGATGGCAAAATCATATATTATTTTGTCGTCAAAGATAAAAACGGAGTCTACCGCGCTGCAGCTAACTCCTGCCAGGTCTGTTTTTCAACCGGTAAGGGGTTCAGGCAGGAGGGTGACGAAATAGTCTGTAATAACTGCGGCAACCGTTATCCTGTTGAAAAGATAGCTACCGAGAAAGGAGGTTGTAATCCGGGACCAATTGATCCCGATTTAAAAATTGAAGGAGGAATGATTATTATTAAGCAGGCAAATTTAGAACAGGTTTCCGATCTCTTCTAAAATTGTTTTCGCGTTAAAACCATGAAGACCATTCTCAAAGTTTCCGGAATGAGCTGCGCTTCCTGCGCAGCAAATATTGAACACACGTTAAGAAAAGAAAAAGGCATCCTTTCGGCTTCGGTTAATTTTGCCGCAGAAAAAGCTTATCTGGAGTTTGATCCCGGCGTTATTGTTTTGGACAGGATTTGTGAAATTATTCAGAAGCTGGGTTATAAGGCAGAAGAGGGCGGGAAGGAAACCGGCCACGATCATCGGTTAGAGGAGATCAGAAAACTGAAAAACCGCTTCCTGGCCTCTCTCGTTCTTTGCGTGCCTATTCTCTATTTGACAATGGGAGAAATGATCGGCCTTCCTCAGCCCGATCTCTCAATGGGGGCCAATGCCTTGATTCAATTTTTGATTACAACCGTGGTCATGGCAGTCAATTATCCTCTTTATGTTTCGGGGCTAAAAAAATTAATCCAAAGGAATCCCAATATGGATTCTTTAATTGAAATAGGAACAGTTGTGGCCTATTTCTACAGCGTAGTTGTTTCTTTTTTGCTTTGGTTCAAACCGGATTATGGAGGAGATTTTCTGTATTACGAGAGCGCAGCTTTAATTTTAGTATTCATTTCCTTGGGGAAGTATTTGGAGGGGATAACTAAAGGGAAAACAAGCGAAGCTATCAAAAAATTAATCGGCTTGCAGCCCAAAGAGGCAACCATTCTAAAGGGAATCAAAGAGGTAAAAATTCCGATAGACGAGGTGGTCGTGGGGGACATCGTTTTGGTCAAGCCCGGCGAAAAAATTCCCGTTGACGGGATAATCGTGGAGGGATATTCGGCTGTGGATGAAAAAATGATTACTGGAGAAAGTATTCCGGTTGAGAAAAAAGAGGGAGATACTGTAATCGGAGCCACTATAAACAAAACAGGTTTCCTGAAATTCAGAGCCAATAAAGTCGGAAAAGATACAATGATATCTCAGATAATCAAAATCGTGGAGGAAGCATTGGGCTCCAAATCCCCGATCCAGCTTTTGGTGGATAAGGTTTCTTTTTATTTCGTTCCGACAGTGATAGTGATTGCCATTCTGGCTTTTGTTCTCTGGATTTTGACAGGCCAGTCTTTTGTTTTCGCTCTGACGGCTTTTGTCACAGTGCTGATTATCGCCTGCCCCTGCGCTTTAGGTTTGGCCACCCCGACCGCTATTATGATGGGAACAGGATTGGCTGCCCAGAATGGGATTCTGATTAAATCATCGAAAGCTCTGGAAATGGCAAAGAAAGTCAATGTTGTCATTTTTGATAAGACAGGAACTTTAACTAAAGGGGAGCCCGAGGTGACAGATATTGTCGCCATTTCTCTTAATAAAAAGAGCGTTCTGCAGATAGCATCTTCTTTGGAAAAGAATTCAGAACATCCTCTGGCCCAGGCGATTGTTGATGAAGCAAAAAAGGAAAACATGCCTGTTTCTAAAATAGAGGGCTTTAAAGCTGTGCCCGGGATGGGAGTTGAGGGGAATTTAGGAGGAGAAAAGATTCTTTTGGGAACAAGAAGATTGTTGTCAGAGAGCGGAATTGATTCAGGAAGCATTGAGAATAAAATGCAGGAATTGGAAAATCAGGGTAAAACAGCAATGATTTTGGCTAAAAATAAAGAAATATTGGGAATAATTGCGGTGGCAGACACTCTCAAGGAAAATTCAAAGGAAGCAGTAAAAATGCTTCACAATTTAGGAAAGAAAGTGGCCATTATTACCGGAGACAATGAGAGGGTTGGAAGAGCTATCGCAAGCCAGGTGGGAATAGACAAGGTGTTGGCTGAGGTTCTCCCCCAGGACAAGGCAGCTGAAGTAAAAAGACTGCAGGAAGAAGGAAGTATTGTGGCTATGGTGGGAGACGGAATCAATGACGCTCCTGCTTTAGCTCAAGCCAATCTTGGGATTGCTCTTGGGTCGGGCACTGATGTTGCCATTGAAACAGGAGAAATAGTCTTAATTAAAGATGATCTGAGAGATGTTGTCAGAGCGATTGAAATAAGCAGCTATACTTTAAAGAAGATCAGGCAGAATCTTTTCTGGGCATTTTTCTACAATGTTCTGGGTATTCCTTTGGCCGCAGGCATTCTCTATCCTTTCATCGGAATATTATTAAACCCTGTAATTGCCGCTATCGCCATGGCCTTCTCTTCAACGAGCGTGGTTTCAAATTCCCTGTTGATGAAGAGATATAAATCCAGATTGTAATCTTTTTTGGTTTTTGATAAAATGGCCTAAGTTAACAATTAACCAATTTTTAAAACATGAATGACTTAAAAGATAAAGTGGCAATTGTCACGGGAGCAAGAAGGGGCATGGGGAGAACTCACGCTTTAAGGCTGGCCAAAGAGGGTGCTCGAGTTGTGGTTTCCGATATTTCCCAGGAAGACTGCCAGAAGGTGGCAGATGAAATCAAGAAAGCCGGAGGCGAGGCGATAGCTGTTGAATGCGATGTTTCCAAAAAGAAAGACGTTGACGATATGGTAAAAAAAGCAGTCGGGGAATGGGGAAAGGTAGATATTCTGGTTAACAATGCAGGTATTTGCCAATTCAAACCTTTTTTGGATTTAACTGAAGAGGAATGGGACAGAACCATAGATATTAATCTTAAAGGATACTTCCTTTGCGCCCAGGCTGCAGCCAAAGAAATGGCAAAGCAGAAATCAGGAGCAATAGTCAACGTTGCCTCTGTGGCTATGGGACAGGTCGGGGTCGGTTTTGCAACTTTAGCGCATTATTCTGCTTCAAAAGGAGGAATAATCGGCTTGACAGAGACAATGGCCGTAGAATTGGGCCCATTGAACATAAGAGTGAATGCTGTAGCTCCAGGCGCCATTGAAACGCCAATGGTTGATCCTTTAAAGCAGGATCCAAAGACCATGGAGGGAGTGCTGGCCCGCGTGCCGCTTCACAGAATGGGAAAACCGGAGGAGGTTTCCAATTTAGTTGCGTTTTTAGCTTCAGAACAATCTTCTTATATGACGGGTTCCACTGTGGTTGTTGATGGAGGATGGTTATCTCAATAAGCGAAGCTTGTTGCTTGCGCAATAACTTTATGAAAATAACAAAAGATACAACTTTAGCTGAAGCGCTGAAGAATAAAAAATCCAAAGAAGTTCTGGAAAAATACAATTTACCCTGCTTGTCTTGTCCTTACGCCGAAGAAGAAATGGCAAATTTGACGTTGGGTGAAATTTGCCAGACTTACGGAATAGATTTGGAAGGTTTACTAAAAGATTTAAATAATATATTATAGGACTATGCTTAAAAAATTATCCAAATTCACTGTGCCGATTTGCGTAGCTGTCTGCGGGCTGGTTATTCTCGGCTCTTATTTTTATTTGAGCCAGGGAAGGTCAAATGTGTCTGACCCTCAGGAGGTTGCTCAGAAAGCAATAGACTATATTAATGAAAAAATTCTCCAGGGATCAGGGACAGCTTCTTTGGTAAGCGTCACTGAGGAAAACAATCTTTACAAGATTATTTTAAAAATAGGGGAGACAGAATTCAGTTCTTATGCCACCAAAGATGGAGGAATGCTTTTCCCTGAAGGATATGCGCTTGAGGAAGGGATAGTTTCTGATTCAGAAGAAACAGTTGTAATTGAAAACAAGAGAGATGTCCCGGACATTAAGCTTTTTGTCATGTCTTACTGCCCTTTTGGACTTCAGGCCCAGAAAATATTTACTCCGGTTTACGAATTACTGGAGGGGAAAGCTGATATGGGGGTCTATTTTGTAGATTATATAATGCACGACAAGCAGGAAATGGACGAAAATCTTACCCAATACTGCATTCAGAAAGAAGAAAAAGATAAGTATGCAGATTATTTGAAATGTTTTACTGCTAGCGGAGATTCCGGCAATTGCAGAGGAGTTGCCGATATAAATACGGCCAAGCTTCAGAACTGTGTTTTTGAAACAGATAGAGATTTTCAGGTAACATCGCTTTTCAGAAATGAAGAAACTTGGTTGAGCGGGCAATACCCCCAGTTCAATGTTCAAAAAGAGCTTAATGATCAGTATCAAGTTCAAGGCTCTCCCACGATAATAATTAACGATCAGGAGGTGAACGTCAGTCCTCGGACTCCCGAAAAATTCAAGAAGATAGTCTGCCAGGCATTCAACAATCCTCCGGCAGAATGTTCCCAGCCTCTTTCAGAGGAAGTCCCTTCCTCGGGAGTGGGAGTGAATAGCGGCACCTCTGATAGCGGCAGTTGCCACTAAATATGAAAGTTAGAGTTTTTTCAACCCCAGCTTGCCCATTTTGCTATACTTTAAAAGAGTTTTTGAAGGATAAAAATGTTGTTTTCGAAGATGTGGACATTTCCTCCGATGAAAAAGCAAGAAAAGAGATGATAGAGAAGTCCGGCCAAATAGGAGTGCCGGTCATAGATATTGAAGGAGAATTTCTTGTCGGATTCGACAGGGAAAAAATTGTTAAACTTTTAGGAATAGAAGATTAACCTAATTCTTTATGATAAAAATTGCCATCAACGGTTTCGGAAGAATTGGTCGCCCGGTTTTAAGAAGAATTTTAGACAAACATCCTGATTTGAAAGTGGTGGCAATCAATGATCTGACCGATCAGGAAACTTTAAGGCATCTTTTCAAATACGATTCCTCTTACGGGATTTATGAAAAAGAAATTCCTCAGGATGTAAATTTTTTTGCAGAAAAAGATCCTGAAAAACTTCCATGGGGGAAACTGGAAGTGGATGTTGTTTTGGAGTGCACGGGCATATTTACCGATTATGATTCAGCTTCAAAACATATTAAGGCCGGAGCTAAAAGGGTGATTATGTCTGCTCCTTCAAAAGACGCAGATAAAATTCCAACTTATCTTTTGGGAGTCAATACAGAGAAGTTTGATCCGAAAAAGGACCCAATAATCGATATGGGTTCCTGCACAACTAATTGTTTAGCTCCCATAGCCAAAATTTTGAATGAATCTTTCGGCATAGTTAAAGGATTCATGACTACGATCCACAGCTATACCAACGATCAGAGGATTCTGGATCTTCCTCATAAAGATTTAAGAAGAGCAAGGGCCGCAGCTTTGAGTATTATTCCTACCAGCACCGGAGCTGCCAAAGCCATAGGCAGAGCATTGCCTGAATTGGAAGGGAAGCTCGACGGAATTGCCTTAAGAGTTCCGACTGCCGTGGTTTCGACTTTAGATTTAGTTTGCCAGGTGGAAAAGAAAGTTTCGGTTGAAGAAGTAAATGCGGTTTTTAAAAAAGCTGAGAAGGAAGATAAATGGAGGGGAATATTTATTACTGAAAAAGCCCCCTTGGTTTCAGCTGACTTCAGAGAAAATTCCCATTCTTCAATAGTTGATTTACCCTTGACCATGGCAAAAGATGACATGGTTAAGGTAATAGGGTGGTATGACAATGAATGGGGCTATGCCTGCAGATTGGCTGAAATGGCTGAGTTTGTGGGGAAGAAATGATCTTTAGCGGCAGTTCATTAAATTTAAGGAGGTAGTGAAGATGGATGCCGAAAAAGAAGCTATGAAGAGAATTTGTTTTGATGTGGTGGAACAGGTTTTGTGGGATCCCCGAACCATGGAGAGCCATTGCGAAACCTCGGAACATGATGTTAAGGCCTGGAAGTCTGACGGAATGGTGAAGGTTGAGATCAGACGGAAATGAAATTTAATTATTTTACTGTCGCCACGTTGGCGACTTTTTTCTTTCCCTCGAAAGCGGATTTTGATATATTAAAAAAATGGCATTAATTCTCTCCAACGGGAAAACCAATTGGGAATATCTTTGTATTGCAGCAGTGACAGGCGTTTTTGGTTTCTTTTTTATTTTTAATCAATGGGAAAATTTTTCAGCGTTCAGTAATCTGCAGAATTTAAAAAAGAATAATGAATTAACCATAAGACCGGCAGCGCTTCCTAAGGAAGAGCCATTGAAAACAGTTGCAAACTATTGCCGACAGAGAGGCAGTTCTTATTATCATGTTAAAGCTTTGTATATAAAGTTTGATGCAGATCCGGAAAAAGAAATAGTGGGGATTTGCCAAAAGGGACAAATTGAAAGGAAGGCCCTGTTATTTGTTTTAGACTATCAAAACGGGGAGTATGTTGCGATTTTGGAAAAAGAAGGAGAGCTCGGCATGAATTACAATACTTTCCAGAATTTGATGGTGAAGAACGTAAATGAAGATGCGGCAAATGAAAAGGGATTGATGGTTGATGTTGGAAATATTGAAGAGATATTATATCGGGCATCTGATTGGTCAGGTCAGGAGACTAACTCTTACTCCTACCTTTACTCTCCGGAGAGTGGGGAATGGTATTGGCGGCATGACTGGCTTAAGACAGACTTAAAAAATGGAAGGAAGGAAGAGGGGAGAGATTTCTCGGACAATATAGATAGGGGAGGCCTTTTTAAAGTTTATCTTGAAAATTTCTTTTAATTTTAATGAACAAGGAGAAAATAGAAAAAGATAATAATGCCTTCTCTGAAATAAAGACATCAATCTTTATTTTTCTGGCAGTTGTTCTAATTATGCCATTTTGGGAATCAGAAAGGGCGCTTGTTTGGCAGGATAATAATCTTTCTTCAAAGAGTAATATATTCAAATCATTTGTGTACTCTTATGCGCAGGAGGCAGAAAAGTTTAAATACATGACGGGAATAAATTCCGGTGAAGTAGATGAATATAAAAGAGAGCTTTTTTACATTAATCAAAATAAGGAAGATCGCGAGGTTGGAGTTGAGGCAGACAAGGAATCGTCCGGAGGACCAGGAGTCTTATTGATGGGGGATTCATTTATGGGACCAGATGACGGCATTGGAGCAATTTTAGAGCAGGAGATTTCAAAAAGCTATAAAGACGCAATTATTGATCACATTATTGCCAATGGCCAGGGATTGGCGCAGCAAGAACATCAAGAAAATTGGATAACATCTTTAGAAGAATATTTTTCACAGAACGAAGCAGATTGGGTCATTGTCCAAATTTGCCTGATTAATGGAGGCCATTATTCAACTGAAGAATGGGGCAATATGTATGGCCCAGGAATCAGGAAGTTATTAGATTTTTTTGCCGAAAGAGGCGTTGGAGTTGTTTGGGCGGGAGCGCCGTTAATGAAAAACGAAAGACTTTCCAATGGCCCCAAGAACGTAAACCCGATTATAGAGAATTTGATAGGAGAATATGAGAATGCCTATTTTGTTGATACTTGGGATATTTTTATGGACAGCGAAGGGAAGTATTCTTCATTCCTGCTTACCCAAGAGGGTTACAGGAAGGCGCGCAATGAGGACGGAATGCATTATTTGTTTCCAGGAGCTAAAGCAGTGACAGCAGAAATTATGCAATTATTAAATAAAATAATACCGAGCCCTTAAAGGGCTTCTGAAAGATGCTTTTTCCCACATTAGAATTCTTTACTTTTTTTACCGTAATTCTTATTTTAAACTGGAACCTTAAGCGCTGGCCTCTGGCCTGGCGCCTTTTCCTTCTTCTCTCAAGTTATTTTTTCTATTCTCTATGGGATTTCCGTTTCCTTATAATTCTTTTTTCGGTTTCTCTTTTTAATTTCTTTATCATTAAGTTAATAGATATTGATTTTTGGGGAAGAAGGAAATGGATATTTATCTTTTCTATCGCAACTAACATTTCTGTCTTGGGCCTCTACAAATACTACGATTTTTTTCGAGTATCTGCAGAAGATTTACTTTCTCGTTTTGGCGTGGCGACAAGTCTCCCCCTGTTAGAAATTATCCTTCCTGTAGGGTTGTCCTTTTATATCCTCAGGGCGGTTTCATGCAATATAGATATTTATTTAAAGAAAATAACTCCTGTTTCTTCCGTTCTCGATTTTTTCATTTACATCTCATTCTTCCCCCAAATTTTATCTGGCCCCATAGACAGGGCGGGCAATTTCCTTCCCCAGCTAAAAGACGGAGGGGCAGGAAAGATAGAAAATTTAAATCAGAATTTGGTCTTGATTATTCTGGGATTATTCAAAAAAATAGTTTTTTCCAATTATCTTTCAACCGCTTTAGTGGCGCCAGTTGTCGCTATTCCCCAGAATTACTCTTTTGAGGTAGTTATATTGGCCGTTTTCTCTTATTCGCTGGTCATTTACTTTGATTTCAGCGGGTACAGCGATATGGCGATAGGGTTTGCGGGATTGATGGGTTTTAAGTCGCCATTAAACTTTGATTCGCCATACTTGGCCCTTGATATCCGAAGCTTTTGGAGAAAGTGGCACATGAGTCTTTCTTCCTGGGTGCGCGATTATATTTATGTCCCTTTAGGCGGAAATCGGAAGGGGACAACCAGGAAGTATGCAAACTTAATGGCCACTATGCTCGTGGTTGGTCTTTGGCATGGCGCAGCCCTCCACTTTGTTATTTGGGGCGCAATCCAGGGGTTTGGTTTGGTTGTCAGTAATGCTTTAGCAAAGAAGTTGTTTGAAGCCAAGAAAGTCTTTCAAAAATTCTTATTGTGGACAGCTACTTTCATTTTTGTTTCAGTATCTTGGGTATTCTTTTTTTCCGAAACAACTAAAGACGCTTTTGATTTCTTTCGATACATTTTTTCATTTGAGGAAGGAAGGGTAGACATTTTCAGCTTTACAATCCTTGCATGTTTTTCAGCGGGACTCCTTTTGGTTTTATTGGAAAAGCAAATATTTAGCAGCTTGGTTTCACTGCTTAAAGGAAGAACTGTGATTTTTCTTATTTTTTTCTTTATTCTGGCATTCATTGTCAGCATGGAGCTTTCCGGAGACCAAATTCCAAATTTCATTTATTTTAGTTTTTAAAGAAGGGATGTGCGGGGTCGGACCTAGCACATCCCTTCTTCTACGAAAAGTGGATTTTTGTGATAGAATAAATCCATGAGTGAGAAAGAAATATTTGAATACCTTTTTGAACTGTCTCAGACCTCAAAAGATAAAGAGGGATCAGTGGCTGCCTGTTTGGTCAGAAACGGCGAAGTTCTTTTTTGCGCCGCCAGTTCAGATGACAGCATGTTTCATGCTGAAGAATTGATATTTCAGCAGGCGAAGGAAGAGTGGATTGATATTGAACCATCGGATGTTCTATATGCCATCATTGAGCCCTGTAATAAGCGGAATTCAGGAAAGACGGATTGCTGTTCTCTTATCATAATAAGCGGAATTAGAAATGTCGTTTTTGCAGTGCCTAATTCTACTTTGACCAAAGAGACTCAAAAAATGTTGAAAGAAGCAGGGGTGAACATCAGACAAACTGAAAATAAAGAAACGATTGAAAAAGCAAAAAAGCTTTTTAATGACACAATGCTGGATCCGGAAGGGTATAAACTTTAAGGAGAGCATCAGATTAAAATAATTCTACTGCCGGGGTTTCCTCGGCCTTTTTTTGACAAAATTATATTTTTATTGCATAAAGTAAATGGTTCAATAACAATTTAATTTGGAATAGGAGTGATTCTAATATGGACGGAGTATCGCTGGATTGGCTAATGGAAAGAAGAATACATTCTCCTTATCTGGAATTCTTTGCAGTAAACTTCGGCAACGAAGTCGGAGTGGAGCAGTTAGTTAAATTCCTCCACGAGGACGTTGGTCTCAAAAAAGAGGACTTCGAATCCTGGGCACTGAGCTTGGAGGTAAACTTTACCAAGGAGCTTATTGAAAAAGGCGCCAACCTTCACGTTCAGAGAGACATGCCTTTAATATTCGCTTCAGAGTATGACCGGCCAGACGTGGCAGAGATTCTGCTAATTTATGGCGCTGACGTGCATACCGGAGGGGAAAGGCCATTCCTTGCTACAGCTACCTACAACTGCGCTAAAACCCTCAAGGTTTTGATCAGACATGGAGCCAATGTCCACGTAAGGAACGATGAGGGATTTCTGATTGCAGTCAAGTATGGGCACAATGAAGTTGTCCAGATTCTCCTAGAAAAAGGAGTGCCTGAACCGATAAAGGAGCAGGCTCTTCTGGAAGCAATCGGAGTGGATAGACAGGAGGTAGTAAGGAGCATCATCAAAAGCGGAGTCAATATTCATGCGAACGACGATGCTCTATTGAGATCGGCCAAAGAACATAATAATCCTGATATGGTTAAGATTTTGGATATAAAATAAAGGAGAAGGTAAGTGAAAACTCAAAGAGAAAGGATTCTGGCTGAGTGCGACAAGAACTTGTCCCGAGGAAGGGCAGTTGGTACCGGCATCGGTGTGTTCGCCGTAATAATCAAAGATGGAGCTCCTCTTCTACGGAGAAGGCTGGAAAAAGATTCACTTTACGGTGAGGACTTGTCAGGAAAATGGGAAGCCGCCGGCGGGGGAGCAGAAATAACTGATTTCTCTGGCGTCGGAGCGCCGATCCTGACAAGGGAGAGATACCAAGGATCTATTCTTACGAGGTTAACCCAGGAAATAAAAGAAGAGGTGGGGCTTAAACTTCTTTGCCTCCCCGATCCTCTTCTGATGGCTCCTGCTTGGTTCTGGCGTCTTTACGAAGACAAGGAGAAGGGGGAATGTGCTTCCATTGATCTCGCATTCTCAACCCCTATAAATATTGCCTGCCTGGGAGAGACGCGGGAATTTCAAGAGAGAACGGCTAAAGGAGAGATAAAATTTGTCCCGCGGGACAGACTTGCAGGGATAGAATTTGTTTCTCCCCGCATGAGATTTCTCGTCGAGGAAGCTCTCCAAATATCAGATATTACAACAGATTAATCGTATTTCTAATTTATTGCGCCTTGCTGCAAAAGACAGCCAGGCGTTTTTTTTCATAACTTCGTTTGACAAAATTGCTGGATTCTTAAAAATGAAGATTAGTTCAAAAAATTTAAAAGGAGGTTTGTTGAATGTCTGGTTTAAGAACGGCTGTCGTGGAAAAACTAACGGATGAAAATCAAACTCTAGGTTTCTTTACGGATGGCGTGCTGGGGTTAGACGGGGCGTCTCTCGATGAACTGAAAGAGAAGAAAATGCTGAGAAAAGGAGGAAGCGGGAGAATCAAGTTCTCCCTCGGCCATGGAGTCAATGTTGATATTCCTGTTAAGAAAGTGGTAATGAGGGCAATAGAAAATAATTGCCCCCGCGTAATAGAGAATCTTATTGATTGCGACATCGATCTCAGATTTGAAAATGATTCTGCGCTTGTTGCTGCCGCAAAGCTGGGCCGCATGGAAATAGTAGATCTTTTATTAAAAAGCGGGGCCGACGTTGGCGCCCAAGAAAATAATGCGTTAATTCAGGCGGTAATCACCGGCAGGCTCGAAATGGTCAAATTTTTAGTCAGCAATGGAGCGGACGTTTCCGCTCAGAACAAATTAGCTTTTTATCTTGCTAAAAGACTCAATCACGAAGATATAATTGAATTTTTTGATCCTCGGTACAAGAAGAGCCCCATAATCTCATACCACACATCGTCGTTCAAGTGGCGGAGCCCTAAGTCCGCATAGTTTTGGTACAAAGTTGTCCTTTTACATTGAGCCAGGCATCTTCTTTTTTTTAAAAAGAGAAGATGCTTTTTTATTTTGAGCAAAGCGAGAAACAAGGTTCTGCTGAAGCAGGTTCTTATTCCTTGAATTATCATCATAACTTTAATATAATAAATCAATCTATGAAAAAGATTCCGATTGAAATTTCAGCAAGGCATGTCCATTTAGCCAAAGAGGATTTGGAAATGCTTTTTGGCAAAGATTATAAGCTTACCAAAAAAAAGGATCTGAGCCAGCCTGGAGAATTTGCCGCAAATGAAACTGTTGATATTCAAAAAGGAGATAAAAAGATTTCTCAGGTGAGAATAGTCGGGCCCCTAAGAGGAGCCACTCAGGTGGAAATGTCTTTTACCGATGCCTTTGGTTTGGGAGTCAATGTTCCCGTCAGGAGGTCAGGAGATGTTAAAAGAACTCCAGCCATATGCATTATTGGCCCTAAAACAAAGATTAAAATCGGGGATGGCGCCATTGTCTCCTGGAGACATCTTCATACCAATCCCGAAGATGCAAAAGAATTAAAGATAGAAAATAGAAAATATGTTTCAGCGAGGGTAATGGGGAAAAGATCCCTGGTTTTTAGCAACGTCAGAGTAAGAATTAAAAATAATTCCATTACCTGCCTTCATATAGATACAGACGAGGGCAATGCTGCTGGTATTTTCGGCCATGGATCAGGAGAGTTAATTCTTAGGAAATTCCTATGATCTTTTCTTTGAATTGCGGTTCCCAGTCAATAAAATATAGGCTTTTTGACGCTGATTTAAAGTCGGTAAAAGAAAAGAAGATAGCCGTAAAAAATTCAAAGGATTATCAGAAGATTTTTTTAAAGGAGTTAAAAGAGTTGGAGGGATATAAAAAAGAGATAAAAAAGGTTTGCCATAGAGTAGTGCATGGAGGTGAAGAATTCAGGAAACCTTTGAAAATCACAGAAAGCAATTTAAGAAAACTTGAAAAATATAATGAACTAGCCCCGCTTCACAATCCGTTTAATATATTGGGGATCAAGCTTTCCAGGAAAATTTTCCCCAGAGCTTTGCAGGTTGCGGTTTTTGATACAGGTTTTTTTGAAAATATTCCTCCCAAGGCCTTTATTTATGGTCTGCCGGAGAATTTAAAGAAAAAATACAATTTCAGGCGCTTCGGATTTCACGGGATTTCACACGAATACGCTTCTCGGGAGGGAGCTGAGATTATAGGAAATGATTTTGAAAAATTAAAAATTATCAGCTGTCATTTGGGAGGAGGATCTTCAATTGCCGCAATCAAGGGAGGAAAAGCCATTGATACTTCGATGGGGTTTACTCCTTCAGAAGGGCTTCTGATGATGACGAGGTGCGGAGACGTGGATCCGGGCATTTTAATTAAGCTTTCTTCATTATTTTCTTCAAAAAGACTCGATGAAATATTGAATAAGGATTCGGGAATCAAAGGAATCTGCGGCATATCTGAAATGAAGGAAGTTTTATCTGCTATTAAAAAAGGAGATAAAAAGGCGGAACTTGCTTTAGAGATATTTGTTTACAGAATTCAAAAATACATAGGTTCATATTTTGCCATTCTGGGAGGGTGCGATCTGCTAGTGTTTACCGGAGCCATTGGGGAAGGATCAGAAAAGATAAGGAAGATGATAACGGGAGACTTGAATATTTTAAAAGAAACAAAAATAATATCTGTCAAAACAGATGAAGAACTGCACATAGTTAGAAAATCAAGAAATTTTAAATAAACTTATGACAAAAAAGTACACCCGTTGGTTAAAAGACATTTCAAAAAAGGATGGAGCTATGGTGGGGGGAAAAAATTCTTCTTTGGGGGAAATGTTTTCAAAACTTCAGGAAAAAGGAGTGAATGTGCCTGGCGGTTTTGTAACCACTTCTGATGCGTTCTGGTATTTCTTGGAAGCCAACGGAATAGATAAGAAAGCTAAAAAAATATTTGACGAATTCAATCCCAAAAGTCTGGCAAGTCTTAAAAAAACAGGGGCTGCGGTAAGAGGATTGATTTTGAATGGGAAATTTCCTGAAGATTTAGAAAAAGAGATAATTGAAAATTACAGAATCCTTTCTTCAGAATACGGAGAAAAAGAGACGGATGTGGCGGTCAGGTCTTCAGCGACTGCAGAAGATTTGAAAACAGCCTCTTTCGCCGGGCAAATGGAAACTTTTTTAAACATTCGAGGAGAGAATGAACTCCTGAAAGCGGTAAAAAAATGTTTCGCATCTCTTTTTACCGACAGAGCCATATTTTACAGGGAAGACAAGGGTTTCAAGCACCTTGAAATCGCCCTTTCTGCCTGTATTCAGAAAATGGTAAGGTCTGACCTGGCTTCTTCAGGCATTATATTTACCCTGGACACTGAAAGCGGTTTCCAGAATGTAATTCTTATAAATTCAATTTTCGGCGTGGGTGAAATGATAGTCCAGGGGAAAATAACTCCCGATCAATTTTATGTTTTTAAACCCACCCTGAAATCAGGATATCGGGCGGTAATCACAAGGAACCTGGGAAGAAAGACTGGAAAATACGTTTACAAAAAAGAAGGAGGCCTGAAAGAAGAAAAGGTGCCTCTGGCTGATCAAGAGAGGTTCAGCTTAAACGAGGAAGAAGTTTTAACTTTAGCTAAATGGGCTTTAATAATTGAAGAACATTATGGAAACGCCCAGGATATCGAATGGGCAAAAGACGGCAAGTCAGGAAAATTATTCATTGTTCAATCAAGGCCGGAAACGGTTCATGCTTCTGAAATCGGCAATTTCTACGAGGAATATTCAGTTAAAGCCGACAAGGCCCCTGTTCTGACTGGAATCGCAATTGGAAATAAAATAGGGGCGGGGAAGATAAACATTATCCCCAATGTCGCTCAAATAAATAAATTCAAGAAGGGGGAAATTTTGGTGACCAGAATGACTGACCCTGATTGGGTTCCCATAATGAGGATTGCTTCGGCCATCGTGACAGACGAGGGAGGAAAAACGGCTCACGCAGCCATAGTCTCAAGAGAGCTCGGCATTCCCTGTATCGTCGGCACCAGGATCGCCACAAAGACTTTAACTGGTGGAAAATTAGCTACGGTTGATTGTACTCAGGGATCGGTCGGAAGAGTATACTCGGGAATAGTTCCTTTTGAAGTAAAAAAATATGATTTAAAAAAGATTCCCGAAACCAAAACCAAGATAATGCTCAATATCGGAGCTCCGGACATTGCTTTCAAAACATCTTTTCTGCCCAGCAGCGGGGTTGGGTTAGCCAGAGAGGAATTTATTATTGCCGAAAGAATAAAAATTCATCCTTTGGCCCTTTTTCATTATCCTAAATTAAAAGACAAGAAAGCGATGGCGGCCATTGAGGAGATTACTTTTGGTTATAAGAATAAAAAGGAGTATTTTGTTGAAGAACTGGCTGAGGGCATATCTCTCATTGCTTCAGCTTTCTTTCCCAAAGAGGTGATAGTCAGACTTTCTGATTTTAAAACAAACGAATACGCAGCTTTGATCGGAGGAAAGGAATTTGAGCCTGCTGAGGACAACCCGATGATAGGGTTTAGGGGAGCTTCCAGATATTATGACAAATCGTTTGAGCCCGCATTCAGAATGGAGTGCCAGGCAATAAAAAGATCCAGAGAAGTTTTCGGCTTAAACAATATTACAGTCATGGTCCCGTTCTGCAGAACGCCCGAAGAAGGGAAAAAAGTTTTAAATATAATGAAAGAAGAAGGACTGGAAAAAGGGAAAGAGGGTTTGAAAGTGATTGTAATGTGCGAGATTCCCTCAAATGTCATTTTGGCTGAAAAGTTTTTGGATGTCTTTGACGGGATGAGCATCGGATCCAATGATCTGACCCAGCTTGTTTTGGGAGTAGACAGGGACAACGCTCACATAGCATATCTAAGCGATGAGAGAAATGAAGCTGTAAAAGAAATGATAGCTAAAGTAATTGGAATTTGCAGAGAAAGGAAAAAATATATAGGCATCTGCGGCCAAGCGCCCTCAGATTATCCTGAATTCGCTGAGTTCTTGGTTGAAAATGGCATTGAGTCTATATCTCTGAACCCGGATACGGTAATCAAAACTACTCTTAAGGTTGCTGAGAAAGAAAAATCTACTAACTATAAACTATAAACTAAGCATATGTTCGATGTAATTACTTTCGGATCAGCCACCCAAGACATATATTTGAATTCAAAGAAGTTCCTGATGGTTAAAGGAGAATCTTTTGATACAGGAGAGGGCATGTGCTTGGCCATAGGATCAAAAATGGAAATAGAGGATGCATTCTTCTTTTCGGGAGGAGGAGGAACCAATGCAGCAGCCACTTTTGCCAATCAAGGATTCAAGGTGGCTTACTGCGGAATGGTCGGGGAGGATTCTGCCGGAGACGCGGTGATAAAAGATCTGGTTAAATTCGGCACAGACACGGCTTTGGTGAAAAGGGCGAAAGAAAAATCAACCAACACTTCCGTTCTCTTTGACTACCCGGGGAAAGACAGGACGGTTTTGGTTTACAGGGGGGCTTCAGATGTTTTAAAGAAAAAAGACATTCCCTGGCAAAAACTGAAAGGAGCAAAATGGTTTTACTTGGCTCCTTTTTCGGGGGAGTTGGCCGAACTGACGGAAGACATAGTCGATTTTGCCAAAGAAAACGGAATCAAGACGGCTTTCAATCCGGGATACAGCCAATTGAATTTTTCTGAAGACAAATTGAGAAGGATTCTGAAAAAAACAGAAGTTCTCATTCTAAACAGGGAAGAGGCATCAAAGCTTACCGGCATTCCCTGCCAGAGAGAACGGGAAGTTTTTAAAAAGATAGACGAGTATACCGCCAATATCGCCATCATGACAAAAGGAGGAGAGGGCGTGGTCGTTTCCGACGGGCAATACCTTTATCGGTCTCCTTCTTTGGGAATTAAATGCATAGACGGAACGGGTGCCGGAGATGCGTTCGGATCAGGTTTTGTCGCAGGTATGATGGAAAAGAACGACATTGTCTATGCCATTCAATTTGCCATGGCCAATTCGAGTTATTCCCTCCAGGTAAGGGGAGCTAAAGAAGGGCTTTTGAAAAAAGGCCAGAAATGGGAAAAGGTCAAAGTGGAAAAAGAATCATGTTTAAATGGCGTATGCCTATGAGGGGACTTAAAGACTACTTTAAGAAAGCAGAAAAGGAAAAATGGGCCATGGGTCAATTTAATGTTTCGAATTTGGAGGGCTTAAAAGCGGTTTTTCAGGCGGCTCGGAGCTTAAAGAGCCCTGTAATTGTCGGGACTTCTGAGGGGGAAGGATCCTACTGGGGATTGAAGGAAATTTCACACCTGGTTAATTTTTTAAGCAAAGAGTATCGCTTCCCGATTTTCTTAAACCTTGACCACGGCAAGACTTTTGATTATATTAAAGAGGCGATTGACGCAGGTTATCCGGCTGTCCATTTTGACGGATCAAGGATGGACTTAAAGGAGAACATTAATAAAACAAGAGAAATAGTTAGATATTCCGAAAAGAAAGGTGTTTTCCTTGAGGGAGAAGTGGGCTCAATTTTGGGATCTTCGGCGATTCTGGATAAAGCTCCTCAAATTAGAGCAGAAGATCTGACGCGTCCCGAAGATGCAGGATTATTCTCTCAGGAAACTAAAGTTAAAAGCCTGGCCGTGAGTATAGGCAATTTTCATGGCGTGGGCAAATCGGGAGATGGTCCGAAAATTGATCTTCAAAGACTAAAGGAAATTAAGGAAACAGTCGGCAACCTGCCCCTTGTTCTGCACGGAGGTTCAGGCATTCCCGAGGATGATCTTAAATCAGCCATTCAGCTGGGTGTGGTTAAAATCAATATTAACACCGAACTCAGATCGGCTTTTACTCTTGCTTTAAGAGAAGCTGTCTCTTCAGGAGAGATAGCTCCTTATAAATACCTTCCTGAAACCATCCAGGCTGTTCAGAAGGTAGTCGAAGAAAAAATAAGGATTTTTGGCTCCATAAACAAAATTTAATAATCATATGCTTACATTAAACGCAAAAATTAGAGAGGAGAGAGGAAAAAAGAATGCAGCTTTGAGAGAAAAAGGGGAAGTTCCCGCTGTTTTGTACGGCCCTAAAACAAAGAGCATGTCTCTTCAGGTAAACGGGAAAGAATTTGAAAAGATTTACAAGGAAGCCGGAGAAAGTTCTTTGATCCAGCTTTCGGCTGAGGGAAAGCAATTCATGGTCATGATTCATTCTGTGGAATCAAATCCTTTTTCCCGAAAAGCCACTCATGTTGATTTTTACCAGCCCAATCTTGACGAGGAAATTGTGGCAGCAGTTCCTTTGGTGTTTACAGGGGAAGCTCCCGCAGTCAAAAGTCTGGCGGGAACCCTGGTTAAGAATATTCACGAAGTGGAAATAAAAGCTCTGCCCCAGGATCTGCCTCATGAGATTGCGGTGAGTTTGGAAACTTTAAACACATTTAAAGACAGTATTCTGGTGAAAGACTTGAAGCTGCCCGAGAAGGTTAAGGTGGAAAATAATCCCGAGGAGACAGTGGCATTTGTTGCTGAACCTGAAAAGATTGAGGAAGATTTGGAAAAGCCCATAGAGGAGAAAGTGGAAGAGGTGGAGAAGGTTGAGGTAAAGAAAGAGAAACCCGAAGAAGAAAAAGAAACAAAATAGTTTCTATTTCGTACCATATTTATTAAAGCATTTTAAATTATATCAGGAGGGCCCTGGGACAGTTTCTCAATTATGCGTCCCTTAAAATTATTCTTAGCAAGCGTACTCCTGGCATCTTTTATGTTGCCTGCTTTTGTGTTTGCCAGCACGCCTGAGGAAGAGAGAGCCAAGTTAGAGCAGGAACTGAGAGATCTTGAAAGCCTGATCTCAGAATACGAAAAAGACATTACTAAAACCGAAAAAGAGAAGAAGACTCTTCAGAATGAATTGAGCGTTTTAAGAACGAAAATAAACAAGCTTGCCGCTCAGATAAACCAAAGCAATGTGATGATTAAAGACTTGAATTATCAGATAGGCGATACGGAGGAATCTATTACACAGACTTCCTTAAGGATAGAAGAATCAAAAAGGAATTTGGCAGGGATTCTGCAATCAATTTATGAACAAGACCAGAGATCGCTCCTTGAAATTTTATTGGCAGAGGAAGAAATGTCAGATTTTTTTGATAATGTTGCTGCCCTTGAAGCGCTGAATGCAAAGAATAGGGAAGTGCTGGCAGAAATAAAAAACCTGAAGAATTCGTTGGAAAGCCAGAAAACGGCTTTAGATCAGGAAAAAGGGGAACTGGAAAGAGTTGTCAAGCTGACAGCGGTTCAGAAACAGCAGAGCGAGGCGACTCAAAAGGAAAAAAATACTTATCTGAAAATGACTGAGGCGGAATATCAGGCCAAGCTTAAAGAAAAGCAAGAAGCTGAAAAAAGAGCAGCTGAAATCAGAACAAGAATTTTTGAATTAATAGGTATTCCCGAAGCTCCCACTTTCGGCGAAGCTTTGGAAATAGCAAAATACGTTGAAAGAATCACCGGAGTAAGGGCGGCCTTTCTTTTGGCTATTCTTACCCAGGAATCCAATATTGGAAAGAATGTCGGGCAGTGTTATTTGAAAGATTCTAAAACCGGAGCGGGGGTTGTGATTAAGAGCGGAAACAGTATTTCGAAAGTCATGAGCCCTACGAGAGATGTTCCGGTTTTCCTCACCATTGCAGCTGAGCTTGAAAGAGATCCCTATGGCACGCCTGTTTCCTGTCCGATGAGTTATGGCTGGGGCGGGGCCATGGGGCCTGCCCAATTCATACCGGCAACCTGGAAAGTGTACAGGGAGGAAGTGAAAGGAGTGACGGGCAGGCCGGCTGATCCTTGGCTCATTACAGACGCTTTCTTGGCAGCAGGTTTCTATCTGGCTGATTACGGAGCCGCAAACCAGACCTATAATGGAGAATTTAACGCAGCTTTGAGTTATTTTGCCGGCCCCAATTGGAAAAGTTCCTCTTACGCCAGTGTATATAAAAGAGATTATGGAAATCCTGTAATGGCTATCACGAAAAATTACGAGGCAGATATAGCCGAGTTGGCTAAAGCCGACAAATAATCCTGTTTAAGTTGTTTCTTTTAAGAGGGCATCCACTATTGGATCCAGCTTTCCTGCCATTATTCCTTCAATATTGTGGAAGCTTTTTTGGACCCTGTGGTCAGTCACTCTGTCTTGGGGGAAGTTGTAGGTTCTTATTTTTTCAGCCCTCATTGCTTTGCCTATCTGTTCTTTTCTTTTTCCTCCCAGTTTTGCCAGTTCCTCGCTTTCTTTTCTTTCTAAAAGCCTGGCTGCCAAAATACTCATTGCATTTTCCTTGTTCTGCAGGAGATTTCTTTCTGTTTGGGAAGTGACAATGAGGCCAGTGGGTATATGAACTATTCTGACCGCGGTCTCTCTTTTATTTACATATTGGCCTCCTGCTCCCGAAGAATGATAATGCTCGATTCTTAAATCGGCGGGATTGATTTTAAAGTCTGTCTTTCTTGGTTTGGGCAATACGGCCACCGAAGATGTGGAAGTATGGATTCTGCCTGATTTTTCTGTTTCTGGAATTCTTTGAACACGATGAACTCCGGCTTCATTCATCATTTTTTTGTAAACACCGGGTCCCTTCAATTCAAAAATTATTTCCTTAAAACCTCCTATGTTTGTCGGGCTTGAATCCAGAACTTTCTGCTCCCATCCTATAATCTGAGCATATCTTGAATACATCTTGTATAAATCGCCGACAAACAGGGCGGCTTCGTCTCCGCCTGCCCCTGCCCTTATTTCAACGATTACGGCATTGGGCAAATTGATTTTCTCTTCGGACTCAGAGCTCATTTTTTTGATTTCGTCTTCCAGAGAAAGTTCTTTTTCTTTCAATTGGGCAATTTCAGTTTCAGCTAAAGAAAGAAGCTCGGGGCCTTCTTCAGAATTGATGATAGCTTTATTTTCCTCGATCCTGTTTTTTATTTCTTTTAACTCCTCTTCTTTTTCAAGAATTTTTTCAATGGATTCTTTTCTCTTGTTTAGTTCTTCGAATTTTTCCCAATCTGAAAGCAGCTCGGGGTCCCCGAGCTGCGTCAAGAGTTCTTTATACTCTTTTTTGAGATCTTCAATGCTTGCCATGATCACTTCTTCTTTGATTTCGTCTCCTCTTTTTTAGCCAGTCTCTTTCTGAATTTCTGAACTTGTCCCACAGCATCAACTAATTTTTCCTTCCCCGTATAGAAAGGGTGACATGCAGAGCAAACCTCAACTTCAATGTATTCCTTGGTGGAACCTATGCTAAAAGAGTTCCCGCAGGCGCACTGAACCCTTGCGTTGGGATAATATTTAGGATGAATATCTTTTTTCATAGCTTAAATTTTTTAACACGTATACTTTAACAGAAATAACATTTTTTTTCAAGCATACGTCATTTTCCGCATTTTAAACAATCAAAAGCTTGATTTAAAATTTGTTTGTGCTAAATTTTAAGAGTCTTGAGTTTAAAATTCAACCGTGTTATATTGAGAAGTATTATGATAGCAACCACAAAAGAAAAAAAGACAAATTTGTCCGTTAATCCTGACGAAATGCTTGAAGCAGGCCTGCAGTTTGGCCACAAAACTTCAACAATTAATCCTAAAATCAAGCCTTATCTTTTCGGGGTCAGAAACGGAGTTTACTTATTTGATTTGGATAAAACCGCAGAGAAGTTGAAAGAAGCTTTGGATTTTATCTCCACCCTTATTTTAGAAGGCAAGAATTTGCTTTTAGTCGGAACTAAAATTCAAATCAAAAAGATATTAAAAGAAACGGCCGAAGAATGCGGCTTGCCTTATATAAATGAAAGATGGCTGGGGGGAACTTTCACTAATTTTGAAACAATAAAAAAGAGAATAGAGTATTTCAGAGACCTGGAAGCAAAGAAAGAATCAGGGGAATTGGAAAAGTATACAAAAAAAGAGAAAGCGAAGTTTGATCATGAACTTGCAAGACTCTCCCTAAGCTTTGGAGGAGTTAAGAATTTAACCAGTTTACCGGAAGCGATATTTGTGGTTGATATGAAAAAGGATGCTTTATGCATTAAGGAGTCAAAAATAAAAGGGATAAAAATAATTGCCATTGCCGATACCAATGTTGATCCCACTCTGGCCGATTATCCCATTCCTGCGAACGATGACGCAATATCTTCTGTAAAATATATTCTCGAAAAATTAAAGGAAACTGTTTTGAAAAATAGATCCAAGAAAACAGTAAAAGAGGAAAAGCCAGTCAAAAAATAAAAACTACCAGCTGCCAACTAAACCATGGTTGATTTAGAACAACTTAAAAAATTAAGAGAGGAGACAGCCGTATCTTTAGCTGATTGCAGGAAGGCATTAGATAAAGCTAAAGGTGACACTGAAAAGGCCAAGGAGATCCTGAGAGAAATGGGAAAGGATTTGGCCAACAAAAGAGTGGAAAAGGAAACAAAATCAGGATTGGTCCACTGTTATCTCCATCCAAACGAGAAAATGGGAGTTTTGATTGAGGTCCGCTGTGAAACTGATTTTGTCGCAAAGTCAGAAGGATTTAACGATTTGGTTCACGAGCTTTGTTTGCAGATTGCGGCAATGAAACCCCTATATGTCAGCGAGGAAGATATTCCTCAGGAAGTTTTAGACAAGGAAAAAGAAATTTACAAAGAACAGTTTAAGGACTCCAAAAAGCCTGAAAATTTGATGGGAAATATAATTGACGGGAAAGTGAAGAAGTATAAGGAAGAAGCTGTTCTTATGCTGCAGCCCTGGATAAAAGACAATGCAAAAACAATCAACGATTTGTTTAATGAATTTGTTTCTAAGGTGGGAGAGAATATCAAGGTTAAAAAATTCACTCGCTACGAAATCTAAGAAACATGTTTGTTAATTTGGTTTTCGGAGTAATTTGGGCGGCAAGCGCTTTTTCGATAGGGGCGATAGTTCGCAGAAAGATGTCTTTGCTTATTGACCTGCCCGATAAGGGTTCGAAAGCCATAGTCGATTTAAAGGAATTGGCTTTCAGAATAAAGGAAAAATTCCTTTTAAATAATTTTTCCCACGAAATTTTATTGCAAAAGATTCTGTCTAAGGTCAGAGTGCTGACCTTAAGAACAGATATTAAAACCTCAAATTGGCTTCAGAAATTGAGGGAGAAGAGACAGAAGGATAAATTCGGGGAAAACGATAATTACTGGCAGGAAGTAAAAAATTCAGCCAAGCCGAAGTAGCTCAATGGCAGAGCAACTGTTTTGTAAACAGTAGGTTGGAGGTTCGACCCCTCTCTTCGGCTCAATCTTCCCATTTTAATCTTGACACCAAAATGATTATCGAATAGAATAGCAAATGGGGAAGAGAGTAAATGTATGGCCAAGAAAAAGGCAAAAAAGAAAGCTTGCTGCTGTTGTAAGAAGTAGCAAGAAATAGAAAAAGAAGAATTTTTCCCATCAGGAAATTTCTTCCTGATTTTTTTGTCTCAATTTTGGGCCTGAATACCCTGCACATTACAATTGAATATTTATGAATCCCAAATTCATAATAAGTAGCAATCCAATGCAACATTAGTTAGTTGTTTGAAGTTGCTCCGAATATTTTTGAGAGTTTGATCTCTGCCAGAAATGGCAAAGTCAGAAAAACTTTCTTTTTTTGAGAGTTTGATCCTGGCTCAGGATGAACGCTGGCGATGTGGATTAGGCATGCAAGTCGAGCGGTCCCGCTGAAGCGCAAGCGGAAGCGGGATAGCGGCAGACGAGTTAGTAACACGTGGGAACTCACCCTATACACGGGCACAACCAGCCGAAAGGTTGGCTAATTCCCGATGGTCTCGCAAGAGTAAAGGAGAAATCCGGTATAGGAGAGGCCTGCGTCCTATCAGCTAGTTGGTGAGGTAAGAGCTTACCAAGGCTATGACGGGTAGGCGGTGTGAGAGCATGACCGCCAACGAGGGTACTGCGACACGGACCCTACTCCTACGGGAGGCAGCAGTCGAGAATAGTAGACAATGGGGGAAACCCTGATCTCGCGACATCGCGTGCTTGAAGAAGTCCTTCGGGATGTAAAGAGCTTTTCTCTGGGATGAATCTTCGGATGACAGTACCAGAGGAATAAGGAGCTGCAAATCGCGTGCCAGCAGCCGCGGTGATACGTGAGCTCCAAGCGTTATCCGGATTTATTGGGCGTAAAGAGTCTGTAGGTGGATTGGAAAGTCTTTGGTCAAATACCTAGAGCTCAACTTTAGGGGCGCCAAGGATACTACCAGACTAGAGGGCGTTAGAGGTTGGAGGAACGGTCGGTGTAGGGGTGAAATCCGTTGATATCGACCGGAACCCTAAATGCGAAGGCATCCAACTGGGGCGACCCTGACACTGAGAGACGAAAGCGT
>JAQTPY010000004.1 GCA_028712445.1 Minisyncoccota bacterium | reverse complement strand
GCATTCCTCCTGCTCCAAGAGGCGTTCCTCAGATTGAAGTCGCCTTCGATGTGGATTCCAACGGAATTCTTAGTGTGACGGATAAAGATAAGGCAACCGGCAAAACTCAATCAATCAGAATAGAGGGATCAACAGGAATCTCCAAGGAGGAAGTTGAGAGAATGAGGAAGGAGGCTGAAATATATGCAGCTGAAGACAAGAAGAAAAAAGATTTGATTGAAACTAAAAACACAGCCGATAATCTTATTTACACCACGGAAAAGACTTTGAGGGATGCTGGAGAAAAAGTTTCAGAAGAAATAAAAAAACAGGTCCAGGAAAAAGTGGATGCTTTGAAGAAGGTGAAAGAAAGTGATAATATTGAGGAGTTGAAAACAAAAATGGACGACCTTTCTCAGACAATCCAGAAAGTGGGTTCAGAGCTTTATAAGGCGGCTCAGGGAAACAATCCTCCTGAAGGGCAAGGAGGTCCCGACGAGAAAAAAGGGCCTGAAGAAGGTCAGTTCAAAGAAAAGAAATAAGCAAGCTTGTTGCTTTGCAATAAATGAAGGATTATTATCAAATTTTAGGAGTTTCTCAAGACGCTTCCCCTGAAGATATTAAAAAAGCTTACAGGAAGCTCGCGCATGAGCATCATCCTGACAAGGGAGGCGAGGAGAAAAATTTCAAAGAAATAAACGAAGCCTATCAGGTTCTTTCAAACAAGGAAAAAAGAGCCCAGTATGACAGGTTCGGAAAAGTCTTTGAAGAAGGAGCAGGATTCCAACCCGGCGGGGGTTTTGATTTCGGCAATTTCGGCAATGGAGGAGGATTCGAATTCAACTTCAGCGACTTAGGGGATATGATGGAGGACATTTTCGGTTTTGGCGGAGCTGCCCAAAAAAAAGATTTAAAAAGAGGAAGGGATATTGAAATTGAAATGGAATTTGGCCTCGAGGATGTTTTGGGAAGCCAGGAAAAAGAGATCGATTTGGAAAAATTAGTCACCTGCTCTCGCTGCCAGGGGAATGGAGCTGAACCCGGAACCTCAATCAAGGAATGTTTTACTTGCAGAGGAACCGGTCAGGTTCAGCAGATAAGAAGGACTCCTTTTGGCACTTTCACCCGAGTTGCCGTTTGTCCTGAGTGCGGAGGAGAAGGATACAAGCCTGAAAAGCCCTGTAATGTGTGCAAGGGAGAAGGAAGGATTAAAGACAGGGAAAAGATCAAAGTTTTCATACCTGCCGGAGTGGATACTAATCAGGTGATAAAAGTTGGGGGAAAAGGAGATGCGGGAAAAAGAGGAGGAAAACCCGGCAATCTTTATATTAGGGTGTTTATTAAACCTCATCACATTTTTAAAAGAGAGGGAGATGATTTATATGTTTCTCTGCCGATTTCTTTTTCCCAGGCCTCTCTGGGAGACGAAATTGAAATGAAAACCGTTGAGGGGACATCAATTTTACTGAACATTCCCCAGGGAACAGAATCAGGAAAGATTTTAAGGATTTCAGGAAAAGGCATCCCTCATTTTTCAGGTTCAGGCAGGGGGAATATGTACGTTGAGCTGATTATTAAGACGCCCAAAAAACTGACGAAAGAGCAAAAAGAGCTGTTGGAAAAGTTGAAAAAAGAAGGTCTTTAGGTTATAATACTGATGTTCACATTCGGTTAAACCAGGTTTAACCGAATATTGGAACTGCCCCCGTAGCTCAATTGGCAGAGCAATTCCCTTTTAAGGAAGTGGTTCCGAGTTCGAGTCTCGGCGGGGGCACAAATTTGGGATGTGCTGGGTCCGACCCCGCACATCCCTTTTTGTTTTCTTGCCTTTTCTTTTTATTTGAGGTAATTTGGGCGTAGCCAGAAGGTTGGGCAGAAAGCTTAACTTCTTTTGGAGGGCTGAATGAAAAAGAATCTTACCCCGACAGACAAGTTTACATTAGCCACTTTAGCGATGCTGGCTATCATCGCTTCTCTCGCCATATTCTGGGGCGTGGGCATGTGGGCTAAGTTCTTTGCCTCACAAGATGAATCGTGGAGAACCGCCTGCGACTGGATCTATATATTTTTGGTGGCTTTGGCGATCAGCGTCTATTTCTCCACAGTCATGAACAAGGGGAGGAAGTTGAACAGAATCAATATTATTCCGCTTCTTCTCTGGTCTTCGGTCGGATTGTTTCCAATAATCGATCTGATATTCTAACTTTTCAATTTATCTTAAGCCGTGCGGTTTGCTGCGCGGCTCTTTTTATTCCCTCTTGACGCATATCCTTCCCTCTTGTTTACAAAAATATTCCTATGGGTATAATAGAGTAATCGTTGAAAAAGCCGTAAATTATAATTAACAATTAAAAAGTTATGGCAAAATCAAATTCAGCGTTCATGAAGCCAATGACTATCAGCCCGGATCTGGCTGCAGTTGTCGGCAAGGGCCCTATGCCCAGGTCAGAAGTCGTAAAGAAGCTCTGGGTATACATTAAAAAGAACGGGCTTCAGGACAAGAAGAACAGGAGAAACATCAACGCCGATGAGAACTTGAAAAAAGTTTTCAAAGGAAAGGCAACTGTTTCAATGTTCGAGATGACCAAACTGGTCTCAAAGCATCTCTCGTAAAGAACGGGAGCGGAAAATCGGCTAAATTAAATCAATCAAACAAGTTTAGCCGATTTTTTGTTGTTCTGGTAGAATGGAAGTAGAGGTTGGCAACCATTTTAAAATTAAGGGGGAGGAAATGGAACAGATATTAGTTGAATTGGGAAAAGGAATCAGGCCAACAGATCCTGATTCCAATCGGGTTGAGCAGGTGACAGCGCTTCTGGGAAAGACGCTTGATACCTTGGGAGCAATAAATCCTCTTTACCGAAATATGGTAGAAAGGATGCGAGCGCGAATATCAAGAGAAACAGATTATTTGCTGTTCATACCATGCAAAAGACATCTGGCGATAGATATTTCTATAGTTTTTTGGCCTCCTTTGGCTTTCAGGCCCAATGATTATCTGGATTTAACCAGAAGAATAGAGCTTCTGGTCAAGTGGCGGGGAGGAAGACATAATACCCTTTCGATATATCGCTTAGAATATGACGAGAATAAAAAATCACGATGGGGCCCCCTGCTTAAGACTTTCCAGTTAAGATCAAAAGATTTAGACACCATAGCTGCCGTACTGGTGGGGGCCATCAATACCGGAATTTCAGACCGCGTTCAGTTATTGGAAGATATAATCAAAGGTTTAAGAGAAATACAGCTTGCCATAGGCCCCATACCGGTAATTGAGTTTTAATTTCATTGGCTGCGTCCTTTTCAAGGATGGATGCAGCTTTTTCTTAAAAATGGAAAGAATAATTCTTCACATAGATATGGACTGTTTTTTTGCCCAGATTGAAGAAAGAGAAAACCCTCAATTTAAGGGCAGACCTCTTGTTGTGGGGTCAGACCCAAAAGGAGGTTCAGGCAGGGGAGTGGTTTCCACTGCAAACTACATTGCCAGGAAATACGGGATTCATTCAGCCCTGCCCATTTCCCAGGCCTTCAGATTATGTCCTGAAGCAGTATTTCTGCCTGTTAATTTCGGGCTTTACGAAAGAGTTTCAGAAAACATATTCGGAATTCTGCGAAAATATTCAGAAAGAGTAGAGACAGTGTCTTTAGATGAGGCCTACCTTGACCTGAGTTATCTCAATGGTTTTAAAGAAGGAGAAAAGGTGGCAAGGGAAATAAAGAATGAGATTCTGGAAAAAGAGAAGCTTACTTCAACAATCGGATTGGGTTCCAATAAAGCAATAGCTAAAATAGCTGTGAATCAGGCCAAACCCAATGGGCTGAAAGTCGTGCTGCCTGAGGAAGCGGAAGCTTTTTTGAATCATTTGGAAGTGGAAGAGATTCCGGGAATCGGCCCCAAAAAAGTAGAGGAACTGGAAAAGAGGGGAATCAGAAAAGTTTCAGAGCTAAAGGAATTGGGCAGGGAGAAATTGAGGGAATTATTTGGCAAGGCAGGGGAGACTATTTATGGAAGAATCAGGGGAAAAGACGAAGAAGAGGTTTCCTTAAAAAACATAATCAAGTCTTTGGGGAGGGAACATACTTTTGAGAAAGATACGCGGGATCCCGAAATCATTTTCAAGGTTTTTGACGGAATTGTAGAATATATTTGGGAAGAGCTTGGAAAAAAGAATCTTTCTTTCAAAACCCTGACAGTGGTTTGCAGATATCAGGGGTTTGAAACCCATACACGGTCTCTGACCTTGAAAGAAAAAGAAAGAAATTTTAGGATTTTCAAAAGGGAGTCAAAGAAGATGCTTCTGAAATTCCTCATATCTAGCCCGAAACTCATCCGTCTGATAGGTTTGAGGGTAATCTGTCTTGAAAAATAATCATTTTTGTTGATTTTTCATTGTCTTTTAAAAAAAATTGTGATATATTGAGGAAATGTTTGGCAGATTTAAACAAAAATTTACATTTTTATTCCTAGTTCTTATTATTTTTGGTTCTTTCGGTTTAGGCATCTGGTTTGGAAAGACTCAAACTGTTTGCCAAATCTGTCCTCCGGAAAAAGTTGATTTTTCACTTTTCTGGCAGGCCTGGGAAAAAATTCAGGAAAAATACGTGGACAAGGGAAACTTGAATGTTCAGGATATGATTTACGGAGCTGTTGCAGGAATGGTGAATTCTTTAGGAGATCCCTACACTGTTTTCATGGAGCCCGAAGATGCCAAAGTTTTCACAGAGGATGTTAAAGGATCATTTGAGGGAGTCGGCATGGAAATTGGTTCCAGAGATAACAAACTTAAAGTTATCGCTCCCTTGGAAGGTTCTCCCGCAAAGGAAGCAGGTTTGATGGCAGGAGATGAAATAGTTGAAATTGACGGCACTTCGACAGCCGGCATATACGTGATGGATGCAGTAAAAATGATCAGGGGAACCAAGGGGACAGAAGTTTCCTTGGGAATTATGAGGGAAGGATGGCAGGAAATGAAGATTTTCAAGATTGTCAGGAAGACGATCGAGATTCCGTCCTTGAATTTGGAAATCAGAGATGATAATATTGCGTATTTGCAACTGTACCAGTTTTCAGAAAAAGCAAGCTATGATTTCCAGAAGGCTGCAATCAGGATTTTAGAAAGCCCGGCTGAGAAAATAGTACTGGATTTGAGAAATAATCCCGGAGGATATCTCGAAGTGGCCCAGGATATTGCCGGTTGGTTTTTGGAGAAAGGGCAAACAGTGGCGATTGAGGATTTTGGCGAAGGGAGAGAAGATCAGTACTACAAAGCCCAGGGAAATTCCCAGCTTAATTCCTATCAGGTTGTCGTTTTGATCAACGAGGGTTCAGCTTCAGCTTCCGAAATTCTGGCAGGAGCATTGAGAGACAATCAGGAAGTGAAACTGATTGGCGAGACTTCTTTCGGCAAGGGGACGGTTCAGGAAATGGAAAAACTGAAAGGGGGATCTTCAATTAAAATCACAGTGGCCAAGTGGCTGACTCCGAACGGAGACTTGATCACTTCAAAAGGGTTAGACCCTGATATTAAAGTTGAGCTTTCAGCCGAAGATTATGAGGAAGGAAGAGATCCGCAGTTAGAGCGAGCTCTTGAATTTCTAAAAAGTTTATAATAAGATAGTTATATAACAAATTGCTATGAGAGTGATTCTTCTACAAGACGTTGAAAATGTGGGGAAAAAATACGAGGTCAAAGAAGTAAAGAATGGTTTTGCCAGGAATTTTCTGCTTCCGCAGGGTTTGGTCAAACAGGCTACCAAGGAAGCTTTAATTTGGCTTGAAACTCAGAAGGAGATTGTCGAAAAAATCGCCGAGGAGGAGTTAAAGGGAATGCAGGATTTGGTTTCGAGAATTGATGGCCAGGAAATAATCTTTCCTGTCAGAGTTGGTGAAGAAGATCAGCTTTTTGAAGCGGTCAATGCTCAAAAAGTGGCTGAGAAACTGAAAGAAAGCGGATTTAACGTCAAGAAGAGTCAGATAGCTTTAGACAAACCCATCAAAGAACTGGGCGAGTATCCTATTAAAATAAAATTCGATCACAATCTGGAGGCAGAAATCAAATTAGTGATAGACAAGGAAGAGGGGGAGAAAAAAGAAGAAGAGTAATTACAATTTTCTAAAGATTACATAAATTAAGCCAGAGATTTTTTTATGGCAAAATACATTTTTGTTGCGGGCGGTGTAATGTCTGGCATAGGCAAAGGGGTGGCTGTGGCTTCCATAGCCAAGATTCTAAAAGGCAAGGGTTTCAGAACGACCGCAGTCAAGATAGATCCCTACATCAACGTTGATGCCGGAACGATGAACCCCGTGGAGCACGGAGAGGTTTTTGTCACCGAAGACGGGGATGAATGCGATCAGGATATCGGGAATTACGAAAGGTTCCTAAATGAAAATATCACCAGGGAAAATTACATTACCACAGGCAGAGTCTATCAGGCTGTCATTAACAGAGAAAGGAATTTGGAATACGGCGGAAAATGCGTGGAAGTGGTTCCAGATATTCCCAACGAGGTAATCTCCAGGATAAAGAAGTCAGCTTCAATAAACAAAGCTGATTTTATTTTAATTGAAATCGGAGGAACAGTGGGGGAATATCAGAACATGCTTTTCCTGGAAGCAGCCAGGATGCTGAAGCTTCAGAAACCCAAAGACGTTCTTTTTATTCTTTTGAGTTATCTTCCTGTCCCCTCAAGCATTGGCGAGATGAAGACAAAGCCCACTCAGACAGCAGTCAGAACTCTGAACGAGACGGGAATCCAGCCGGACATAATTCTGGCCAGAGGACCAGTGGCTTTAGATGAGCCCAGAAAGAGGAAGATATCCATTTTCTGCAATATCAGGAAGGAAGATGTTATCTCAGCTCCTGATGTCAAAAATATCTATGAAATTCCCATCAATTTTGAAAAAGAAAATCTGGGGAACAGAATTTTAAAGAAATTCAACTTAAGGACCAGGAAAGATGATTTGAAAGACTGGAAAGGATTGATGAATGCGGTAAACTCTTCGGAAAAGCCTGTTAAGATAGGAATAGTGGGGAAGTATTTTGACTCAGGAAGTTTCACCCTGACCGATTCTTATATTTCAGTGATTGAAGCGGTAAAGCATGCTGCTTGGAGTTTAAAAAGAGTTCCCCAAATATCCTGGCTGTCAGCTGAAGATTATGAAAAGAACCCCTTATTGCTTAGAGAATTGAAGGAATATGACGGAATAATTGTTCCTGGAGGATTTGGAAGCAGGGGGATTGAGGGAAAGATAAAAGCCATTGAGTACTGCAGAAAAAACAAAATTCCTTTCCTGGGGCTTTGCTACGGCCTCCAATTGGCTGTAATCGAATTTGCAAGAAATGTCTGCGGAATGAAGGGGGCAGCCTCGACCGAGAATGATTCAAAAACCCCTTATCCTGTAATTGATGTCATGCCTGATCAGGAAGCTTTGATTAAGGAAAAAAAGATGGGGGGCACAATGAGGCTCGGAGCTTACAGGTGCAAATTGAAGCCCGGCACAGCAGCTTTCCGCGCCTACAAGACCAAAGAGGTGTCAGAGCGCCACAGACATCGCTACGAAGTGAATAACGCCTTCAGAGAAGCTTTAGAGAAGAAGGGATTGGTTGTTTCCGGGATTAATCCTGAAAGGAATCTGGTTGAGATAATCGAAATTCCCAGCCACCCTTTCTTTGTGGCAAGTCAGTTTCATCCTGAATTCAAGTCTCGTCCTCTTTTTCCTCATCCCTTATTCAGAGAATTCATTCTGGTTGCAACCAAAAACTGAGGTTTCTCCTCAGTCTTTTGATTAACTTTTCTTTTCTTTCTTTGCTTCAATGCTGACTATTTTTATTTTTTTCTTTGAAGAATTGAATCCTTTTTTTGCTTTGCTTGTGACCTTAACAACACCATCCTTAAGCGCATAAAGAGTGTTGTCTCCGCCCATTCTGACATTTTCCCCGGCATAGAGTCTGGTTCCTCTTTGGCGGACAATAATATTGCCGATCTTGGCTGTTTGGCCTGCAGCAATTTTTATTCCAAGGTATTTGGGATTCGAGTCTCTTCCCAGTTTAGTGGCGCCTGTAGCATGTGTCTTAGCCATAGTGGTAATGTGTTATAATATAAAAATATGTTAACAAAACTTAAGGAATTTGTCAAAGAGTACAAAAAAGACATAATTCTGTTTGTAGGAGTGGTTTTAGTTTCACTTCTGTCTTTCGGGTCAGGTTATCTGGCTGCTAAAATGGAGGATAAAACCCCCTTGGATTTTGAGAATAATCTGCCTTTATGAAAACAGCAATTGTCGGAGGGGGGATAAATGGATTGTATCTTGCCTGGAAACTGGCTGAAAGAGGAAATGAAGTCAGCGTTTTTGAAAGAAAGAAGGAAATAGGAAAAAGAGAATGCTCTGGTTTCTTCAGCAACAGGATTTTTAATTTCATTCCCTCCTGCCGAAGACTGGTCCAGAATGAGATTAATTCTGCTTTAATCCATTTTCCCAAAAAATCAGTCAGGGTTGATTTTTCCCGCAAGTTTTTTTTAATGAGCCATTTTGAATTAGATAAGCTGGTGGCTGATCTGGCTGAGAAAGCCGGAGCCAGAATATTTCTGGGTTCGGAAATAACTGCGATTCCTTCCGGTTTTGACAGGATTATAGGGTGCGACGGCCCCAATTCTTTTGTCAGGGAAAGTTTAGGGATAAAAAAACCTGAATTCCGCATTGCCATTCAGGGAACAATTCCTGTTCAAAATAAGTCAGATTTTGTTGAAACCTGGGCCAGCCCTTCAGGATTCATATGGAAAATTCCGCGCGGAAATGAAACTGAATACGGCATAATGGGGAATTTAAAGGAAGCAAAAGAAATTCTTGAGAAATTTTTGAAAGAAAGGGAAGTTAAACTTGAAAATATCGGGGCAGGTCTGGTCCCCTTGGGCCTGAGAGTTTCTTTTAATCCTCAAATAGCTTTATGCGGCGATGCTGCTGGGTTGTGCAAACCCTGGTCGGGCGGCGGAGTAATCTGGGGACTGACTGCAGCTGATTTGCTCTTGAAATCTTTTCCTGATTTCGTAGAATATATGAATGTGGCAAAAAGGTTCTTTTTGCCCCGCATATTTCTTTCTCAATTAGCTACAAAAACGGTTTATTTTCTAGGAAACAATTTACCTTTTTTATTGCCCAAAAGAGTGAGAATAGAAAGCGATTTTTTATTATAAATTAATGGACAGCGAAAAAGCGCAAAATATTCCTTATCATGTTGGAATCATAATGGACGGAAACAGGAGATGGGCCAAGGAAAAAGGCCTGCCTTCGCTTGAGGGGCATCGCAGAGGATATGAAAAGGTAAAGAAGGTCGGGGAATGGTGCAGGAAAAAGGGAGTCAAAATACTGACCCTCTGGGCTTTTTCTACCGAGAATTGGAATCGCGCTCCCAAGGAAGTAAATTATTTAATGAGGTTGTTGAAGTTTGCTGTTTCCAAAAAAGAAATTAAAACGCTGGTTAAAGATAAAATTCGCCTTCAGATTATCGGTCAAAGAGAAAGGTTGCCCAAAGATTTGCAGAAGGCAATCAGAGAAGCTGAAGAAATGACCAAAGAGGGCAAGGAAGGCATTTTGAATTTGGCTTTAAGTTACGGCGGGCATGCTGAAATAATAGAGGCCATTAAAAAAATAATCAAAAAAGGGACTGAGGCCAAAGATGTGACAGAGGAGCTTATAGATGAGAATTTGTGGACCGCGGGTCTTTCTTATCCTGATTTAATCATCCGCACGAGCGGAGAACAGAGGACTTCAGGATTTTTGATGTGGCAATCTGTATATTCTGAATTATATTTTTCAAAGAAGCATTGGCCTGATTTTTCTGAGGAAGATCTGGATCTGGCTTTTGCTGATTACGGAAAAAGAGAAAGAAGATTCGGGAAGTAAGCCAAATTTTATATTTTGTAAAAAAAGAGCCGTTCTTGCGAGCGGCGTTTTTATTATTGCTGAGAAAGGAATTTTTTGATGATGTATATAGTTATTTTTTCTTTTTCTTCCCAGCTTTTGTAATTTGAAATAATGAGGAAATTAGGGTGGTCCTTCCAAGCTTCCTTCAGTCTTTCGCCCCGCTGAAAAGCTTCCTCGTAGGTTTCCTTTCGGGCAGGATTATTTTTTCTGAATTTCTCATAAACTTCCCTTGGCGGAAGTTCAAGGTAAATGACCAGTTGGTATCTTTTCAGTTCGTAGTCCTTGTTTGTCTTAACGAGCTTGGTGAAATCATGCCAGCCGTTCTTAGTGTAAGATGCTATATCCGGGTTGCCTCTGTCTGTCAAAAGGGCCAATTTTCCTCCCTCAATGGCCTGGGCTTCCGAGGTTGACTCAAAAATGTTCTGGACCCTGTATGCGCTGACATTGAATCGGGAGGGATTGATTTCCGGATTTATGCCGGCCTGGGATATCAGGATCGATGCCACTTCCTGGATGCAGTGGACCTTGTCTCCCATTTCTTTTTCTATCGTTTTCATTAAAGCCGATTTTCCTGAACAAGGAGGGCCAGTGAGGACGATCTTCGGGATTCTCTTGGTGAGCAATCCTTCATAAAAGGATGGAGGCGGCTGGTCTGCGCCCTTGCCCCTGAGCTCAGAAGCCAATCGGGCCAGATGGATGTTAGATAGAGTTTCAGTGACATCATTCCATTCTTTAACCCAAGGCGGTTTAACTATGGCAGAGGGCTCGACTTTGAATTCTTGATTCTCAAACTCGACTTCGGCAATTGCAATGCCCGACAAAGGGGGCTCGTAAAAGTCAACCGTCAGGACGGCTCCATTTATTTGATAACCGGGAAAGAATCTTGTTTTCTGGAGCTGGTGCGAGGTTTCCTGCATGAGGAAGTTGGCCAGAACGAGATCTTTTATCTCTTTTGGCTTTTCCTTGCGGGAAAATCCGCTTCCTTCCTTGAAGGTTACGGAAGCTTCTCTTCCGTCTTCTATCCTTACACGGAATGTCTTGAAGGATTCTGCAAGATCAAAATATCCCTGATCTATATATTTTTTTCTGGCGGTCAAAACCCGAGAGCGATCGGCAAAAGAAAGCACTAGGAACCTTTTTTCGTTCTCAAATCCATTTTCCATTATTTCCTCCTTGTAAAGGTTCAGATTTTCTCTCTTGCTCCATACTAGATTTCTTTCCTTTTTTGTCAATAATGGGGATGCGCGGGGTCGGACCTAGCACATCCCCATACGAAAAGAGAAAGAAGATTCGGGAAATAAAAAATGGGCAGTTTCTCTATGAAACGCGCCCATTATCTGATCTGTAATATACGTAATATCCTTTGGTGGAGTTGACTGTTTCTTCTAGCAGCTCCACTTTGTCTTTCAAAAGAGCTTCTCGCAACAGGGAGCCGCCTTCAAGCTTCCAGTCCAGGCCCGAAGTAAATCCCGTAAGGTGTTCGGTGTGGTCTATGATGTAACCCGGACCATTGCTTATTTCCTCAACGAACTCATCCTGTTCCTTTTGGGTCTGGCATTTGCGACAGGGGAGGTTGTCTGGAACGATGTAGTGCTCTTCGTCATGGTAGTGTTGGTCTAAAATCCCTTCCAGTTGGAAGTCAGTCAAACGGAGGAGCTGTTCCTTTGTTAATATCCCTTTGTCGTATAAAGGCTGAACTTTACTTTTAAGATAAAGGTCCATGCCTCGGGAGTAGGGATTGTACAGGAATTCCTGAAACTCATAAGCCCTGAGTAGCAGGAAATCATACATCCTTTCAGGATCAGAGAAAACGAACCCATGTTCAGGAGAGTACTTGATGTCCTGCCAGACGTCCATGACCAGAGGATGCTTTAAGCAGAAGTTCATTATCTTCTCTGGCCTTTCCCTGCCGACATACATGCAGTCTACGGCGGTGTAGGCAATTTTGTCGATTATATCCAGGAGATGTCCATAGGGACCGAAGCCATTCACCATCCTTTGGGCTTCAGCCAGGCAGAAACCGTATTTCTTTCTCCATTTCCTGGCCAGCCCCCTTCTTTGCATGACGTAGCTGAAGTTCGCTTCCTCATCGAGGTTTTTAGGATCAGCTCTCTTTACCGAGTCTCCGCCAGCCGGCGTTCCAATGTCGTGGCAACCGGCAGCCAGGATTCTGGGAGCCCTTTCTTTGAAGCCGTTTCTGGCAAGGATTACGTCCATTAAAATGGCTACTTGCAAAGAGTGGGTGCCTCTCGTGTGGTGGAACTGAGGTTTAAGGTAGTAGATGCACTCTCCATTCGGCAGATCCTGGGGCCTAGGCGAAACCAGATATCCTAACTGTGAGATTCCAAATAGCCTCAGGAAGGCGCTTTCATTGCAAAGGTCATGATAAATGCCTTCCTCGTCGATTTCAACATAGAAATCGGTCGAGGAGAAAGGAAGCCAGACATAGCCCATGGGGTCTTCCAAATCAGCCATGCAGATATGCTCGTTGCTGGGAATGATGTAGGTCAAGGGATGCAGGGGATTACGAAGCTTATCTAGGTCAAGCTTTTTCCCCTCGAGGATTTCTGTTCCCTTCTCAAAATCTCCTTTTGCAAAGTATTCTTTGGCTTTTGCCATTCGTGCCGCAAAGTCACCCGGAAAGTCGGGATGACGGCCAAAGTTAGACAAGAATTTAGGCGGATGAATGTTTAAGGATTCTTGCAGTAGGTCCATCTATCCCTCCTTCTTTAATATTTAATTGTTCAGGTGCTGCGAAATGTTATATTCTACAATTTTGCTGGAAAAAATCAAGGGTTGTTCAGGGAGTTGATTTTTAAGCAATGTAGAGGTAATGTGGGGCAAAAGGAGGTTGGTCAATATGGTTGAAATGATTATGCGCTGTATTAAGGGTGAGGAATGGCCGATAACAAGTTTTAAGTCCTTTGTAAATATAAATATTCTATTTGGCGAGGAAGCGGTCAATTTCCTTTGTCCTGCAGGTCATACGTTCACGCTCAAAGATGCGCTAAAGAAGGGAATGTTCTCTTGGGAGGATGCAAATAGAATCCTGGCTGACGCAAAGAAGCTCTATGATAAGGATTGGAGCGTGCATTTGCCCGAAGATTATCTTCCAGACAAGGAAGTGGAGCAGTCTGGAGCTGTCTGCAATGTCTGTAAAAAGAAGGCGCAGAGGTGGTGGAGAGAGAAATCTATCTGCTGCTCTTGTATGGCAGCTTTTGATAATTATCTTGAGGGATATTTGAAGAACGAGGAGTTGAGAGAAGTTCTGATGTGCCATTGGGGCAAAGCTTCAGACCTTCTCTGGTATAAGATCTTCCAGAGATTCATAGATTCAGCTCCTATTTTAAAGAAAGTAGAACTGGAGGCGCTCTTTCTTGAATGCAAGAAGGAGGCAAGGAAACAATATGGAAAGAAGTCAAAAAAGCGGGCGACGTGAATCACGCCGCCTTTTTATTTTAAGGTGTGGATAAACGTATTGACACCCGACTAAACAGTCGGGTATTATAATATAATGACAATGAAAAAAGAAATTAAAAAAGAAAAAGGAATTATAACTAATAGACAAAAGGAGGTTTTAAGGGTTATTTATAATAACTTGATTACTGCCGGTTATCCTCCTTCTTTCAGTGAGCTTAAAGAAAAACTAAACATTTCTTCGAACCAGACTATTCTGGATATTTTTTCGGTTTTGGAACGAAAAAATTTGATTAAAAGAGAAGAGGGTTCTGCTAGAGGTATTAGAATTTTTAGAAAAGGATATAAAGCAATTAATGTTCCGCCCCTAGCTCCCATAATTGGAACAACTTCTGCTGGTAGTTTTACTGAAGCAATAGAAGAAATGGGAGCTTGGCAACAATTATCGGAGGATGTCGAAACTATAGCCGATGACGTAATAATTGTCCGCGTGATGGGTGACTCAATGATCAATGCCGGAATCAATGACGGAGACTTGATTTTAATTAAAAAATCAAGTGAATTTACTTCAGGTGATATAGTTTTAGCCCAGACTCCTGAGGGAACAACCGTTAAACGTTTTATTTCTAAGGGAGGGGAGACTTATCTTAAACCTGAGAATCCCAGATATTCAATAATTCCGTTTACTCGAGAGACAAAAATTATAGGCAAATTAGTGAAACGGAAGAAATTTAATGCCGATAAAATTAAGGAAACTGAAAGGACTGGCAAACCGTATTTCTCAAAGGATAATTTTATTTTATATAATGAAGATTGTTTAAAGGTATTAGTTCAAATTCCAGAGAATTCGATAGATATGATTTTTGCCGATCCTCCTTATTTTCTTTCGAGCGGTAGTTTTACCTGTCAAAACGGAAAAAGGGTTAGTGTAAAGAAAGGGGAGTGGGATTTAAGCAACGGAACCAAAAAGAATTTTGAATTTCATTACGAATGGATTAAAGCTTGTAAAAGAGTTTTGAAGCCAGGAGGAACAATTTGGATTAGCGGTACTTATCATTCAATTTATCAATGCGGCTTCGCGCTTGAAATTAATAAATTTCATTCACTTAATGATATAGCTTGGTTTAAACCCAATGCATCTCCCAACCTAAGTTGCAGATTCTTTACCGCTAGTCATGAGACTTTACTCTGGGCAAGGAAGGATGCAAAAGGAAAACATACATTTAATTATGAGAAAATAAAGGATGGCGAATGGCCTGGAGATTTTTTAAAAAAACCTAATATGCAAATGCGCTCTGTTTGGGCAATTGGCACCCCGAAGCCGGCAGAGAAGATCTTTGGTAAACATCCCACCCAAAAACCCTTAGACTTGTTAAAAAGAGTAGTTTTAGCTAGTACCAATAAAGGAGATGTTGTTTTAGATCCGTTCACTGGAAGTTCAACTACTGGATTAGCAGCTTATCTTTATGGAAGAAAGTTTATAGGTATTGATACAGAAAAGCAATATTTGGATTTATCAATTAAGAGATTTGAAGAGTTAATTGGTGAATCTAAAAATAGGCTATTATAAAAATCTAATAATCAGTAAATTAAAGAAAAGATATGAAGCAAGGTGGTTCTGGGGGAGCTAATACGAAAACAGGTTTATGTTTTGAGGGAGAAGTTGATTTTTTGTCTTTTATTAAG
This sequence comes from Minisyncoccota bacterium, assembly GCA_028712445.1. Lineage (GTDB taxonomy): Bacteria > Patescibacteriota > Minisyncoccia > Minisyncoccales > RBG-13-42-11 > JAQTPY01. The sequence goes on along the minus strand of JAQTPY010000004.1, from coordinate 34,729 downwards.
AGGCAGAAGAATTACAGCGTTAAAGCCAACGAAATATTTTATAAAGGAGAGAATGTGGCACTATCTTTTAGAAAAAATGAATTATATGCCTATCTCAAAAAAAGAGGAATTGATTACAAGAAGTTTATTTCAAGGAGGTTGTTGCCAGACGATACAATTTTTGTAATCGTTAATAACACATTTTTTATTTTAGAGATAAAATTTCAAAAAATAGCTGGATCTACTGATGAAAAACTCCAAACGTGTGATTTTAAGATAAAACAATACAGGAAGCTTTTGTCTGAGCTAAACGTTGAGGTCAAATATATTTATATTCTCTGTGATTGGTTCAAAAAACCAGAGTATAAGGATGTGCTGGATTACATTATATCTATAGAGGGTTGCTTCTATTATTTTAACTATTTACCATTGCAAAAACTTGGATTGCCAGTACCTAATTAAAGATATGAAAAGAAATTTTCAAAAAGAGTGGCAAAAAATTTCTAGTGAGACTCATGAGGGGCCTGAGTACAAACCTCCTTACCCCAAAAGAACTATATTGACGAGAGAATTGCTTCTATGTGCTCAAGTGATTTTAGGAAAGATAGAAAATAAAGAAGAAATTTTGTTTAATAATGCGTTGTACGAAAAAGTTATGAACGAATATTATCACCAAAATTATTATTGGGGGCGGAACCGTAGAGTGTGCGGGGTCGGACCTAGTACATTATGTTTACAGCCCATAACGGAGAATAAGAAATAAATCATCGTGAACCGAAGGAGATTTTGGAAGAGATTGATGGTATGGAAAAAGAGAAGAATAAAATTTTAGAGAATATCCGAGACAAAATATAAACATGTTTGATTTTACAGGTATAAAATTTGAAAGTATTGGCTCACTTATTGGACGTATTTTTCATAAAGAAGAATATAATGAAAAAACTTTGAATATTGAATTGCAGAAAATAAAAATTGCAGAAACACAAATCGGACAACGGCAATACATAGAGAAACAGGTCATCAACAACATTCAGCTGCCAGGAAACACCTCGACAGAACTCATCAAGGCAATTATTTCCGCAAAGGAAACGCCTATACCACAACTCACTGCGCCAGAAGCCAAAGAAGTCAGTGGTGAAGCGCAATTAACCGTGGCAACAGCGAGCAACCCAGTAAATGATTTTTTAGCAAGAAGAGTTTCTGATTATCAAAAAAATAAGAATCTTTTATTAGACAAAGGCGGGTTGTTGTATGTGTATGAGAATCGAGAGAGTATTCCTTTTAGTGAAGACAACCTGGTTTTTCTTACTCAATCTTCTTTGAAATATGATTTTCCAGTTTGGTTTTGGTCATTTTATTATAGAGAGAGTTTTAGTAATATCGCGCCACTTTTTAAGAAAACATATCAACATTATTCTCCCAAAATACGACAAGCAACGATTGAGGCGATGAGTAAGTATACGGAAACTGAAGAAGAAATTGTGCAGTTGGCAATAAATGAGTCCGATCAAGCAGTTCTCGGATTCATAATTGCCATTCTTATCAAGAAAGAAGACCTCGAGCGGGCTCAAAGAGTGTTGGCAAACTCTCTTTCTCGCAGGATAATTCCATTGTTTACGAGTGAGGACAAGGAGAAAATTGAAAAGAAATCCGTAGAAATTGGCGCGCCGGAAAAGCGGTATCTTTTTGAGGTTGCAGGGGATGGCTGGTCAGAAGAAAAAATACAAGCGCTCACAATACTTTCTTTGTGCGTCGAAGAGGAAGATTTGCCAGCCTTAGAAAAACTTTTTGAGGAAACACGGGGAAAGATTAACTATCTCGTTCTAAAATGTATTGAACGAATCGGAAAAACCAACAAAGGAAAAAAAATGGAGAAAGAATTACTTGATGCTCAATGGGAAGATGGGTTTATTGCAAACCTTGATACTCTTGTAGCTGTGCGATACAAGCCAATTTTCTCACAGTTATTAAAATGGCTGTCAAATACACCCACTATAACGCAAAGGTGGAGATTTTGGGGCGAGGTCAATGAACGAAAAATTGAAGAAAAAATACAAGGTGCTATTTCTGTCTTGCTTGATTCAGAAACCTACGAGCAGCTGGTTAGCTACATTTTGGACAGATATTCACCAGACCAGTATGGGAATGTAATGAGTTGGCGACATTTTTGGGTATTAAGAGAGGAAAAGAGACCAAAAATTATATCTCTCATTAAAGCCGAAACACGTCTTTCAGAATACGAGCAATGGGAAGATGTTTTGACCGAAATAGAAAATCGCGAAAAAACCGATTTGAAAAATAAAGTCATCCTTCTTTCGTCAATACGATTATCCAATCTCGGACAAACAATGTTAATTCTTCGAAAGGTGTACGAACTTATTACACCTTCGGCAGCGTTCGTCGAAGTTGCGCCACTAATTGAAAAAATGAGAGAGGAGTTGAGGATTCGGCTTAATGCCATCGCATTGGAGCAACATCCAGAGGAAATAAAGGAAATTGCAAAAAATGACATTGAGAAATTCCTCGGCGAAAATAGATTGTTTTACCGACTACAGAGAAAAAGAAAAAAGGGTAGCCGCTATGAATCCGAGGGTAAAAAAGACGAAGTGTTCGAAAAGCTCTCAAAAGATATCGACTCTTTTAGCACCATAGAAAAAGAGTATTTAACTCACATATTTAAGGCAAAAACTCCAGAATCCAAAAAACTGCTCGTTGATAGTATTGGACGACCTTATGAAGAAATATACAAAACGATAGACAAGGAAACTGCCGATACAGAGACCTTAAAGCAAACGCTATTAAAAGTAATTGACGAACATCCTAATTTATTAGTCCGACTAAAGGCGATTGAAGCAGCGTTGCGAACGGAAGTGTTGGACAAGGAGCTTTTACGACAAACGGTGCTCTCAATTCTTAATGATGCGAAGAAAGGAGCAAAACAGGAAAACAGAGGGGATGACGAATGGATAATGCACGAAATTACCTACACTTGGGCGACTAATGTGCTTGTCCAATTTCATAATCCAAACGATTTTGCATTGATTAAGGAAGAAATAAATAGAGAAAAAATCATCACGCGATACTATCATCGTTACAGTTACTTTTACGACTATAGGGTATTCGAGGAGCTTATAAATCTGGGTGAGAGATTGGAAGATGAGAAGGAAAGAAAAAATGCTCAATCAGCACTGGACTCTCTCGATTATAACTGGACAAAAAAAATTTTAAACATCGAAGACTGATATAGTATGACTTGGCTAACAAAAAATTAGAAGAAATAATAGAGTTTTGTGGTGTTAGACGCTGAGTGTCTAACATTTCAAAAAACCCAGATAAAAATTATGCCAGAGGAGGAAAATATTGAGAAAATTAGGGAAAGAGTGGAGGAGGAGCTTGGAGTTGGGGTGGATGATTTAGATGATGAAGATGTTAGAGAAATAGACGAATCGCTTTAAATTGGGATGTGCGGGGTCGGGCTCGCCGGCTGTGCGGGGTTGGATCTAGCACATGCTTTGGAAATTGTTAAGAAATGATTTATTTTGTTTTTATAATTACCGTAGTATTCCTGATCATATTTTTGATTTTTTTTGAAATTTTTCAGGATAAAATCAGAATTTCTGCTCCACTTGAGAAATATCCATATTTGAGAAAAAAGTATTATTTAACTCTGGCTGAAAGTAATTTATTTAAAACTTTAAGGGAAGCAGTAAATGACGATTTTTACATATTTCCCCGGAACAGAAAATCAGTGGATTTTGTGATTATAGGGAAAGAGTATTTAGATCCGCTGTTGGCTATAGAATTAGATGACAGTTCTCATATGTTTGAAGCAGGAATTCCTCTTTTACGCATAAACTTCAGGAATTCTGACAATATACATGAACTCAGAACCCTTATTTATGGAAAAATTCTTAATGGCAATCGGGGATGACAAGAAATTTGAAAACAGATCTCAGAAAAAAAGCCAATAAAAAGAAAGCAAAACAGCTTCAGAGGTTTTTTAAGACAGGAAAAGGGGAATATGGGGAAGGAGACTTGTTTTTGGGAATTACTGTGCCTGAAATAAGGAAAACTGCAAAGAAATATACGAATTCAGACTTGACTGAATTAAAAGAGTTAATTGCCAGCAAGTATCATGAAGAAAGAATGGCGGCCCTGCTTATTTTAGTTGACAAGCAGGACAAAAAGACTGCATATGATTTCTATATTAAAAACAGAAGACATATAAACAACTGGGACCTGATCGATTTAACTGCTCCCAAAATAGTTGGAATTTACTTGGAAGGCAAAGACAAAGACATTCTCTATAAATTCGCCAAATCAAAAAACATTTGGGAAAGAAGAATTGCCATGCTTTCCTGTTTTCATTACATATACAAAGGAGACCACAAAGATGCTTTGAAAATAGCTGAAATTTTAAAAGACGATAAAGAAGACTTGATCCAGAAGGCCGTAGGTTGGATGTTAAGGGAAGTAGGGAAAAGATGCCATCAGGCAATTGAAGAAGAGTTTTTGAAAAAGCATTCCAAAACAATGCCAAGGACCATGTTAAGATATGCTATTGAAAGATTTCCTGAGAAAAAAAGAAAAATGTATCTTGAAATGAAATGAGAAAAATCATTCCTTCCATAACCACTGCCTGGGAAAATGACTGGCGGGGAACAATTAAAAAAGCAAAAGAGCTGGGAATAAAGGAATTGGCGCTTTTCCCTACGGGCTTGAAAAGAAAAGAAAGAGATTCCTTTTACAAAGCAGCTAAGGAAGGAGGCATTGAATCTGCTCCTTTGGTTCATATAAGGAACGATATGGATTTTGATGAATTAAGATTTCTAATAAAGGAATTCAAGGTTCAAGCCTTCAATATCCATACCAATGCCGAATATTCTCATTTATACCAGTATCCTGAAGAGTTAAAGAAAATGATCTTCATTGAAAACGTCTATGAACCTTTAGATGAGAAGGAAATTCAGGAATTTGGCGGAATCTGCCTTGATATCACTCATTTGGAGAACGACAGGGTTCTTTACCCTGAAAAATTCAAACAAAATGTAAGCGTATTGAAAAGATATCCCATAGGGTGCAATCATATCAGTAGTTTTCCTAAAGAAAAACGTACAGACGAGATAGGATACGCGCATTACGACTCCCATGGCTTGGAAGATTTATCTCATTTGGACTACTTAAAAAACTATCCTGAAAGCTATTTTTCCCAAATTATCGCTCTCGAGCTAAAAGAATCTATTAAAAGACAGCTTGAAGCCAAAGAATATATCGTTAAAATGCTTGGTTTTTAATAAAGACAATATCTTGACTTCCGTCAAAAAAGCGAGTACAATGCCTATTTAGATCATTGTTTTTGAGGTTTGGAGGCTTTTTGTGAGAGTGTTCAAATCTTTCTGGTATGAAACCATTGCCTGGTTTCTGGGATGGCTTCTCAGAACAACCTGGGAGGAAAAAACCTGTAAAGCTTGCGGAAGAGTACATCCCAGGGGTTATGGCTGTGGCTGGCGATGCCCCAAGAAGATCATAAGATGGGGAGAAAGGACATCGTATACCATCCATATTGACGCGAGCAAATAAAAACCATATCTATTTGGAGTTGATTTTAGCAATCGACTCCTTTTTTATTCTGCAATTTGACAAAAACACTGCTTGGACTAGAATTTATTAAAAAAGAAGGAGGGAGAGAAATGAAGTTCTTGCAAGGCGTTTGTAAAATCGTAGAAAACCCCGAAGAAGCAGAAGTCTTCTTTACCGAGTACGATTGCTGGATTGCGATCTGGCCAAAGCCGAACAACGGAGAGAGGCGCGCCAAGCTTTACATTTCTCCCCACGCCACGGAATTTGCCTATGAGAACCGCCGCGGCTTCATCTGGGGCAGATGGGAAGAACTTCAGGAAGAATTGGCTGGCAAAAAAGCTTTTGACTTGAACATTCCTGTCAGCCGAAAAAAGCCCTTTTCAAATGATTTCCTTCCTGCCTCCATCAGCAAGACGTTTGAGGCGGAAAGAATTCCCGTTTTTGTTTCCGCGTAATATTATGAGTTAATAAGATGGGCCAAAACCCATCTTTTTATTTGTACCTTGACATCTGGCAAAAATATCGTAAAATTCATTATCCAGTATTTTTACAAAGGAGGATGAAGAATGGAGAAAATAAGGATTATAATCGCAGACGACCACAAGATGATCCTTGAAGCAATTACCAGCCTGTTTAAGGCCGAAAATGACTTTGAATTATTGGGCGCTTCCTGTGACGGGGAAGGGGCAGTCCAACTGGCCAAAGACTTGAAGCCTGACATAGCTTTGTTAGACTTCGAAATGCCTAAAATGAACGGAATCGTGGCAGCCAGAAAAATTAAGGTCGTTTCGCCAGACACAGTGGTCTTTATACTCAGTTTTCACGAAGGAGAACCGTACAGAAAGATGGCTTTTGATGCCGGTACCGCCGGATTCATTTCCAAAAGCACTCCTTTTGAAGACATCGTTGAAATGATCAAAATGGTTGTTAAAAGGAATGATGAAGTATCAAACTTCGAACTGGTTGTGTTCTAAAAGGAGGAAAGAATAAAAGGGGACTAACATCCTCTTTTTTATTGCGTAAAAATCAAATCAAATAGACAAATTCGCTCCATAATGGCAAAATGGAATAACCAAAATGATTGAGTTTAAAATTCTAAAGAAGTCAAAGACAAGCAAGGCCAGAGTAGGCCTTTTAAAAACGAGCCATGGAACAGCTGAAACGCCTTCTTTGGTTACTGTTGCCACCCAGGCTGTGGTAAAAACTCTGACTTCAGAAGAAATAAAAGAAGTAAAAAGCCAGCTTTTAATCTGCAATACCTATCATCTTCATCTGAGGCCCGGAGAAGCTGTAGTAAAGAGTCATGGGGGATTGCATAAATTCATGAAATGGCAGGGGCCTGTAATGACTGATTCGGGAGGTTTTCAGGTTTTCAGTCTGGGATTCGGAAGAGATTTTGGCACAGGAAAGATATTAAAAGAAAAAAGAGAGGAAGATATTAAAGCAGGTCAGCAGCCCAAATTTTTAAAAATCACTGAAGATGGAGTTTATTTTAAATCATACGTTGATGGCAGGGAAATGTTCATGGGCCCCAGAGAATCAATAAGAATCCAGGAAAAGCTTGGAGCAGATATTATTTTCGCTTTCGATGAATGCACTTCTCCCATTGCAAATCACGAGTATACGAAAAAATCCCTGGAAAAAACCCACAGGTGGGCCAGGATATGTTTGGAAACAAAAAAGACAAACCAGGCTCTTTTCGGAATTACCCAGGGCGGAAAATTCAAGGACCTGAGGATTAAGTCGGCTGAATACATGGCTTCTTTGCCTTTTGACGGATTCGGGATAGGGGGAGAATTCGGATCAAATAAAAAAACAATGGTCCAGATGTTAAACTGGACCTTAAAGGAGCTGCCTGAAAACAAGCCCAGGCACTTGCTGGGAATAGGGCATTTGGAAGATATTCCCCAAATAATCAAAGCCGGGGTGGACACTTTCGACTGCATAGTCCCTACTCATTACGCCAGAAGGGGAATTGCCTTTACTTCGGAAGGAAGAATTGATTTAAGAAAGGCGTCTTTAATGAAAGATAAAAGACCTTTAGATAAAAATTGTTCCTGCTCTGTTTGTCAGACTTATTCAAGGGGATATATTTCTCACTTATTGAGAGCTCATGAAATCACTCCCTTGAAACTGCTTACCTTCCACAATCTTTATTTCTTTAACACATATATTGAAAAATTGCGTCAAGACATTAAAAAAGGTAAGATGTGATTACATGTATAAAAAACCCATCCAGCTGTCTCCGAATTCGCTTAATCTTTACTATGAATGCCCGCTTTGTTTTTGGCTGGAAAAGAAAATGGGAGTAAGAAGACCTCAGCCCTATCCGTACGCTCTGAACGCGGCTGTGGATATTCTTTTGAAACAGGAATTCGACAGCTATAGAAGAAAAAAAGAACTTCACCCTTTGCTGGTGGCCAACAATGTTCCGGCAAAGCTTTTTTCAAACCAGAAATTGCTTGATCAATGGAGAGATAATTTCCAGGGAATCCGTTTTTATGACGCTGAACTTGATGCCACGCTTTTTGGAGCCGTAGATGATGTTCTGGAATTCACGGAAGGCAAACTGGCTCCTTTAGACTACAAATCAACCGGAAGCCAGGTAGCAAACGTCTATGACCGCTTCCAGCTGCAGCTTGATGTCTATACCTGCCTTTTAGAAAAGAATGGATATCAGACCATAAGAAAAGGGTTTCTGGCTTTCTATATCGTAGATAAGGAAAACGGATTCAATGACAAGCTTCCTTTCAGAAAAGAAATCCATGTCATAGACACAGATCCCACATATGTGCCCAACATATTCAAAGAAGCAGTCAACCTGCTGAAAGGGGAGGCCCCGGCTTGCCACAGCCAGGATTGTCAGTACGGCAGATGGTACGGCGGAGTAAACAACTGTTTGCGCCCAAACTAAAACGAGTATCAAAAAACGGCCCCGCGGGGCTGTTTTTCTTTACTTAGGAGCAGCTTTGGCTGCCGTAGCAATATTTGTCTATAAACAGCCCGTTCTGATCATAAAGATAGACAGTGTCGCTGTTTATATCCATTATTTCCCTGTCCTGCCTGTTGGTGTAAATATGCCATTCATTCTCAGTGAAATCGGAATCTGATGAATGTGAAGACAGGCATCCTCCGTAAGTGAAATTAGAATCAATGTAATCCCGGCAGGTATCATCTCCGGTCAGCTTATAGCTTTCCAATCCCTGATAAGTGGCCTGCTTGCATGATTCTAAAGTCAGAATGTAATCTTTGCAGGAATTCTGGAGATAGGAAGGAAAACTGTTCGGGCTGGCTGTTGGGCAATTTGAAGGAACAGATATTTTAAAGTTATACGAGCTCTTTAAATATCCCATGCAGCGGTTCAGTCTGAAGGCATTGGGATTGCTGCCGAAGGGACCTGAAGCTGAAGAAATGTAAACCCCGTCACCGTAATACAAATTAATGTTTCCTGACGAGGATAACTGATAGGTTTTGGTTCCGCCAGGAATCAAAAAACTTCCCCTGGATGCTTTCAGTTTCCAGCCGGTAATGTTCAAAGAAGCTCCCTGGTTTATGTTTGCTGTCAGTTTGATTAAAGAAGGATTGAAATCTGCGCCGGTCCTGTCTACCTGGCTGATTTCAATTTTTCCCAAATAAGGAGAAACGTTTATCGTAATCGTTCTTTGAGCCGGCGAAGGATCAATTTCCTTGCTGGTTCTGGCCCTGACCTGGAAAGTATAACTTTTGGATCCGCCGGGAAAAATCACTTCCCGCTTTTTTTCATTGGTAGTCTGCCAATCGGAATCCAAACCTTCGATTTTGGTTTCAAAATAAACATCATTTTTGTTTATTGAGGAAGGAATGACGGCGTCAAAATCAAAAAAGACGGTATTGGTTTCAGAAAAAACAACCGGGCTTGCCGAATTGTAGATAATGTAAGTGTTCAGCCCTGAGTCTGAAGTTTGAGGCTGGGTTGCAGATTTAGATCCCGAAGATCCGGTTTTAGATCCCGCGCTTGTTTTTGCCTGCTGAGTTTTAACCATCTGTTCTTCCTGTTTTTGGTCTGCCTGGCTGATCAGATTGACATTGGGATTTATTATCATTCCGGCTATGGAAACTACTATGGCTATGGCTAGAAAAAGAATGATGATTGGCATACTTTGAGATGAAATTGCATTTAATATATTAAATCACAAAAAAACATCCGAGTCACGGAATTAGACAAAATATTCTGGAAGTGGGAAAATTAAAATGCATAGAATAAGAGTTAAAAACCAATGGGGGAGTTAAAGGTTTTTCTCAAATTTCTCGTTTTGGTTTTGCCCCTTTATGCGGGCGGGTTTTTCATTTTAACAAAGGTCGAGAATCCTTCAGAGAAAATTAACAAAGAAGAATTTATAACTATGGAAATAACAAGTTCGGCCTTCAAAAACGATGAAATGATTCCTGAAAAATACACCTGCGATGGAGAGAATGTTAATCCTTCCTTGAAGATAAGCAATGTTCCGCAGGAAGCAAAAAGCCTGGCTTTAATTATTGAGGATCCTGATGCAGGTGGCGGAATATGGGCGCACTGGCTGGTTTGGAATATTGATCCTAAAGCATTTTTGATTGAGGAGGGGAGTGTTCCTAAAGGAAGCATTGAGGGGACAAATGATTATGAATCCCAGTCTTACGAGGGGCCCTGTCCTCCCAGCGATATTCATCATTATTATTTTAAGCTCTATGCCTTAGATGACACGCTTGATCTTGATCCTTCCTCGAGAAGAGAGGATTTAATCAGGGCCATGGAGACGCATATTATAGATCAGGCTGATTTGGTCGGCCTCTATAAAAGGAAATGAAAGGACTATGGAAAAAAAATTAATTCTAATCACCTTCGGCGCCCTAATAATTGTGTTTGCGGCGATAATGCTGGTTTTCAACATACCGTCTTTTGGGACTTACATTATGAGCCCTTCTTTCTTTATTATGGCCGGAGGCAGCCTGCTGATTTTGGGAATTATTCTAATTTTCCTGACCGCAAGAGAGGTATCTTTGGGCCAGGCCAAAAATTTTCTTCTGATTACCGGATTTTCAGCTGCAGGAATATTCTTGAGCGTGATCTTGCACAATTTCATTTACGGCCTTATATTTGCCGGCTTGCTGAAAATTCCCAGAATTGACGAATCTTTCTTTTTCATTCTGGCCACCATTATTTTCCCCATATCATTTCTTATCGGAGCGATTGGATCTGTGGTTAATTTGGTAAAAAAATAATTTTGTCATAACTTGTTTTCAATTTTGAAATCTTTTCATTGTATAATGAAGATGTAAAGGTCATTTTAAATATAACTATGGAAATATCGCAAAAACTTCCACAGTTCCTGGATTTAAAATCCCTGCTCATAGTGACGGGAAAACAGGAAATGGAGTTTTACATAGCTTTCGGAGGAAAGATTGAAAGAGTGGAATCTCTTCAGATTATCAAGCCAAGGTATTCAGACAAAGAAAGTTTGTTCGGGGAGGTTGTGGGTGGAGGGATTTTTAAAACGGGATCCGGCCAGGTGCCTCTGAAGGAAAAAATGCTCAGAAATTTCGCTTTTCAGTTCAGAAGGATCTCAAAGCAGATTCCTTCAAAGAATGATTATTCTTCGGTCTATCTTTTTTCCCCGAAATATATAAGCGAGGTGGCGACACAAGAACTTCCATTTTCTCTGCGAAAGAAGATAAGATTCATTTTTGACGGCGATTATTATAACGTTCACCCTTTCAAACTTTTGGAAATGATAAAAGGCGAGGTGGAAAATAAAAAAATCGTCATAATGAGCGAGGAAGCAGATAAAATTATCCATAAGCCCAGAATATCTGCAGGATCAGCAAAGAAAAGAGCAGTCGGAAAATAGATGTTTTATTAAATTTTATGCAGAACAATCCTGATCAAAATCCTCCTCAGGAGCCCGAGAGACATAAATTGCCGGAAACACCACAGCCCCCTTCAAATCCTCCCCCGGAACCATCACCAGTATACCTGGTTTCACCCCAGCCGCCGCCCGCCTGCCCTCCACCGCCCTTAAAAACAAAGCTGCTTATACCGTTGGTGATTGTCATGATCTTAATTGCAGGAGTCTTTACTTTCATTCTGATTAAATCGAACTTTTTTACTGAACCTGAAATCCCGCCAGTTGAACTGCCGGGACCTTAAGAGATCAAATGAGCCATCGCTTTAACGCCACTCTTTAAAGAGCGGGATATTTTCCTTTTGAAAATGTGGTAATATCTATTAATGAAAACATCTGAAACATTTGGCGCTTTTGCCGGCGGGCTGATCGGCGGAGCTTTAGTTGATTTTATTTTCATCACTTTTGTCGGTCCTTCAGCGTTATTTTCGCTAATTGGAATCACTGAAAGGTGGGCAGTTTTTTCAGCCCATTGCCTTTTGGGCAGTCTGCTTGGCGTCATTTTCATCATTTTTTTCTATAAACTGTTGGAAAAAGTAAATATTTGGGTTAAGGGTTTTCTTTGGGGGATGGTTTGTATGATTTTATTCGGAGGGATACCCGCGTTTTTTTATTATCCTTTCTTTCCCGGTCCGATTATCATTCTTTCCGGCTTCCTGGTATGGAGCATTCTAGGATTAATGATTGTTCTGGGAATTAAAGCGAGTAAAAAATAATTTTTGAGATTTTATGAAGAAAACAGTCAATCGCGATTTTGAAGTGGCAGTGATAGGGGGAGGCCCTGCCGGATTAATGGCGGCAGGAAGATCGGCTGAAGTCGGAGCCAAAACGATTTTAATTGAAAAAAATCTTGATTTGGGGAGAAAATTGCTTTTGACAGGAAGAGAGAGATGCAATTTAACCCACGCAGAATTCAATTTAAAGGAATTTGTAAAAGCATACGGGAAAGAGGGGCAGTTCCTTTTGTCGCCTCTGTCTTTTTTCGGCCCAAGAGAAACTATTGATTTTTTTGAAAAGAGGGGAGTTAGAACCAAAGTTGAAAGAGGAAAAAGGGTTTTTCCTGAAAGCGACAAAGCGTCAGATGTTCTTGATGTTTTAATTAAGTATTTTAAAGAAGGAAAAGTAAAGATACAATCTGGTCTTCGGGTTGAGAAAATATTTAGTTCGGGCAGAAGAGTGACCGGGGTTCAATTGAAAGACGGAAGGAGGATTTCAGCTAAAAACTACATCATTTGCACCGGAGGAAAATCATTTCCGGGAACCGGCTCCACAGGAGATGGTTTTTTTTGGGCAAAAAGTCTTGGGCACAGCGTAATTTCTCCCAGACCTTCTCTGGTTCCTCTGCAAATTAAAGAAAGCTGGCCCAAAAGCGTCCAGGGTTTGAGTTTAAAAAACGTGAAACTGACAGTTTTTTTAAATGGGAAAAAAGAAGAAGACAGAACAGGGGAGGCTCTTTTTACCCATTTTGGAATTTCGGGGCCCATTGTTCTGGATATGTCAAAGAAAATAGGAGCTATTCTGGAAAAGGGCGAAGTGAAATTGGAACTGGATTTGAAACCTGGTCTGACCGAAGAAGAACTTGATTCAAGGCTGCAGAGGGATTTTAAGAAATTTCAGAGAAAGCAGTTTAAAAATGCCCTTTCTGACCTGTTGCCCCTGAAACTGATCCCCATTGTCATTAATTTTTCCCAGATAGATCCTGAAAAATCTGTAAACTGCATAACTAAGGAAGAGAGGCGCGCATTAATAAATGTTTTGAAAGGAATGAAAATGACGGTTTCAGGACTTTTGGATTTTGAATCAGCCATAGCCACTTCCGGAGGAGTTTCATTGAAAGAAATTGATTCCCGAACCATGAAATCAAAAATAATTGAAAATCTCTTTTTTGCCGGAGAAATAATCGATTTAGACGGCCCGAGCGGGGGATACAATCTCCAGAATTGCTGGACTACGGGATACGTGGCAGGCCAATCCGCCGCAAAGAACATTTAGGGGGATGTGCGGGGTCGGGCTAAGCACATCCCGAATAGACAGGCAGGAGTGAAAATGGCAGAATGAATCAATGGAACCATTGGCTTCAAAAATTAGACCGAAAATCTTGGAAGAGTTTGTTGGGCAGGAGCATTTAGTGGGGCAGGGAAAGCCCTTAAGAATTGCTATTGAAAACAAGCATTTGTTCTCTTTTATTTTCTGGGGGCCTCCAGGGACGGGAAAAACAACTTTAGCCAGAATTTATGCAAAAAGCTTATCTGCTAAACTTTTCGAACTGTCTGCGGTATCATCAGGAAAGGCAGATGTAAAAAAAATAGTTGAGGAAGACGCTCAGGGCATTCCAAAAGTCCTTTTTTTAGATGAAATTCACCGTTTCAATAAATCCCAGCAGGATTTTTTGCTTCCTTACGTGGAAAGAGGAGAGATTACGCTTATCGGAGCAACAACTGAAAATCCTAGTTTTGAAGTTATTCCGGCTCTGCTTTCACGCTGCAGAGTTTTTGTTTTAAATGCGCTCTCGGAAGAAAACATGAAAGCCATTGTAAGGAGAACGGGTTTGAAAATGGACAAGGAGTCTGAAGAATGGCTGATAAACATGGCAAACGGAGACGCCAGGCAGGCCATTACCATGCTGGAAAACACGAGCAAATTCTATGGAAAGATAACTGTGGAAAATTTAAAGAACACTCTCCAGTCAAAATTTTTAAGATATGATAAGATGGGGGAAGAACATTACAACACCATTTCAGCTTTTATTAAAAGCATGAGAGCCAGCCAGCCTGATGCAGCTCTCTATTATTTAGCCAGAATGATTGATGCAGGTGAGGATCCCAAGTTCATTGCGAGGAGAATGGTGATTTTCGCTTCAGAAGACATCGGCCTGGCCCAGCCCACAGCCCTGGTGGTGGCAAATGACGTTTTCAGAGCAGTTGAAATGATTGGCCTGCCTGAATGCGCCATCAATCTTGCTCATGGAACAACCTATCTTTGCCAGTGCAAGAAAAACAGGAGTTCGTACGAAGCTTTTATGGGCGCCATGGAGGACGTTAAAAAATACGGAAACTTGCCTGTTCCCTTGAAATTGAGAAACCCTTCAACCAAGCTGATGGAAAATCTTGATTACGGAAAGGACTACAATAAGTATTCCAAAGATTCTTTTTTACCTGATAAATTAAAAGGAAAAAAATATTTAAATTTATGATTAATCTCGCCCAAGCAAAGAAAAACCCGCATTTATTGGAATTCATCAGGCAGTCTGAAAAAAGATTGCAGAATTTAAAATACACAGACCACGGATTAAATCACGTTGAATTGGTTTCAGCCCGAGCAAGGACCATAGCTATTGAAGTCGGATTGAACAAAGAGGAGCAGGAGCTGGCGGCCATTGCCGCTTTTGCCCATGATGTGGGAAATTTTCTGAGCCGGGGCCATCATAACTATTTAGGATCAATGATCTTTCAGCAGATTTTCTGGAAGGATTTTTCTCCTGAACAGATGGGGCATATAATGCAAGCAATTGTCAATCACGACAAGGATGTAATGGATTTTTCTGACCCCATTTCAGCGGTAGTCGTTTTAGCTGACAAATCGGATGTCAGGAGAAGCAGGGTGACGGTCAAGGACGGAAAGTTCATCAAGGAAGATATTCACAATCGGGTTAATTTTGCGGTAAACTACAGCAAAATTGACATTGTAAGGGCAAAAAAGAGAATAAATCTTTGTTTGAAAATCGATACCAGCTTCGTTCCTGTTATTGAATATTTTGAAATATTCACCGACAGAATGATGTATTGCAGGAAAGCGGCGGAGATTCTGGGTTATAAATTCGGTTTGGTCATCAATAATTTTGAATTGCTTTAAACGACCCTTGATTTTTTTGTTTGACTGATATATACTTCATTTAAAATTCATTTACCCCGGCTCTTTTCATAAAGTCAATAATAAAATTATTTAAAGGAGGGAAATCTTGGCTACCGTAACAGCTACCACCCAGAACACCATCGGGAAGACAAAGATCGTTGAGGGGGCAAACGGGCTCACATTTCCGCCGTTGAGCGAGATAGGGCCCCTTTATGCGGACCACTACCCCAAAGCTACCATCATCGCCGTTTATAATGGATTGACGGAGCGCATCACGAGCCTTTATCCGCTCGTCCAATTTCACAGACATGAACAGCGATCATGTCTGGAGCATGAAATGGACAGGGACGGTCTTCACGACAGATACATTTTGGAGATGGAATACAAGAAAAAATCTGCCACCCAGAATAGCTACTGTAACGCGATATTCGCCTTCGAGAGACTCGTGGCCGGCATTCACCATCTTTGCTCGGACTGCAATACCCAGATTCCTGCTGACCGCCGCGCCGCAATATCTGAAGCGACTACTTGTATTAAGTGCCGCCAAAAGAGGCCCATCCGACCCATGTAGTTATTTTAGCGCCCAATATGAGCTGAGCATTACGGGGAATGCACAGCTCTTTTTATTTTTTCAATTTTTCTGATAAAATAGATTATTATTAATTTAAAAGACATGACTAAAAAATTATTAATTGCAATTTTAATCTTAATTACTGCCGGATTGATTTATTATTTCGGCATATATGAAAAAGAAATGGAAACACCTAACGAAAATCAGCAAAATCAGGAAAATTATCAGGGAACAGAAATTGTGCCCGGCCTCAAATCAGAAATTTTAAAAGAGGGATCAGGCAAAACAGCCCTTCAGGGAGATTTTGTCAGCGTTCATTATACTGGAACTTTTGAAAACGGAACTAAATTCGATTCGAGTATTGATCGAGGAGAGCCGTTAGTTTTCCAATTGGGAGTGGGGAGAGTGATCCAGGGATGGGATAAAGGAGTTCTGGGAATGAAAGAGGGGGAAAAAAGAAAACTGATAATAGCTCCCAATTTGGCATACGGAGAAAGCGGCATCCCGGGGGCAATTCCGCCTAATTCAACCCTAATTTTTGAAGTTGAGCTTTTGTCTGTAGGCAGCCAATAGGTCTATGTTTATTAAAGTAAAGGTTTTTCCTGGCGCCAAAAAAGAAAAAATAATAAAGAAGGAGGAAGATAAGTTTGAAATTCACGTAAAGGAAAAACCGGAAAGGGGATTGGCCACAGGAAGAACAGCCAAAATTCTTTCAGATTATTTTAAAGTGCCTGTTTCAAAGATCAGGCTGATTAAAGGGTCAAAAGAAAGAAGTAAAATTTTCAATATATATGTTTGACAAGCTAAAGCAACTAAAACAGATTAAAGACCTTCAGGACGCCTTGAAAAATGAGAAGGCTGAAGTTGAGAAAGAGGGAATCAGGGTTTCGGTCAATGGAAAAATGGAGATCGAAAGCATTGAATTGAATCCCGGGCTGGACAAAGAAAGCCAGGAGAGAATAGTTAGAGAATGCGTTAATGAGGCTTTAAAGAAAGTCCAGATGATTGCAGCTCAAAAACTGTACCATATGAAGGGGCTCAATTTGTAAAGATTCATTTCTCAAAAAAATCTCAAATGATAAAATGAACTTGCCGGTTCGGGTGCCATTAATTTGACAATTATGGCAGAGGAAATTTTTTATCGAGGATATAAAATAATAGCCCAGTCTTACAAAATTGAGGGTGGTAAATGGGTGCCCCAGGCAAGAATTATTCCAGTCAGTGAAGAAGCGGACGTTGAGGGAGAAGGCGAATCCCCATCGGCCCATGACGATGAGAGTGCGGGAACAGAGGAGTCGCCTTTGACCTGGCCCGAAACCTTTAACACTCAGCTTGAAGCTGATGACTTTGCTTTAGACTCGGCCCAATTTTATATCGACGAAGACATCAATACTTAAGATAATCTTTTAAATAATTTGATTTGACAAACAAGTAATTTTGTTATATAAATAAAAATGGAGGGCGGAACAATCCAGGCCTTTTTTATTTACAGAGATTTGTAGTAAAATGAAAAAAATCATGATCAAATTAAAACCATTCAGACAAACACCGGGACTCTGCGGACCGGCTGCCCTTAAAATGGTAATGGATTACTATGGAATTTCAGTTTCTGAGGGGGAAATAGCCAAAAGAGCAGGTTCCACCAGGGAAAACGGAACATCAATTGAAGGGCTGATGAAAGCGGCCAGATATTTTGGTTTCAAAACTTTTACTAAAACAGCTTGTTCACTGGGGGATTTAAGATACTTCATGAAAAAAGGAATTCCTGTGATTGTTGATTGGTTTTCAGAAGACGACGGTCATTATTCAGTGGTTGTTGATGTCACCAAAACAAAAGTTATTTTAATGGATCCCGAATTGAGGAAGTTTTTAATTTACGCCAGAAGGCGGGAAATTCCCTGCGATAAATTTATGAGAATCTGGTTTGATTACAAGGGGGATTACATAAAAAGATCAAAAGATATGGTATTGCGCCTAATATTGGTGGTGACACCTTTCAAAGTAAAGATATAATATTGTGCGACATTAAAGAAAAATGCCATTTTCCTGGCATTTTCCTTTTTATTAAATTTATTCCTTTAGTGGATGGAATTCTCTGTGGACTTTTTCGGCATACCGATCCGATCCGTGTACGTATCTTGTGGTTGTGTCCAATGATTCGTGACCCAAGAGAATTTGGATAGCTGCGGGGTTGGCGCCATTTTCAGCAAGATATGTCGCGAATGCATGCCTGATTCCATGAACGGAGATGGGGATGTTTAAACCCAGGAATTCCCGATACCTTTTGACTCTTTCTTCGAGATAATTAGAGGAAATCTTCCTATCTTTTTGATGGATATTTTTTCCTTTATAAGGGACGAAAAGGTAAGGAGATTCAATTTCTCCGCGGACGTCAAGATAATTTTTAATGTGTTTCTGAGCCCTTTCCGTCAAATATACAAATCTTTCCTTTTTTCCTTTCCCGCGAATAAAAACTCTACCCTTTTTATCAATTTGATCTTTTCTCAGATTGATTAGCTCAGATATCCTCATTCCCGTTGAGAATAGTGTTTCCAGGGCTGCCCGATTTCTTAATGCGACAATTTTATTACTTTCAAAATTACTCGGAGATTCAATTAACTTGACAATCTCTTCAAATTCAGAGACACGCGGATGTTTTTTTTCGGTTTTAACTAACTTTATTTCGCTGGGAGAAATGGGAGATTTGTAATCCATGTCAATAAGATATTTCAGATAAGAACGCAATGCAGACAACATTCTGTTTATCGAAAAACTGGCCAAATTCTTCTTTCCTTGTTTTGCGTTTGCAGTTTTTCTATCGCGGGAAACCAAATATGCTTTATAGTTAAGAATTGTTTTTTTATTTGTTTCATTGAATTGAATATTCGCTTCATTCAAGAAGTCCTCAAATACGCGCAAATCTCTTTCGTAGTTGTATATTGTTTCATAGGAGAGGTTGTTTACCTGGAGGTTTAAAAGAAAATCGTCAAATTGAGGGAGTTGAATGTTTTTCATTTTTTTAAATTATGAATTTTAACATTTTGTTTTCCGAGGGAATAACCAATATTGAAACATCATTCATGACCGAAAGATTATACCAAAGCTTGAATAATGAAACAGTGCCGACTTCAATATACGCGCTTATTTTACCGTCGGGAGAAATTACACCCAAATCGGCCCGCCCATAGCTTAATTGGGGTTCCGTTGAAATTCGGCAGCCTTTGGAAACAAGATAATTATGGATTTTTTTCATCGTGCTATTATGCCATTCTTTTCCGTGTCTGAATTTGGTCTGATTTGGATTATTTTCCACTTCTGAGATCGAACTTTTTTCGACTGGGCCGTCAAATTCAAATAATTTAACTCGTCCGCTCAAAACTAAAATCACTATTTTGCGGAAAATAAGATCGTCAGATTTCAGCAAAGGAGGGTTGTCTTTGTAACTCTCGGGCATTATCGCCAAACTGCCCTTAAGCCACGCTGTTTCGTTTTTGATGGCATTTTCTATGGTGCCCCAAGAAAAGACTTCCTTATTCGTATCGTCTTTTGGCGGACGTGAGTTTGATAGGAGCTTTAAAAAATTGGTTATCTGGAGTTTACGATGCGGCTCAGGGTGATGGATTTCAAGTTTTGCATCAAGTAAGCTCTGAACTTTTAACCATCGAAGGCTTTCCGGCGTAATTAAAAAAGGAAGCCCAGCCTTTTTGCCATAATAGCTAATAATTCTTTCGATAGAGCGTGAGCTTAAGCGGCCGCGCGCTCCAGTGCGGGTCTGATAATTAATGAACATTGCGTCATACGTATCGTTTCTGGCATCGAGATATTCTTTTATATATTTTAAGGATTCATTTGTCAGACAGCAGTTATCGCTGGCCTCATTCTTGTTAAGGCGCGTTAATTGATTTATTTTTAAGCCGGAATAAATAAAAGTGGACAAAATCGCGCGATCCCTCAGGCCGGAGGCAGTTTTAGAATCAGGAGAGTTTAAAAGTGTTTGAATTTGTCCTTCAGTAAAGGGTTTTATGTTTTTCTCACGTTTTGGGGCCCTAGGAAGATCTATTTTATCGGGGAGGAGTGAAACTATATCTTTGGCGGTAAAATAGCCCAAAAGGGCTCGTAGGGCGATAAGATAGTAGTGCTGGGTTATAACCTTCAGAGGAGCGCCATTTTTATCCTTAAATTGGCTCAAAAAGAGTTTATAGCCGGCAACAGAGCCAATGGAGAGCTGGTGGGGTAGAATGCCAGTTTTATTTTCTTTTTTTAACCAAAAAATAAATTTATTAAGATAACGGCCATAATTTTCCAAAGTTTTATATGATAATCCTATATCTTTGCAATATTTTAAAAAGCAGGGGACATGTTCTATTAATGGTTTGCTTGATCTTGTCATAGTATTTAATGAGTGTAAGAGATATTATACTCACTAATATTACTTTATGATAAACGGGGTAAAAAGTGTTGTCAAATAAGAAATCCACACCTCCCTGCTCTGATTATATAAAAAAAAGAAGGATAGCAGTGGCTATCCTAAGATTGATTTGTTTGTCTCGAGTAGAGATTTTGTAAATGATCTGTGATTTTTCAGCGAGAAGCGGAGCAGGACGGGCCCAAAAGGAGGTCTTATCCTGGTGCAAGAAGATGTTTCCACCCGAAGTCCTTCGGCTGATTTGTTGCGCGCCGGCAAACTGCGGCGAATCCAGCTACCACCCCGAATACCGCTGTCTTGTGAAAGGGAGTTTCGCGCTTCCGTTGCCTCAATATATATAGAAAAGGAGGAATCAATGACTTTGTGTCCTGCTCCGCTCCGAGGCTGAAGCGCAAAGAGAGGTGAAATGCCCTCCCCTCCCTACTTCCATATTAAAGAACCCAAAAACTCTGTCAAGAGAATAACGCGTTTAAATGTCGCACAATATAACTATATGAATATCTTTGCAAAATACATTATAGCTAAACCGAGAAGGAAAAAGCCAAAAGAAATTATTGATTTTCTGAGATTGCTTTCTTTTCTGATTTCAGGTATCAGATCAGAAGTTGATATGTAAAGAAATCCTCCGGCAGCAAAAGGAAGAAGATAATCTGTGATTTTAAGAACGTGAAATGACAAAAAATATCCCGCCAAACCGCCAGCCGCAACAGTGAGAGCCACAAGGAAGTTTAAAGCCAGCGCTCTCCCCTTTTTATACCCTGCATAAAGAAGAACTCCGAAATCTCCTATTTCTTGAGGTATTTCATGGAGCGCTATGGCAATGCTGGTTGCGATTCCCAAATTGATATCCGTGACAAAAGTAGCGGCAATAATAAGACCATCAATGAAATTATGGATACTGTCCCCTATTAAGCTCATATTGCCAAAAGTATGGACCTTACATTCGCCTTTATGACAATGTCTCCAATGAAGAGTTTTCTCAATCAGATAAAAAATGACGAAGGAAAATAAAACCAAAATCAAAACTTTATCTATGGGTAAATTTTCAGCCGCTTCGGGGATCAAATGAAGGAAGGCGCCGCCCATTAGCGTCCCCGCAGATATCGAAACCAAAAAAAGCAATGTTTTTTCCAGCATTTCTTTTTTGGCAGCCAAAGAAAAAATGCCGATTAAGGCGCCAGAACTTATAATCAGTGAAAAAAGAATAATGTATCCTAGAACAGGCATATTTAAAATCAAATTGTGGTTATTTAATTAACTCTCTGAATTTTTCCCAAAGTGATTTTCCGGCTTGCGGCAGATCCTCTCTCATTTCTTCTTTCTCTTTTGCGAATTCCTCTTTAAACTGCGGTTCTCTTTTTTTAATTTCAGGTGAAATTTCCTTGTTAAACCAGGCCACAATTTTTTTTCCCAGACGTTCATAAAACCAAGTATACATTTTCGTCCAGACAGGCAAGGCCTCTTCTTTAAAAATTCTCATTATATTCTGGGGCAATTCCTTAATGGAGAGATCTATCCCCTTCTCGATTATTTCCTTTGACTCTTCAACGGTGTCTGGCGGAGTTAACTGAGCTAAGGAAATATTGGAAAATAATAATCCCGACAGAATTGCAATGCTCAATATTTTTTTCATGACAGTATTTCTTTTGCTTCTTCTATTCTTTTAATGGTTTTTTCTTTTCCAAGGATTTCAGCTATTTCGAAGGGGCCCGCAGAAGCTTTCTTGCCGGATAAAGCCACTCTCAGGGGCCAAAGAATTCTTCCCCTGTCTCCTGATTTTTCAGCTTCAGCCATCAAAATGTTTTCGATATTTTCTTTAGTCCAGTCTTTCTTATTGATTCCAGATAAAATTTTCTCTGACAAACTTAATGAATCTTTAATCTCTGGATAAATCATCGTTTTCCATTTCAGAAGATCCTTCTCGTAAACTAATTTATCTTTAAAGAAAAAATCTGCAAGGTCTGTGATTTCAGACAGTTTTTTTAACCTTTCTTTATATAGAGAGATAATTTTAGACAATTCAGCCGATAAAACATCTTCTTTCCTGATCAGACCTGCTTCAATAAGATAAGGGGCGCAAAGTTCAGCTAATTTTTCGTTTGATTTCTGGCGGATATAGAAGCCGTTCAAAAAGTCCAATCTCTGACTATTGAAAATGGCGCCTGCTTTCTGAACTTTTTCAAATGAAAATTCTTTGACTAGGGCCGGTAATGAGAAAATTTCCCTTTCGTCTCCGGGGTTCCACCCCAAAAACGCCATGAAATTAACCAGGGTTTCAGGCAGATAACCTGCTTTGCGGTAAGATAAAACCGAAGTGTCACCGTGTCTTTTTGACATTTTACTTCTGTCTTCTCCTAAAATCATCGGCAAGTGGGCGTACTGCGGCTGGGGAATTCCCAAGGCCTCCTGCATTAATATTTGCTTCGGGGTGTTTGATAAATGATCGTCTCCTCTTATTACATGGCTGATTTTCATTTCAAAATCATCGATAACTACGGCAAAATTGTAAAGAGGGGTATCTAAATCCTTGGCTATCACCATATCCCCTATTAAACCTGAATCAAACTCAACTCTCCCTCTTACCATGTCTTCAAAGACGATTTTTTTTGCCTTTGATCTGAATCTCAGAACCCAGGGTTTTCCTTCTTTCAAACATTTTTCAATTTCTTCTTTTGACAACTGAGAACATTTGCCTGAATATCTCGGCGCTTCTCCCTGAGAATAGTGATATTGTCTTTGGGATTCAAGTTCGTCTTCTGTGCAAAAACAGCGGTAAGCTTTGTTTTCTTTCAAAAGCCCTTCAAGATATCTTCTGTAAATATTCAGTCTTTCAGACTGTTTGTAGGGGCCATATTTTCCTCCAATATCGGGCCCTTCGGTCCAATTTAATCCAAGCCATTTTAATTCTTCAATTATATCTTCTGCATATTCGGGCTTTGATCTTTCTTTGTCTGTATCTTCAATTCGCAGAACAAAACTGCCATTATTCTTTTTGGCAAAAAGGTAATTGAAAAGAGCGGTTCTGGCGTTGCCGATGTGAAAATGACCTGTTGGCGAAGGCGCAATCCTGACCCTTACGTCTCCGGCAATTTTCAATTTAAATTCTTCTGGCATATTCTAATTTAATTTTACTTCAAATAGTCAATAATGTAATTTGCAATAATTCTTCCGGCTTCAGGTTTCGAAAATTCTTTGGCTGCCTGGGCCATTTTTTGGAATTCGGAAGGCTGGGAAAAAAGATATTTCAATTTCTCAAAAAAGAATCTTGAAGTGAAATTGGCTTCCTCAATTACTATCGCTGCGCCTTTCTCAGCGTAAGCATAGGCGTTTTTTACTTGGTGGTTTTGAGCTGCTTCCGGCAAAGGAATGAGGATGGAAGGTTTGCCAGAAGCGGCAATTTCAAATATGGTTCCTGAGCCAGCCCGGCTAATGATTAAGTCGGCAAGCGCGTAAGCCTGGCGCATTTCAGGTTCCTTTAAAAACGGGAAAAGGTGATAGGATTTCGCTTGCTCGTCATTTATGATTACTTTCGATTCAGACTTTATGTTTTTAAAATTATTCTCCCCGCATTGGTGGATGATTTCAAAATTATTCAGGAGTTCGGGCAATATCTCTAAAATTTCATCGTTTATTCTCTGAGCGCCCTGAGATCCTCCCAGAATAAAAATTACGGGTTTTTCTGAAAATGTTTTGAAAGTTTCTTTTGCCTGATTTTTTGATCCTCCAAGCAATTCTTTCCTTACAGGGTTTCCAACAGGAATTATTTTTTTGAGTGGGAAGTATTCAGTTTTGGGAAAGGAAACGAATATATTGTTTGTAAACTGGCCTAAGAATTTATTTGCCAGGCCGGGAATGACATCGGCCTCGTGAAGAAAAAGCGGGACAAAAAGCAATTTGCCTGAAATAGCGACAGGCAGGGAGCCAAACCCTCCTTTGCTGAAAATTAAATCAGGAGAAATTAGGAAAATGTGGAAAAAAGACTGAAAGATTCCTAAAGGAATCTTGAAAAGAATGTCAAACAGATTTTCAAAGAAAGTTTTTGCGCCTCCGTATCTCCTCATTTTCCCGCTGACTATCTGTTTTACTTTAATTCCTTCCTGAGAAAGCAAGACCTGGCTAAACTCATCTCTGGGCCCCAAAAAGAAAAACTCAAAAGCAGTTCCTGTTTCCAGTTTTCTCATTTCCCTGACTATTGAAATTATAGGAACGACATGTCCTCCGGATCCTCCCCCTGTAAACAGTATTTTTTTAATTCGCATGTTTGGAGATATTAAGAAGAATTCCCATTCCGATAAGCTCAATCGTCAAAGCTGATCCCCCTGCGCTGATAAAAGGAAGAGGAACCCCGGTTAACGGCATAAGACCGATCATTGCTCCAATATTAACAAAGGTTTGGATAATAATCCAGCTTGAAATACCGACGGCTGCGAGCTTGTAAAACTTGTCATTTGTCTTAGTTGCCAGTCTAAAAACCCTCCAGGCGAAAATAAGGAAAAGAGCGATCAGGATTATTCCGCCCACAAAACCCATTTCTTCAGCAAAAACCGCAAAAATTGAATCAGATATGGTTTGAGGCAGATATCCCAGTTTTTGGGTACTCATACCCAGCCCGACACCGAAAAGGCCGCCTGACCCTACGGCAATCAAAGATTGTTTCAGTTGGTACCCAATACCCATGGGGTCTTTATCTGGATCTAGAAAAACCAGCCACCGATTGATTCTGTAAGGAGCAATCTTGATTAGCGCAGCAACGCCGCCCAAAGCCACTAAACCCGTGACTGCGGTGTATTTTAAAGGCATGTCCATTGAGAAATACATTATAATGGCGATAAGAAAGATGATTCCCAACATACTGGCATTGGATTGAAAAAACAAGAGCAGGGCTATGGATCCCAAAACCATCAGGAAAGCGAAAAAAGTTTGTTTTAAATCCAGAAACTTTTTTTCGCTCCGGCTTTTCAGCCAAGTGGCCAGGTAGAGAATAAAAGAAAGTTTCAAAAGTTCAGAGGGCTGGAAGGAAAAGCCGCCGATATTAAGCCATCTGTCAGCAGTTGCTGAATCTTTGGATCCGATTGCCGGCAAAAAAACCAAAACCATTAAAATGAAAGTAAAAATCAAAAGAAGAAAAGAATATTTTTTAATCAAAGACAAATTGAACCTGTAAGCAAGATATCCTAAAACCAGCCCCGGCAGAAGGCCGAAAAAAATCTGGTGCTTCAGGAAATAGTATGTGTCCCCTGTTAATCTGAAAGAAGGGGCTGCAGAAACGCTGGATAATATTAAAATTCCAAAAGCCACCAAAGTGCCTATAATTCCCAGAAGAATGTAATCAGGATGCCTATTTGAACTTTTGTCGAGCAAATTGCTTAACATATTTTTTAAAAAGATTGCCTTTCTCTTTAAAATCTCTAAAAATACTGAAACTTGAAGAAGCTGTTGACAGAAGGCATATCTTTCCCCTCGCCGTATTCAGGTAAGCCAACCTTACAGCATCCCTCATATTTTCTACAGAAAAGTTTTTTGGAAGATTTTTTCCTTTTGATTGCAGAATAATTTCGTTCCAAATTTTCTCTCCGGTTGTCGGAAAAAGAATAACGGTTTTAATTCGGCTTCTTAGAACTTCTTTTGCTAAATTTTCAAAATTAATATTCCTTTCAAATCCCCCCAGCATTATGGTTTCCACTTTTTTTCCTAAAAACTTTATCGCCCCTATCGTGGCTTCGGGAATGGTGGCCAAAGCGTCATTGTAAAAAATAATTCCTCTATATTCCCCTATTCTCTCCAATCTGTGCGCAAGTGGCGTAAAGTTTTTAATTTCTTTTTTAATTATTTTTTCAGGAATACCAAAAATCTTCCCTACTTCCTTTGCTGAAGCTTTATCCAAATCATAATATTCTCCCTTGACAGCTATTTTCTTTGCCTTAGATTTCTTTGCAATTTCAGAGACTATTTTGTTTTTAGATCCATAAACCAGATAGTCCCCCTTTTTTTGATAAAGAGCAATATTTGCTTTGGCAAAGGAATATTCTTCAATGTTTTTATAGTAGTCTAAATGTTCAGGATATACGTTTAAGAGCACCGCAATGTCGGGGCTTTTTTTTAAATTATACAATTGATGAGAAGAAAGTTCGCAGACAAAAACGTCTTTTTCTTTTGCCCCAAACAAGGAAGACAAAACAGGTTTCCCGATGTTTCCGACCAGATGCGCTTTCAAGCCCCCTGCTTTCAGTATTTTGTAAATCAAAGACGTTGTTGTGCTTTTTCCCTTGGTTCCCGTAATCCCGATTATTTTGCCAGGGCAGTTTTCAAAGAAAATTTCCATTTGAGAAGTAATCCTTCCTTCCTTAGAAGCTTTTTCTATTTCAGAAAGGTGAATGGGGATGCCTGGCGATTTAATAATGACTTCATAATCTTTAATAGTTTTAAGGTAATCTTTTCCGGAAAACAGTTTAGCATTCTTATCTCTAAAATAAATTTCATTCTTGTCTGCAATCCCAAATTCTTTTTCTGGAAAAAGTTTCTTTAAAAAGAAAAAAGTATCCTGACCTTCCCGGCCAAAACCCAGAATCAGAATCTTTTTTTCTTTTAATTCGTTAATCTTCATTTAAATTCTTGATTTTTGCCAGTAAATAAGGTACTTTTTTTGATCCTTCAATCTTTTTTAAACACAAACTCAATGCTTTTCTGCTTTCTTTTTTCGTTCCAACGCATTCCAAAGGCTTAACAGCTTCTTCTTTCACTAATTCCTTAAGAATAGGAAGGAGTTTTTTGTTTTCAAAAATATCTTTCCCAAAAATAATTTTTAGGTCATTTTTATCTAAAATCGGAAAAATACTCAAATAAACAAATAAGCATTTGGGACAATTTCCGCACCACCTTTCTTTAGCCTTTAATTTTCCCTTAGCGCTGATTTTCATTCCGGCATTGCAGCTGGAAAAAACCGGAAAGTATTGAGGATATCTGGTAAGCATCTTTGATATTTTAAGTTCCCCATACTTTCTCAAAAAACTGAAGTAATCTATGTCCTGGGCCAGATAATTTTTGGCATAAAGTTTGAATTTTTTTTCAAATTCGGAAGATTTCGCCCATTGGTGATTAATAATTCTCCCCAAATATCGTACATTCCCCTCATCAGCGCTTTTTTCGTTTGAAAAAAATATATGCTTGTAGTCCAGAACTGCTGCGCATAAAACTGCCAGAAAAGAGAGGAGGGCGGTAAATGGAGTGTGCCCGTTCAAAAAACCTCTTTTATTTAATTCCAAAAGCTTTCTGTCTACTTTTCTTAAAACAATCACCTGTTTTTTTATTCCGGAAACCTTCACGGCGCGTTGAATCTTTTCGATCGGGTTTACGGTAAAAAGAGAGATTTCTTTTTTTGTTTTTTTCAGATTTTCCAAGGTGACAATTGAATCTCTTCCTCCTGCAAAAGGGACAAGATATCTGTCTTTCAGTTTTCCCTGATATTTTTTAAAACTCTTTTTCTCTGATGAAATAATCTTGATGAAATCAGGAGACCTCCAATCAATATTATTCTCATAATAAAACTGGCCCATGCCTGAAATCATGAAATTATGCCACCATTTTATCTGAAAATCATCCAACCGGCCCGCCTTTATTATTATTTGAGGTGAACAGGTAGCCTTCCAATAACTCACCATTTCAGCTAAACCCAGATTAAAAACAAGATTGTTCAAGCAATCTTTTTCCAAAGTCCCTTTATCTATCTCCCGGATGACAATTCGGGGATTAAAAAAAATATCCTTTGTTTTAAACTTAAAAGATATCCTCAACTCATTTTTTGAAAACTTATAGGAGAAGCTTTCATAAATAAATTGAGGATATTTCTTTCGCAGAGTTTCAAAATCCATGGCAATACTTTCATTCAAGGGTCCTAAAAGATCTTTTTCTACGATCACCTTCGTTTTGACCATCGCGCCCGCCCAGAAAAAGAAAAAAGAAGAAGGAAAGCGCGATTATGCTAAAAGAGATTCCCAGAACAACCACAATATCGTTCGGCCCGAGTATGGCGCCAATAATATATCCCAGCGTCAGCCCTGAAACAATTAAGCCCACAGCTCCAAATCCCTTGGAAAAATTAAGCCCGTTAGTCTTGGAACTGAATTGGACCAGGGAATTGAGAAGGTTCCATATCCAAAGAATAGTGAATGGAACTATTATAATCAGGGCTAGCCAGTACCATTGCGAAGTGGATGGCGACAGCTGAGTGCCCATAATATAACCCGAGATTCCGCCAATCAAAAGTAGAAAGGAAATCCTTGAAGCGATTCTTTGCAAGTCAATTCACCCCCTTTTTTTTGTTTAAAATGCTTCTAATTTAATAATATTCCTTTTTATCCTCTGAATCAACGATTATCCAAAAAGCCTGATAGTAATTCCAACAATAGCAGCCACAGCTCCAATTATCCAAAAACGCATGGTTATCATATAATGAGGCCACCCTTTTGCTTCATAATGAAGATGAATGGGCGAAGCTAGAAACACTTTTTTGCGCCTGAATTTCTTTGAAAGCAGCTGGATGATTACAGACCCCGACTCAACCATCAAAAGAAGACCTATTATAGGCAAAACAAGAACGGAGTCAGTCAAAAACGCAATAACAGTCAAGGTTGCGCAAAGACCCATAGTTCCAGTCTCTGACATATAGAATTTGGCGGGCGGAACATTGAACCACAAAAAAGCAAGTAAAGATCCTAAGATCGCTGCGCAGAAGGCGGCAATGTCAATGTAGCCCAAAAACAATGAAATTCCGGCAAAAGCGCCGAAAATTAAAGCAAAAGATCCTCCCGCCAAACCATCCAAACCATCGATTACTCCTCCCGAATAAACAGCCATCATAATGAGAATAAAAAGAGGAATATATAGGGCTCCTATTTGGAGATCTCCAATGCCGGGAATGTGAATTGTATTCCAGTCCAGTCTGAAATAAAACCAGAGGGCGCCTATTAAACCTATGACCGCAATTAAAATAATTCGTTTTTTTAAGCTTAATCCCCCGCCGATATATTTTCCTTTGCCGAAAACCTGAAGGACATCGTCAGCTAAACCGAGCAGTGAAGCTGAAACTAAAGCAAAAAGCGGAAGCCATGTCTGGCTGCGGCTCAAAAAATTCAGTTTTTCCAGCCACCAAATATCGGTGAATCTGGAAAGCAGGTAAAAGAAGAATATTAGACAAAGCGGAACCAGCCAAATTAAGACTCCTCCCCCTCGGGGAATATTAGCTTCTCCTTCAGAATGAAATTTTTTAAAAAATGTGACGTCTCCCCCGTCAATCGCTTTGTCTCTCACTTCTTTTCTCCAAAACTTGTATTTATACAAAACAGACAATAAAAAAGGCGTGATTAGAAAAGAAAAAAGGAAACTGAAAGTTCCAATAGCGAATATCTTAATAACAGAGATTGCCGCTTCAGGTAAATACATGACTTAATTCTACCATTAAAAATCTAAATTACCATTTATAAGCTGTTTGAATCCAATTCACCAATTTTCGCATTTCACCAAAGTTATCGGAAGAACCCAGTATGACGTTAATCAAATTTCCGCTGTTTTTTGGCGCTCTCGTTACTAAAATCATGCATTTTTGAGCCTTTCCAGTGTAACCTGTTTTTCCGCCAATCACTCCGGAGAGCGAATCTAAAAGCAAATTATTGTTCACAAGTTCAGGGCCATAACCGTTATATCTGCGCGTGGAAAGAATTTCCCAAATTATCGGTTTATCAAACAAACTTTTAGTTAAAAACACTAAATCTTTTGCTGTTGAATAATTGATTTTATTGTCGGGACTTCTGGGTCTAAAGTCTTCTGGGTCAAGACCTGAGGGGTTTGCAAAAAATGTATTTGTCAGACCGAGCTCGGAAGCCTCTTTATTCATCAATGACACAAAGTTGCCTAAACTCATTCCTGGGTAATCGTGAGCAAAAGAAAACGCAGCATCGTTGCTTGACTCCATTAACAAGGGATAAAGCAGATATTTGGCTTCAAAAACTTTTCCTGCCTGGAGCTTGCCAAAATTTTCTTCCTGCAGAATGGCTTCTTTTGAAACAGTCACTTCTTTAGCAAGATCATAATTATCTATTGCCACCTTGGCCGTCATTAATTTGGTTAAGCTGGCTATTGGGAGTTTTTCTTCCTGATTTAATTCAAAAAGCACTTTTTCCTGCCCGTTTTCGCCCAAAAAGAGCGAGAGACCCGCTTTTCCCTCTAATTCCAGCGGGGCAATCTCATTATTGCGGAATGGTTTGGCATCTCTTAGTTTTTGATCTAAAGAAACTTGGGCCAGCCATATTTGGGGATTTCTGCTGATCTGTCTCCAAGCAAAAAAATCTTCAAGATTCCTTTCAAGCAGATTAGCTCCCCACCAGAATGGCAAACTTAAAAATATGGCAATTAAAAATAATTTTAGCCTTCCAGTCATTTTTTTTGAGAAATTGATTTTTTCTTTTTTGGCTTTTCCTCTTCTTTCTTTTTTAATTCAGCCAGTTTAAGATCGATTCGCTCCATATCGCGCGGAAATAAACTTGCTTCTCTGACATTTCCTAAATTCAGAATATTCTTTGTCATTCTTTCTAAACCGAAAGAGAAACCGCCCTCGGGAGGCATCCCGAATTTGAACGATTGAAGATACATTTCAAAATCGCCAGGATTCATACCCCGCTCTTTGATAGTTGAAACCAGCTGGTCATAATTATTGATTCTCTGGCTGCCAGAACAGATTTCCATTCCCCGGAATAATAAATCGTAACTCAGGCTGAAAACAGGATTCTCTGGATCGGGCATCGTATAAAAAGCTCTTTTTTGAGTTGGAAAATGAGTGATTGTCACAAAATCACTCCCCTTTTCTTTTAAAGCCCATTTGCAAATATCTATTTCATCCTCAGGGGATAGATCTTTCTCTTTTCTTACGTCCCGGCCTTCTTCCCTGTAAATTATTTCCTGAGCAGCCCTTAAAGTCAGTCTTGGGATTTCGCCATAAGATATTTTTTCAGCTCCGTATTCTTTTAAAATCAAAGGGCATTCACTTTCAGCGGCTTTAAACATGTTCGTTCCAACTTTTTCCATTAAATCAAGGAGTTCTTTGAAATCCGCAAAACCAAATTCGCAATCAAGCTGAATTGATTCAGAAAGATGCCTCGTTGTCACAGAAGGTTCCGACCTGTAAGCGTGTGAAATCGTATAGACCCGTTCAAAAACAGGCACCATCATTTGCTTGTAAAGCTGTGGACTTTGAGTAAGGTAAGCCGGATGACTATAATAGTCAACCTTAAAGACTTCTGCTCCTCCTTCGGTTGCCGATGCCGAAATGGTGGGCACGAATATTTCAGTGCAGTCCAGTTCACGAGCCGATTTCCTGAACTCATCTGCAAGCGCTTCCTGTACCTTGAAAACATTCTTTATTTTTTCATTCCTTAAAGTAAGAGCTCTCCAATCCAATAAGACAGGCAGACTGACGTTCAAATCTTTTAGAGTGAAAGGCAATGTCTGGGCCCGAGCCAAAACCCTGACCTCTTTTGCTTCAAGTTCAACTTTGCCCGTAATGAGATTCGGATTCACCATCCTTGAAGGTCTCTCTTTCACGAGTCCTTCGATTTCAAGAACATCTTCGTCTTTGACTCCTTCTACTAAAGATGCCTGGCAAACAACTTGCAGGATTCCGCTTCTGTCTCTTAAATCAATGAAAATAATTTGTCCGTGGTCTCGTCTGATATTAACCCATCCTGCAACTTTAACCTCTTTTCCGATATTATCTTGAGTTTGGCAATTAATTATTCTGTTGATTGGCATATAAATATTCTCTAACTTTTTCAATTAAGTTCTGGGGCGTAAAATCAGTCTTGAGCAAGTATTCCAAAACTCCTAAATCCAAAGCTTCTTTTCTGATTTTGGGATCGTCAAAGTTTGAAAATGCAAGAATCGGAGGCAAAGAAAGATTACGTTCTTTAAAATACTTCAAAAGACAAATGCCGTTGTTTCTGGGAAGTAAAATATCTAAAAGAATCAGATCGGGCTTGATTTTTAAAATAGTTTTAATTCCCGATTCTGCCGAATCAGCCAGCATAACATTGAAACCCGCCTGCGTAAACTTGTCGTTGTACATTTCAGAAAGAATTCTTTCATCCTCGACGATCAAAATTGTTTTCTGGTTTTCCATAGTTATTTAGAAGTTAAGGGCAACTCTATAACAAACGTACTTCCTTTGCCTTTACCGGAACTCTCAACCCAGATTTTTCCATTATGAAGGTCAATGAATTTTTTGGCAATGTAAAGACCAAGCCCGGCTCCTTCGGTCCAGAATCTGTTGCCCGCCTTTCCTCTGGAAAAGCTTTTGAAGAGTTGGGAAATTTCTTCTTTTGTCATACCAGCTCCGCTGTCTTTGATTGCTATTCTATAATTTCCTCTCCAAATCTTAACCGATATGGAAACCTCACCTTGAGCGGTGTATCTTATCGCATTGTCAATAATATTCATTATCACCTGACGCATTTTGAAAGTGTCTATATAGATCTTTCCTAAATCTTTTTCAGGTTTTTCAAAAAGCAGCTTAATGTGTTTGCTTTGGGCGCTCCCCTTCAACTCCTGAATTATGCTCTGGATCAGATCCTCGGGAGATGCCTCTTCCGGAGTCAGTTCGGTTTTTCCTGCTTCAATTCTTGAAATATTCAAGAGATCGTTAACGAGTTTAATCAATCTCTCATTTGAGGTATAGATATTCTCCAAAGGTTTTACCATTTTTCCAGAAAGTTCTCCATACGATTTTTCCAGCATCATTGATATGTATCCCTTGATTGCTGTTAAAGGAGTTCTCAGTTGATGGGAAGCTATAGAAACAAACTCGGACTTTGCGCGATCAAGTCTTTTTAATTCTTCATAAGCTTCTGTCAATTCTTTCGTTCGTTTATCAACTTCCTGTTCCAATTTTGCGTTAAACTCTTTAATCTCAGAATAAAGGTTTGCATTTTGAAAAGCGATCGAGGCCTGACTTGATAGGGTTTCCAAAAGCTCTATATCCTGCTCGGAAAAAGGATCGTTCGAAAGTTTGTTTCCCAAAACTATGATCCCCGAAACGTTTTCTTCAATCAAAAGCGGAAGATAAAGAGAAACGCCGTTTTTTTTCATCTCCTTGTGAATTTCTTCCAGAAGATTCCTTTCTTCCGGCTCGTCCTTTATATAAAGAGCAATTTCTTCCGATATCAAAGGTTTTTTGTTCCTTCTGAGCCAGTCCACCAGGAAATTATTTTCAACAAAAGAGGGGTTTTTGCCGCCATTGAATCCTATGTTCTTTTTATTTTCATATCTTCCCGTCTCCCGATCTTTCAAAACAATGGCCACCTTTTCCAATTTAAGGGTGTCGCTGAGGGTGTTGGCAATTAAAGAGGAAAGTTTTTCTAAATCCAAAAACTGGGTTAAACTTTTTCCCAAATCGGTCAAAACCCTCTGAGAAGAATAGAAAGGATAGTAGAAATATTTTGAAGCAATTTTTTCAAAAAATTGAAATACAGGTTGAAAGCATAAGATTGAGATGATTAGAATCCCAATTCTCAAAACTTGGGCAGAAATATAGGGAAGAAAACCATTGCCAAAAGACGTCAGAAGAGTGGCTAAGCCGATAATGGTAAGGAGAGAAAATAAATACACTGCACCCCGTCCAAGAATAAATTTAATATCCATGAAACGGTATCTTACTATGGTATACGCAATGATCCCCAGGAAAATTAAAATAAATAAGAATCCTAATGGATAAAATTCAATCCCGTAATTTATTAAAAAATCTGAAGACGCAAATATGTAGAAAATAAAAGCCCACAGAACGTATTTTATTTGGCGTTTCTCAATCAAATTAAAATTTCCTTGTTTTCTCAAAGAGGATATGGCTCGATAAAAAAGCCATATTGCCAAGAAAAAAAGGAATAAAAGGAAAAAAGGGTGCAAAACACCAGCTTTGGGATAGAATCCCCAGAAATATTTGTAAAATCCATAAACAAAATGATTGGTAGTTATTAGAATAATTTCAAATACGAAACTTATTGCGTATGCGGAATAAAGCAAGTATCTATCTATTTTTTCGGTTATTTTGAAAAAAGAAATCAAAAAATGGAAGAAAAACAGAGGAATAAGGATTATTCCCATGTAGCCAATTTTGACCAAATATCCAGCGACCGTCTCGCTACCAGTATTGAATAACAAAAACCAGGAGAATTGCCACCAAAAAGTTGCAACACAAAGCATCCCAAACATAATATTAGTGGCGGACCCTTTGTTTTTTCGGAAAATAAAAAACCCCAATATTAAGAACGCAAATGCGCTTAATAATGGGGGTATTGAAGATGAGGATATCATGGGTCTATGCAGCTACCGGGACAGCGGTTCCGAGAAGTCCTCGGGCGATTG
>JAQTPY010000023.1 GCA_028712445.1 Minisyncoccota bacterium | reverse complement strand
AGCTTTAAAGACAAGGATTTATTAAAGGATATGCCGGTAGGTATGCTTGATATCTGTGGCAAACCAGTTTTACAAAGGACAATTGAGAATTTGAATATTCTTGGAATTCAAGATATAGCTGTTATCGTCGGATATCAGGGAAATAAGATTTTTACTGAGGGAATAAGAAAAATTGAAAATCCAAATTATCAAAAATCTGGAGTAATGGATTCAATTATGCTTGCCGCTGAATTTTTAGACGGAGAAAAAAATTTGATTATTTACAGCGATATTCTTTTTGAAAAAGAGATAGTTGAAAAAATTTTAAAAAGTGATGCTGATATAGTTTTGGCCATAGACGGTTCTTACCAGAAAAATAAATTTCCTAAAAAGAATTTAGATTTAGTAATGGCAAAATATCCACCAATAAGGGGGGAAAGGGTTATTAATGTCAGGCAGAGCAATCAAATTTTAAGGATTGGCAAAGAAATTCCCAGAGAACAAGTTAATTATGAGTTTATCGGCATTACCATGGTCTCAAAAAGAGGGGCTGAAAAAATGAAAGCAGAATACCAGAAATTAAAAGAAAAAAGAGGGACTGATAGTAAAATCGGATTGATTGATTTAATGCAAGAAGTTATTAATTCTGGTTTCTTAGTAGAGGCAGTTGAGGTTAATGGCGGCTGGACGGAAATTAAGAATTTCGACGATTACAGAAGAGCATATAAATTTTTTTCAAATTAAAAATATGATTACCTGTCAGCAATTAGCCAAAATATTTAAAATTGAAGGATTTACTTTCTTTACCGGAGTGCCTTGCAGCATATTGAAGTATTGGTTGAATTATCTTGATGGAAATAAATATTTTAGGCAGATCACAGCTACTAGCGAGGGAGAGGCTTGCGCTATTGCTTCTGGTTTTCATCTAGCAACTAATAGAATACCAATAGTTTATATGCAGAATTCTGGACTAGGCAATTCAGTCGATCCTTTGACCTCTCTGATCAATAAAGAAGTATACAGCATTCCTCTTTTACTTTTGATATCTTGGCGTGGAGAACCGGGCATAAAAGATGAGCCTCAACATATTAAAATGGGAAGGATAACAAAAGATTTATTGAAAACATTGGATATCCCTTTTAGTGTTTTGCCTCAGAACGAAAAGGGGATTAAAAAAACAATAAAAAAAGCAAAGCGATATTTAAAGAAAAAAAGTCTGCCATATGCCTTGATCCTTAAAAAAGGAACAATTATGGATTATCAGATTGAGAAAAACAAAGAAACCAGTTTTTTGACCAGAGAAAGAGCGGTTGAATTAATAGTTGACAATTTTGGAGGGAAAGAGATTATTGTTTCAACGACGGGCAAGACATCAAGAGAGCTGTTTGATTTGAGAGAGACAAGGAGGCAGAATCATAAGGCAGATTTTTATGTTTTAGGATCAATGGGATGCGCAACTGGAATCGCTTTGGGTATCGCTCTGCAAAAGCCAAAGAAGAGAGTTTTTGTTTTCGATGGCGACGGAGCAGTTTTAATGAAAATGGGAACTTTGGCGACTATTGGCCATTATTTGCCGAAAAACTTTTGCCACATTGTTTTTGATAACAACGCCCATGAATCAACCGGCGGTCAGAAAACAGTCTCTGATACGGCTGATTTTAGCAAAATAGCTAAGGCTTGCGGTTACAGATTTGCCAAAGTTGTTTTTAAAGAAAAAGACATAAAAGACAGTTTATCTAAAATTAAAAAAGGGCCAGCAATGTTAGTGATAAAGGTGAAAAAAGGTTCTAGAAAAACACTGGGACGGCCGACTATTTCACCCTTGAAAATGAAAAAATCATTCAAAAAGTTTATAGCACATTAAAATAAAAAGGAGCGATATGGAATATTATTTGCCAACAAAGATTGTTATAGGATCAGTGGAGGAAGAACTTAAAAAGCAAGTAAACTTGTTTTCTCCAATAAGAATTCTGTTGATTACCGGTAGTCAGATAATGAGAAAAATCGGGCTGATTGATAAGCTATTAAATCTATTGGAAGGATACAAAGTTTTGCTTTTTGAAGGAGTGGAAGCTAATCCTGGTCCAGAACTGGTGCAAAGGATAAAACAAGAAGCAGATTTGATTATTAGCTTGGGTGGAGGAAGCGTTATAGATGTTGCTAAGGCAGTATCGACCGAAATGAAGAAACCCTGCATAGCTATTCCGACAACATCCGGCACAGGAAGTGAAGTTACGCCTTTCGCCGCCTTATATGACATGAAAAAGAAAAAGAAGCTTTCTTTGACAGTTAATTTTCCGGCAGTAGCTATTATTGACTATCAGCTTTCTTTAACCATGCCGAAAGAACTTGTCGCTTCAACCGGTATTGATGCTCTCTGCCAGTCAATAGAAGCTTACTGGTCAGTTTATTCTGGTCCTTTGAGTGATGTTCACGCCAGAAAAGCCATAGAATTAGTTGCAAATAACCTGGAAGATTCCTGGCAGGGGAATGAAAAAGCCAAAGAAGTTATGTCATTAGCTGCCTTAGAATCAGGCTTGGCTTTCAGCCAGACAAAGACTACTGCTTGTCATTCAGTTTCTTATCCTTTAAGTATTCGATACGGGATTCCCCATGGAGCAGCTTGCGGGTTAACTTTGCCTTATTTCTTGGAATATAATTATCAGGTTTCAAAAGAGGATTGTTTGGATAAACGAGGACCAGAATTTGTCAGAGACAGAATAAGGGAAATTGTTGGATTTCTAGGGCTTAAGGAGATTGAAGAAGGCAAGAGATATCTGATTGATCTGATGAAAAGGATTGGATTGCCGACTAAAATAGACTTTGACATGGAAATAGTTTTGAAAGAAGCTTTTACTCCTGAAAGAGTTGGCAATAATCCAAGATTGGTTACCGAAAATAACCTAAGGAGAATATTAAAAGAAATTAAAAAATAAAAAGAATAGGGAATTGAGTTTTTACTCTTTTCCCTAT
>JAQTPY010000022.1 GCA_028712445.1 Minisyncoccota bacterium | reverse complement strand
TAGTGGTAAACCAGTCTTGTTTTGGGGACGAATCCCTCCAAGAGGGAATATCGGAGGAATGCATAGTTAATTTAAGGAATATCCAGGAAACTTTTAGGAATACCGATAAAGAAAATTTTGGGAAACTAGAAAAATATTATCAAGAAAACGAGGCTGGGCTTGATGAGGGGACTAGATTAATGGTTACGAACAGTCTGCAACTGTACGGATCGGACCCATACTCCAATCTGGCAGATGCATATGATCGCTATTTCACTGCAAATATAGAATGGCACAAATTTTTTAGAGATGTTGTTAGTATAAAAGGGGTGGACAATATGACGGAGGGTGAGCTTATGAGTGCCCAACCGTTAGCACAGGAAGTGATTGATGCGGAAGAAAGTTTGCAGTTGGAAACAAACAATTTTCGCGATTATTTATATGAGAATTTTGACAAAGAATTTGTTGAAGCTCTTGTTGGTCAGGTTGAAAGTTTAAAAGATTGAGGTTTGTAATGCTCTTAATCTTTAACTACGATTAAATCGGAAACGAAAATCACCGAAAAACGGTGATTTTTTTGTTATTCAAGACTAATTTTCCGGTCTTTTAGAGTCAACTTGCTCTTAAGAAAATAGAGGAGTTCTCTTTTTTCAAGAATCGTTCCTTCTCTTAATAAGTATTTTGCATAATCTCTTGAGCTGACCTCAATATTCGTAGTTTCTCTTTTCTGTCCCAATATATTCTTGAACCGGTTCATTCTGCTTATCTCTTGCTCAACTTTTGATTTAACCCCTAACTCATCCAGATTTATTTTATCCATAAGTTCGACCAGCTCATTGATCAGGTCTTCCTCTTTGATTGGTTGATTCTTGCAATCTATATTTCTTGCTTGAGTGCAGAAATAATAGACATGCCTGTTAGTTCCGCCATTCTTTAATTTTCTGAATCTTTCATCGGCCGATATTCCTGAACCGCAGTATCCGCATTTAATCAATTTCGTAAATGCGAATTCCTTGCTCTCGGTTTTGGGAACGAAGTTTTCATTCAGATTAGTTTGCACTTTATCGAATAATTCCTTGTCGATTATTGGCGTATGCTTGCCTGCATACCAATTATTACTGCCCACAGGATACTCAAATTCTCCATAGTAGAAGGTATTCCTTAAGATAAGGTAGATATTCGCCATCACCAGGGGTTTGCCGGATTTGGCTTTAAAGTTTATCTCCCTTAACCAGCGATAAACCTTTCGGCCGCTCAATCCTTCATGGGCCACCTTCTCAAACATTTGTTTTATTACTGGCGCCCTTTTTGGATCTAACCTCGCTTGGCACCTTTTATCTACGTTTTTCTCGTTCAGATAGCCCGTAGGAGCAACTCCCGGCCTGAAACCCATCTCACATCGGGTTCGTAACCCTCGCTTCACGTTAACCGCCTTATTGTCGTTTTCAAGCTTTGCTTGAGATCCTAATATCATCAGCAGGAATTTCTCGTTTGGGTTATC
Organism: Minisyncoccota bacterium; assembly: GCA_028712445.1. Lineage (GTDB taxonomy): Bacteria > Patescibacteriota > Minisyncoccia > Minisyncoccales > RBG-13-42-11 > JAQTPY01. The sequence continues at coordinate 1,544 of JAQTPY010000022.1, read as the reverse complement.
GGTAAACTTTTGGCTGAATGTTCTAATTTCCAGAATGAGTTTTTTATCCATTAAGTCCACGATTGACCCTAAATCTCCTGCATTTCTGCTCAATCTGTCTGGCGCCCAGGTAAGAATGGCATTGTATTTTCCAGCCTTGATTTCATTTATCATCTGGTTAAAAACCTCTCTTTGGCCGACTTCCTTTGAAGAATGAGATTCTCTTTTAATGTCCACCACGTCAAGATGATCTCTTTCTGCCAGAGCAACCATTTCTTTTACTTGAGATTCTATTGATAGAGCTTGTTTATCTTCCGCTTCAGTTGATTTTCTGGCGTAGAGGCAGTATTTGAGACTGATTATTTTCGGCTGAAAATTGTTTACTTTTATCGTTGCTGTCTGTTCCATTTTTGTATTGATTAGTTGATAAGTTCGACCTTTCAATACAAAGGAATGACGCAATGGCGCTAGGTAGTCCAGGCCCCATCCAAACTAAAAACACGGTTTTACCCGTGTTTACTATCTAGTCTCTATTTTACTTCTGGATGGCGATATATTTGATCTAACGTTTTGCCGTCTTCGGTTTTCCATATATCCCATCCATTTACTGAATATCCCATTACTAAGTCTGCAGCAGCGCTCGGGCTGGTAAAAGTATAATCTTTTTCAAGAATATAACCGCCGTCAGTCTCTTTTATGATATTTTCAGAAAGAAGCTTATTGATAACCCTTTCGTTTTTTAGGGCAACTGATTTTGATTGTTCGGGCGAAAGAGTAGACCCTTTATATAAAATAAACCCTTCGTTCGTCATGCGGGCGATTCCTTTTACTTTAAGATCCCTGCTTTGGCAATAAAAGAGGGGATTGATTGTATCAACATCGCTCTTTGACTCCATTTTCTGCAAGAGAGGAAAACCGACAGTTGAAAGAATAAGATTTATATTATTTGTGAATTCTTCCATAACGGGAATGTCAGATTCTGGCAAGCTAGCTTTCACGGACTCTTTCCCGTTTTTTAATAAGTATCAGGAGTGCTTTGCGTTGTTTGCAAGTTCTGCGCACCTTGATTCAAGATATTTTACATGAGCTTTTGTTAAACTATCGTCGGTTGAAATGAATGCCACGGTTAGATGCCAAAAATCTTTGCTTTTATCATGGCTGTGAGTCGTTAGGCGATCAAAAATGTTTTCTGCTTCTCCAATGTAGGCCGAATAAACTAAACTATCTTCCGATTCTTTTCCAAATAAAAAATAGATGCCAGGTTTTTGGTAATTCTCATCGCTGCCAAGCTCCTTTAGTTTATTTCGTGGGAACATCAAACCTAAGCCGTTCCAGCCTCCCAGAGACAATGTTTTCTTGCCGTCCGGCTCGCCATCAACCAAGAAAAGAGTTATCTTTTTTCCGTGATTTAATATTTGCATATTCATGGCATTATTTGTTTGGCGGAAACACAAAGCCCGCCGCTAGACCGAGGCTTGCGCCTCCTATACCCTTTCGGATATAGACCAAGTGCATGGAGTCTGAACGACGGGTTCAGTATGCACTTGGTTTTTTGCCATGCTCTG
>JAQTPY010000003.1 GCA_028712445.1 Minisyncoccota bacterium | reverse complement strand
ACCTCTTTGGATGATAAAGAAAGGAATAAGTTTAGTGAACAAAGAAGGGAAGCCGGCAATAATTTATCTTCACCCGCGGGAGATCGATCCCTTGGCTCCGAAATTAGATTTGCCTTTCCGGGAAAAAGCCATTCATTATTGGGGAATTGGCAATACAAAGAAAAAGCTGATTGCCCTTTTAAAGGGATTTTCTTTCGGGAGCATAAGAGATAATTTTTTTTCAGATCATCTTTCATGAAAAAGAATATATTAAAATTTCTAATTAAAATTTTCAACTGCCGGAAGAATCTTCTTCTTTCATTATTTTTGCTTTCGATTATATCTTCAGTCGTTTTTTTGGCGTTATTGGGAGGAGTAGGGCCTTCTCAGCATAATGTTCCGGGCACAGATTACTCCAACTGTTATCGTCCGGCGGCCTTGAGTATGCTGGATTCAGGCAAAATATATCTTGAAAAAGGAAATCATATTTGCAGTCCTCCCGGTTATCCTTTCTTCTTAATCGGTTCTATAATTCTTTCCCGGCTGACCGGCATTGACGAATTGCAGTTAATTTTGATCTTGAACATTCTGATGATCGCCCTGGCTGCGTGCCTTTTCTTTTTAATGGTAGATAGTCTTTTCGGGCGTAAAGTATCAATCATATCTTCTCTGCTCTGGGTTAGCTATCCTTTCAGTTTATGGTTTTTAAAGAATCCAAACAGCGAAATTCCCTTTATTGCATTTCTGTTTCTGGGGCTCTGGCTGTTTTTATCGACTTTAAAAAAGAGAAATTACGGTTTTCTTTTCTTTGCAGGAGCAATTTTTGGAATTTTAGCTTTAATAAGGCCAATTGCTTTATTCCTTCCTCTCTTATTTTCTTTGGTGAGTTTCTCTTTAATGAAAGAAGGCGATTTGAGGAAGAGAATTTCTTTTTCTTTGCTGTTTTTGACCGGAGGACTGATTCCTGTCTTCCTTTGGGAAGTTGCTATAGTCAGCCTGACTGGTCAATTTATTCTTCTTTCTTCAAGCGGTCCACAGGCGGTTATTGACGGCTTAACCTTTGCTTCAAGGACGGGAGCAGGGGGAGATAAAGTGTTGGTTTCCGGAGATGTCTCTCTTTTTATGGACAGGGTAAGGGGGGCTGATCTTCAAAACGGAGGTCAGCTATTTGGTTTTTTGAAAAACGAATTAATTCAAAACCCGATGACTGTCATAAAAATGATGGGTTGGAAATTGGTTAGGGCCTGGTATGCTACTTCCCAGATGTGGTGGGAGGGGAAAATATTGCTGGTTCAATTGCCTTATCTTCTTTCAGGATTATTCGGCATTATTTATCTTTTTCGTAAAAAGGAAAAGATCTGGCAGGCATTTTTTCTCCTGTTTTTGATCTTTTATTTCTGGGCAATGACCATAGTGGCTCTTTCAATTCTTCGCTATATGGTGCCAGCCATGGCTTTCCTGATTGTTTTTTCCGCAATTACAATAGGCCTGATAGTTGATTATTTTCTTAAAAAAAATAAATCTGAAGAAAAATGAAGTGGGAAAGCATTCTTAAAATCATAGGTCCCGTTCTCTTCCTGTATTTCTTAACAAGAATTGATTTTAATCAGTTATTTTCACTTGTTAAAAACACAAATATCTTTTATCTTCTTTTGTCGTTTTTTTTATGGTCTCCTTTGATTTTCATCAGATCCTTTAAATGGAAGGTGATAGTTGACTCTTTCGGAGAAAAGATTGCTTCCAGAAAATTATTTTCCATGTTTGTTAAAGGCATATTCTGGGGACTGGTTACTCCTGCCCGTTTGGGAGAATTTTACAGAGTAAAATATCTTCAGGAGGAATCAAAACATTCCCTAAGGAGATCTCTTTTTATGGTGATTTTAGACAGGATGGTTGATCTCTTTGGAGCAATTCTCCTGAGCCTGATTCTTTTTCTTATACTGATTTATTTAATGGAAATAGAAATCCCGATTATTTTGGGAGCTATCCTGGTTTTAGCTTTCTTTGTTTTTATTTTTATTATTTTCTGCCAGCGTCAGAGCAGGAGGATAATCGCATTTTTCTTTAAAATTATTTTACCTAGCTCTTTTAGGATACGAGTGGAAGATATTTTGGATGAATTTTTCTTTGAGTTAAAAAAGATTAAGACTTTTTTCTTTCTGAAATTATTCGGTTTCGAATTATTATGTTATTTATCCATGGCTTGCGCCCATTTTTTCCTTGCCAAAGCTTTAGGATTATCCATTCCCTTCTGGTATTTGTATTTGATAGATGCTTTTGTGGTGATGGCGGTCAGTCTTCCTGTCTCAATCTTCGGCTTAGGGACAAGGGAAGCAAGTTATGCTTTTCTTTTAATGCCATTTGGTGTTAATTTTAATGAAGCTCTGGCTTTTTCTTTTATCGTAATGTTTATGAACTTTTTTATCGGGATTCCGGGGCTGATTCTCTATTTATTTGAAAAAAGAAAAGGAAAATCGCTGACGCAATAATATGGAAAACCAATCAATTCTTCTAGTCAATCCCCGTTATACGGAAAGAGTCTATCGCGTTAAAAAATCTCCTTCAGGCCTAAGGCCTCCTTTGGGGTTGGCTTATCTGGCAAGTTCTTTGGAAAAAGAAGGATTTAAAATCGAAATATTGGACGCTAATGCTGAATTTTTGACACCCGAAGAAACGGCAGAACGGATTATTAATTCCTCTCATAAATATATAGGATTTACTGTGGTTACGATTACCATGCCAATAGTTAATCAGATAAGCAGATTAGTTAAAAATGCCAGGCCAGAAAAATTCATAATGGTGGGCGGCCCTCATGCCACTTTCATGGCAGAGGACACTTTAAAGGAGTGTCCGGCAATTGATTTGGTCGTAAAGGGAGAAGGAGAAATTACAGCCAGCGAATTATTGAAAGCACTTCAAAAAAACGAAGATGTTTCTCAGATTAAGGGAATTACCTTTAGGAAAGGAAATGAGATAATGAGTAATCCGGATAGGGAACTGATCGAGAATATTGACGAGCTTCCTTTTCCTGCCCGCCATCTTTTGCCCCGACATCTTTATTCCCAAGATTATCTGACTGATTTGGGTTTCAAAAACATTCAGAGCGATTCTGTGATTACGGCCAGGGGGTGTCCGAACAGATGTGTTTTTTGCTCATCGGCCGCTTACTGGAAGAGGGTGAGAGCTCGCAGCCCCGAAAATGTGGTTGCTGAACTTGAATGGCTGAAGAAAGAATATAACATCAAATACATCAACTTTTTGGATGACACAATTATTTTAAATGGCGAAAGAATGGCAAAGATATGCAGTTTGATGCTGGAAAAGAAAATAAACATCAACTGGTCTTGCTATGCTCGCGTGACATATATTACTCCCGAATTGGTAGCTTTGATGAAAAAAGCGGGTTGCAGGTTTATTAATTTTGGAGTTGAAAGCGGCAATCAGGATATTTTAAAGAGAATTCAGAAGAATATAACTTTAGATGAAGTAAGAAGGGCGATAAAAACGGTAAAGAAAGCGGGCCTTAAAGTAATGTGCGATTTTATGGTGGGATTGCCTGGCGATACAAGAGAAACTGTTCAGCAAACCATAGATTTTGCAAAGGAGCTGAGTCCCAACTTTGCTTTCTTTTCAATTACAACCCCCTTTCCCGGAACGGGGTTATATGAGGATCTCCGGAGAGAGGGATTGGTTGAAGGAGGATATATTTGGCAGAACATGAGTTTACATGAGAGAACTAATTTTCACACACCGACCTTAAGCAACCAGGATCTGCAAAATTTGTATGCCAGAGCCCATCGCCAGTTTTATTATCGCCCAGCTTTCATTTTTCAGACCATAAAATGGGTTTTGCTTCATCCTTACGAGTTGAGGAATTTTTATTTCCTGACTCAGCTGCAGATAAGCAGGGAAATGAGAAATATTTCTGACGCTTTCTCTAAATTAAAAGAAATCATTTTCAAATAATAATGATTACAGTAATCATTCCTTGCCGGAATGAGGAAAAATTTATAGGGGATTGCCTGGAATCCTTGATAAAGCAGGATTATCCCAAAGAAGATTTGGAAATTTTGGTTATAGACGGAGCTTCGGAAGACAAAAGCCGGGAGATTGCCCAGGGGTTTTCTGAAAAATACCCTTTCATTAAGGTTCTAGACAATCCTCAGAAATTCACTCCTTTTGCCCTAAACATAGGGATAAGGGCAGCCAAGGGGGATGTCATTGTCAGAATGGACAGTCATGCAGGTTATAATAAAGATTACATATCCCAATGCGTAAAACGGATCAAAGAATCAGGGGCTGACAATGTGGGAGGGGTGATAGAAACGCTTCCTTCCAAAAACACCCTGACAGCTAGGGCTATCGCCTCGGCTCTTTCCAGCTCTTTCGGGGCGGCTTCAAGCTTCAGAATAGGTTCAGATAAACCGAAAGAAGTGGATACGGTTTTCGGAGGATGCTTTAAAAAGGAAGTCTTCCAAAAGGTGGGGCTTTTTGACGAAAGAATGTTGAGGTCGCAGGATATTGAGTTTAACAAAAGATTAAAAAAAGCTGGCGGCAAAATTCTTCTTTTTCCCGACATTGTGGCCAGATACTATCCCCAGGATACTTTAAGAAAATTCTGGGACCATAATGTAAAAGACGGCTTCTGGACGATTTATCCTTTGAAATTTGGGGTGAGGTTTTTTTCCTTAAGACATCTGCTTCCGCTTTTCCTGATTCTGGGCCTGGCAACAACCCTAATTTTAGGAATTTTTTCTTCATTCTTTTTTGCGTTATTTAAGTTTACTGCTTTAATTTATATCTTTTCTAACTTATTCTTTTCATCAAAGATTTCCCTAAAAGAAGATTTCAAATTATTTTTCGTTCTGCCATTAGCTTTCATTGCTAGGCATTTTGGGTACGGGTTAGGGTCATTAAAAGCTTTTTTCAAGATCATATGATCGAGGAGAGAAAGAAAATTGAAATGGAATATTACGACAAGAAGGCAAGGGAGCTCCTGGAGGAGAAAAATGCGACAGGGGAGCTTTCTGATTTTGAGGGTTTTAAGCCCCAAATTTTGTCCAGTTTCAAGCGCCTTTACGAACTTCTGGCTGAGAATTCCAAAGATAAAATTATTTTAGATTATGGCTGCGGAAACGGCGTTCACTCTTTTTTTTCTGTTGAAAAAGGAGCAAAAAAATTAATCGGAATTGATATTTCAGAAAAATCCTTGGAAATAGCCAGGAGAAGAGCTGAGAAGCTGGGCATTCCTGAAGAAAAAATCCAATTTTTAAGAAGAGATTGTGAGAAAACGGAATTTCCTGATAATTATTTTGATATTGTTTTTGACGGAGGATCATTCTCTTCCCTGGATTTAAAATCAGTGTTTCCTGAAATTATCAGGATTTTAAAACCAGGGGGGCTGTTGATTGGCATTGAAACTTTCGGCCACAATCCGATAGCTAATTTAAAAAGAAAATTAAATAAGGTTTTCGGCAAAAGGACTGGCTGGGCGGAAGCCCATATTCTAAAAACCAAGGATTTAAAAAATGCAAGAAAATATTTTTCTGAAATCCAAGTCAGTTTTTTTCACTTTTTTTCCTATTTTGCCATCCCTTTTTTGGGAAATCCCGGGGGAGGGGTTTTGCTTGGAATCCTGGAAGGGTTAGATAAATTATTTTTCGCGCTTCCTTTTTTAAGGCGTTACGGTTTTAAAGCAGTATTCGTTTTCAAAAAACATGATTAAAAGATTGTTCGACATTAAGTTTTCTATAATCGGCCTCCTGCTGTCTTTCCCTCTGCTTTTAATAATTTCTTTTTTGATAAAAAAAGAATCTCCGGGGCCTGCTTTTTACAGAGGAGAGAGGGTAGGAAAGGCAGGCAAGGTTTTCAGGATATTTAAGTTTAGATCAATGGTTCTAAATGCCGATAAAATAGGCGGCCCTTCAACTTCCGCTGACGACCCCAGGTTATTGAAAATAGGAAAATTTATTAAGAGCCACAATTTAGACGAGCTTCCCCAGTTAATAAATATTTTAAAAGGAGAGATGAGTTTTGTGGGGCCCAGACCCGAAGTCCCTTCCGAAGTGGCAACTTATGATGAAGAAACAAAAGGAATAATTTTGAGTGTTAAACCCGGTATGACAGATTTGGCTACCCTGTCTAATGTTCACGAAGGAGAAATTTTAAAAGGCGCTAAAGATCCTCACGAAGCTTACAGGAGGTTAATTCAGCCTCAGAAGTTAAAGTTGGCTAAAGAGTATGTCAGAACCCGTTCATTTTGGCTCGACATTAAAATAATCCTCAAAACTATAAAATCTGCGATTATTTAACGCTGTGCCACATTTAGAGATGTGCTAGGTCCGACCCCGCACATCCTTTTTTATTTGATTTTTAGTCTCTTTTATTCTAAAATATCTAATAATTTGTATGCCTTTAGCCACTAAAGAAGAAATCCAGATTTTAGAGAAAACCGCCCAGGAATTGAGGCGGGATACTTTGGATTTGATCTATAAAACAAAGAGCCCTCATATTGGCTGCTCTCTTTCAATGATAGAGCTTTTAACAGCCCTCTATTTTAGAATTTTAAGAATAAATTCTGAAAGCCCAAGAGATGAAAATAGGGATAGATTCTTGCTGAGTAAAGGGCACGGCGTTCCTGCGCTTTATCCTTTTTTGGCCAAAAAAGGATTTATAAAAAAAGAGATATTCGACGGATATGCTCAAGACGGCGGAACTTTAGAGCAACATCCAACCAGAAACATCGATTTGGGAATTGAAATTACCTCGGGCTCTTTGGGCCATGGTTTATCTATTGGATCTGGCATGGCTTTGGCTGGCAAACACGATAAAAAAGACTACCGAGTTTTCGTTTATTTGGGAGACGGAGAACTTCAGGAGGGATCAAACTGGGAAGCCGCCATGTTTGCCAGTCATCATAAACTAGATAACTTGGTTGCCATCATTGACCATAACAAGCTTCAAGCAATGCAGAGGATTGAAGAAGTTTTGGATTTAAATCCTTTAGCTGACAAATGGCGCGCTTTTGGTTGGGAAACCAAAGAAGTCAATGGCCATGATCTCAATGAAATTGTTTCAGTAATGAACAAAATTCCTTTTAAAAAAGGAAAGCCAAGTTGTGTTATTGCCCATACGGTAAAAGGCAAGGGGATTTCTTTTATGGAGAATGAACCCAGATGGCATGATCGCTGTCCTGATGAAAATGAGTATCAGCAGGCTTTAAATGAATTAAAAGGATTGTGCTAAACCAGGTTTAGCACAAATATTATGAGAAAAATATTTTTTCAAACATTAGCTGAGGAGTTCAAGAAAGACAAAAGCATTTTCATGCTTTTTGCTGATCTGGGAGTCAAATTTTTCTATGATTTAAAAAAAATAGACCCAGAAAGAGTTATCGACGTCGGGGTGGCTGAAGCCAATATGATAGATGTGGCTTCGGGTTTGGCAATGTCGGGAAAAAATGTCTACTGCTACTCAATCATTCCTTTTTTAATTGATCGTGCGCTAGATCAAATAAGAGTAGACATAGCTTATAACAATCTGAATATTAAGCTGCTTGGCGCAGGCGGAGGAGTAGTTTATGGTCTGGAAGGAGTCACCCATCATTCAGTCAACGACATTGCCATTATGCGTTCTCTTCCCAATATGACCGTTGTTGCTCCAGGAGATGTTAAAGAAGCCATCGCTTTAGCTAAAGCTTCGATTGGTTTTCCTGGCCCCTTGTATGTTCGTTTTGGAAGAGATTGCGAACCCGAGGTTCACAGGGAAGAAATTGATTTTAAAACAGGAAAGGGAATTGTTGTAAACAAAGGAAAAGATATTTGTTTAATTGCCACCGGCTCCACGATGCTCTCTGCAGCCATTGAAGTGGCAGACAGACTTTCAAAGGAAGGAAAGAATCCGACATTGGTCAGCATGCATACTATTAAACCGTTGGACAGGGAACTGATATTTGATTTAGCTAAAGATCATTCCCAGATAATCACCCTGGAAGACCACAATGTCATTGGGGGATTAGGAAGCGCTGTGTCTGAAGTTTTACTTGAGGGAGGATATAAGGGCGCATTCAGAAGAATCGGGATACCCGACACTTTTTCTGAACATGTGGGAAGGCCGGATTATTTAATGGAAAAATTGGGTTTGGATTCAAAAACCATATACGATAAATTATATTTTTTAGATAAATTGAAAAACCATGACCTTTAAAGTACCTTTCGTAAATTATTCTCTTCAATATAAAAATCTTGAAAAAGAAATAGATTCTGCCATAAAAGATGTTTTAAGCAGGGGAGATTTGATTTTGAGAGAAGATGTGGAGAGGTTTGAGAAAGGATTAGCTTCTTTTTTGGGCGCAAAATACGCTGTGGGAGTTAATTCGGGAACTGATGCTTTGATTTTTTCTTTGAAAGCGGCAGGCGTGGGCCCCGGAGACGAAGTAATTACTGTTTCCCATACTTTTGCGGCTTCCATTACCTGCGTTTTTCATGTCGGAGCGACTCCGGTTTTAATTGAAGTCAAAGAAGATTTTACGATGGATCCTAAAGAAGTGGAGAAAGCTGTCACCAGTAAGACGAAAGCAATCTTGCCTGTCCATTATAACGGCAGGACTTGCGACATGGAAAAAATAATGGATATTGCCAAAAAGCATAATTTGGCGGTGATAGAGGATTCAGCCCAATCCTTGGGAGCCAAATTTAACAATAAAAATGCCGGAACTTTCGGTTCAGCTTCCTGCTATAGTTTTTATCCGGCAAAGATTCTGGGATCTGCGGGCGATGCCGGAGCTGTCATTACTGATGACGAAAATATTGCTCAAAAGATTCGCCTTTACAGGAATCACTGTCAAAGAAAGAATGCTGAAGGTAAAGTGGAATTTCTCTGCTTCGGAGAGACATCAAGATTGCACAATCTCCAGGCAGCGATTCTTAATGTAAAATTAAAATATGTTTCATCTTGGATAGAAAGAAGAAGGGGAATAGCCAAAATCTATCAAAACAGGCTGGCTTCAGTTAAGGGAATAAAACTTCCGCCTGCTCCCGATTCGGATTCAAAATATTTTGATGTTTTTCAGAATTATGTTTTGCAGGCAGAAAAAAGAGACGAACTTTCCTCTTTTTTGAAGGAAAATGGGGTAGAAACTTTGATTAAAGATCCTATTGCCAATCATTTGCAGCCAGCTTTCAATTTATCTCATTTTAAATTGTCTTTTTCTGAAAAATTGGCAGATAAGGTAATTTCTTTGCCCATGTATCCGGAATTAAACAATGAGCAGGTGGAATACGCGGCTCAGAAAGTCTGCGATTTTTATAAACAATAATTAAAAATGATTAAGAAGATTCTAGTCGAAAAAAGAAAGAATATAAGACTGATGTTTTTTTTGGCATCAGACGCCTTTTTGGTTTCTCTGTCTGTTTTTCTGGCTTTTTATTTGCGTTTTGAAGGAAAGATTCCAGATCAATATCTTTTGCAGATAGGGACATTAATCGCTTCGAGTTTGGTTATTCTTCTGATTTCATTCTTTTTCTTTAAGCTTTATTCTTTTACCTGGATCTATGTCAGCACGACTGAGCTGATTTCGCTGATTAAAGCTGTCAGTTTTGGATATTTGGTTTTAATTGCCCTTCTTTTTATTTTCAGAGATCATTCTGTTCTTTCGGGGTTTCCTCGTTCGGTTTTGCCCGCAAGTTATCTTTTTATAATTCTTTTTGCAGGCGCGATCCGGTTTGCCAAGAGGATTTATTTGCAGATTTTTCTGGGAGTAAGGAATGGGGGCAAAGAAAGGACGCTGATAGTGGGGGCGGGAGACGCCGGTGAGCAAATTTTAAGAAGCATTCAGATTTCGAAAGATAATCCTTTCCTGCCGGTGGGTTTTGTTGACGACGAGCTGTCAAAACAGGGAATCTTAATTCATGGAGTCAAAGTGATGGGAAAGATAAAAGACATTCCCGAGATTGCCAAGGAAAAAAGAGTGGAAGGATTAATCATTGCCCTGCCTTCAGCCGGGACAAAGATCATTAAAGAAGCGGTGGAGAACGGAAGAAAATCCGGTTTAAAAAAGATAAAAATAATTCCTCCCATTGCTGAAGTTATAAACGGAAGAATAGGGGTCTCCGCTCTAAGGGAAGTGGAAATGGATGATTTGCTGGGCAGAGAACCTGTTGCTTTGAATAAAGAGCAGATAGAAAAATTTATTAAAGACAAGAGAGTATTGGTTACCGGCGCCGCTGGTTCTATCGGGTCTGAGCTTTGCAGGCAGATTATGAAATTCGGTCCCCGGTCATTGTTTTTATTGGATCAGGATGAGACCGGGATTTTCAATATCGATCAGGAGTTGAAAAAGAATTTCTTTAATGTGACGGCCTGTATAGGAGATATAAGGGATAAGGGAAAAATGGAGGATGTTTTCAGGAGATCTCAGCCCGAGGTTGTTTTTCATGCCGCAGCTTACAAACACGTTCCTTTAATGGAAGCTCATCCCGATGAGGCAGTGAAGAATAATATTTTAGGAACAAAAGTTTTAACAGACGTCGCTGTGGCTAGCGGTGTCGGCAAGTTTGTATTCATTTCCACCGATAAGGCCGTTAATCCTGCTTCAGTGATGGGCGCCTCAAAAAGAATCGGGGAAATGATCTGCTGTTTGAACAATGAAGAAAAGAAAACCAAATTCGTTTCTGTGAGATTCGGCAATGTTTTGGGAAGCCGTGGAAGCGTAATACCTATTTTTAAAGAAAAGATAAGAAGAAGAGAGTCTATTGAAATCACTCATCCTGAAATGAAAAGATATTTTATGACGACCCCTGAAGCATGTCTTCTGGTTTTGCAAGCCGGAGCCATAGGCCAGGGAGGAGAGGTTCTTGTTTTGAACATGGGAGATCCGATTAAGATAATCGACTTGGCAAGCGAATTGATCCGACTTTCCGGATTGGAACCAGACAAGGATATTCCAATCGTCTTCACTAATCCAAGGCCAGGTGAAAAATTCTTTGAAGAAACCCTGACTGCCGAGGAAGGATGCGTGGCCACTCAGAATGAGAAAATCTCCATGGCCAAATTATCAAAAATTGATAGAATGTTTTTAGAAAAGAAGATAGAGGAACTAAAGGAAGTCGTTGAGAGGGAAGACAGGGAAGGAATAATAAGCATCTTTAAAGAGCTTATGCCTAATTACAAATCTAACATTTAATAGTTATGGGAAAAAGATCGCGAGAAAAAAAAGAAAAAAGAGGGGAGGGGGATTTAAATTACCAACCCTCCGCACCGGCGATAAAAAAACCGGTGGGACTGGAAAGCATCTATTTGAGAATAATTGAATGGGGCACTTATCTTGCTTTATTTACTCCGTTTGTGCTTTTGCGGTCTTTTTATTTTCCTTACGTTTCTCCGAAAACGATCTTTTTTCGTATCGTTGTCGATGTGATGCTCATCGCCTATGTTCTTTTGATTGTTTCTTTTCCTAAATACAGGCCGAAGTTAACTCCTCTGACCATAGCGATTACTGTTTTTGTCCTCGTGAGCATAATTTCATCCCTTACTGGCGTTAATCTGATAAGAAGCTTTTGGAGCACTTTTGAAAGAATGACGGGGATTCTGACCATATTGCATCTTTATGTCTTTTATATTGTTCTAACCAGCGTTTTTAGAGAGAAGAAATCGTGGGAAAAAATATTAAACGTTTCTTTAATCGTCGGAATTTTCGTTTCGCTTTATACTCTTGCCAGCGCTGATCCCACTACGGGAAGAGGCGGCACTCTGGGGAATACTTCTTTCTTGTCTGCCTATCTTCTGTTTGATATATTCTTTGCTTTAATACTTTTTATTGTTAAAAAAGGTTTTTGGAAAGTCCTTTACGCTTCAGGACTGCTGATTTATTTTAATGCTTTCTTCTTTAATCAAGAGCCTACCCAGGGAGCCATCGGCGCTTTTTGGGGAGCCCTTTTTCTCTTAGCTTTTCTTTATTGTATATTCTACGCTTGGAAATCGGGAAAAAAACTTTTGCGCTGGTCAATTCTCATTGCAATTTTATTGCTTCTGGGTGTTGCCTGGGGCGTCCTTCAAACTAATTTTATAAAAGGAAAATTGGCTGACATAGAACAGACCACTAGTTGGCAGGGAAGAAAGGTAGTTTGGATGATGGGTTTTGAATCATGGAAAGACAGGCCCTGGCTGGGATGGGGTCCGGAAAATTTTAATGTTCCTTTTGCCAAGCATTTTAATCCTGAGTTGCCCATGAGCGGAGATTTGTGGTATGACCGCGTCCATAATATTGTCCTGGACACTCTGACTCAAACGGGGATTGTCGGTCTTTTAAGTTATCTTGCTATTTTTGGAGTTGCTATTTTGGGATTATGGAGACTGGCTTTAAAAACGCCAGGGAGGAAAAATGTTTTATTGCCCCTGATCATGATTGTTCTTCTGGCTGCTTATTTTGCCCAGGACATTTGGGTCTTTGACATGATCTCAAGTTATATGATTTTTTTCTTGGCTTTGTCTTTCGCCGGTTTTCTGCTTTCCTACAAGGAAAACAATCTTTCTTTTCAAGAAGACGCAAATTCTGGAACAGTAGAACAAAAGCCTTTTAATCCGTTTTTGGGAGCAAGCATAATTTTCTTGGCTTTGGCTGCTATCTATTATGGCTCGTTTAAACCAGCCATGGCTTCCAATTACATTGTCAAAGGAGTGTCCTCTTCTTTGGAGGATTCAATAGGGTATTATCAAAAGGCAATCAGCGTTTCTGCCATAGGGCTGGCTGAGGGAGCAGAACAGTTTTCTCGCAAGGTTTCAGATTCCTCATATAACAATCAGGGCGGAGAAAAATTGCTGGAAAATTTCGATTTGGCTGCTGAGACCATGAAGAAAGCGATAAAAAATAACTCCCAGGATTTCCGTTTCTATCTTATTTTAGGAAGACAGTATGTCGATTCGTATAATGTTGGCAGGCGGCCTCAGGATTTTCAGGAAGCCAAATACTACTTATCTAAAGCTCAGGAATTGAGCCCTAATAATCAGCAAGTTTACTGGGTTCTTTCTCAGCTTAGCTCCATGGAGGGAGATGCGGAGGGCGCTGTCGGATATATGCAAAAAGCGGTTGATCTTGAACCGAGATACGTTCTGGCCAATTGGTATCTTGCCATGGCTTATAAATTTGTCGGAGATTATGAAAAAGCTTCAGAGATAATAGAAAACGCCAAGGATTTGGGCTTAAGGTTGGAAGAAAAAGGACAGGAAGAGAAGCTTAAGCAGGTGATTGAAATATATCAGAATTTAGGCAAAGACAAAGAACTCATACCTTTATACGAGATTGCCACCGGTAAGGATCCTAAAAACGCCCAGTACTGGGCGGGAATGGCGGCAGCATACGCCAATATTGGTGATTTTGCCAATGCCAGAAAGGCAGCTCAGAAATCTTTGGAATTAAAACCTAGTTTTTCCGAGGATCTGAAAAATTTCTTAAAAGAGTTGCCTGAGTAATATGCGTCATCTTATTTCCCTTAAAGAGCAGACAAAAGAGGATATTTTGGAAATGCTGGATCTGGCCAAAGAGATTAAAGAAAAGAGAAGAAGGGGAGAGATTACAAATTATCTTCCGAATAAAACCCTGATAATGCTTTTTCAGAAAAGTTCGACAAGAACCCGCCTTTCTTTTGAAACAGCAATGACTGAACTCGGAGGACACGCCATTTTTCTTGATTCAAAAACCACCCAGTTTGTTTTGACTGATTTTGATGACGAGATAAAGGCCGTAATGAGATTCGGAGATGTGCTGATGTTCCGGGCCAGGAAAGCGGCCGATGTTGAATTGGCAGCTTCCTTTAACTGGATTCCTGTGATTGATGCTTGCTCAGAAAAATACCATCCGGCCCAGACATTGAGCGACCTTCTGACTATGGCTGAACATTCGGGCGGGATCGAAAATGTGAAAAAGATCACTTGGCTCGGGATAGAAAACAACGTTTCAAATACCTTGAAACTGGCCTGTTCTAAACTGGGAATTCAGGTTTTTATTGCCGCTCCGGAGTCAGACTCCAATAGTCAGGATAATGAATTAAAAAATCAGGCAGACAAAACAGGATTGATAAAATATACCTTGGATTTAAAAGAGGCCTTGGAGGATTCAGATTATGTTCATACAGACACCTGGATGAACATGGAATTTTTTGAAGAAGGAAAAGTGAGGCCCGATTTCCAGGCCGAATTTGAAAGAAGAAAGGAGAAATTTTTGCCTTTCCAATTGTCAGCCAAATTGATCGACTCTTTGGCTCCTCAATCCAAAATCATGCATTGCATGCCCTGCCATGTGGGATATGAAATAACCAAGGATGCCATTTTGCATCCCAACTCAGTTATTTTTGACCAGGCGGAAAACCGCCTTCATATGCAGAAAGCCATAGTCTTATGGCTTTTGGAAAAGAAAATTTAGATGACATCTAATCTGAAAACAAAACTATTTTTATTGTTCATAGGCATCGTTCTGGCATTGATTTCAGGAGAGATTATCCTCAGGTGGCGGGGAGTTTTATCGATGACTGAATTTAACACATATGATGAAGAAACTGGCTTGATTATTTTAAAGCCCGGAGTTGAGTATGAAGCCAAGATTCCTTGTTCGGGTGAATCCGTTCCGATTCAAGCGAACACTCAGGGTTTCAGGGACGATAAAGATTATCTGGCAGATAAACCCTCCGATGTTTTCCGGATTGCCATAATCGGAGATTCTTACGTTGAAGCAAGATACGTTCCCTTAGCGCAAACTTTTTATAAATTAATTGAAACCAAATTGAATCAAGCGGGTTTGGACAAAAAGATAGAAATTTATGCCGTAGGCAAAGGCGGGAATGGAACTTTCAAAAACTATCTGTATTTAAACCAGTATGCCTTAAAATACAACCCGGATTTGGTTATTTTGGCCTTCTTGACAGCAAATGACTTCAGGAATGATTACGAGTTGAAAAAAGACATTTTCAATGAAAACGGGAAAGTCAGAGAAAAACTTTCATTAACCCAAAAGTTTTCAACAAAATCAGTCTTGTGGATGTGGCTGGATTATAAGTGGCAGGTGATTAAAATGCATAGCATCGGAAACACTTTCCGCAAAATCTTCGCCGGTGAAGATTCAAAGGCTCAGGTTCCTTTTGATTTTCAAGTATTCCTGGAAGATTCTCCCTCGAGCTGGGACGGAATATGGGATATGGAGAAAAATTTGATTTCTCAGTTTAAGGAAAAAACTGAGGAGAAAGGAGTCAAGTTTGTGCTGGTTTCTTTGAGTGACATGTGGAGGAGCCATCCTGAATTGCTCGCAGAGAACGAGGAATATAATTATTATTTGAAGGAATTCAATTTTGATTTTGATAAGCCAGAGAAGATATTGGCAGACTTTGCTCGGGAAAACAGATTCCCGTATTTGAATTTAACACCAGTCTTCAGAGAAAAAATCAGAGAGGAGGGGGGAGTTTCTTTCGTCTTGTGCGACGGCCACTGGAATGAAACTGGCAATTTTTGGGCTGCCGAATCGATCTCCCAATTTTTATTGGAGAACAAAGAAAACTTATTAAATAATCAGCTGGATTTTTCAACAGATGAAATCGATATTAATTAAAATTTCACTGCTTATTTTAAGCTTTCTGATCGTCTTTGCCGCAGGAGAGGTGGCATTGAGATTGAAAAGGGAAAAAACAGCTGAACAAGTTTTTAAGTACGACAGTAAGACAGGCCTCCTGATTTTAGATTCAAATTATGAATTTGATGTCAGAAATAAATGTTTTGACACCCACGTGAAGGCCAATTCCGAAGGATTCAATGATTCAGAATTCAGCCCAGAGAAGCCTGACGATGTTTTTAGGATTGCCATATTGGGAGACTCTTTTGTTGAGGCCTTTCAGGTTCCGATAGAAAACAGTTTCCAATATTTGCTTGAAAATAAATTAAATGAAATTCCTGGCCAGAAGAAAAAAGTGGAAATATATTCATTTGGGCACGGAGGCAATGGAACCTTCAAGAACTATTTGTATTTAAACCAGTACGCCCTAAAGCACAAACCCGATCTGGTTATTTTGGCATTCTTGCCAGCCAATGACTTTGGGAATGATTATCAAGTTAATGCTGATATTTATGGAGAAGATGGCAAGGTCAGAACCGCATTAAGAGAGGGGCAGAAATTGATTTATAATTCAGTTTTTCTGCAGTGGCTGAACGAAAAATGGCAAATTATCAGCACTCAGAAGATGGCATATTCTAAAGCTCAGGTTCCTTTTGATTTTCAAGTATTTTTGGAAGAATATCCTCAAGGATGGAGTTCTATCTGGGATATGGAGGAAGGGCTTCTGAAAGAATTCAAGAATAAGGTTGAGGAAAACGGAGCAAAATTTATGTTGGTTTCAGTTAATGACATCTGGAGGACGCATCCTGAATTAACGCAGAAAGATGATCTTCTCAGTCAAATGCTAAATAGTTTTGATTTTGATTTTGACAAACCCGAGAAAATATTAGAGAATTTTACTCAGGAGGAGAATATTCCTTTTTTGAATTTATTGCCTTTCTTTAAGGAGAACATTGAAGGCGATGAGTTGGTCTTTAATTGGCCTTGCGAGGGGCATTGGAATAAAAAGGGCCACGAGATGGCAGCAGAATCTTTATTTGACTATTTGACTCAAGGTAAAGGTCAGGAATTATTAAATGAATTAAAATAAAAAAATGAAAGTTCCAGGTTTTCTTCAATCTTTAAAAACAAGAATGTCCACCACGAGCGGTTTGGTTTCTTTTCTGTGGAAAAACAAACTTTGGTGGATGATTCCCGTGATCTTAATGCTGATTATATTCTTCCTTTTGATGATTTTTGTCCAAAGTTCACCCTTAGGACCGCTCATTTATCCTTTAATCTAATTTAAAATGAAAATATTATCTTTAATCTGGTTATGGTGGAAGAAAATCGGTTTGGTGATTGGCAATTTTGTTTCAACCATAGTGATGTTCGTTTTCTATTTCACTGTTTTTTCGCTAGTTGCGATACCTTTTCGTTTCTTCAGTCGGGTCGAAAGAGGCAAAAGCTCAACTTACATAAACAAAAAATCAACGATTTCCGCTTTAAAGGAATTCGAAAGCGAGTAATATGAAAATTCTTGGCCTATCTTTTTTTTATCATGATTCAGCAGCTGCCTTACTGGTTGATGGAGTTCCTGTGGCAATGTCTCAAGAAGAAAGATTTTCCCGAAAAAAGAACGACTATAGGTTTCCTGAAAAGGCGATAAACTTCGTTTTAGAAAGCACCAAAACAAAACCTGAAGAATTAGATTACGTGGTTTTCTATGAAAAACCGTTTTTAAAACTGGAAAGAGTTTTTAAAACAGTTCTTTCCAATTACCCGTTTTCTTTCAGGGTTTTTGTGGAATCGGTAAAGAGCATGTTTTTGGACAAACTCTGGGTTAGAGATTTGGTCAGCCGAAAACTGGGAATTGATCCTAAAAAAGTTCTTTTTTCTGAGCATCATTTATCTCATGCCGCTTCTTCTTTTCTTTGCTCTCCCTTTGATAATGCAGCCATCCTCACGATCGACGGAGTGGGAGAGTGGGCAGTGACCACTTTGGGGATTGGAGAGGGAAATAAAATTAAGATTTTAAAAGAGATTCATTTTCCTGACTCCCTGGGGCTTTTTTATTCGGCATTTACCGCCTTCCTGGGTTTTGAAATCAATGAGGGAGAATACAAAGTGATGGGAATGGCTCCTTACGGGAAATTAAAATACGTAGACAAAGTAAGGAAATTAATTAAATTCAACAAAGACGGTTCTTATGAATTGGATATGAGTTATTTTTCCTTCCAGAATTCAGTGGAAAGAACTTATTCAAATAAATTTATTGAACTTTTCGGTCCTCCCAGAAGGAAAGAATCAAAATTCTTTACCAGAGAGACTGGTTGGCCTTCTTATTTCGGCCCTAAGCCCGAAGGCGAGGAATATGACAGATTGGCAAAGGAACAGGAATATTATGCAGATATAGCTGCTTCCTTACAGGCAGTTCTTGAGGAAGCTTTGTATGGCTTAGCCAAAGAACTTTATAGATTAACTGGTGTAAAAAAATTGTGCATCGGAGGAGGGGTGGGGCTTAATTCGGTTGCCAACTGGAAAATTTTAGCTAACTCTCCTTTCGAAGAAATATTCATTCAGCCTGCGGCGGGTGATGCCGGTGGGGCTCTGGGAGCTGCTCTTTCTGTTTACTGCACTGCCTTGAATAATCCGAGAAAATTTGTCATGGAGAATGCTTATTACGGCAAGGAATATTCCCGGGAAGAAATAAAGGAATTTATTGATAAAAATAATCTTAAAGCCGAACTATTTGAGAATGAAGATGATTTGATAGATAAAGTAATAGATGATATTTTGGCGGGGAAAGTAGTGGGATGGTTTCAGGGAAGATTTGAATGGGGCCCGAGAGCTTTGGGTTCAAGATCAATTTTAGCTGATCCCAGGAGGAATGACATGAAAGATATTGTGAATACTAAAATTAAATTCAGGGAACCCTATCGCCCTTTTGCTCCCTCGGTTATTTTGGAAGGAACCGAAGAATTTTTTGAAATGCCTGAAGCCGCAAAACATTATCCCGGCAGATACATGCTTTATGTGGTGAATGTAAGGGAAGACAAGAAGGCCAAGGTCCCGGCAATTACTCATGTTGACGGCACTGCCCGCCCCCAGGTTGTTTTAAAAGAAGAATCTCCGAAATATTGGAAGCTGATAAATAATTTTTATCAGAAGACGGGAGTTTCTCTTCTTTTGAATACCTCCTTCAATCTTCGGGGAGAGCCGATTGTCAATACGCCCCAAGATGCCTACAGCACTTTTGAGAGAAGTGAGATCGATACGCTGGTTTTGGAAAATTACATTATCAAAAAGCAAGGAACTTGACGTTTTCAATAAAATTTGTTAATATATTGGCAGTGAGTGTAAAACACTCCGCTAAGTCGCAGACCCCTCTCGAGCGGGGTCTGTTTGTTTTTGGATAAATAAAAAGACCGAGAGCGTGAACTCCTCTAAGTCAAATAGTGAGTGGCAGCCTCTCGGTCAATTACATTTTAGCAGAAAATTGTTATAGTACAATAAGATATTTTAATGCTTACTAAAATAGGAATTTTTGATAGAATATAATAATAAGAGATATGGATGCGATACATAAAAAACAAACACTCGGGCAATTTTTCACCACAAATGATTTTTGGCTGAAAAATCATATCTTGGAATTTATAAAATCAACCCCTGCCACTATCGCCTTTGATCCATTTGCTGGAAATGGGGATTTGTTAAGAGTTGCAAAAACAATCGGTTTTAAAAAGACTAAAGGATTCGATTTGGATAGTAATTTGAATTGGACTAATAATGACAGTCTTTTGTTTATTCCTAAAATTGATAATTCAATCATTATTACTAATCCTCCTTACTTAACAAAATATAGTGCTAGCAGAAAAGGGGTCTATGAAAGTGTTAGAAAATATTTTGATATTTGCAAATACGATGACATTTATCAATTAGCGATTGAAAGATGTCTTATAAACGATTATGGCATAATGATAATCCCCGAAACTTTTATAAATTCTAAATTTTCTAAGAGCCGTCTAGTCAGTATTACAATAATTGAAGATCAGTTATTCAATGATACGGAAAATCCAATTTGCGTGATTTGCTTCGATAATAAAAATAAACCTTATAATCAAGTTAAAATCTATAAAAATGATAAGTTTATTGGCGACTTAGAATATTTTGAAAAATTACGGAGGGTACCGCATAAAAATATTTATATAAAATTTAATTCACCTAAGGGCCAGATAGCGTTAAGAGCTGTAGATACAACTAATCCCGAAAGACAGATTGCATTCATGAGACCGGAACAAATGGATTATAATTTGAGCAATATTAGAAATAGTTCTAGATTAATTACAGTGATAGAGTTGAATGCCAACAATGAAATCATAGATAAGATTATCGATCATAGTAACAATCTTTTAATTGATTTTAGAAGAAGAACCGAGGATATCCTTTTATCTCCTTTTAAAGGGAATAAAAAAAACGGAGAAAGACGAAGGAGGCTTGATTACTTGACTGCGAGGGCTATTTTGGAGGATGCCTATGAATCTGTATATCCTAATATAAAATTGAGATTACTTTAATCAAAGAAAATGGTTAATAACGAAGAATTATTTAAATTTTCACTCAATAATCCAGAACCGATTATTGATGATTTTTATTTGAAGAAGGGTAATTTAATTATTTCTCAGAATCCGAACGACCCCACCACTTTAATGAAAAGAAATTTTAATTTGCTCGAAAGCATCTCAGCTTATAATTTTGCAAAAAAGAACAAAAACCAGGTCACCGCGAAAAAAGCGATAGAAACCATTATAGAGATTGTTAAGGGCAAAGATATTAACTATTCCGAATTTGTCTCCTTCTGGCCGGTCGTAGATATTTCTTACAGTCTTTTCGAGAAGATGGAAAAAGCTGATCAACTGAAGATCATCAAAAATATTGTAGAAAAATATATTGAATTAAGGCACAATCTATATTCTGTCTACAATTACAGTCCAACAACATTACAAGTTGGGAAGGACGCCAAAGCACATAAAGAAAATGGGAACCTTGGTGCTTATAAAATTTCTAAAATTTTAAATTCAGCTGGCTTTGTTAACGCTGACTCAGATACTGTAAAACAATTTACCTCTGTGGGAAATAAAAAATATATAGAAACTGATAAAAAAGGGAAAAGACTTTTTAAAGATTTAATTATTTACTACAAATTAAAATTTTTATGGAGTAGGAGCAAGGAGAAAAAAATGCCCGATTTTCTAATTAAAGATGGGAAGAATATTTTTATTGTTGAACATAAACATATGAAAGAATGTGGTGGAGGGCAGGATAAGCAAATAAACGAAATAATTTCATTCATTAGCTTCAGCGAGAGGAACCAAGAAATTCATTATGTCTCTTTTCTAGACGGAATTTATTTTAATTTGTTTACAAAAGATAATCTAAATGAATGCAAAGTAAGAAATCAATTAAATAGCATTAAAAAAAGTCTTAAAAATAATAAACAAAATTATTTTTTAAATACAGCAGGGTTTAAAAAGTTATTTAACGTGTGGAGATAAAAAGAAATGTTTCGCTAAAAAATTATACGACTTTCAGAATAGGCGGAAAGGCCAGGTATTTTTCTGCTGTTAAGGACGAGGACGATTTAATTGAATCTTTGAAATTTTCTGAAAGAAAAAAAATTCCATTCTTCATTCTTGGATTAGGAAGCAATGTTTTAGTTTCAGACGAAGGATTCAAGGGATTGATTATAAAAATTCAAAATTCAAAATTCAAAATTCAAAATTCAACGATAATAACAGATGCAGGCGTGCTTCTCGGAAAGCTGGTCAATCTGGCTCTTAAAAATAATTTAACTGGTTTGGAATGGGCAGCGGGAATTCCGGGGACCGTCGGCGGGGCTATACGCGGAAATTCAGGAGCATTTAATGAATCAATTGGAAACGCCATCAAAGAAGCAAAGGTTTTAAATGTGAAATTAAAAAAGATAGAGAATTTAAACAGCAAAGAATGCCGTTTTAAATACAGGGAAAGCGTTTTTAAAGAAAATAAAAATTTAATTATTCTTTCTGCAACGCTGAATCTAAAAAAAGGAAATAAGATTAAAATACAGAACAAGATAAATAAAAATTTGGAAACAAGAAAAAGCAGGCAGCCCTTGGAATTTCCTTCTGCAGGATCAATTTTTCTTAATCCACCCGATTTTTCGGCAGCGGAATTGATTGAGAAGTGCAATCTGAAGGGAAGAATAATGGGCGGAGCTAAAATTTCCGAGAAGCACGCGAATTTTATTATCAATATTGGTTCTGCAAAAAGCAGCGACGTTAAAAAATTGATAAATTTGATTAAAAAAGAGGTTAAAGCAAAATTTAAAATTAATTTGAAAGAGGAAATTGAATATTTGGAATAAAGAAATTTCTTTTTCAGAAATTTAGGAGTTTTCCACACTTGACTCATTGATATGATTCTGTGAAAATGAATTAATAGATTGATTAATAATAAAATATTTTTATTTTGATTCGGACAAATAGTTAGTCGACTATTTGCTTAACTAAAAAATCGATTTATATGGCAAAGAAAAAAGCTGCAAAAAAGAAGAAGAAATAGTCTTCTTTTGCCAAGACCGTTCCATTTAGGTGGAGCGGTTTTGTTTTACGTTGATTTTTGCTCGAAAAAAGAGTAAAATTTCCTTATGTCGATAATAGGAAAAATATTTGGAGACGCCAATCAAAAATACGTAAGCGGATTACAACCCGTTGTAGACAAGATAAATTCTCTTGAAGAAAATCTCAAAAAATTATCACAAGGGGATTTAAAAAAGAAAGCAACGGATTTGAAAGAAAAGATCAAGAACGGAGAAAATCTGGACAATGCGCTTCCGGAAGCTTTTGCTTTGGTAAGGGAAACTTCAAGAAGAAGTTTAAACCAAAGGCATTTTGATTCCCAGATTATCGGAGGAATCGTTTTGCATCAGGGAAAGATTGCGGAAATGAAGACGGGTGAAGGAAAGACTTTGGCTGCAACTCTGCCTTTGTTTTTGAATGCTTTGGAGGGCAAGGGAGCTCATACTGTCACAGTTAATGATTATTTAGCAAAAAGAGATGCTGTTTGGATGGGCCAGATTTTCCATGCTTTGGGATTATCAGTGGGCTGCATAGTCCATGACGAATCTTTTATTTACGATCCTGATTTTAAAGCATCTAAGGAAAATCTTGAGGAAAAAGACAAGGCCAGAGATGAGGTGGGAGGTTTCAAGATTATTGAAAGTTATTTAAAACCCGTAGCCAGAAAAGAAGCTTACATGGCAGACATTACTTATGGAACAAACAATGAATTTGGTTTTGATTATTTGAAGGACAATATGGTCTACGATCTGTCTCAGCAGGTTCAAAGAGGATTCAACTATGCTGTAGTTGATGAGATAGACTCAATTTTGATTGATGAAGCCAGAACACCTCTTATTATTTCAGCTCCCGATATGGAGAGTTCCGAATATTACCGGGAATTCGCAAAAATCACTCCCCAGCTTTCTGCTGAAAAAGATTATCAGATAGATGAAAAAATGAAAGCAGCCACTCTTACTGAAGAAGGGATAAATAAAATTGAGAAGATTCTGGGGGTCGGCAATATCTATGAGGAAAGAGGGGTCAAATTTCTTCATTATTTGGAACAATCCTTGAGAGCTGAAACTCTTTTTAAAAAAGACAGAGATTACGTGGTCAAAAACGGAGAGGTAATCATTGTAGATGAATTTACCGGAAGAATGATGCCAGGCAGAAGATGGTCTGGCGGGCTTCACCAGGCCATTGAAGCCAAAGAAGGGGTTCAGGTGAAACCGGAATCATTAACATTGGCTTCAATCACTTTCCAGAACTATTTCAGGATGTATAAAAAGCTGGCAGGAATGACAGGAACCGCTTCCACTTCAGCTGAGGAATTCGATAAGGTGTACGGTTTGGAAGTGGTTGCTGTTCCAACCAACAAGCCGATGATCAGAGAAGATTTAGCAGATGTTGTCTATAAAACAGAAGAAGGGAAGTTCAAGGCTCTGGCTCGGGAAATAGCTGGCAGACACGCCAAGGGCCAGCCGATTCTGGTCGGGACGACATCGATTGAAAAAAATGAGTATTTGGGAAAGATTTTAGACAGAGAAGGGGTCCCGCATCAGATATTGAACGCCAAGCATCATGAACAGGAAGGTGAGATCATAGCTCAGGCAGGCAAACTGGGTCAGGTGACGATAGCCACCAATATGGCCGGCAGAGGTGTTGATATTATTCTTGGCGGCAATCCCCAAGATGAGGAAATGGCGACCAGGGTGAGGCAATTAGGAGGTCTACACGTCATCGGTACAGAGAGGCATGAAGCAAGAAGAATAGATAATCAGCTAAGAGGAAGGTCAGGCAGGCAGGGGGATCCCGGTTCGTCCCAGTTTTATCTTTCTTTAGAGGATGATTTGTTAAGAATTTTCGGTTCAGACAGATTAAAGTCATTAATGAATATGTTGAAGCTTCCTGAGGATCAGCCCATTGAGGCAAAACTTATTTCAGGAGCCATTGAATCTGCCCAGGGGAAAATAGAAGGATTCAATTTTGATGTTAGAAAGCATGTGCTCGACTACGACGATGTCATGAATAAGCACAGAGAAGTTTTCTATAAAAAGAGAAAAGAAATTATAGAAAAGAATCCTCAAGAGCTCAGAGATTACATTTTGGAATCAGTAAATAATTCAGGGCTGAAAGAGGAGGATTATTTGAATAAAGAAAAGGAAATCGGGGAGGAAAGAATGAGACAGGTGGAAAGGATAGTTGTTTTGAGGATTATGGATATGCACTGGCTTGACCATTTGGAAAACATGTCTTATCTCAGAGATTCTGTTAAATTAAGAGCTTATGGCCAGAAGGACCCTTTGATTGAATACAAGTCTGAGGGACACAAGATGTTCCAGGATTTATTGAAACAGGTTGAATTGGGCATAGCAGGCACAATCCTTAAAGTAAAAATGCAGGAACAACCTTCTGCGGAATCTAGACCTCAGCAAGTTTTTCAATCTGCTCCGAAAGTGGGAAGAAATGACCCCTGTCCCTGCGGGTCAGGAAAGAAGTTTAAGAAGTGTCGTGGGAATTAGGGATGTGCTAGGTCCGACCCCGCACATCCCTAATTAATATCCCGCGGGGGGATGTTTTTTATTTTGTCTATGGAAAAATAGCTTAAAATTTGAGATTATAAGTTAATGGAAAACAAAATTAAAATTGAAGATTTTGGTTATGATGATTTTTTTGAGTCTAATAGAAAGAAATTAGGATTAGACGATTTTCAGGTTGCGCGGGTGGTTGCCGAGTATAGAGAGGCATATAGGGTTAGGAATACAGAGGGGGAATATTTAGCAAGGATTACCGGAAAGCAGATATTCAACGCTTCCTCAAGAGAGGATTATCCTGCGGTGGGAGATTGGGTGGCAATAACAATCCCCAGCAAAGAGCAGGCTATAATCAATAAAGTGCTGTCAAGAAAGACAATAATAAAAAGAAAGCACGGAGGAAAGAACGAGGTGCAGGTTATTGCAGCCAATATCGATATAGCTCTTATTGTTGAAGCCGTCGGAAGAGATTATAATCTAAATCGCTTCGAAAGATATTTTTCCATTATCAAAGACGGAGGCATAAAACCTGCGATCATATTAAACAAGATTGATTTGATCTCGGAGGAAGAACTGGATTCAAAAAGAGCTCAGATAGAAAGCAGATTTAAGGGCGCTGATTTTATCCCGACTAGCACCGTGACCGACGAAGGAATTAAGAATTTAAAACAATATATAGAAAAAAGAAAAACATACTGTTTTCTTGGTTCCTCGGGGGTGGGAAAATCTACTTTAATCAATAAATTGATCGGAAAAGATATTATTAAAACCAAAGATATAAGCTCTTTTTCCAACAGAGGCAAGCACGCTACCACGACCAGAGAAATGTATTTTTTGGAAAACGGAGGTATTTTGATAGATAATCCGGGGATGCGAGAAGTGGGCATGGTTGATACGGATGAGGGGATAAGCGACTCTTTTGAGGAGATAATCATTTTAGCTAAAAGCTGTAAATATGTTGATTGTTCTCATATTCAAGAACCGGGATGCCAGGTTTTGGCTGCCTTAAAGACCGGCAAACTGGATAAGGCCAAGTACTCTAATTATATTAATTTAAAGAAGGAGGCAGAATACTACGAATTAACTAAACTTGGAAAGAGAGAGAAAGACCGCCAATTCGGAAAATTCATAAAAAGAGCGAAGGACGAACTAAAGAAACTAGATTAATTTTCCCATTCATTTCGCGCATTAAATTCAAAAATTAATAAATACTTAATATGAGAAACTCAGAAGAAATAAAAAAAATAGTAAAAAAGAAATATGCCTCCATCGCAAAGGATTCTAATTGCGGATGCGGCTGTGGTTGTGGCCAGAAGGTTGCGAAAGAGATTGGTTATTCTGATCAGGAAATATCCGGCACGGAAGGCAATCTTGGTTTGGGCTGCGGAAATCCTGTCGCTTTCAGTAAAATCAAAGAAGGGGATACTGTTTTGGATTTAGGATGCGGCGCTGGATTCGATTGTTTTTTGGCGGCAAGAAAAGTAGGTTCAACCGGGAAGGTAATAGGGGTTGATATGACAAAGGAAATGATTGAAAGAGCAAAATTAAATGCTGAAAAATTAGGAACTAAAAATGTTGAATTTATGCTGAGCGAAATAGAAAAGATGCCCATCCCCGATAATTCAATCGATATTATAATCACAAATTGCGTAGTGAATCTTACTCCCGATAAATCCGAAACATTCAAAGAAGCCCGCAGGGTTTTGAAAACAGGGGGCAGGATTTATCTTTCAGACATTGTTTTATTGGAAGATCTTTCAGAAGAACAGAGGAACAATGACGATCTGCTTTCAGGGTGTGTGGCCGGAGCTTTGTTAAAAGACGATTATTTGAATAAATTAAAAGCGGCAGGATTTAAGGTAAATATTCTCAAGGAAGACAAAGAGATAAGCAAAAGCCAGTACAAGGGTATCGCCCTTGAGAGTTTAATGGTTGAAGCAGTGAAATAGGATGTGCGGGGTCGGGCTTAGCACATCCTGGCGCCGGGGAACGGGCCTGTTTAAAATATTTAAAAATATAGTTGTATGTTTTTCTTTCCTGCAGGGTGTTTGATTTTTATACTTTTTATTCTCTTTTTACCCCTTCTTTTTCTTCTGGGGTATTTTCATATAATCACTTTGGGGTTTGAGGGGCTGGGGATTTCTTCTCAGGCCACTTTTTTCCTGTTTTTCGCAATTCTCATAGGGTCAGCTATTAATATTCCTTTGGGCAAAAAAGAAACGGTATACGCAGAGGAGCTGAGTTTCTTGGGGTTATGGAGAAGGCCGCGAATGGAATTGCAGGGCATGGCGATTAATATGGGAGGGGCTTTAATTCCTATTTTTCTTTCCCTTTATTTTTTGTACATGATATTTAAAAGCGGATTTGATGTGGCTCCCCTTTTAATTTCAATAATTTTAATGATTCTCATTTCCAATAATTTGGCTCGAATTATTCCCGGGAGAGGGATAGTTCTTTCTGCCTTCATTCCTCCCATTTTTTCTGCAATTTTTGCCTTAATCTTAGCTCCTCAATACGCTCCCTTCTGCGCTTTTATTTCAGGAACTTTAGGTGTCCTTATCGGAGCAGATATCCTCAACCTGACAAAGATGAGAAAATACGGGGGATTTGTTTCGATAGGAGGAGCCGGGGTCTTTGATGGGATATTTTTGGTAGGGATAATATCTGCTCTTCTGGCTAACTTTTAATTATTTTTTAAAGGCAGAAAATCGAGACGGGTCTCGATTTTTATTTTCTTTTGTTGTATATTTAACAAATCAAAAATCAGAAGCGGGAGGTGTGAGTTGATACTAGGTTGCGACGTAGACGGCACTTTCACTAAGCGGTCCTTGCCCAACCCCAGCATTCCTCTGCCTCAAGTTCTCTATCTTCCGTTTTGGCCCTTCTTTGCTTTGTCCAAACCCGATCCGTTAATAGTCAACGTATTAAGGGAATGGAAAAACAGGGGGGCTATGATTTGTTTCGTTTCCGCCCGTCACGGATTTCTTTATGAAATGACAGAAAGACAGATCAAAGAAAGTCGCGCTCCGATGGATAAACTTATCTGTGTGGGGGCAGGCAAGGGAACGAAACAAAGGAAGCTAGAGGCTATTAGAAAAAATCGAATAGACTTGTTCTTTGATGACAACCGGAAGGTGGTGACTTTCCTCAGAGAAAATGGGGCTAATGCCCATTCTCGAGAAGCCTTATTCGAAATGTTGGTTGTCGGATAAGGCTTTTTTATGTGTTGACATTTTTTGAAGAAAAAGCAATAATATGAAAACATATGTCAAAGAAAAGAGTTTGCATAACAGTCTTTTTTATTTTTGCCCTCGCTTTTGTTTTGGGAAATTTGGTTTATCCGAAATTCCTTAATATTTCTAAAATTCCTGACATTCCTTTCAGGCTTGGTCTTGATTTACAGGGGGGAACTCATCTTGTTTACGAGGCAGATATTTCAGGCATTGAAGAAAAAAATATTTCTTCATCAATGGAAGGATTAAGAGATGTGATTGAAAGAAGGGTCAATCTTTTTGGCGTCCAGGAGCCCGTAGTCCAGACTCAGGAAGCAGGATATTCTCATCGCTTGATAGTGGAATTGGCTGGCGTAAAAGATCCGGCAGAAGCGATCAAAATGATAGGGCAGACTCCTTTTTTGGAATTTAGAGAGCAGAAAGAAAATTACGAAGAAATAGTCAATAAGAATACGGAAATAATAAAAGAAGAGGAGCCCGACCTGGACCAGATTGAAGATCCTTTCCAGTCTACGGAATTGAACGGCAAATATTTGAAAGACGCTCAATTAGACTCCGATCCGACTACTTCTTTGCCAACAGTTTCCATTCAATTCGACGATGAAGGAGCCAGGATTTTTAAAGAGTTGACTGAAAGAAACGTAGGCAAACTTATGCCCATATATATAGATGGGGTTCCTGTTTCAATACCCAGAGTGCAGGAAGCTATTGTCGGAGGGAAAGCCCAGATTACAGGAAGCTTTACATATGAAGAAGCTAAAACTCTTGCCAGGAATTTGAAAGCAGGGGCTCTGCCTGTACCCATCAACCTTGTTTCTCAACAGTCTGTTGGGCCTACTTTAGGGGCGATTTCTCTAGCCCAGTCTTTAAAAGCCGGAATTATGGGATTCTTGGCAGTAATAGCTTTTATGATTATTTTTTACAGATTGCCCGGGCTGTTGGCTTCCTTGGCTCTGGCCATTTATATTATTATCATTCTCTTTTTGTTCAAAATAATTCCAGTTACGCTTACTTTGGCTGGCATAGGGGGTCTCATTCTCTCGATAGGCATGGCTGTTGATGCAAACATTCTGATTTTTACCAGAATGAGAGAAGAGCTTAAAGAGGGCAAGGATTTCAGCTATGCGGTGGAGAACGGTTTCAACCGCGCTTGGGCTTCGATCCGTGATGGCAACCTGACCACCATTATTGTGGCCCTGATTCTTTTTGTCCTGGGCACCAGTTTTATTAAAGGTTTTGCTCTGACTTTAACCATAGGCATATTAATGAGCATGGTTTCAGCAGTCGTTATAACTAAGAGTTTTCTCAGAATTTTCAAAGGAAGCAAGTTAGAGAAAATCAAATGGCTTTGGTAGTATGAAATTCAATTTTCTTAAATACAAAAACATCTCTTTCATTTTTTCCGGAATTTTGGTTTTAGCCTCAATACTCTCTCTTTTTATTTTCGGACTCAAACCAGGCATTGATTTTACAGGAGGCAGTATTTTGGAATTGAATTATCAGGGAGACAGGCCTTCCCTTCAGGAGATAAGGGACTCTTTGTCTCTGATTGATCTTGGAGAAATTCAGATTCAGCCGGCGGGAGAGAAGGGAATGATTTTAAGAATGAAAGACATTGGCGAGGAAATGCATCAGGAAGTGATTTCAAAATTGAAAGAAGGAAGAGAGGCAGAAGAACTGCGTTTTGAATCAATTGGCCCGACTATCAGCAAAGAATTAGGAGAGAAGACGAATGTGGTGGTTGCGCTTTCTCTTCTGGTAATCGTTTTATATATCGCATTTGCTTTTCGGAGCTTGAATTATCCTGCCAGGTCTTGGCAGTATGGTTTAGCTTCGTTGCTGGGCTTAATTTACAATGTTTTAATTCCGCTTGGATTTTTCTCAATTCTCGGATATTTTTATGGATTGCAAATAAGCATTCCGGTAATAGTCGCTTTGCTGACGGTGGTAGGGTACACCATTAATGACACGATAGTCATATTCGACAGAATCAGGGAGAATTCTGCAAAAAAAAGAAATGCCAAATATGAAGATATAGTCAATGATTCAATAAGTCAGACATTTTCCCGCTCCATAGCAGCTTCTCTGACCACTCTGCTGACGGTGACGGCAATATATATATGGGGAGGGGAAACCTTAAAATCGTTTTCTTTAGCCCTGATTTTGGGCATATTTTTCGGGACTTTTTCTTCCATATTTTTAGTCATGCCGTCTTTGGCCGCGTGGCTTAAATGGAGGAAAAAGATATAGCAGTAATCATTAATTGACAAATATCATTAATTGTGCCAAAATAATTATGCCTAAATGAATTAGGCAAAGGCAAAAAAGATATGGTATCCAATTTTCCACAAATTTGCGACAATTCATTAAAGTCGTTGCCTGTTAAACAGCGGGAAATTATTTCCCGCCGGTTTGGTTTGAACGGCAAAAATAAGGAAACTTTGGAATTGATTGGAAAGGATTTCAGTATTACCAGGGAAAGGGTAAGACAGATCGAAAGAGACGGACTTTTGAAATTGAGCGCCGAAGTCGAAAAACGCCCAGAAGTTTTTAAAGATTTGAAGCAATATTTCAAGAGATTCGGCCATGCCAGAAAAGAAGAATCCGTTTTAAGCGATCTTGGAGAATCTCAGGGAAAGAGCTACGTCTCTTTATTGCTTAATCTGGCAAAGGGTTTTCGGCATTTCAGCGAAACTGAAGAATTTCATTCTTGCTGGACCGCCGGTGATGGCATAATTTCAGGCGTTAAGGAGAACATATCTTTGTTGCAGGAGAAAATTCAGGAAAAAGGAAAACCTTCAAGATTGGAAGATTTGATTTCTCATACTGATTTGAATAAGAATATTTTGGCTTCCTACCTCGGCATTTCCAAAAGAATTCAGACGAATCCTGACGGATTCTATGGCTTAAGGGAGTGGCCTGAGATAAATCCCAAGGGAATTAAGGACAAGGCTTTCTTGGTTCTTAAAAGAACTCAAAAGCCCCTTCATTTTACTCAGGTTGCCACTTTAATCCCCAATGCATTATCTCAGACGGTGCACAATGAACTGATCAAAGATTCACGATTTGTTCTGGTCGGAAGAGGAATTTACGCTTTAAAGGAATGGGGATATGATGAAGGTGTGGTCAAAGATGTCATTTCGAAAGTTATCAGAGAAGCAGGCAAGCCCTTAAAAAGGGAAGAAATCGTTGAAAAAGTTTTAAACCAAAGAATTGTTAAGGAAAATACAATATTGCTCAATCTGAGCAACAAGAAGCTTTTCCAAAAAAATCCTGGAGGGTTCTTCGATATCAACAGACAAACAAGCTAAAAACGAACTGAGTTCGCTTTCAGCTTAAGTTAATTAAATGTCATTCGGAGAAATTTACACACTTTTACAATACCTTGGCAGAATAATAGCCAACTGGTGGTGGGTTGCTTTCCCATTCATTATTTGGAAGCCTTTTCTGTTTCTCTATAAATGGTGGAGAATTGATCATTGGCTGGAGAATATAAACATGGTTGTTCTGGAACTGAAGCTGCCCAAAGAGATACTAAAGCCGGTAAGAGCTATGGAGCAAGTAATGGCTTCCATTCATGGCCCCATGTTTCACCCACCCGATCCCTGGGAAGAATGGGTCGATGGCCAAGTTCAGCTTTCGATTGCTTTTGAGATAGTCTCAATAGAAGGAAATATCCATTTTTACGTCAGGATGCCAACCCTTTACAGAGAGGCTGTCGAGGCGAACCTTTATTCTCAATATCCGGAAATAGAAATTACCGAGGTTGATGATTATACAAAATATGTTCCTCAGAATATCCCAAATAAAGAATGGGATTTATGGGGTTCAGATTATAAGACGAACAAAGACGATCATCTTCCCATCAAAACTTATCTTCAATTTGAAACCGAACAGGAAAAAGAGCAGGAGCAGAAGGTAGATCCTATTTCCACGCTTTTGGAATCAATGAGCAAGGTGGGACCTGGAGAGCAGCTTTGGGTTCAGATTTTAGCTGAGCCCACTGCCATTGATGACACGACTAGTTTTAAAAAGTGGCTGGAAGACGGAAAGAAGCTCAGAGATAAAATGGCAAACAGGACTGTTTCTGAAGAAAAAGACAAGTCGATACTCCAGGAGGCCATAGAGACATTTTGGAGCATCATGGTTTCAGGCAAGCCTCCTGAGGAAGAAAAGAAAAAAGAAGATCTTCTTCCACCCGAAATGAAACTGACTCCCGGGGAGAGAGAGGAAGTGTCCGAGGTTGAAAGAAAAATGTCAAAACCCTGCTTTATTACCCATGCCAGGTTTATTTTTCTTGGCAGAAGGGATTCCTGGTATAAGCCTAAATTCAGGATGGCTTTTTCCTTTTTCAATGACTATGCCACAGTCAACCTCAATGCTCTTTACCCCATGTCAGACACCATTACCAAAATAAAGAAAATATGGATTTATCCTTTAAATAAAATCCATCTTATTCCTTCGAATATTTTCCGTTTAAGAAGGCTTTATTTAAGGCAGAGAAAAATGTTTAAAAACTATAAAAGAAGGTACGCTCCCTTCTTCCCCTGGAGTGTGAAAGGAAAATATCCGGGAGCCAAGGGGTCGTTCATTTTGAATTCAGAAGAACTGGCTTCCTTGTTCCACTTTCCAAGCAGAGGGGCTGCTCCTGGTCCGGGTTTGGCCAGAATTGAATCAAAGAGAGGCGCATTGCCTGCTGGTTTGCCAAGCGAAGACGTAGAATTATTAGAAGAAGGAGAAGAATAATATGAAGGAGATTAACTTTTTTGGCGAAACCACTTTTCGCAATCAAAATAAAAGATTCGGAATCAAGACAGATGACAGAAGAAGGCATGTTTATTTCATCGGAAAGACAGGCATGGGGAAAACTGTCGCTATTAAAAACATGGCTATTCAGGATATTCAGAACGGGCACGGCATAGGTTTTGTTGATCCTCATGGTGAAGCATCAGAGGAGCTTTTAGATTATATTCCCGCAAGCCGCATCAACGACGTTGTTTATTTCAATCCTGTCGATACGGAATACCCCTTGGCTTTCAATGTAATGGAAAGCGTCGATCCTCAGCACAGGCATCTTGTTGCTTCGGGATTAATGGGGGTTTTCAAGAAAATTTGGCCCGATGTCTGGTCTGCCCGCATGGAATATATTTTGAACAACTGCATTTTGGCTTTGCTGGAATATCCCGGATCCACCCTACTGGGCGTAAACAGAATGCTTTCAGATCCTGATTATAGAAAGAAGGTTGTGGACAGGGTGACTGACCCCATGGTCAAAGCTTTTTGGGTCAATGAATTTGCCAGATATACTCAGAGATTGGAGGTCGAAGCTACTGCCGCTATTCAAAACAAGGTTGGCCAGTTTATCTCTGCTCCTTTGATCAGAAACATTATAGGCCAGGTTAAATCCAGCATTGATTTAAGAAAGATAATGGATGAAAAAAAGATTCTGATTATGGATCTTTCCAAGGGAAGAATCGGAGAAGACAATTCAAGGCTTTTGGGAGCCCTTTTGATTACAAAGCTCCAGCTGGCTGCCATGTCCAGGGTGGATATTCCCGAAGAGAGCAGAAAGGATTTTTATCTTTATGTTGATGAATTCCAAAACTTTGCCACAGAATCTTTTACCAATATTTTATCTGAGGCCAGAAAATACAGGCTTTGTCTGATTCTGGCGC
Source organism: Minisyncoccota bacterium (assembly GCA_028712445.1). Classification (GTDB taxonomy): domain Bacteria; phylum Patescibacteriota; class Minisyncoccia; order Minisyncoccales; family RBG-13-42-11; genus JAQTPY01. The sequence continues at coordinate 23,581 of JAQTPY010000003.1, read as the reverse complement.
ACCAATATATCACTCAGATGGAAGAGACTGTCAGGGACGCCGTTTTTGGCAATGTGGGAACTCTTATTTCTTTCAGGGTGGGAGCTGATGACGCTGAATTTTTGGAAAGGGAATTTTCTCCGGAATTTCTTCAGACAGATTTAGTTAATCTCCCCAAATATAACGTTTACTTAAAATTAATGATAGACGGTGTCACCGGATCTGCTTTCTCTGCCCGGACCTTAGCTCCCTTGCCCAGATTGGCAGCAAGTAATCGTGAAAAAATAGTTAAAGTTTCGCGAGAAAGGTACGGCACTCCCCGCCAGGTAATTGAAGAAAAAATTACCAAATGGACAGGATCTTTAGAACTGCCTGCTCCCCGGTCAACGGTCCCGCAGGAAAGAGCGATGACTTTATATGATGCCAAATGCGCTCTCTGCGGAAAATGGACAAAGGTTATCTTTCCCCCCGATGGAACAAGACCCGTTTACTGCAAGAGTTGTTTAAAGAAAAAACAGGGCGAGAGAACTGAGCTTCAGAGGCCTCAGTACGATGCTCAAAGATCGGAGGAAAGGATTCCTGAAGAGAAAAAAGAATTACCTTTGCCTTCTTTCTCATTGAGCGAGGCCATAAAGAAAGAGCCGGTGTCGTTCACTATGAATAAAAAACCCGAAGAAAGAAAAAAACCTAAAAGAAAAGAAGTTAATTTGGAAGAATTGAGAAAAACCCTGGAAGAATCTCTTGGAAAAGTGGATCAGGAAAAAAACACAGATGAAAACACCGAAAAAACTTAACGTTGAAAATAAAAAAGTTTTGGTAAGATGCGGATTCGACGTGTCTCTTTCTTCAAAAGGAGTGATTTTAGATGATTATCGGATTAAAGAAAATCTTCCAACAATAAATTATCTTCTCAACAACAAAGCCAAAGTGGTGTTAATGAGTCATCTGGGCAGGCCCGAAGGAAAATTTGAAAAGAAATACAGTTTGAGGCCCATAGCCATGTTTTTGTCAAAAATTTTAGGAAAAAAAGTAGAGTTTCTTAATGATTGCAAAGGAGAGGCCGTGGAAAAAAGAATTTCAGAAATGAAACCGGGAGAAATCGTTTTGCTCGAAAATTTGCGTTTCTACAAGGAGGAAGAGGAGAACAATGATAGTTTTGCTCGGGATCTTGCTCGTCTGGGAGATTTTTACGTTAATGATGCTTTCAGTGTCTGCCACAGGGCGCACGCTTCAATCGTCGGCATTACCAAATTTCTCCCTTCAGTTGCGGGATTTTCTTTGGAGAACGAAGTCAAAACTTTAAAGAAGCTGTCGAAAAATCCGGAAAAGCCCCTTGTGGCCATAATCGGCGGAGCTAAAGTGGAGACTAAAGCCAAGCTGATAAATAATATCTCTGAAATTGCAGATGTGGTCTTGATCGGAGGATTAATAGCCCGGGAAATAAAGGAAAAAGATATTTATTTAAATTACCCCGCAAAGATTTTTCCGCCGGCGGCAGGAGAAGTTGAGGGCAAGGATATCGGGATTAAAACCATCAAACTTTTTAGAGAAAAAATCAGCAAAGCCAAAACAGTTTTTTTCAATGGTGTAGTCGGTTTTACTGAAAAAGAAAAATTCAGCAAGGGAACCGAAGAAATCCTGAAAGCCATAATCAAAAGCAATGCTTTTTCGGTAATCGGGGGAGGAGATACTGTTGAATTCGTCAATAAATTGGGCATCGCGTCAAAATTCAATCATGTTTCCACCGGGGGCGGGGCAATGATCGCCTTTTTGGCAGGCGAGAAGCTTCCAGGGCTGGAAGTATTGAGGTAGAATAACTAAAGAGTTTAAAGTCAGTTAGAATCGGGATAGTCATGAAGGAAATAAGAACCTATTTAAGGGCGAACCTTGTTTCCATAAATTTATGGAAATAAAGAATATCGGCAAGGCGGCAAAAAGAATAAAGAAGGCCATAAAAAATGAAGAGAACATCATTCTTTATGGAGATTCGGATTTAGACGGAGCCGCTTCCATATTGATAATGAAAGAAGGAATCTGTAATTTTGGAGGAAAAGTGGTTTCAATCTGTTTTCCGGACAGGGAAAAAGAAGGATACGGCCTCAATGAAAAAAGTTTAAAAATACTCAAAAAATATTCACCTGCGCTTTTGATTACCTGCGATTTGGGGATAAGCAGCTTTAAAGAGATGAAGATGGCAAGAAGGCAGGGTTTCGATGTGATTATTGTTGATCATCATGAAATTCTGGACAAATTGCCTGACGCCGATATAATAATTGATCCCAAACAGCCTGCAGACAAATACCCTTTTAAAAATTTTGCCACCGTGGGTATCGCTTTCAAATTGGTCAAATGTCTTTTAGGAAAAGCCATGACTAAGAATTTAAGGAAAGGTTTCCTTGAGCTTACAGCTTTAGCTACCATTGCTGACATGATGCCGAGAAAGGGCGAGAACGAGACTTTAATTCAAGAAGGTCTCTTTTATTTTGAAAAGTCATGGAGGCCGGGCTTAAAAGCCTTTCTGGAAGCAAGAGAGATCAGGAGTCTCAGTAATCTTAACCAGAAAGTTTCAAGAATAATCTCCATTCTTAATGTCAGAGATATAAGCGACAATCTGCCTGCCAGCTTCAGACTGCTTTCAGCCAAATCCGAGAAAGAGGCAAAAGAGATTATTAAAAAGCTTTTAAAGAAGAATAAGATACGAAAAAAGAAGATTGAAAAAATGATGGGAGAAGTGGAAAGAAGTATTTCTGAAGAAGACAGGATAATTCTTGGAGGGAGAAGGTCTTTTGAATCTGTTTTAATGAGCTCTGTGGCCTCAATTCTTTGCAGAAAATATTCAAAGCCGGTTTTTCTTTACAAAAGAATGGTAAAGGAGAGTTTGGGCACAGTCAGAACACCTCCTGACGTAAATGGAGTTAGCTTGTTGAAGGAATGTTCAAAATACCTTTTGACTTACGGAGGGCATCCCCAGGCAGCAGGATTCAGAATAAATAATAAAAACTTGGCAAATTTTGAAAAATGCCTAAAAAATGCTGTTGGAAAATAATTTTATGAAAAAGATTACAATATATACAGATGGCGGTTCAAGGAATAATCCGGGGTCCGGCGCCATAGGAGTGGTTTTTTGCAATGAGAAAGGCCAGAGTTTCAAAAAGTATTCAGAATTCCTGGGAGAGAAAATCACCAACAACGAAGCTGAATATAGGGCTGTAATCTTTGCCTTAGAAAAATTCAAAGCTCTTTTCGGAAAAAAGATAGCCACTCAGTCTGAGGTTAGAATTAAATCTGACTCAGAATTGTTGGTCAAGCAATTGAATGGCATTTTCAAGGTTTCAGATGACAATATCCAATCACTTTTCATTAAGGTCTGGAATTTGAAAATTGATTTTAAAAAAGTTAAATTCTCTTTGATTCCTCGTTCTAAAAATAAGGAAGCAGATGATTTAGTCAATGAAGTCTTAGACACTCAGGATAAGGGCCAGCCCTTGCCTCTGTGAAACAAAAAATCTCTTCCATTTAAGGCAGAGATTTTTTGTTCCAGCAAGTCTATAAGCCGAATTCTGTCTTTCCCGCCGTTAGGCGGGAGAGGCGATTATCTATCTAAGTCCCTCAATTACTTTCGGGATCAAGCGAGCCACTTATTTTCACAAAAGATCGAGGTATAACCCGAACTTTTGGCTTGCTCTTGCACTCAGTAAGGATTTGGCCGTTTCATTCCCGGATTACCCTGGGACTAATCCCGCCTCGCGGGATTACCTTGGCCTTTCGGCTTCGGTCGTTTCTGTTCGCACCTCTATCCCGCTGGAAGCGGGACGACGGGTATTACCCGTTACCTTTTATCCCGATAATTGCTCCTTATTTCAGCGCAATTTCACGGGAGAGTGTTCGGACTTTCCTCCCCGCTTCTTCAGCGGGGTAATCACCCGACTTGCCGGAACACTTTAATTGTACAACATGCGCAATTTTTGTCAAATCAGGTTTTTTCTGCTATAATTTTGACTAGTGATAAATTAAATTCATTATTATCCTATGGCGTTGAATCCGAATCCGGAAAAAAGTCTGATAATCGAGGTTGGCGGCAAAAAATACGCCAGATACCCTGTAAAAACCCATCTCATTCTTCAAAATGAGAATATTTTTGAGGTGGTCGATGATTACACAAGAGATCATTTAAAGCTGGGTGACATTGTCTTTATCAGTGAAAAATGCGTTGCAGCCAGTCAGGGCAGAACTTATCCTCAAAAAGAGGTGAGGCCTGGCAGATTAGCCCGTTTTCTTGTCCGCTTTGTGACAAAATCTCCTTATGGAATAGGTTTAGGTTCGCCTGAAACCATGCAATTAGCGGTGGAAGAAGCAGGGGCATTGCGGATAATTTTTGCCGCTTTTGTTGCTGCAATAACCAAGCCCTTCGGGATTAAAGGAATGTTTTACAGAGTCGCCGGCCCCCAAGCGAAGGCCATTGACGGCGCTGTTCCTTATGCCATTCCTCCCTATAATACTCATGTGACCAAGGCTCCTTTGAGACCGAATGAGACCGCCCAGGAAATAAGCAATACTATAGGAGCTCCGGTAGCTATTGTCGATGCTTGCGATCTGGGAGCGTGGATCGTGGGAAAAAGCCGGGGATTGGACGAAAAGCTGGTATTGAAAGCTTTGAAGGATAATCCTCTGGGGCAAACCAGCCAGCAAACTCCGATTGGGATAATAAGAGAGGTAAAGGAATGAATGTTTTAAATATTCAGACAAAAAGCATCACATCGGCCGCTTTCGTTTTGGGGGCGGCTTCCGGCTTCAGCGCTTTGCTGGGTTTTTTGAGAGACAGACTTCTGGCCTCAAGATTCGGCGCCGGAAACGAGCTTGATGTCTATTATGCCGCCTTCAGGATCCCGGATTTCATTTCCATGGTTTTGATAATGGGATCCATATCTGCGGCAGTGGTCCCCATTTTCAGCAGCCACCTTATTAAAAGCAGAGAAGAGGCCTGGAATTTTTTTTCAAATCTCCTGAACCTAATTTTGCTTTTTTCGGTATTGATTTCCGCTGTTTTGTTTATCTTCACCCCTCAATTGATGAATTTGATTACCCCTGGATTTTCTGGTGAAAAAAAAGATTTGGTTGTTCTTTTGACCCGAATAATGTTTTTAAGCCCGATAATCCTGGGGACCAGCAACATTATCACGTCTGTTCTTCAGGTTTTCAGAAGATTTCTGATCACTTCCTTGGCCCCCATAATGTACAATGTGGGAATTATTTCTGGAATCCTGTTTTTTGCTCCCAGAATGGGAATTGTGGGTTTGGCTTGGGGCGTGGTTCTGGGAGCGGCTTTGCATTTTTTGATTCAGCTTCCGGTTTTATTCAAAGTGGGATTTAAAATAAAGAAAGTCCTTAGTTTTGCAGACTCGGGTTTCAGGGAAGTATTGAGATTGACCATTCCCAGATCAATTGGCCTGGCTTCAACTCAGATTAATTTCATTGTTGTCACGGCTATTGCCTCAACTTTATCTGCAGGCAGCCTAACTGTTTTCAGTCTGTCTGAAAGCTTGAGCAGGCCTCTTCTTATTCTAACCGGCATTTCTTTTTCAACGGCCGCCTTTCCTCAGCTGGCCCTTTCTTTCTCAAAAGAAAAAAGAGGAAAGTTTCTGGACATTTATTCAAAAACATTTTCAAAAATAGTTTTGTTTATTGTTCCCCTGAGCTTGGCTTTGTTCTTCTTGCGGAATTTCATTGTGGACATCATTCTTAGAGTTGGCAAGTTCGGGTTAGCTGACAGCAGGTTAACTGCGGCCTGCTTGGCTATGTTCGCCATAGGACTTTTTGCCAGATCTTTGATTCTCCTGACAGTAAAAGCTTTTTATGCTATCAGAGACACAAAGACTCCGGCCCTAGCAAGCATTCTGGCAATGGCGGTGAATATTGTTTTGTCTTTTCTTTTCATTCACCTGCTCTCTTTTCAGAATCCTTTTCAGAAACTTCTGACCAGCTTTCTCGGTTTGACCGGTTTTGAGGGAATAAAAATAATCGGTTTGCCTTTGGCCCTGTCTGTCTCTGCGATTTTCCAAATTTTGATACTTTTTATATTATTCAAAAGAAAAATAAATAAGTTTGATGAAAAAAATCCGTAATTTTTTAATCACAAGCCATATTGATCACGGCAAATCCACTCTGTCTGACAGATTACTGGAAATAACCCAGACCGTGCCTCTTTCAAAAATGAAAGAGCAGTTTTTAGATGCCATGGAGCTAGAGAGAGGCAAGGGAATAACGATAAAGATGCATCCTGTGAGAATGGATTACAAAACAGAGAATGAAGAATACATTCTGAATTTAATCGACACCCCGGGACACGTTGATTTTTCCTACGAGGTTTCCCGTTCTTTGGCTGCAGTTGAAGGAGCTATTCTTCTGGTTGACGCAACCAAGGGGATTCAGGCTCAGACTATTTCCAATTTGGAAATGGCCAAAAAGCAGAACCTGGTCATTATTCCTGCGGTCAATAAAATAGATTCTCCTCAGGCCAGAGTTGAGGAAACAAAAGAGGATATGGCCAAGCTTCTCGGAATTTCAAAAGAGGAAATATTGCCCATTTCAGCCAAAACAGGGCAAAACTTAAAAGAATTGCTTGATTTGGTCATAACTAAAATACCCGCTCCTCAGGGCGACAAGGAAAAGCCCTTCAGAGCTTTGATTTTTGATTCGAAATTCGATTCTTTCAAGGGGATAATCGCCTATGTTAGAATTATGGAGGGATCGATATCGGCCAACGAAAAAATTCATTTGCTTCAGGCCAAGGAGGAAGGCGAGGTAAAAGATCTGGGGTATTTTAAACCGCAACTGATTTCTGCTCCAAAACTTGAGGCCGGAGAAATAGGGTATATAGCCACCGGCATTAAGGAACCGGGAAAAGTAAGAGTCGGAGACACCATCGCCAAGGAATCCAACGTCAGCCCTTTCGGCGGTTATAAGGAACCAAAACCTGTGGTTTTTGCTTCCGTTTATCCTGAAAATTCAGATGATTTTGAGAATTTAAAGGTAGCTTTAGCCAAATTGAAACTAAACGACGCTTCTTTCACTTTTGAACCTGAAACGCAGGAGTCTTTAGGCAGAGGATTTCGCTGCGGATTTCTGGGAACCCTGCATGCGGAAATCATTTCAGAAAGATTAAAAAGAGAATTTGATTTGGGGCTGGTGATTTCCATTCCTTCGGTTGTATTCAGAATATTCGATCAAAAAGGAAAGGAATTGTCTGTTTATTCTCCTTCCGAATGGCCCTCTCCTTCTGAAATAAAAGAAATCCAAGAGCCCTGGGTCAGGATGGAGATAATTACCCCTATGCCTTATTTCGGCAGAATTTCAGATCTTTTGAAGGCTGTGGGAGGCAAATCAGTTGAAGTTAAATATTTCGGTTCAGGCAATATGATCATCATTCAGGAAGTTCCCTTAAAAGCTATAATCACGGGGTTTTACGATAATTTAAAAGGGGTCAGCCAGGGTATGGCTTCCATGGATTACGAAATTCTGGGATACAGGCCAGCTGAGCTGGTCAAAATGGAGGTCTTGATCGCAGGTAAAAAAGAAGAAGCTCTTTCAAAGATAGTCTACAAAGAAACAGCTTTTTTGGAAGGAAAGAAGATGGTAGAAAAGCTGAAAGAGGTTTTACCTTCCCAAATGTTTGCGGTTTCTTTGCAGGCCGTAGTGGGAGGCAAAGTGGTTGCCAGAGAAACCATATCAGCCAAAAGAAGAGATGTGATAGCCCCTCTTTATGGGGGAGATTATACGAGAAAGAAAAAGCTTTTGGAACAGCAGAAGAAGGGAAAGAAAGAATTGAAAGACAAAGGGAAAATGCACATCCCGCCCAACGTTTTTCTGGATATGTTCCGCAGTTAATAGGATTGATTAAAGAGGGAATTTCAGGTATTATTCTAGAAGAGAGGGGCTACGGTTAAAGCCAGCATGCTCAAAACCACCAAAGATATCAGGAAAATCCAGGTTATTTTAAATATTTTTTTTGGGTTAGCCATAAATATTCATTAATGATAACAAAGAAAGAGAAAAATCAAAAGGGAAGAGATTTGCAAACGATAATATTTTCTGTTCTCCTCGGGCTTTTTTTGGTTGGGATAGTCAGCTCTTTGATTGTTTCCAACTTCAGGATAAGCCAGAAAAGAAGTGAGATGCTGGAAAAGATAGAAAAACTGCAGAACGAGATAAGGGCCATTGAAGAGAAAAATGAAAATCTTAAAAGTGGATTACTGGAAACAGAAACAGACGCTTATTGGGAAGAAAGAATGAGGGAGCAGGGTTATCAGAAGCCGGGAGAAGAGGTTGTAGTCGTTCTGCCTTCTGAAAAAGAGGAGGAAGCGCAGATAGAAAAGACTCTTTGGGATAAAATCAGGGAAAAAATCGGATTTTAACCTTGAACAACCCCTGCGGGTGTCGTATAAGAACCTGCTCGCTACGTTCGCAGAACCTTGAAAGATCACCTGCGGGTGTCGTATAACGGCCATTATGATTCCTTCCCAAGGAATAGACGGCGGTTCGACTCCGCTCACCCGCTCAGCCAGGAATATTTTATGCCAGCGTAGCTCAGCGGCAGAGCAACTGTTTCGTAAACAGTAGGCCATCGGTTCAAATCCGATCGCTGGCTCAGAAAATAGGAAAACAATGAAAACAATTTTAGATAAAATCGAAGATTTGAAAAGTAAAATCCGCCTTTTGGCGGACCGTCTTTGAAATTGAAAAGAAAGAATTCAGAATAAGAGAGCTTGAAAAAAAGAGCGAGAGTCCTGATTTTTGGGCAGACAAAGAAAGAGCAGCTGAATTGAGCCAGGAATTAAGCTCGTGCAAAGAAGATGTCAGCGAATTTATTGCATTGAGAAAGGAGATAAAAGACATTGAAAACCTGGCAAAAGAATCTGACGCCCAAGAAATGGAAGAGATTTTAGAAGAATTTGAGAAAAAGGTGGAAAGGGCTGAAATCAAGGTTTTCCTTTCAGGAAAATATGATAAAGGAAATGCGATATTGTCTATTTATTCCGGAGCCGGTGGGCAGGATGCCCAGGACTGGGCAACAATGCTGTTGAGAATGTATGAAAAGTATTGTTCAGGCAAGGGTTTTAAATCCAATCTCCTTAATCAGTCTTTCGGTGAAGCAGGAGGTCCTGAAGGCAGGATAGGGACAAAATCGGCAACTTTGGAAATTAAAGGAAAATACGCTTACGGTTTTTTGAAAAAAGAAAACGGAGTACACAGATTGGTTAGACTTTCTCCGTTCAATGCCAAGGCCTTAAGACAGACTTCGTTTGCTTTGGTGGAAGTGTTGCCTGAAATATCAAAAGCTGAGGAATCTGAAATTAAGATCAGCCCGGAGGATTTAAAGATTGAAACCTATCACTCTTCGGGAGCAGGCGGCCAATACGTCAATAAGAGAGAAACTGCAGTCAGAATCACTCATCTGCCCACGGGTCTCCTTGCAGCTTCCCAGACCGAAAGGAATCTTGCGCAAAACAAAGAGAACGCCATGAAAGTGCTTTTAGCCAAGCTTCATCAATTGAAAAACGAGGAAGCAAAGAAAGAATTGAAAGAAATAAAAGGAGAGGCTGTTTCTGCAAGCTGGGGAAACCAGATAAGGTCATATGTTCTCCATCCTTATAAGTTAGTGAAGGATTTAAGGACAGATGTGGAGACTTCCCAGGTTGAAGAAGTTCTTGACGGCAATCTGGACGATTTCATTGAGGCAGAAATAAGACTCGAATTCCCAATATGATTAAGTTTCAAAATATCACAAAAATATATCCAGGAGGATTTAGGGCTATAGATGACGTGAGTTTTGATGTGGGAGAAAAGGAATTTGTGTCATTGGTGGGCAAATCCGGAGCTGGAAAGACTACTTTATTGAAGTTGCTTTTAGCTGAAGAAGAACCTACTAAAGGAAGGATCTTTTTTGCAGGATATGATGTTCAGAAGGTAAAATCAGGCAAGATACCTGAATTGAGAAGGCAGATAGGGGCTGTTTTCCAGGATTACAAGCTGATTCCTTCAAAAACAGTTTATGAAAATATATCTTATGTAATGGAAGTAATAGGGGCTTCAGAAAAGGAAATTGCCAGAGACATGGTGGAGGTTTTAAGTATAGTGGGGCTGGCAAGCAAGTCAAACAGCTTTCCGGCTGAACTTTCGGGCGGAGAGCGCCAGAGGGTGGCTATTGCCAGGGCTCTTATTCATCGGCCGAAAGTAATTTTAGCTGATGAGCCCACTGGAAATCTGGACCCTTATCACACTTTAGATATCGTCAGATTGCTTTTAAACATAAACGAACTGGGCACAACCGTCATCTTATCCACCCACAACAAGGAAGTGATCAATTCTTTGAGAAGGAGGGTAATTACTCTGCAATCTGGTAAAATAATAAGAGATGAAGAAGTAGGGCGCTTTATTTTGTAAATTATTTATTATTATGTTTTTTACTTCATTAAAAAGAATCCTTAGGGCAGGATGGGCCGGTTTCACTCGCGAAGGAGGAATGGCAGCGGCCAACATTTTCATTTTAGTCATGGCGGTTTCCGTCTTTACTTCGCTTTTCCTTTTTAATTTCGTCAGCCAGTTTATGATTTCAGAAATTCAGAAGAAGGTGGATATATCGGTTTATTTTAATTACGAAACGCCTGAAGAGGAAATTTTGAAGATCAAAGAAGATGTTTCAAAAATTCCTGAGGTAAAAGAAGTAGAATACGTTTCTTCAAATCAGGCCCTCGAGAGCTTTCTCAGAAAACATCAGGACGACGAAATTTTAATGGAATCCTTGCAAGCGGTGGAAACAAATCCTTTTTTGGCTTCTTTGAATATTAAATCCTATCAGGCGAGTCAGTATGCGGCAATATCGAGCTTCTTTGATAACACGCTTCTGAAAGAAAAGATTCAGAAAATAGATTATCAGGAAAGACAGCCGGTAATTGAAAAAATATTCGTCCTGACTTCGAATATCAAAAAAGGAGGCATAGTCTTTTCTTTGATTTTAGCTCTTATTGCGATCTTGGTGGTTTTCAATACAATAAGACTGGCAATTTATAACTTCCGGGAGGAGATAAGGATTCAGAAACTGGTAGGGGCTTCAGATTGGTTTATCAGGGGGCCATTTGTGGCCCAGGGGATGTTCTCCGGGTTGTTTGCCACCTTGATTTCCCTTGTTTTTTTCACTCTCTTGACCTGGGGGCTCAATTCCACTATAGATAATGTGTTCTCGGGATTGAATATTTTCGGCATATTTTTGGCTCAATTCTGGTGGATCCTGCTTCTTCAGATATTTTGCGGAGTGTTCCTCGGGACAATATCCAGTTTGATTGCCGTCAGGCGTCATCTGGACGTATAATTCAATATATTGCCGGATCATCTAACGGTAGGATGTATCCCTCTGGAGGATATCATCTTGGTTCGAATCCAAGTCCGGCAGCAGTCTCGTGCGCGGTTCGAGAGACCGTGACACGTCAAAAAGTCGCCGTTTGGGCGATTTTTTGGTTTAGCCTTTAAAATTGACTTAATTCGCGGTAAACTGATTGAAAGTCGCCGTTTCACTTGATGATTTAATGAGGTAAATTATGGCAAATAGTAATCTTTTTAACGCAAAAAGGGAAAAAAATGACGAGTTTTATACTCAGTACAGCGATATTCAAAAAGAGATTGAAGCTTATTTGGAATACAACTTGGATGTATTTCGCGATAAGGTGATGTATTGCAATTGCGATGATCCGTTTGAGAGTAATTTCTTTCGCTATTTTGTGCTTAATTTCAAAAAGCTTGGATTGAAACAGCTTATCACTACCAGCTATAAGCCCTCGCCCGTAGCTAACACACAGCTGGGGTTATTTGGCGATGACAAAACCCTCACTAAATCCAAGGGCCGTTCTAAGATAAATGCCAACAAATTTATTATCAACGAAGTTCACGATATAGACGGCGACGGAGAGTTTAACTTGAAAGACATTGCCAAGCAGTTAAAGGCAAATAAGCACAACGAATGGACGCCGCTAGAAGAAGAGGGTGACTTCCGCAGCGATGAATGTATAAACCTACTTAAACAATCCGACATCGTGGTAACAAATCCGCCCTTCAGTCTGTTTCGCGAATATGTTAAACAACTTTTTGATTCCAACAAAAAATTTGTAATTATAGGTAATAAGAATGCCGTAACGTATAAGGAAATTTTTCCATTAATAAAAGACAATAGAATGTGGTCTGGAAAGACAGAGTGGTCCGGTGGATTATGGTTCGTAACGATGGATGACGGTGATGTTGATCGGGTGGTCGATGGTGTTAATATGAAAAATGTGTCTTCCGTTTGGTTTACAAATCTCGACCACGGACGTCGTCACCAACCATTGCCACTTATGACGATGGAAGAAAATTTGAAATATAGTAAACATCAAGAAATTAAAGGCAAAAAAGCATATGATAGATATGACAATTACGACGCAATAGAAGTGCCGTTTACCGACGCCATCCCGAGTGATTATAGCGGCGTCATGGGTGTCCCGATTAGTTTTTTGGATAAATATAATCCTGACCAGTTCGAAATCTTAGGGGCCACACAAAGAGGTTGTCACAATGAGGTTCCTGACACAAAAAAATATGATGATTACTGGGAAGTAAGGCAGGATGGTAAGAAAACTGGATCATCTGGTGGAAAAACAAATGAAAATGCCAATTTAGTTGGGAATGACGGGAAAAAGAATTACTTTATAAATAAGGAGGGTCACATAATTCAATCCGCTTACCAAAGAATTTTTATAAGGCATAAGAAAAAATAATATGAATACAATTTTAAAAACTGATATCACTGTCAAAGCTATTTGTGATGGTTTTATCTACAACGAATTGGAGGGCAAAGGTTTATTCGGGTTGTCTGGCAAACTCACTATACAGCCGGAGTATCAGCGTAACTATATATATGCCTCCGACGGTGGGAAAAAAGAAGTAGCCGTCATCGAATCAATTCTAAAAGGATACCCAATAGGCTTGATATATTTTAATAAAGTGAGTGAGAAAAATTTAGAAGTTTTGGACGGACAGCAGCGCATCACTAGTGTTGGCCGTTTTGTTACCGACAAATTTGCTATCAAAGACGAAAATGGTATGGAGCAATATTTTAGCGGTATGGCAAAAGATAAACAGGATAAAATTTTAAAAACTGTTTTGCTTATTTACGAATGCGAAGGTAAAGAAAGCGAGATAAAAGAATGGTTTAGAACAATAAATATTGCCGGTGTCCCGCTTAATAATCAGGAATTACTTAATGCGGTGTATTCTGGGCCATTTGTAACGCTCTGCAAGGAAGAATTTAGTAATAGCCAAAACGCCAACATCCAAAAATGGAGTGCATATGTATCCGGCAGCGCTAACCGGCAGGAATTTTTAGAGTGTGCGCTGGATTGGGTAAGCAGAGGCAGTATCGGCGACTATATGAGTCGTCATCGTTTTGACAAAAATATCACTGAATTAAAAAAATATTTCAACAGTGTGATCGACTGGGTCTCTAGTGTGTTTACTGATGTAGAAAGTGAGATGCGCGGACTAGAGTGGGGGCGACTTTACGAGGAGTATCACAAAAAGTCATATAATCCGACGAAAGTATCCGCCGAAGTACAAAAGCTCTACGCTGATCCGTATGTAAAAAATCGTAAAGGTGTTTTTGAGTATATTCTCGGTAGTTCCGTTGACACAAAATTGCTCGAAGTAAGGGTTTTTGATGAAGCGACGAAGAAATCTGTTTATGCAACGCAGACTACTGCGGCCAAAACTAAAGGTAAATCAAACTGTCCCTTTTGTGCCATCGGACACGATGCTAATAAAAGTAAGATTTGGGGGTTGGACGAAATGGACGCTGATCACGTAGCAGCATGGAGTAAGGGAGGAGCAACTTCAGTTAAAAACTGCCAAATGCTTTGTAAGACACACAATAAAGCAAAAGGAAATCGGTAATGTACTAAAGGCGTAAAATTATGCTCCATAACGAAATAAAAACTTATCTTGAAAATCTAGACCAAGAGCAAAAAGCTCTCACGTCTTATAACGGCGAGCATGACATTGCCAAGGCAATAAAAGATATCCTAGTGAAAGATACTAATTACAAACCGACTATTGAGGATATAGCCGAGCAAATAGCTTTTGATTTTATGGAGGAATATCCAAACGATAATTCCGGCTGGGATACCTATCACGGCCCAATGTTTATTTTACCAAACCAACAGGGGCAATTGGTTGAATACCCGAGCATTAAAAAAATAGACGAGGAGACATTAAAATATTGGACAAAAAGGGCAAAAGAAACTAAAAATCCTATTCTTTCGTCAAGATACGCTGATTTAGTCGTTGATTTTTCGCCAAAAGTCATAAACAAAAATGCTGATGTTGATTTGTTTCAGATAGTCATTGATTCAAATATTGCGATTTGCCAAAAATCGTTAGCTGATTCCCTTGATTGCAAAACAAAAATCAAAAGAGCGTTGGTTTTGGCAATAAAAATTAACAACCAGGAAAAAATCGCCAAAGCAAAAGAAACAATAATCAATCTTGAGAAAAAAGCGGCAACGGACGACAAGCCTGGATTGTGGGGTTTTGCTTTCAAGTGGCTTATATTGGATTTTGGCAAAAAAATTACGCTTAACGAAATAGAAAAAGCGGAATTGATCAAAGATTTAGAGGATAGATTAAAAAGGGTTGAAAAAGATGTTTGGCTTGCGGAAAATGTTGTTTCTCTTCTTGCCGAATATTACGCTAACGAAAAAGACGAAGATAACTTAATGCGTGTTTTAGATGTTCTCGAAAAATCCTTAAAAACGAATGACCGCACAAATTCTGACGCATTGCTTAAGATGCACGCATATGAAAAAATACACGAAATATATCAAAAATATAAGGATAAGGGTTTTCAAAAAGCCAAATCCGCCAGCGATAGGATTTCGCAGGAAATCGGTCAGTTGGATTTGGATTGGAATAAATCGTTCAAAGAAATTTCCGTAACAACGGAAATTAAGCAAAAAGATATTGACGATTTTTTGAAAGCGATTTTTGGCGATAAGGAACAAGGAAAACTAGAAACAATCATCGCCAAAATAGTAGTCAATTTTTTGCCAAAAAAAGAAACAGTAGAAAAACAATTAAAAGATGTTTCAGGAAAGCATCCGTTGCAATTTTTATGCACGACGCAAGTTGTTTCCGATGACGGAATACCGATAGCAAAACTTTCTACACTTGAGGAAGATTATGATAATCATTTTCAGCGATATGCTTCGCAATATCTTCAATTCGGTTCATTCTTTCTAACATTGGCAACTGATGAATTGAAAAATCGAGTTTCTAAGCAGAATATCACGGAATATTTTAGCAATTCAACGCTTTTTGGAAATGATAATAAAGAATATTTAGAACGAGCAATTTCAGCATATTGGGATAATGATTATCTTATTGCCTCTCACTTATTTAATCCGCTGATAGAAAGTGCAATTAGAGAATTAGTAAAAAATTGCGGCGGTATCATTTTGAAACCGAATAATCTCGGTGGATATGATCGTCTCACGCTTTGCCAGCTATTGAAAGGGCAAGGAAATATTATTGAAAATATTTTTTCTGGAATGGGCCAAAGTATGGATTTTTATTTCAGATTAGTGCTTACGGAAAAATTGGGAATGAATTTGAGGAACGATTTTGCTCATGGTTTTGGCAAAAAGAAATTTTTCGCAAGAAACGTATCGGATCGACTTTTTCATGTTATGGTCTGCTTATCGTTAGTGAAAAAGCGGGAAGAAAATAATATGAATAGGACAAGAAAGATGTTTTTTGCCTTTGTAGGCAAAGAACCAGAACAGACAGAAAAAATATCCGAGATACAAGATGGTTACGAATTTTGGAATTTAAAAAAATTTGTTCTTGATGAATTTGTTGAGGAACTGAAAAAGAAAATACCCCCGGTAAATAATAATGTTATCCATAATTACAAAGTTGATAGTGATAGTCGTGAGCCATATGCGATAACTGAAGAACAATTTAAAAAGTGCTCATGGGGGTTACTCATTCCCGACACATTGGAGGAAGGAGGTTTTAGCTACGCTGAAACACTGTTCATATTAAACCTCTATTCTCCCAACTTCTTGTATCCATGTTTCTATGTGAATGATATGGGTATTATGCGGCAGAAGCACGATAAAGATTCAATGATTTATTTTCATACACAAGATTATTCAATTTTTAACAATAAGAATTTTGTTGAATTTTATAAAATTCTTTTTGAACAATCCAAATACGGCAGTTGGCATTTAGATCGTATAAAATTGTGGAATAAAGAAGATTGGCGTTTGTTTATTGCCGCATTTTTATATTCTGGATTAAAGGATTATGAAAATTCGAAAAGCCTTTTTGGTTGGCAAAGAGAATCAGCGGAAATGGCAACAATTTTGGAAGCCTTATTCACCGCTGACGATAGCCGAAACGAAGAAGTGATGTATCGTTTAAGAAAAAGAATTGCCGCTTTACTTGCTTGGAAATTTCCCGATATTGAAAAAGATATTAAAGAATTATACGAGGCGAGAAGCGCGTTTGTGCACGGATCATTCTTTAAGCAAATTGCAAAAGAAAGCCCTGGTGCATACAATAATTTGCCAAGTCCCGACTTTAATTTGCTATATAAACATAAAGAGTATGTGCGGGTTGCACTTGCCGCTTATTTGAATTTGGCAAAAATAGTCAGCTTAGAAAACATAGATAATGTGAAATCGGTAATGGATGCACTTGAAGAGTCAATTATTGATTTTAGGTTACGAGAAAAACTTATTTCCGAAACAAAAACATTATTTGATTTCATGCCGGAACCGAGACTCAAGAGTGAAGAAAAAAATGGGTAGAAAAATGCGGCATGTCAGCTTTACTGACTCGAAATTCGGCGGCAGAAGAAGAATTAGTAATTGGGATTATTTGTAGTTCTAAGTGACCATAATTTATTCCTCAATATAGATTTTATTTTCTTTCATTGTTATTTTGTTCTTAATGGAGTTCATAAGTTCTCTTTTTTCTTCCAGTGTTCCTGAAGAGAGCACGTAAATTGCGTAGTCTTTTGGATTAAGTTCTTCATTTTGAGGCACGGCTTTTTTAATTCCCAGGAACATATTCTGGAATTTCTTTAATCTTTTGTACTCTTCCTCAAATTTTCCTCTAATAAGTTTCTCGTCCATAACCAAGTTATCTATTTGATCAATCAGCTGTTTTATTATCTCTTCCTCCCGCATATATCCGCATTTACAGTTAATATCCCTTCCTCTGGTGCAACCATAGTAAACATATCTGGCGGTAAGTCCAGTTGATTTTATCTCTTTAAATTTTTCTTGGGCTGTAATTCCTGAGCCGCAAAGTCCGCAGGTCATCAACCTCGTAAAGGCGAATTCTTTTGGTTCTCCATGCGCAATTCGGTCTCTTTTTAATTGTTCCCTAGTTTTTTCGAATAATTCACGCGTAATGATTGGTTGGTGTTTCCCTGTATACCATTTTCCACTCTTTAAAGGATATTCAAATGAACCACAGTAGAAAGGAGTTTGGAGTATTTTAAAAATAGTGCTTAAGGTTAGGTGTTTTCCGCTTTTGTTCCTAAAATTTAATTCAAATCTTAACCAGTGATAGATTTTCCGGCCACTCCATTTTTCATTGGCTACTTTCTCAAACATTTGCCTGATAACTGGCGCCCTTTCGGTGTCTAAGATAACATAACCCTTTCGATCAACTCGTTTTTCGTTAAAGTATCCCGTTGGAGCTACGCTTGGCCATAATCCCATTTCGCACCTCGTTCTTAACCCTCGTTTTACATTCACGCTTTTATTATCATTCTCCAGCTTCGCTTGGCTGCACAGAATCATCAGTAAGAACTTCTCGTTAGGGGAGTTGGTGAAGCGTTGCCCGTATGTTCTTATCTCGATAAGTATCTTTTGATCCATTAGATCGACTAACGATCCTAAATCTCCGGCATTCCTGCTTAATCTGTCTGGTGCCCAAGTTAAGATGCCGCTATAACGTCCTGTTCTAATATCTCTTAAAATTTCACTGAAAACTGGTCGTTGACCTGAATCTTTGGCCGAATGAGCCTCTCTTCTTATATCTACAATCTCAAGATTTTCTCTTTCAGCTATCTGAAGCATCTCTTTTACCTGGGAATCTATAGAAAGGGCCTGCTTTTCGTCAGATTCAGTCGATTTACGGGCATAAAGCACGTATTTGACCCTTTCTACGACTGGGGCGTTTGGTTGGGCTGTGGCCCCTATTAGCCCTATAGGTTGATTATCCATATTAGGGCAAGGATGCCGCAACCATGAAAGTAAGTCCAGACCCGGTAGTTGGTAAACTGTTGGTAACTCTATCTACACAATTTATATGTTTTAAGTTAATATGAAATCGGCTAAGAGATAGCTATTTACTATAATCAATTGAATAGCCTAAACTTCATAAAGAAATTTATGAGGCATGGCGCAAAAACCCTTCACAGATATTAAGCTCGTCGTCAGAGCATCTGTGAAGGGTCATATCTCGAAAGGGGTATGGGTGGCCGTAAGGCCATCGCTGGCGGCGAGCTTTGTGTTTTCCGCCAGAGATAACCCTCTTAAAAGCATGAAAAACGGATTCGCTCAATTCGGAATTATATTAATTATTGTCGCAGTCGCAACTATAGTTAGCGCTATAAGCTACGTATCTAACAATTCTAAAAGTAACGAAAACAAAAGAGTATTCGAAACTTTTCAATTTGATAATATAAATAGCGAAGAACAGCAAAGAGAAACGATTATTCCCGAAAATACCGTGTTGTGTAATGGTATATATTATACGCAGTGTGCAAACAATTTGAAATTCATTTGTCCTAAAAGCGGAACCGCTTATTGTGAAGATTCTTCAACAAATTTATCAGCTTTGAATGCAGCTAATACAAAAGTTTGTAACGGAAAGGAATGGTTAAACTGCCCAGAAGGATATAATTTTTATTGTCCTTCACGGGGTGACGCCCAGTGTGTTCCAGGGTCTTCATCTTCAATAAATAATCAACAAATGGGAACATCTACTTCGAGCGTTCCAAATAGTAATTCTCAACCGAATCAAACTGTTTCGTCGGTTGAAAAATTGCTGCAAGAAGAGATTGTAAAACAGAATTCCTGGTACGAGGAGTATCTACAGAAACAGGCAGAAATTGATAAAAAATTAAAACCAGTTAATGAAGAATGGGATAGAGTTTATGCTCAAATGCAGACAGAATGCCCCATAGATTTTTATACTGGTCAGAAAGCACAAGATTGCGATCGTTTAGCATTAAGACTTGGGGAATTAGAAGCGGAGGCAAGAAAAATTTCGGGAATTTATCCGGAACGAAACACTCTTCCCCAAATAGCTTTGCCGCAAATTGAAAGGTGGAATATAGAATCTATGTCTGATGGTTTAAGCGGGACCATGTGGAGTCCTTATTCTACGACACGCTACAGGTGGTCATGTATAGGTGCTAATAGTTGTACACTATATTCTTATTAAATTATTTGATTTTAAAATGACTATTCATATCAACTTTAATCCAGAGAAAAATATATCAGATTTTGTGGCAGAGCTTATTTACGCAATGAAATATCATAAGAAAAAGTATGGCCAATATATGCCTCCGGTTTGGTCGGTTAATTCCAGGGCCGATGAGATAGAAAGTATTATTTTTCAGATTTTTGACGAGATAGAGGCTAAAAATTATTCTTTTGAAATAAATTCTTTACCTTCAGACGATGATCTGAGAGAAGCAGCCCAAAGTATTTGGAAAGATTATCAAGCTAATAAAGAATCTTATAAACTGGAGAATATAGAAATAAAAATACCTAAACCGATAAAGATATTTTTGCCTTAAAAATTATTATTAAGTGTTAAGAATAAAATTATGAAGAAATATATTATTGCATTATCTTTACTCTTTCCGATGTTTGTTTCTGCTCAAGGTTTCGATCAAAATCTTTATTACGGCCTTAGAAGTAACGAAAGCGTAAAGGAATTGCAAGAATTCCTGACAGATAAAGGCTTTTACTCTGGTCCTATCACTGGCAATTTTTTTTCTTTGACTCTTTCGGCAGTTAAGAAATTTCAGTCAGCCAATTCGATAAGCTCAACTGGATATTTTGGCCCATTGAGCCGAACTAAAGCAAATGAGTTATTAGCTGATTCGGGTATATCTGAAACAGAGATCGTAACCGAAGAGGGAACAACTACGCCGGCAGTAGTTTCTACTCCTAAGACAACAGACGATGTAGTTAACTCTTTGCTTGAACAAATAAGACTGATTCAGCAACAATTAACTTTGCTTAAGCAACAGCAAGCCACTTTAGAACAGCAGAATCAACAGATTGCTCAGCAAACGCAAGTCATTCAACAGCAGACAAAAGTTATCCAACAGCAGAGCGAAACCGTTCAGCAAATACAACAACAAACTGTCCCGACCGTTATTTCAACTCCATCTCCAGCACCGGTTCCAATTTCGCAAGCTAGGCTTGATCTTGGATTTGCTTGGAATAAGATTGAATCCATTGTCGCTACGGGTTGGAATGTAAAACAAGTTTATGCTCAAGTTTATGGTGATAATGGCGAAAAACTGAAAAACATTCAAATAGACATAACAACTCCCGATGTGGCTCAGAATAAATCAATAAACTACGCTAGAGAAGGTGTATATGATGGAGTGCAAGATGCGTTTTGGTTTAGTTACTATCCGAGGACTGTCGGTATTCACATAATTACATTTTCTGTTCCTGCATTGGGGCTTTCAAAGAGCATAAGCTTGGAAGCTAAACAATACAATCGGATTATTCCCGCAATGAAATTTGGAGCACCCGTCTTATCGCCTAAAACTATAGAAATTAATTATCCTTATTCTCAATCAATCACGGAGATCAGAATTGATTGTCCAGATCTCAATGATTCATATTATTTGAGAGACGTTTCCTACAAAATCATATCAGATACGTTTTCTGCTCAAGATGTCAATTTAAGTCTATGGTCGGGAAATGAGAAACTGGATAATAAAATCCCATTCAGCGGTGCCATCCCCATAGGTAGTTCAAAAAACCTTACAATAAAAATGGATAGTGCTTCGAAATCAGGTAAATTTAAATTATCGATAAGTGTCAGGTTCTTCAGTGTTAACGAAGCTGCCGAAAATCCAGATCCGGTTTATCCCAATCTTGGCAAAGAGTTTATTTTATCGAATCTTCCGATAACTACTGCTGAAATCGAAGTGAAATAATTTTCTGGTCAATTTTTGCATTGCTTCTGGATCGTAGTATTCTATCCATTTTTCATGATTTTTTTGGTTCTTGTTCTACTGTAATCTTTTGAAGATATCTGTGGAATCGTCGTCCCATTCAACATCCTCAGCGGTGAGTTTCTTTTTCCTATCGGAAATTATAGAATCTATTTGCTTCTGCGATAATCCATCTTTTTTGGCAGATTGAATTATAAGCATTAATCTGTATTCTTCCTCAAATTTTTTTGTAAGTTTTTCTTTCTCCGTATTAAATTGGCAACAATACTCGTAACGAGGATCGTCTTCGGGTAATTCTTCAGGAAATTCATTTTCGTTAATAGATACACTTATAGTGAATTCTTCCATTTGTTTAACTAGGGGAGTTTGAAGGTTTTCGCTCAAAATTTTATGTTTGTATCTTTGATATAGTTCCTCAAGTTTTTGATCATATTCACAAGATAACTTGTAATAGGGGCTTTCATCTTTATCTGAGTAAAACAAATTAACCTCTTTATAGTATCCATCCCAGCCGTTAGTGCCTAACAAATATTCTTGCTTCCAAGCTTCTTTAGATAATTTTGAAAGCAGTTTTTTTAGAGTTTCAGAATCGGAAAATTTTTGAGTCCATAAGATTTTTCCATTATCATCAAGAAAGGGATATATTTTGAAGACCCCCTCAATCTTATTTGTAAGAATATTTTCTTTGACTCGGGTGATAAGGGAACGATCTGAAAGTAAATTCCCTAGTATGATAATTCTGGTGCCAAGGCTTCCTAATGGGACTATCTCTCGCTGGAACCGTTCATAAAATTCGTCACTTTCTTTTTGATTAAACACAGAGGAGATATCTTCCAAATCATCGCAAATTATCAAATCCGGCCTAAATTGACCGTACTTTAAACCCCGGATACTTTGATCTCGATCAATCGAAATAATCTTTGAATCATGGTAAGTAAGTTCGAGAGAAAGTTTCTTGAAATCATCCTTTTCTTCAATGAACGGGCCGAAGTCATTTTTTAGGCTTTCGTTATTCTCAAGCTCCATTTTAATGCTAGCAAACTGGCTTTTAGCCTGTTCTTGGCTTTTGCTTATTATGATCACAAACTTTTTCTGGGGTTTGCCTAATATTGACCAGAGAACATTCGCCATGTTCATGATGGTTGATTTACCTGATTCGCGAAATGCCATAACTGTAATAAAATCACAGTCGGTTTGTTTAATCAGATAAAACATTTCAATATGAAATGGAGCTAATGAGTACTCAAAGTGATGTCTTAAATAGGAAAAGCTGAACCATAAGGGGTCTTTGTATGCCAGTTTTCTTTTTATTTTCTCATTTGATTTAATTTTCTCCAATAATTCCGAAGTTATTTTTTCCATTGTTTTCTGTTTTAATAATATTTCCCGATGTGAGAGCCAGGGCTTCAAGGAATATCTTTTCTTCCTCGGGAAGAAGTTCCTCTTTTTCAGGATTATTTTTGAAAACCCGAGATTTGGAACCATATTTAGGATGATTGTGTTTTAGCCAAAGGGCGATGGCTGGCATTTTCTTCTCTTTGATCATCAAAATTAACTGAGATTCGCCCATATCATTTATGAATTCTATTCCTTCAGAAAGAGAATCTTCACATCGTCTTTTGAAAATATCGTCTTCTTTTCGCCATCTGTAATATGTCGCCCTGCCTATACCAGCTTTTTTACAGGCGACCTCTATGATCGGCATTTCTTTCAATATCTCCAGAACAGACTCCTTTTCTTTAATTTGACGTTCTTCAATTGTTGGGTTTGGTATATTATTTTCCATGGATTTTTTCTGCTTTTAATCCTGTCAATTTTTCCCATCTGTTTATAGCCACTGTCGCATAGACAGGGCTTTTTTCCATGAGGTAACATCGGCGATTCATTTTTATTGCAGCAATTCCGGTACTGCATGATCCGCAAAATGGTTCTAAAATAAGATCATCTCGCTTGGTTAAGACTTTAACGTAGGGGATAAGGATCTCCAGGGGTTTGGTTCCAAATATTATTCCTTGACCAGATGATTTTTCGTCTGCAGCTATGTGCTCTATAAAATCAGTGGGGCATATCTTTTTGCCCTTTTCGTACCCTTCCCAGTAAGGTTTTCCAGAGATGGCGTATAGGGCGGTTTCATATTCGTTTTGCAATAGTTCATCCTCGCTATTAGTGTGAAGGCTTTCTTTATCCATAGAGCTACCAACAATGGCTATGTCGTGTTTGTTGAAAAATTTGTATTTTGCGGCAAATCCTTGAACCCTGTTTGGCAAGTGCCAGACAATCATATTTTTTACTTTCCAG